>JADZFR010000005.1 GCA_020849795.1 Planctomycetota bacterium | reverse complement strand
GTTGTTAACTCGCCAAGCTACCCGGCGCGTACGCGCCGGGCTCCTGTTCTCTGGTGTCGGTTGATTTAGAAAGCGCACGACCTCCACGGCACCCCCGAAAAAGGTGCGGGGGTGGGTTGGGGGCCGGCGCCAAAAAACGCAAACCGCCGCAAACCCATAAGCCTGCGGCGGTTAGAGAAGAGTTAAACAAACACGGCCGGTTGCCCGGCCGTGTGTTGATGCTGGTGTCGATTAGTCTTCGTTGAAGACCATCAGCAGTTCGCGGTTGAGCTTGTTGCTTTCAAGCAGGCGACCGAAGAACTTGCGGTGCGCCACGTTGTTGGCTGAGGTGGCCTGGAAGCGCTGGCGGATCTTGGTGTTGGTGCTGGTGCTGTCGATCATGCTGAAGGCAATCCAGGCGCGGCGGGTAAGTTCCCAGCTGGCCTGGCACTGCTCGGTGGCGATGTAGCCTTCCAGCACGGCTTCGCTGTCGGTGCTGTTCAGGCGGCGCAGGGCCTTAAGGGCGCCGCGCACCACGTCTTTGTTGAAGTTCGTTGCGTTCTGCTCGCCGAGCAGCGCGGTGTGCACATACGGCAGGGCCGTCAGGTCGCGCATGGCGGCCAGGGTCTGCAGCGCATTGACACGCACTTGTGTGGGCTCGGACTGGGTGGCGGCCATCTCGCCGATGGCGGCAATCACCGCTTCGCGGCCTTCGACAGCGCTGAGCAGGTTGGACAGCTTGCCGACGCACATCTGGGTGGTTTCCTCGCGCAGCATGACCAGTTGCGTGGCAAGCGGCGGATGAGCGCTGGTTTCGTTGCGGATGATCTCGAGCATGTACGAGCGCTCAAGGCTGCCGATCTGCGAACCCTTGACGATGCTGCCGATGTACTGCATTTCTTCGACAGTCAGGGTGTTGCGGAACAGGGTATGATCGATGAACGCCTTGGCTGCGTCGCGTGCCGCCACGCTGCCCTTTTCGGCCATCTGGCGCAGCAGTTCGGCTTTCCACTCGTTGATCAGCGCCTTTTCGTACTCGCCCTCATACGCCAGCGTGCCGTACTCCAGGCGCTTGCGAAGCTCGCGCTCAATGACCGCCTGGTGCGGCGCATTGATGCTGACGAAATTCTTGATCGCCGTTTCGTTGCGGTTCAAGCCGTCGGCGGCTTCGTCGGTGTCCTCAAAGTAGAAGCTGCGCCATGAGTACGGGTGCAGGTTGAAGTAGTACTTGCCGTTGATCAGGTTGAACCCGACGATCACGTCGCGGCCCAGTGCTTCATCGGCGGGCGCGGGCTCGAAGGATTCCAGCACCAGCGTGGTGCCCGGCGCCAGGTCGCCCTTGAGCAGGTTGTTGCAGCGCAACGTCAGGCGGTCGCCGCCGTTCGTGCGCTCAAGCTCGGTGAACTCGCCACGGGCGACGTACATCGAGTCCTTTGCCAGGTCGAACAGCGTGAATGCCGCGTTGGCAGACTGCGCGCACACCGTGAGGGTGGCTGCTGCTGCAAGCGATGCGAGAATCTTCTTCATGGCAGGCATCCTTCCGAGATTCATTCCGAGGTACATTCTATTCGGGGTTCAGGGAACTCCAGTTTCACCTTAGTGGCCGCGGCCGTCAGCGCCCGCGATCAGCACCGTCCACGGGAAGTCGAGGGCCGGCTTGATCACTTGCGCCAGCACAGGCTCCGCTACGGCCAGGTCTTCCAGGTACGTCCGGGCGTATACCGCCTCGGCGATTCCGGTCTGCGTGATGATGGTCTTGCGGCAGGCGGCCAGGGCCACGATCGCAGCCTTGATCTCTGCGTCGGTCAGGCCGTTGGTGTCGCGTTCGTCGATCAGCTTCTTGAGGGCCTCGACGTGTTCCTGCTCGGTGCGCAGGTCGCGGGATGCGATCAGCGCCTCACGCAGCAGGTTCTTGTCGGTGCTGCTCTTGAGCAGGCCGCCGACCAGGTTCAACGTGTCGGTGCGCACCTGTGCGCCATCGTGGCCGGCCTTGGGGCGAATCAGCCCGAGGCTGCGCACGATCACGATCTGGCGGCTCTTGTCAGCGGCAGCGTTCGGCCACTCGGCCAGCAGGCGGGCAATGGCTGCGCCGCGGTCGATTTCTTCCAGGGCCCAGCAGCCAAGGCTGGTGGTGCTCCAGTTGCTGTCGTTGAGCATGATGCTGAACAGGCCGTCCAGGCCGCCTTCGGGCTTGTAGCGACCGATGGCGGTGACCAACTCGTTGCGCTCTGTGGAGCCGACCGGGCTGACCTGCGCCATGCTGAGGATGCGCTGGCGCTGAGTCTCGGTCATCGCGCCCTGGTAGCTCTCAAACTGCCACGAAAGCTCAAGCGCGCAGTCGACCGACAGGCGGCCGGCCTGGAAGTCAATCGCGTCCAGCATGTGGTCCACGGTGTTCTTGCCGGCGAGCTGATCGCGGACGAAGTCTGTCGCCGCGACAAAGTTGCCGTTGACGTCGCTGGCGCTGACGGCACCGCGCTCGTCGACCAGCACCGCAATGCGGTTGTCTTCGGGGCGCGAGTGCAGGAACCAGATGGCCGATTCGGTCTTCAGGTCGGCATCGTAGTTGTCGAACTTGAGCTGGCGCACGCTCACGAAGTGAACCTCGGTGCCGACGGCAAGATTGCCCTTGAGCACCTGCTCAACCTTGATGACGCCATCGCGGCGGATGTTGTCCTGGCCGTCCTGGGACTTGCCATCGTGGCGCGAAGGCCAGCGCTTGGCGT
Organism: Planctomycetota bacterium; assembly: GCA_020849795.1. Classification (GTDB taxonomy): domain Bacteria; phylum Planctomycetota; class UBA8742; order UBA2392; family UBA2392; genus JADJRK01. The sequence continues at coordinate 60,930 of JADZFR010000005.1, read as the reverse complement.
CAATCCCCACTTCGGCCAGCTGCACATCCTCTACGCGCTGCAGCTTGCCGACCACAACGGCGCCGGCGGCTTCTGACAGGCGCTGCACGGTGGTGCCGTGGGGCACGTAGTTCTTGGCCTCGGCCGAAGCTTCAGCGGCAAGCGTGATCGCCATCAGGGCTACGGCGCAGAAGGTGATCTTGAGTTTCATGGTTCAGCCTTTGTTCTTCTTTAGAGTTAGGGCTCGAGTGAGTGCTGTTAGAGTTCCGTGGTCTCTGTTCCGGTTTCCGCTCAGGGTGTCGGGGGCGCCAGCGGGTCGCGGTCCTTGCCCGGCAGGTGCTTGGTGTTCAGCGCGTTCAGGTCGCCCTGGTCAAACGTGTAGCCAAAACCGTTCTGCCACACGACCTGTGCAGGGTCGGTCAGCGTCCCGGCTTTGCCCGAGTTCAAGCCGACCATCTGCACGATCAGGTTGGTGTGCAGCGCACCCAGGTGACGCGAGTACTCGACGCACGCCTCGATTTCGGTGTGGCCGGGGGTCGTCGGCTTGACGACCGGGGCATTCTTGAAGGCGATGGCAAACAGGTCGCCGAACACGCCCGTCGGGGACTGAACCGAGGTCCAGCCGCCACCCAGCGCTGCCGGGATCGCGCCGGCGTTTTCGACGTTTTCATTGGTGTCGTTGTCGGCCAGCGGCAGGCCCAATGACTGGGTCAGCTGCGGGGCGCCGGCCGGCAGCAGCTTGGTCAGCTGCACAAGCCCGACTTCGCTGAACTGGCGGCTGAGGTAGCGGCTCTGCGGGGGCGGGAAGTCGCCAGGCTGGTTGGCCGGCGGTGCTGTCCAGCCGGCAAGCACGCTGCCCGGCAGGCCTGACGGGTAGGTCAGGCGGTCCACCGAGTAGACAAGGCGGGTGGGGTTGGTGGTGAAGAACGGCTCGACGGGTGCGGTGACAAAGTTGATGTCGAGGCTCTTGGCTGAGTAGACAAGGTAGCCGAACTGGTCAAGCTCACGAATGCGGCTGCCGTCGCCGTTGCGGCGGAACCACTGACTCATGAACGAAAGCATCAGCGGGTACTGGAAGTTGACTTCAATGTGCAGCGGGTCGCCGCGGTTGGTCAGGAAGCCCGAGAAGTTGGCCGTCTGTAGCGCCTGGATCGTGTCCGCCAGGATAATGATCTGGCCGGCAGGGCCGTCGTCTGCATCGCGACCTGGATCAATGAACCAGATATCGTTGTAGAAGCCGGTGATTTGCGGGTTTTCGGCCGCAAAGGTGAACGGCGTGACGCCGAACAGCGGGTTGAGGCCGGGTGTGCCGATGGCTGAACCACCCGGGGGCCCTGCAAACTTGCCGTCGCAACCTGAGCCTGCAAGTCCGAATGCCGAGATGCCGGCGGCCAGTGCCAGGGCGGGGAAGAGTTTGGTCAGCTTGCGCATGGTCTGCTTCCTTTTCGTGTTGCTGCGTTTCTCGTGCATTTCAGGCTGTGCCTGCACAGTGTTCGTCAGTCTAGCGGTCGCTGCCCGGCAGCGTGCTCAGCTGGCCCGGGGTCATCCAGTCACCATTGACCACGTCCTGCATGCGCTGAAGGTCTTCGGTGACAATCTGGAACTCGCGCTCGGCGGCGATAAAGCCGGTCATGTCCAGGATGACGCTCAGGCTCATGATGTCTTCCTGCCCGTTCTGCACGCCACCCGAAGCGAATGAGCTGTCCACCAGACCGACGCCGTAACCCATCAGGTGGCACCCGATGGTGGCGAAGTAGTAGCAGAAGGTCAGGCCGTCGTCCTTGAGCACGTTGCTGTTGCCGTCGGTCGTCTGCCACCACTGGTCAATGAAGCGCACGGTGAAGACACCACCGCCGCCGTTGACCGGGCCGCCGCCGCCGAAGTAGTCGGGCACCGGCACGTTCTGCATCACGACGACCGTGTTGCCTGAGGGCGAACCGCCGCCTGCTGTCTGGGTGTTCGTTTCAATGTGGATGTTCTGTGCCGGCGCTTCACGCCAGCCCATGCCCAGCAAGCCCGCCGGGGCCGACGTGCCGTTGAAACCCCAGCAGACCGCGTTGTTGATCGGCGGCTGCACGCGGGCTTTGCCATTGGCGCCCTGCGTGGCCGGGTTGCCCGTCTCTTGCTGTACGGCAGAAGGCGGGCTGTTGGAAAGCTGCGGCGAATAACCCGAGCCTGCGGCGGCGTGCTCATGGATCGAAATTGCCATGCTGGCAAAGCCGACCGACTCAATCGTGACCGGGGGCTGATTCGGCTGCGGGCTGGCAAGAGCCGCGCCGTCAACGTCGCGCAGGAACCACTGGTTCATCAGGGACAGCGTCCAGGCTGCGATGACCGGGCCGCTGCCGCCGCCGCCCGTGGCCACCTGCGGGTGGGGCCAGCTGCCGCCCGGCGGCCAGGTGACGCCGGAAAGCCCGGCCGCCTGGTATCCGCCGTCGAACATGAACGGCCAGTCCGGCACTTCGGTCATGCTGCGGCACGGCGAAGTGTTGTCTGAGCAGTGATAGCTGTCGAGTGTGTGGGCCCACAGGTCGTGGCCGGGAGACGCGAGCTCAGTGAAGCTCGCCGAAGTGAGGTTCTGGAAGAACGTGAAGTCCAGAGACGCGTCACCGGTGATCGGGTCAATGATCTCGGACGGCAGGTTGTAGTGCACAACCGGCGTGGTGCGAATCGGGTACTGCTGCACCTGTGCCTGACCGTTGAACACAATACCGTCTGAGCTGCAGCCCAGCAGAAGGGCAAACGTCCCTGCCGCGAAGAACGGGGCCACACGTGTCATGCGTCGTACCTGCATTGGTCTCTCCTGCATTCCGGCCCAAGCCGGGATCGGGGAACTGGAATTGCCGGTGAATCTGGATGCTGCTGCGTGAACGTTAGCGAACGCTGTGCCAATTATTTGTAACGCTGTAAACGGCTTTGTTGCAAGTGTTTGTGAATCCACACCGGAACCTCGGTATCCAGCATGTGTGTAAAACATGCTCGCATTGCCTCGGCGCTAGTTCCGATGATTCCAGCGCACGGCCCACGCGGCGCAACACGAGGGTTCTATACATCCGAGGGGATTCGTTTTGGGGTTCACAAATCGTACGCAAGACAGCACCAGAGTCAAGGTTGCGTTCAGCCGCCTGCGCAGATGCGCAAGGGACTGCTGCCCCGCTTTCGCTCATTCCAATTGCAGCGTTGCTCGCTACAATTCCCGTCCTTTTCTGACACACCACAACTATGGACAAACCAAAGCACATCCTCGAAGGCGATCTCGTGGCGGGCAATGCCCGCTTCGCGTTGGTCGCTGCCCGCTTCAACTCGTTCCTCGTCGATAAGCTGGTTGAGGGCGCCCTGGACGCAATCCGGCGCCACGGCGGCAAACTTGACAACACCACGCTGGCCTGGGTCCCGGGCGCATTCGAGATTCCGGTCATGGCTCGCAAGCTCGCCGAAACAGGCAACTACGACGCCGTCATCTGCCTGGGTGCCGTGGTGCGCGGCTCAACGCCGCACTTCGACTACGTCGCCGGCGAAGCTGCCAAGGGGATTGCACAAGCCGGACTCATGACTGGCGTACCCTGCATCTTCGGCGTGGTCACGACCGGCAATCTTGAGCAAGCGATTGAACGTTGCGGCACCAAGGCCGGCAACAAGGGCTTTGACGCCTCCGTCACCGCCATCGAAATGGTCAACCTGCTGCGCAGCGTCGATGGCGCCGGGCAACGCAAGGGCAAGTAGCAACGCAGCGTCCCCGCCGCCGGCAAACAGCGGCTCGTCGGGATTCATGCCGCGGCTTTGCCGATTGGCTGCATCGGTGTATACAAGCCACGCATGGACGTGACGCCTTCTGAAGATGTACGCACGCAAGCCCGGGAACTGGCGCTGAAGCTGCTTTACGCGCTGGATGTTTCGCGCCCGGGCGCTGCCCCCGAGTCGGCAGAGGCCGAAGTGCGCAAGGTGCTTGAGGTCGAGCACCAGTCGGCGGCGGTGAGCGACTTTGCGAAGCTGCTGACCGACGGCGTGCGCGAACAGCAGGTGGCCCTCGACAAGGCAATCCAGGACGCGGCAGTGAACTGGCAGGTTTCGCGCATGCCGTATGTGGACCGCGCGATCCTGCGCATGGGCGTGTTTGAACTGCTGCACATGTTCGATGTACCGCCCAGGGTAACGATCAACGAAGCCGTGGACCTGGCCAAGAAATACTCAACCGAAAAGTCCGGCGCCTTCGTTAACGGGGTGCTGGACAAAGTGTTCCAGACCCTCTGCCCGCAAAAGGTGTAGGCCGCGCAACTGGAAAACAAGGGTCCCGAGCGCCAGCGACGGGATACAAAGGGCGAGCGAGTGGGACTGTTCAGCAAAAAAAAGAAGCCCGAACAAGAAGCGCCGCCGGTGCCCGTGGCCGACACCGATGCCGCGGAGACCCAGGAGCCCCAAAAAAAGGGCATGCTCGCCAAGCTCACGCGCGCGATCAGCAAAACACGCATGGTGCTGAACCGCCGCGTCCTGGGCGTGATCGGGCTGGGCCAGAAGATCAACGAGGACATTCTTGAGAAGCTCGAGGAAGCCATGATCGAAGCCGACTTCGGCGTCGAGACTACTGACTTTCTCATGGATGTCGTGCGCAGCGCCTGGAAGAACGGCAACATTGAACAGACGACAGACATCCTGCCGTTTCTGCGCAAAGACCTGAAACAGCGCCTGACGCACCGCGGCAACGCACTGCACTTCGCCGCCAGGAAGCCAACCGTCATTCTCGTCGTCGGCATCAATGGCGCCGGCAAGACGACCAGCATCGCCAAGCTTGCATGGTGGCTCGAGAACTCGGGCCGTCACGTGGTACTCGCGGCAGCCGACACGTTTCGTGCGGCGGCTGTGCAGCAGCTCAAGACCTGGTCCGAGCGCATCGGTTGCGAGATCGTCACCGGCGCCGAACACGCGGACCCGGCCAGCGTCGCCCATCGTGCCGCCGAGCGCGCCCTTGAAGTCGGCGCCGACATTCTGCTGGTGGACACCGCGGGCCGCCTGCACACCCAGAAGAACCTGATGGACGAGTTGCGCAAAATCAGCAACGCTTGCGCCGCGAAGAAGATTGAGGGTGCGCCGCACGAAACCATCCTGGTACTTGACTCAACCACCGGCCAGAACGCCGTCACCCAGGCCGAAATGTTCAAGCAATCAGCCAATGTCACCGGCTTGTTCCTGGCTAAACTGGATGGCACAGCCAAGGGCGGCGCGGTCCTGACGATCAACGAAAAGGTCGAAGTACCCGTGAAGTTCGTCGGCCTTGGCGAGAAACTCGAAGACATGCAGCCGTTTGACGCGGACCGTTTCGTAGAAGCGCTGTTCGACCTGGAAGGACTCACAGAAGCCGAATGAGCCAAGCCGTCACGGACATCAAGGACCTGCTCGCCGGGGCACCCGGCAGCGTCAACCGCCTGATCCGGCGCTATGGCAAAGCCGTGGTCGACTACTGCACCGCGCTGGTGCCGGACCGCGACGGCCGCTTTGAGCGCATGGTTGAGGATGTGCTGGTCGACATTCTGGCGCAGTCACGCGCGGCAGTGCGCAGCACCAGCGACGACGAAGTGTTCGAGTTTGCGATGCAGGCGGCGACGCAGACCATTCGTTCGCGCTATCGTGACGTGCTTGAAAGCAGCGCACAGCCGCGCAAGGCGACCACCAGTTTTACGTTCGACGAGGTGGTGGCGCGCACCGGCATGACGCGCGAGCAGCTGACGATGGGCATCAGCGAAGGCCGCATTCGTGCCATCCGCGCGGACGACCAGTTGAAGATCAAGGCAGAAAGCGTACCCGGCCTGCGCGAGCGCAAGCACCTGCGGGCCTATCACGTCACGGCTGCCGAGCGCGAACTGTTGTGCCTGCACTTCCGGCTCGGGTTCAGCCCGGCGACGATCGGGCGCTGGGCCGGCGAATCGCCGGCGCACATTGAGGCCTTGATCGACGCCGCGGCGCGCAAGCTGGCTGCAGGCGTCAAGTCGCGCGAATCCGGGGCCAAAGGCGAAGACACGGAAATGCGCCGCTACATCGACGGGCGCCTCGACGAAGACGAAACCGCGAAGTTTGAGCGCAGGATCATCAAGGACAAGATCGGCCAGCAACGGCTTGACGAATTGCGCGGGCAGTCCGAGGCAATCCGCGAGATGTTTGACAGCCCCGAGTTTGACTTTTCGCGGGTGTCGATCAACGTGCGCGCGCGCAACCCCCACCATGCGCTCAGCCTGCCGCCCTCCGCCGCGCTGTGGGTGCAGGTGGTCGGGATTGTCGGCATGATGCTGATGTTCCACCGTGTCGGCGCATATGTGGCGCCGCCCGAAGTCAACATTCGCGTGCTCACCGGCCAGGTCGAAATGCCGCCAGACGGACGCATGCGCGTCGGCGACAGCGCCTCAACGGCCCCGGGCGCGCAGGCGCTGATTACCCTGGACGCCAGCAACCGCGTGCTGATGGCCGGCGACACAAAGCTTGAGTTGCTGCGCCCGCGCGAAGACGCGCGCCAGGTGATGCGACTGCACCAGGGCGAAATCTGGGGCCGTTTCACCGCGGCTGGACACGCTTTCGCCGTTGTCATCAGCGAATCCGAGCTTGGCAGCGACAGTGGCGCCGACTTCGACGTGGCCGCGGGCAAGGCCGCGGCTCCGCTGCTGCCTGACAACCTGCCCACCGAGCGACTTCGGCTGCTGGCAACGCGCTTCAAGCCCGTGGCCGCCGGCCTTGAGTGCACAGAGCCCATGCATCGTTGGGCCGGCTTTGTTGCCGAGACCGGCGATGAAGGCCATGGCCTGAAGCAGGGCGACGTGCTCGTCGACATCACCGGCCAGACCGCGCCCGATATGGAAAGGCTTATGCAGCGTGCCGCGCTGCTGATGCCAGGCGAGGCGATGGCCGTCACGGTCAAGCGCGGAAGCGCGGAGTTTCCGGCGGCGATTCGCCTGCAAGACCTTCAGCCCTCGGCGGTGGTACGTGTGTTTCAGGGCGCGGTGATCTTGTCCGGCGCGCAAGACCAGGCCGCGGTCAATCGCGGGCAGTGGGCGTTGATGTTTGACAGCGCCCCGCCGATTGTCGGCCGCGAATACGAAAACTTTCGCGACTTGCGCATTGGCGCAAACCTTCGCTTCAAAGAGTCGCTGCATTGGCTGAACACCGAAAGTTACCCGCTGCGGGCAGAGCAGAGCCTGCTGGCCGTGGACCGGCGCCTGCGCGTCCTGGCGCAAGGCCTTGAGATTTTGCGCGGCGAAGAAGTGCGCCGCAGGGCGCACCCCGAGATCGTCGAGTTTGAGCGCCAGTTGCAGGAGACCTTCGAAGCCGCCCGCGCCCGCGTTGAGCGAGGACAAGGAAATCCCCGCGGCGAAGGCGCAGCGGCCTTGAGCGACGCCGAGCTGTTGCAGGCAGAAAACGAGATCATGGGTGTCGTGGCGCACTGGCGCCGCCAGAGCGGCACGGGCATCTACGGCACACTGGGCGAAGCCGCCAAGACCCTCCACTCAGACATTTCCCGCGGCAACGACGAGCTGGGCGCCCGCGACAAACAACTGGGCGAAGCGGCTGCCTTGCGCAAACGGCTGACCGAAACGATCGACGCCATCGCGCTGCAGGATGCCGAAATCGCAAAGCTGGTTGCCAGCGAGTTCCACGATGCCGACGGCAGCAAACGCGAAGCCCTGAGCAAACAGGTCGCCGACCTGAACGCCAGCGTGCGCGCCGGCCAGCAGGCAAGCGGACGCCTGGACCTGTTGAAGCTGAAATTGAACGAACTGGATGCAAAGATCGACGACCAGCGCCGCCTGCTGCCGGACCTTACGCGCAGCGTAGCAGACGCCGAGGCCGCACTGGCCGAAATCGAACAGAAGCTCGCCGCCAACGTGTACACGCCGGCGAAACTTGAGGCAGCCGCCACCGCCAAGGCTGCAGCCGACAAGGCATTCAGCGACGCGCAAAAGAAACTGACAGAACTCAATGCACAGAAGGACTCGACTGCGGAGGCACTTAAGACAGCCGAAGCCGCTGTGTTGAAAGCCGACGAAGCCCGGCGCCCGCTGCAAGAGGCCAAAGACGCCGCATCGGACAACCTGGTCGACGCGCTTGCTGCACGCAAAACCGCACAGGATGAACAGTCCGCCCGCCAGTCAGAGGTTGAGCAGGCGCAGGCCGCGCTGGATGGCCTGCCCGAGAACGATCCTGCGCGCCCCGCCGCCGAGAAGAAGCTGCAACAGGCACAGGCGGCATTGAACGCCGCGACCACCGCGCTCGATCAGGCCAAGGCGGCTGCCCAAGCTGCAGACAAGAAGTTCAGCGAAGCTGACGCGAAGCTCGCCGAAGCTGCCAAGGCAGCAGCAGATGCTGCAACCGCGCGCGATGCGGCCAAGGCGGCTGCACAAGACGCGGCGGCGGCCGCCACGCGGCAGTCGGCAGCGACTGAATCTGCCAGGGCAACGGCAGAACAGGCCGGGACCCAGCTGGCGGTGCAGGAAGACGCCAAAGCTGAGCGCCTGATGCTCGACACGCGCCGGGCCGAAGCCGACGCGACACGCACCGCGGCGCGCGAAGCCCTGCGACAGGTGGAGGACCGCATTGCCGCCCTTGAGGCCGACGCGGCGCCGCGCCGCGAAGAGTTCAAGAAGGAAGTTGCAATCGTGGAAGCGGGCGACGCCGCCAAGGAAGCGCTGGTCGAGGTCAAGCGCGAACGTGAACGTTACCAGGCCGTGTCTGACGAGATTGAACTGCGCGGCAAAGACCGCAAGGCGCTCGACGACGAACGCGAACGGCTGGCCAACGCCGACGCCGTCAAGTTCTACGACCGCCTGATCGAAGAGTATGCGCAGTTGCAGGCCCGCGTGCGCGCCCACGAGTACCTGCGTGCGCGAGCATTGCTCGAAGACGGCAACTTCGCCCACCGCCAGCAACTGGCACTTGACCGCTTCCGTGAAGCCGCCGACAAGGCCCGCGAAGAGGCTGTCGCTCTGCTGGCCGGGTACTGCCCCGAATACGACGCCAAAGAGTACGACGCCGCAAAAATGGCGCAGCTGCGCCCGGCTGTGCTGTCGGCCCTGTGGTCGCTGTACTACGACGCGGCGCTGGAGCGTTCTGACGCCGGCGGCAGCGTATGCTATTATGTGATTATCCAGTCCGGGGCGCAGGCCACTGCGCTAGGCGAGCTGGAAGACCGCTGGCGCGCCTACCTGACCAGTGCGCTGGGCAAAGGGATGTACGAAACCGTGAGCGCGCTGACCGCCGAACAGTTGAAACCGCCCGCCCCGGAGGGCGAATAATGTCCAAGGACAGCATCCTGTGTTGCAAACGAAGCAAGGTCTGGTTGCCCGACGAGTATCTCACGACGATCGTGGGCGACTGTGACCGCGGCAAATTCAAGGTCACGCGCCCGTTTACGTTTCCGTGCATGCTGATGCCCAACGGCAACCTCTACATCGAAGAGCAGGAAGGTGTTGAGATCGAGTTTGCCAACATCGACCTCGCCCAGATCAAGTGCGGGAGTTGCAGCGGCGAAGTCGAAATCAGGCAGATCGACATGCGCGAGATTCTTGACCGCCTGCGACAGCAGGAAATCAGCATGAAAGAACGCCGCAGGCAGCGCGACTCAGCCAAGCAGCCCAAGCCCGGCAAGTAGTAAAAGACACGGAGACCGAAATGAACAACGTGCGCATTCTGACAGGCGGACTGGTACTGATCGTGCTGGCACTGGCTGGCGGCACCGGCTATCTGATTTACGAACGCATCCAGAACGAGGTCGGGCCGCAGGAAAAGGCAACCAAGCAGGAAGTGGAAGAAATCCGCACCGACGTCACCACCCTCAAGGACAACGACAAGGTCCAAAGCGGCAAAATCGCCGTGCTCGAAGACGAGATGATCGCCGCCAAGGGCCGCCTCACTGAAGCCGAAGGCAAGCTCGACCTGCACAACAAGCTGATCGCCAAGCTGGAAAAGGACGTAGACGGCAACAAGGCCGAAATCGCCGAGGCCAAGAAAGAACGCGAACGACTTGAGAAAGAAATGCAAGCCGATCGAAAACGCCTCGACGAAGTGGAAAGCCAGCTCGCCACCGCCAGGAAAGAACGCGAAGAAATTCGCAAGCAGCTCAAGGCCCAGGGCGAACGCATCGACGAGCAGGAAAAGCGGCTTGATGAAATGGAAAAGAAGGGCGACGAGCGCGACGCCGAAATCGCCGATCTCAAGCGCCAGTTGAGCGAGCTGCGCAAACAATTGGGCCTCGAGAAAGACCCGCCCACGAGTTAGCGCGCGGCCGCCGCGCCATCAGCCAAGCGCTTTCTGGACGTTGTCAGCCAGCATGTGGATGAACGCCGGGTGCGTGTTCACGGCCTCTGCCGCCACGAACGGCACTCCCAGCTTCTGCGCATGTTGCCGGCCCTCGATGCCCAGGTCGTACAGAACCTCGACGTTGTCGCACAGAAAGCCGATCGGCGCCGCCACGATTTTCGTGGCGCCCGCTTCGTGCAACTGGTCCATCGCCTTATCGAGATACGGCGTGGTCCACTCAATCTTGCTGTCGGAGGGCGCACTCTGGTAGCCGACCAGCCAGTTACTGGACCTGACCCTCTCGGCCACCAGTTGCGCGGTTTCCCTGATCTGCTCGACGTACTTGCTGGTGCGCACAATCGGCATGGGAACAGCGTGCGCGGTCAGCAGCAGCCCGGTCGTGCTGTTGGTCAGGTCCGCTCCCAGTTTGCCCGCCGCCTCACGCACGCGGTCGGCCAGCGCGTCAATGAAACCGTGCTTGTTCCAGATCGGATCGCACACGCCCGCCCACTTCGGCCGCTTGTGGTCGAGCAACCGGTCCAGACCTTCGCCCACGCGGCGCAGGTAGCTGTCCCAACTGACCGAGCTCTGGTGCGGCGTCATCACCAGCGTGACGAACTCGCGCACGCCATCGCGGGCAAGCTGCACCACCTGGTCGGCGATGTGCGGCATCCAGTGGTCATACCCGACACTGATGCCCAGCTTGATGCCGCGCCTGGCAAGCTCGTCGCCCACCGCAGCCGCCTGCGCCTCGGTGATCTCGTTGAAGCGCGAAAAGCCGCCCAGCTCCTGGTAGTGCGCGACAACCTCGTTCACGCGGGTTTGTCGCGCCGGGTTGTCGCCGAAAATGCCTGACACGAAGCACGTGGCCTCGCCGGGACAGGTCTCAAAACGCTTGCAACAGCCGGGCGTCGGCCCCCCAAATGCCAGAACCAGCAGGTGTTCAGCCGCCATGGTGAGATTCCTCGATGAGCCTGGGTTCAATGCGCCACCGGGTACGCAATTCGCGCAACGTGAGCTGATCAGTTTCATTGGTGGCGCCAACACCCGGCGGCAGGTTCTTTCGTGTCGCCCCGCTGGTGACTTTGTCGGTCACGCCCCACCAGAAGCGCTCGCGCGCATCAAGGCTCAGCAGCGCGCCGCGCCGGATCTGTGCGCGCTGTTCGTCGGTCGCGCAATAGTTGACCAGCGCCTCTTCCAGCCATGCGCCGTGGTCCTGGTCCTGGTCCATGTGCATGGTCCAGTACTCGATTTCGTTCTCGGCAAATCCGGCTTTGCGCAGGCCGGCGACGGCCAGCTCGAACATCGCGGGGATGCTCCACTCATGCCCGGGGCCAAGCGCGCCCAGACCCACGAGAAACGGCTCCTCAATGCAGATGCGGTAGTGTTCGCGAATAAAATGCACGACTTCGGGGTGCAGCTTGACGTTGTCTTCTTCGCCGGGGGCGTGCCCCGCCGCGCGCATGAATTTGCGGTAGTGCTCGCTGTGGTCCTGTCCTTCGCTGCGTTCACCGTATTCATCGACCAGCACTTTCGCCAGCCAGCACTTGGCTTCGCTGCTGGGGGCGCGCAGCAGCAGCAGTTCCATGTAACGCGTGAAGTTGCCCACCAGCGGAAAGTGCTGGCCTGCCAGCACCATGAAGTCAAAGCGCGTGCGCGGGTCAGTCTTCATGCGGCCGAGGATCGAATGCCCCACGCCCGCATGGCTGCGGATTTCTTCGCGCAGGGCGGCCAGGAACTGACGGGCGTCCTTTTCGGCTTCGGCGGTCAAGTACGGAATCTCCGGCTCACGCACGCACGCTAGTTCAAGGTGCGTCGCGCTGCCAGACGCGGGTTCATGGAGCTTGAAAGTCGATTTCGTCACCGTAACAATCGCCGGCCATGCCCACCGACGCACAGCCGCAGAAGTCATTCTTCAAGGTGCTCGGCCCGGGCCTGCTGTTTGCGGGAACCAGCGTTGGCGTCAGTGAACTGATCCAGAGCACGCGGGCCGGCGCGGATTACTCGTTCGCGTTGCTTGCGGTGGTTGTATTGGCATGCGCGCTCAAGTACCCGGCGTTTGCTTTCGGCCCCTGGTACGCGCACGCGACCGGGGTGTCCCTGCTTGAGGGCTTCCGCCGCCAGGGCAAATGGGCGCTTGGCGTTTACCTGGTGGTCACGCTGGGCACCGTCTTCACGGTGCAGGCCGTGGTGACGTTGATTGCGGCTTCGTTGCTGTCTGCGGTAGTGGTTTCGATGTTCGAATCGGCCAACTTCAAGTTCATGCCGGGCGGTCTGAACATGGGCCTGCCGGTCGTGCTGTCCGGAGTGTTGCTGGCAATCTGCGCCGGCCTGCTGAAGCTGGGCCGCTACAAGTGGCTGGATACGATCAACAAGTTTTTCATTTTGCTGCTTACGATCAGCACGCTGGTGGCGACGGTGCTGGCGCTGACGCAGCTTGACCTCGGGCGTGCGGAGCTGCTGCCGCCGGAAAGCGCGTTCACCAATCGCGACGAGATTCTGCGCATCACCGGGTTGATCGGCTGGACGCCCAGTGCTTACGACGTGGCGGTGTGGCACTCGCTGTGGTTCCTGGCCCACAAGCTGGAAAGCAAGCACACGCCCGCGCTGCGCGAGGCGCGGCTTGAGTTCAACATCGGCTACTGGTTCAGCAGCGCCACAAGTGTGTGCTTTCTGATTCTGGGCGCGTGCATGATCTACCACGTGCAGGGTGCCCAGTTTCGGGCCTCGCCCGTTCTGTTCGCGACAGACCTGATCAACCTTTATGTGCGCCAGTTTGGTGAATGGAGCCGCCCGGTCATCGGAATCTGCGCCTTTTCGGCCATGTTCAGCACGGTGCTGGTCGTGACCGACAGCTTTCCGCGAGTGCTGAGCATCCTGGTCAAGCGCTTCCAGGAGCCCGAACAGCCGGAAAGCTCGCCGGTGCTGCCCAAGCGGATTTACTGGATTGCGATGGGCGTGATCTCCACCCTTGCGCTGCTGATTCTGGCGGTGGCCCTTGGCGAAAAGCCGCTTGGCGGCGGTATCCAGCTGACATTGTTGATCGACATTGCCACGACACTGAGTTTCTTAAGCGCGCCCGTGCTGGGCGTGCTGATTCACCGGGCGATGTTCTCGCGCGATGTGCCTGACGCCATGCGGCCCGGCACGTTTTTGCGCCGCGCCAGCGTGTTCAGCATCGGGTTCAGCGCCCTGTTCGCTTCCTACTTCTTATGGCTGCGGTTCTTGACATAGGGGGTGGCGGGCTACAGCCAAGGCAGACTCCTGCACAGTCTGGTCTTCGGGCATCAGGAATGGCGCGACAATCCAGAAGACACCAATCAGGATGCACGCGACGGCCGCGACATACATGCTGCCATTCAGCAAAGCCGGTGACTTTGAACCCAGCCTTGCCGTGACAGCACCAAACGTGCCGGCAAACAGTCCCATGCTGAGAATCGAGCCTGCGGCAAACCCCGCCAGATAGGCAAAACTCACCAGCAGCGTCGGCGCCAGCAGCGCCGGAATCACGCCCAGCAGGTGCGCCATGCCGGCGACGCCGTGAAGCGTGCCCGCCCCAATCGCCGCGTGCTTGTGCAGGTGCGAGTGCCACGACGCCGTGTCGGCCGGGTCGTGAGCGTCGCCGGTGTGGGCATGCAGGTGCGCGTGGGTGTCGGCGTCGTGCGTGTGCTCGTGCACATGCAGGCTCTGGCGCATCGCTGAGCGCACACCCCACAGGCCAAGGGCAATCAACATCACGCCGACCAGCCGCTCGCCCCACTCTTCGACCGGGCTCAAGTCCAGGGATTCGCGGCCGGCAAGCAGAATCACCGCCACGATGACAACCCCGAGGCTGTGGCCTGCCCCCCAGCGCACGCCCAGCCATGCGGCTTTGAACTTGCGGTTCACTGACAGCGGCAGCAGCGCCGCGAGATGGTCGGCACCCAGAAAGGTGTGTGCAATGCCGGCAAGCAGCCCGGTCCATACCGCCAGCTGCACCGTGTCAACGGGAAGCGAATTCGCGCCATGGGCCAGAACATTCAGCATCAAGTGCTACTCCTTGCGAAGCGCTTTGCCGGTGCTGCTGTACGCCAGCGCCGCGTGCAGTACGCCCTTGAGGCTGCGCATGCCATCGGTGAGATGCCGCAGCACGTCGGGTTTGCCGCGCATCATGATCATCTCGGCGCACATGTGATGGTCGAGGTGCACGTGCGTACTCGCCAGCACGTTGGCGTGGTGCTCGTGCTGCAGCGCGGTCAGCTTGTCGCCAAGGCCGGACTGGTGGTGATCGTAGACCAGCGTGATGGTGCCCAGGATCTCGCGGCCGCGGTCCCACTCTTCTTCCACGAGCGAGCGGCGCACAAGGTCGCGCACAAACTCGCTGCGGTTTTCATACCGGGCCCGATCAACCAGCCGGTCCAACTCGGCGGCGAGGGGCGCTTCAAGGGAAATACTCAGCCTGACAACCTCGGACATGGGCGCCCTCTCGGTATTACTGCATCTCTCCATGGTAATACGCCGGTGATCGCGGCACAGGACAGAAATCGCCCGGCAAAGCGTCCCCTTTACGGGTTGCTGCACGCGCGGCATTGTGCGCCGCCATGAATCTGCCGGGCACTGCCAAAGCCTCGCCGCTGGCTGCCATCAGCGCAATCTTTTTCGTGTCGGGCTTTCCGGCGCTGGTCTATCAGCTTGTCTGGCAACGCGCGTTGTTCGCGATTTACGGCATCAACGTCGAAAGCGTTACGGTCGTTGTCACGGCGTTCATGCTCGGCCTGGGCCTGGGCAGCCTTGCCGGCGGTGTGCTTTCGCGGCAACAGAGACTGCCGCTGCTGTTTGTGTTCGCCGCCATTGAACTTGGCATCGGCCTTTTCGGCTGGGTGTCACTGGACCTGTTTGAGTTGGTCGGGCACGCCACGCTGGGCGCGTCCGCGGCCGTCACGGGTGCATTGACGTTTGCGATGGTGCTGTTTCCCACGCTGTTGATGGGCGCGACGTTGCCCGTGCTCACAACGCACTTGGTGCGCCAGACGCAGAACGTCGGACGCTCGGTCGGGTTGCTGTATTTTGTCAACACGTTCGGCTCGGCTGTCGCGTGTTTTTCGGTAGCGCTGTTCCTGATGTATGCCTTTGGTATGCGCGGGGCGGTTTCCGTGGCTGTCCTGCTGAACCTGCTGGTGGCATCAGGCGCCGTGGTGCTGGACATGGCGATCCGGCGCGGCGATCGCGCACCCCCCGAGCCCCTGGCCGCAGCCGGCCGCCGCGACGCTCGCTTCTGGGTTTCGGCGCTGCTGGTGGCGATGACAGGCTTTGTTGCGCTGAGCTATGAAATTTTGTGGTTCCGCGTGCATTCGTTCGTCACCGGCAGCAGCGCCATGGCGTTCGCGGCAATGCTGGGCGCGTACCTGCTGGGCATTGCGCTGGGTTCGTTGTCCGTGCGCCGGTTCTGCCGCGGCGAACCGGGCCCGCGCTCGTTGGCTGCACTTTCTGTGTTCGTTCTTGCCGCCAATGCCGCGGGTTTTCTGGTGGCACCCTTTTCGGCACGGCTGGCGACCGTGCTGCCCTACCCGGCACTTTTGCCGCTCGTCGTCATTGCCGCGGGGTTGCTGGGCGCGACGTTTCCCCTGATCTGCCATTACGGTGTCAAGCCGGACTCCCGCGCCGGCGCCGGCCTGAGCTACCTGTACCTGTTCAACATCATTGGCTCAGCGGGCGGCAGCCTGATCACGGGTTTCGTGCTGATGGACTTCATGACCACGGCGCAGATCAACCTGGCGCTGGCGCTGGTCGGCGTGGCCCTGGCAGCCGTGGTCGCCGGGCTGGCGCGGCAAGGTATCGCTGTGCGCCTGGCGGTATGCGGCGTCGTGGCATTGATCGCGGTGGCGGGCACGGGGGTCGGGTTTGACCGCTTTTACGAGCGGCTGCAATTCAAGGACTCGTTTGAGGGCGAAGCGTTTGCCGAAGTAGTCGAGAACCGGCATGGCGTGATCACGGTATCGCAGGGCGGGGCGGTGTTCGGCGGCGGAATGTACGACGGCGTGTTCAACGTCAATTTGATGGACGACACGAACATGATCGTGCGCGCATTTTCTGTCGGTGCGTTTCACGCGGCGCCTCGCCGCGTTTTGGTAATCGGCCTGGCAAGCGGCTCGTGGGCGCAGGTTCTGGCCCATCACCCCCAGCTTGAGCAGATGACCATCGTCGAGATCAATCCCGGCTACCTTGAGTTGATCCCGCAGCACCCCGAAGTCGCCTCGCTGCTTGCCAACCCGAAAGTGACCGTGGTGATCGACGACGGCCGGCGCTGGCTTAACCGAAACCCGCAGCAGATGTTTGACGCCATCGTGATGAACACGACTTTCAATTGGCGGGCGCACTCCAGCAATCTGCTTTCGGCCGAATTTCTGGAGATTCTGCGGGCGCACCTGCTGCCCGGGGGTGTCGCGCTGTACAACACGACCGAATCGCCCGAGGTGCAGCGTACGGCGTGCGTGGTGTTTCCGCATGTCGTGCGCGTGATCAACAATGTTGTCGTCAGCGACTCGCCGTTGATGCCTGACAAAGAGCGCTGGCGCACGCTGCTGGTGAACTATCAAATCGACGGCCGGCCGGTGATCGACCAGTCACGCGCCGACCATCTGCAGCAGCTTGAGAAGATCCTGGGCATGGTGGACACGCTGGCCGACACCGAGTTCCAGTACTATGCCATGGAAGTGCGCAGCAGCATTCTCGCCCGGACTGAAGGCAAGCGCATTGTCACAGACGACAACATGGGCACTGAGTGGAACATTCGCTGGAAGTAGACCCCGCTTGGCGAGCCTGATCCAGCCGCTATGCTGGATGGCTGGCGGCGACGGGCGGGACGGCGCGGCCTGCAATGAACCGAGTTACTGGAAAACTTGTCGGGAAAGAGCCAACTTTCCTCAGCGCCATCGAGGCCGCCGAAAACGCGGCTGCTCGGGATGTGCCGGTGCTGGTGTACGGCGAAACCGGCTCAGGCAAGGGCCGCGTGGCTGAGCTGATTCACCGGGCAAGCGGTCGCCGCGGCAACTTTGTATCGCTGAACTGCGCCACGTTTCAGTCCAACCTTTTTGAAAGCGAACTGTTCGGTTACATGAAGGGCGCCTTCACGGGCGCCGACAAAGACACGCCGGGGCTGTTCGAGACAGCCGCCGGCGGCACGCTGTTCCTTGACGAAATTGGAGACACGCCGCTGGAAATCCAGCCCAAGCTGCTGCGTGCCCTTGAAGAAGGCGTTGTGCGCCGCGTCGGCGGGCGAAGCGAAATTGAGGTCAAGGTGCGCCTGGTGTGCGCGACGAACCGCGACCTGTCTGAACTGATCCAAGAAGGCAAGTTCCGCGCCGACCTGTATTACCGCATCAACTCGTTTGTCGTCGAGGTGCCGCCGCTGCGCAAGCGGCGCGCCGACATACCGGACCTGGCCGAGCACTTCCTGCGCGAGATTGTCGGCGAAGGGCCGGGGCCCGCGCGCCTCAGCAAAGCCGCCAAAGAGGCCTTGCTCGCGTACTCGTGGCCGGGAAATGTGCGAGAGCTGCGGTCGGCGCTGGCATTTGCGTGCGCCAACTGCGGCGAGCGCGAAGTGCTGGAACCGGAAGATTTGCCCGAGACTGTGCGGCGCAGCCGTGCGCCTGGCGGCACCGCGGCCCAATCGCATCTCGACCTGTTCCAGGAGCTTTATCTGCGCGGCGCGGGCGACCGCGTGCAATGGGCAAAGTTCCTGGTGGCGCTGAACCGCCACCTCGGCACCAACAAGTTCGCACGCGGCGACATGCTTGCGTGCCTGCGCCACGCCCGCGGCAGCGAGCCGACCAACAACGCGCTGGTAAACGAGTGGCAGCGCCACATCAAGCCCGTGCCGCTGCGCCTGGGCCTGATCTCGGAAGACGGCAAGAAGCTGCGCATCAACCTTGCGGCGTGCAACGCGATGCTGCCGGGCGCACGCGCCGAGGTCCCGCTGGCCGAGCCCGAGGCGCCGGCGCCCAGCGTCACGGCGCCTGCAGGACAGCGCCGCACCAACCTTTCCAGCTCGCGCACCACGTTCATCGGGCGCAATCGCGAGCTGGCAGAACTGACCGAGATGCTGCAACAGGGCGAAGTTAACCTGATCTCGATCACGGGCCCCGGCGGCACCGGCAAGACGCGATTGTCACAAGAGATCGTGCGCCGCATGGCCGCCGAACTGGCCGGCGGGGCCTGGTTTGCCGACCTGACCGAGGCGCGCAACATTGAGGGTGTTGCCTACGCCGTGGCGCACGCCCTGGGGCTGCCGTTGACGACCAACCAGTCGCCCGAGCTGCTGGTCGGCAGCATGCTGGAATCGCGCCCCCCGACGCTGCTGGTGCTGGATAACTTCGAGCAGGTGGTTGAAGTCGCTTCGCCCGTGCTCGACGACTGGGCCCGCCGCGCGCCATCCGTCCAGTTTGTCGTCACGACCCGGGCGCTGCTGGGCCTGGAAGGTGAGCGCGAGTTTGAGCTGTCACCGCTGGAACTGCCCGACCCCGCCGCCGCCCCCGAAGACATTGCCGCCAGCGACGCCGTGCGCCTGTTTGCCGAACGCGCACGGCTGCAACACATATCGTTCGCCGTGACCAGCGAAAATGCCGGGTCGGTCGCCGCGCTGTGCAAACGCCTTGAGGGCATGCCGCTGGCCATTGAACTGGCCGCCGCGCGCACCGTGATCATGCAGCCGGAACAGATCCTGGGCAGGCTTGAGAAGTCGTTTGCGCTGCTGAAATCCACGCGGCGCGACCTGGCGCCGCGACAGCGCAGTCTTGAGGCCACGATCGACTGGAGTTTTGACCTGTTGACTGAGGCCGAACAGCTGGCATTTGCCCAGTTGAGCGTGTTTCGGGGCGGCTTCTTCCTGGATGCAGCAGAGCGCGTGCTGGACCTTTCCGGTCTGCCCTCGGCGCCCGATGTGATCGACGTAGTCCAGAGTCTGCGGGAAAAGAGCCTCCTGCGCGCGCACGAAACGCCCTACGAAACGCGCTTTGCGATGTACATAGCGATTCGAGAATACGCCGCCGGCAAGTGGCAACAGTCGTCCACGCCTCAGCAACGTGAGGCGCTGGAGGAGCGACACGCGGCATGGCTGCGCCAGTACGCCGCACACTGGGACGCGCGGGCCTATACTCGCGACGCGATTGAGGCATTTGACCGCCTGGATTACGAGCGCAGCAACCTCAAGGCGGTCATGGCCCGCTGCCGCGCGCGGGCGACGACGTCAAGCCATGGCCTGTTCCGTGAACTGGCCAAGTACAGTTCCACGTTGCTCAAGACCCGCGGCCCCGCAAAGTTGCGCGCGCCGATACTTCGCGACGCGCTGGCCATGGCTGAGCCGGGGGACAGCCCTGAACGGGCCGGCCTCTTGCTGCTGCTGGCACAGGCCGAGTCAGAGGCCGGCGACCCCGCAGCCGTGGACGACCTGATCAAGCAGGGCAGCGACATGGCCCAGCGACTTGGCGATCAAAGACTGATCGCATTGGCAAAATTCCGCGCAGCCGGCCAGCTGCTGGGCGCCAGGCGGCTTGAAGAGTCGCTGGCTGAGCATGCAGCGGCAATCAGCGCATTCGAAGCCGTCGGCGACCGAAACAACGCCGCGCGCACCCGCGGCCGCATGGCGTTGGCGCTGGTGAACCTCGGGCGATTCGACGAGGCGCAAAGGCACGCGCGCGAGTCGGAGAAAGACTTGCGAGAACTGGGCGACCTGGCGGGTGTGGCATCGGCGATCTCGAACCGGGGCACCGTGCACTTTCATGCCACGCAGCACGAGCCGGCCCTTGCTGCCTATCGCGAGGCGTACGACATCTATACCAGGCTGGCAGACAAGCGGCTGGCAATGCTGATGCAGGGCAACATGGCGCTGATCGCACGCCAGCAGCGGCGGCTCGACGATGCCATCCACATGATGGAAGAAACCGGGCGCATGGCCGCCGAGCAGGGCGACCTGCCATCGCTTGCGATCAATCACATGAACCTTGGGCTCGCCTACCTTGACCTGGCCCAGTACGACCTCGCGGCGGCTGCATTCACGAAGGGCCGAGACTTGTTTGATCGCTTGGGTCGTCGCGGCCACAAGGCGGTCTGCATCGAAAACCTGGCCATCATCGCCGCCCAGATCGGCGACATGAAAGCCGCCAATGAGCTGCTGGCAGAAGCCCTGAGCCTCGTGGACCAGGGCGAGAACACACTGTGGGCCGGCGTGCAGGTGACGCATAGCGAGCTGCTGTTGCAGCAGGGCGAGCCGAAGCGCGCGCTGGAAGCCGCCAGGCAGTCACGCGCCACGCTGGAAGAAGCAGGCCTGCGCCGAAGCCGCGATTATTACCGGGCCATCACGGCCCATGCCCGGGCGTTGGCTGAACTCAAGCACAAGGATGCCGCAGAAGTGGCAAAGACCGCGCTGCTGACCGCAGAGTTGCTTGGGTACACGGCGACCGACCCATCGCCGAAGGTGCGCGAAGATCTGAAGACACTGGCAGGCATTGCGGGCTGATGCCACTTAGTCAGTTGGCTGCCAGTGCTTTTCGCGGTACTTCGCTGTCTCTGTCCAGCTGGCTTTCCACAAGCCGCCTTCTTGCACGAAGACAATCGGCTGTTCGCCGGCGGGTTTGTTGTCGCGCAAATACCGCAGCATGCCGACGGTGAAACCGGCGACCTGTTTCACCTCGCCGGCCGTGGTGATGACCGAAGCGTCACCGAGAGTACTTTTCAGCCCGGCTTGTTCGGCTGCCACAAAGCAATCCGCGTAGGCCTTGCTGTCACGGGCATTCTCGGCACGAACCAGGGCTGCAAGTGTTTTTTCCGCTGTGCTGTAGTCGGGTTGGTCGCCGCCGGCGCACGCGGCTGCGAACGCCGCCAACAGCACAGCGACCCACGCCATGCACCGGCTGGAAGTGCTGACTGTCGTCACGTGTACCTCCGGATCGCGGCAAGAACCTGCCTTGCGCCAGCTTCAGCCGGAAAGGTCAATCTGGCAATTACAAACGGGCCCCAAAAGGGGGCCCGTTTGTAATGGTCGGGGCGAGAGGATTCGAACCTCCGGCCTCTTCGTCCCGAACGAAGCGCTCTACCAGGCTGAGCTACGCCCCGACTGACTCGTTCGGTGGGCGGAAGTGTAGCAATCAGCGTATCCTGCGGAAGTCTCAGGTAGGCGGCCAATTTCTGTGGCGTGCACCTAGCGCGCGGACTGACCGAAGCTCCAGTGATAGCCGTCGGGGTCGTCAAAGTAGAACTGCTTTTCGCCCCACGGCTGCGTCAACATTTCGCCCACCTTGACCCCGCGCTCGCGCAGGGTGTTGCGCGCTTTCTCGACATCCTCCACCTGCACAGCCGCCCACATGCCGCCACCGTACTTGCGTTCGGGTTCGGGGCGCGTGTCGGCATGAATCACCAGGTAGCCTGTGCCGAAAGAGAAACCCGCCACGTCTTTTTCGTTCGTGCCGATCGTCCAGCCCAGTGTCTCGCCGTAGAAGCGCTTGCTGCGCTCAAGGTCGCGGACGTACAGAAACAGATAGAAGATTCCCTTTTCGTTCACGTCTTCTCTCCCCAGCGCTTGCCCAGTTGGTGCGGCAGGTCCAATTGGTCCAGAACCCTCGCCACCACGAAATCAACCATGTCCTGCACGCTTTTCGGTCGGCTGTAAAAGCCAGGGTTGGCGTCAATGATTGTGCCGCCCGCTTCGGTGACCGTGACCATGTTGCGCAGCGCGATCAGCGACAGCGGCGTCTCGCGCGTGACCAGCAGCAGCTTGCGGCGCTCTTTCAGGGTGACTTCGGCTGCGCGGCCGATGAGCTTTTCGCCTGTGCCACTGGCGATGGCGCCCAGCGTGCTCATGGTGCACGGGCAGACCACCATGCCCGTGTGCCGGAAGCTGCCGCTGGCAATCGGAGCGCCAACCTGGCTGTTCCTGTATAGAAAGAACTTGCCGGGGCCTGCGAATGCCTGCAAGTCAGGTTTTTCGGGGTTGCAAGGCAGCTCCAGCTCGGCGCGCCAGACGTCGAAAGCCGCTTCGCTGAACACGACATGCGCCTCAAGCCCAATGGCACCAATAGTTTGCAGCAACCTCTGGGCGTACTGAATGCCTGAGGCCCCTGTGACTGCCACGACTACGCGCTCTGGCGCTTGCACTGGACCATCCCGTCTATGTTTAGCGATCGGCTAACTTTTTGAAGAAAACACTTGTAGACAGACTTGTCTGGCTTGTATACTGCCCCCATGAACGCCGCCGTTGAAAAGCTCAGTGTCCGTAACCGCCTGCTCGAGACCGCCAATCGGCTGTTCTACGAACACGGTTACAAAGCCACAGGCATCAACGAGGTCATCAAGGAAGCCGGTATTGCCAAAGCCAGTTTTTATCACCACTTCAAGACCAAAGAAGACCTGCTGATCGTGACCCTGGAGCAACGGCACGACCGCATGATGACAGAAGTACGAGCCGTGACCAGTGCCGGGACCACAGCTGGCGAGAAGATCGCACGTATCTTCGAATGGCTCGGAACGCAGTGTTCATGCGGTTCAAGCTCACGCGGCTGCGCCTACCTGAACATGGTAAGCGAGTTTCGCGACGCAAGCTGCAAGGTGCGCGAAGTCGTGCGCTGGCACAAAAACACGTTTCGCAAGTACCTGCAGGAGTTGATCACCGCACACTACCGCGGCGCAGCCAAACCTGAAGAAGAGCTCGAGAGTGCCGCAGACGAGTTGTACCTGTTGATAGAGGCAGTTTTCGCGGCTTCACCTGTGCACCAGTGCACTTGGCCAGCCGAGACAGCATTCCGGATCGCGAATGATCGGTTCAAGTTGGTTTAGGGAAGTTTTTTTGGGGGCGATCAAAACAGACCAGTCTGTCCAAATCGCACAGAGATTTCGAGCCACGTTTTCGCAACTAGAGAAGCGGGACAACCCGCAAGTCAACGGAAGGAAGGGGTGAGATATGAAAACGCACAACGAACTCAGGCAGCGCTTCGAGGCTGAAGCTCTTCCACTGATGCAAGACATGTTCGCACAGGCCTACCACCTCACGCGCAACAGCGCCGACGCGGAAGACCTGGTGCAGGAAACCTACATTCGGGGATTGCGCAAGTTCAACCAGTACGAGCAGGGCACAAACCTGAAGGCGTGGCTGGGGCGCATTCTGTTCAACCAGTTCATCAACGAGTACCGGCGCAAGAAACGTCGCGTCAAGTCGGTCTTCGTCGAAGGCGTCGAGAACATGGCCGCCGTGATGGATGCGCCGGAAAACGACGACCGCCTGCCGGAGATGAGCGCCACAACCATGGCACGGGACGAGCGTTTTCTTGAAAACCTCGACCAGGACCTGAAAGCCGGACTGCAGGAAATGGATGAGCGCTACCGCGACGTGCTGCTGCTCAACACGGTCGGTGAGCTCAGCTACAAGGACATTGCCAGCCGTCTCAAGCTGCCGATCGGCACAGTCATGAGCCGCCTGCACCGGGCCAAGGCGTTTCTGCGCAGCAAGTTCGGCGCGGCAACACCGCAGACGGCATAACCGGCATCCGCTTTCCCCACACGATTCACCCACCGCCCCGGCTGCAAGGTCGGGGCGGTCTCGTTTGCCGTGGGGTTGCCCCGCATGCCTGTACGGATATGCTCGCGGGGCATCCTACCCGAGGCCGCCATGCCGCAGCGTCCGCTCAAAGTCGTGATCCTTGCCGCCGGCAAGAGCACACGGATGAAGTCGGATACACCCAAGGTGCTGCACAAACTTGCCGGTGTGCCGATGCTGCAATGGGTGCTCGACCAGGCCGCTGCCCTGAACACTGTCGAAACCATGGTGGTCGTGGGTTTCGGCGGCGAGCAGGTCAAAGAACAGTTCAGCCACCATCGCGCCCTCAAGTGGGTTACGCAGGAGCCGCAGCTTGGTACCGGCCACGCGGTGATGCAGTGCCGCGAGCTGCTGGCCGGCCACAAGGGTGACGTGGCCATCCTGTGCGGCGACGTGCCGCTGCTTCGCGCGCGCACCCTGAACGATCTGCGCGAGACCCACGCCGAAAAGAAACCCGCCTGCACCGTGATGACCGCGCGTGTGCCCGACCCGCGCGGCTACGGCCGCATCCAGCGCGACAAGAAGGGCAATGTCACCCGCATCGTCGAGCAGAAGGACCTGCAGCCCGCGGAAGACACCAACGAAATCAACACCGGCACCTACATCTTTGACGCGCCGGAACTCCTGAAGCGGCTTGACCGGCTCAAAGCCGACAACGCCCAGTCCGAGTACTACCTGACCGACGTGGTGCAGATGCTGGTGGCGGACGGCAAGAAGGTGCGGGCCAGCGTTGTGAAAGACCATGCGGAAACCCTGGGTGTTAATGACCGCAAGCAGCTCGCGATTGCCGAACGTCGGGCACGCCGCCGCATCTGCGAGTTCCTGATGGTCGAAATGGGCGTCACGATCACTGACCCGCGCACCACTTACATTGAAGCCGGCGTGCAGATCGGTCGCGACACCGTGATTTACCCGTGCAGCGTGATCCGCACCGGCGTTGAAATCGGCAAGCGCTGTGAAATCGGCCCGTTTGCGCACATCCGGGGCGGGACGCGGCTGTTCGACGGCTGCAAGGTCGGCGCGTTTGTCGAAACCAAGAACGCGGTGTTCGACGAAGGCGCCAAGGCTGGCCATTTGGCCTACCTGGGCGACGTGAGCATAGGCAAGAAGGCCAACATCGGCGCGGGCACAATTGTCGCGAACTATGACGGCGAAGAAAAGCACCACACCAGCATCGGCGACAACGCGTTTATCGGCTGCGGGACGGTACTGGTGGCCCCGGTCAGGGTAGGCAAAAACGCCCAGACCGGCGCCAACACTGTGGTGCCGAAGGGCAAAGACGTTCCAGAAAACACAGTGGTCGTGGGCGCCCCCGCCCGCGAGTTGAAGAAGAGGGGCTGACCCATGCGCACCAAGGGCTTGAAGATATTTGCCGGCAACAGCAACCGCAAACTGGCTGAGTCGATCAGCAAGATCCTTGAAGTGCCGCTGGGGCACGCGCGCATCGAGAAGTTTCCTGACGGCGAAGTGGACGTAAAGATTGAAGAAGACATCCGCGGCGTGGACTGCTTTTTCGTCCAGAGCACAAGCCCGCCTGTCAACGACAACCTGGTCGAGATGCTGCTGTTCGCCGACGCAGCCAAGCGAGCATCCGCCGACCGCATCACCGCCGTGGTCCCCTACTACGGCTACGCCCGCAAAGACCGCAAAGATGAAGGCCGGGTGCCGATCAGCGCCAAGCTGGTCGCCAATTGCATCGTGACCTCGGGCTACGACCGTGTGCTGACCATGGATCTGCATGCCGCGCAGATCCAGGGCTTCTTTGACATCCCCGTCGATCACCTGTACGCGGCACCGATCATCAACGAGTACTTCCAGAACCTGAAGAACCGGCTGAACATCCAGAACCTCACCATCGTGGCCCCGGACGTCGGCCGCTCAAAGGTCGCGCGCGGGTACAGCAAGCGCCTGAACGCCGGGCTTGCCATCGTGGACAAGCGCCGCGTCTCGGGCGAAGAAACCGAAGTGCTGGACATGATCGGCAGAGTCGACGGCCAGGTCTGCGTGCTGATTGACGACATGATCGCCACCGGCGGCAGCATCGTTGATGCCGCAAAGGCCTGTCTCAAGTTCGGCGCCAAAGAGGTCTACACCAGCTGCACCCACGCCCTGTTCTGCGGCCCAGCCGTGGACCGCCTTCGCAAAGCGCCAATCAAAGAGTGCGTAGTGACAGACACGGTGCCCGTTGACGGCAAAGAGTTCGAGCAGTTGAAAGTGCTGAGCGTCGCTGACCTGCTGGCCAAGGCCATCCGCAACATTCACTTCAACGAGTCGGTAAGCCTGCTGTTCAGGGGCTGACCGGCCGCTGAACTCGGCTGCAGCTCGCCCGATCAACGCGCTTCGCCACACGCGCCGTCGCGGGTGTGCACTTCTGAAATCCGAATGGCCCCCCCGAAGCGCTTGAAAAGCAGAAGTCTGTTTTCAGCAGCCCGGCCAGTCCGCGTGCGCACCCGCATACACTGTGTGCACGTTTCTGAACCGGAGATCAACATGCGGCAGATTCTGATCGTGTTGCTGGTTTGCCTGGCCGGCGGCTTGACTGCCCAGAGCTACGTGGGCTCGCACGCGTCGCAGGCATACTCGAACACCCCGCTCTCGAACCCCACCGTGATGGCAATGGCCGTGGACACCATCAGCGCAGTCCAGGCACCTGCGGGATTCGCCTTCAACTTCTTTGGCCAGACGTGCGACCGCTTTCGGGTCGGCAGCAACGGATACATCACACTTGGCAACGCAAGCAACCCGCCATCCGCCGTCGTGGGCTCTAATCCCGACGTCAGCAGCGGCCTGGTGGTCGCGGCACTCTGGCTTGACCTCGCTGCCGGCGACGTGCTCAGCAAATACACGCCGGCCAGCGGCGGCGGCCCGGGCGTGCTGGTCGTGCGCTGGGGCCCGGTCTGGACGCGCACCCTGCCGCCTGCAAGCGGCCCCTTCCAGTCGGCGCCCGGCGCCGTGCTGTTCGAAATGAAGCTGGACACCGCCACCGGCATCATCAAGTTCCGCTATGGCTACCCGAACTGGCACTCACCCGAGAACACCGGCAACATCCACAGCCAGTGCATCGCCGGGCCAGCCGGTTCAGGCCAGGAGATCATTTGCCAGCCAGTATCCAGCATGTTTACCGCCGACGGTGAAATGACGAAGTATCCCGTCGACCTCGAGATCACGTTTACGCCTACCGTGCCCGCGCTGGCCGTTGACGACGGCGCAAACGTGGCATATGGCGCGACCGCCGCCGGCAGCATGCGCGACTTCGGCGGGCAGGACATCAACGCCGGGCCGACGAACGCGCGCACGATCAAGCTGCTCAACACCGGCACCGGGACTTTGGCGCTCAGCGGCATCTCGGTGGCACCGGGGACCCACTCAGCGCTGTTCACGGTCGATACCAGCTCGACCGCAGCGACTGTTGCTCCCGGCGCATTCACTACGTTCACGGTCGCCTTCGACCCCGATACCGTGGGCGCAAAGTCGGCGCAGATTGAGATCACGCACAACGATTCCAGCCAGCCCATCCCGTTCGTGTTTGAGGTTGCCGGCACGGGCATGCCGACTTCGCTCTTTCCTGTGGTGACCGTTCGTGAAGACAACGCTGCCGGCGCATGGATCGGCAATGGCGCCGCAGCATCCGGCAACCGCGACTTTGGCTCGCACCTGATCGGGACCATGCCGACGGGGCCAGCCGTGATCTACATCGAAAACACCGGCGCGGCGACTCTGACGCTGGGCACGGTTTCGTGCCTGTCGCCTGACTTCGTGCTGGATGCCAGCGGCGTGCCGGCAAGCCTTGCGCCGGGCGCTTGGGCGACTTTTGAAGTCCGCTTCAATGCCCAATCGACGGGCGTGAAAGCAGCCGCAATCACTTTCGGCCACAATGACTCCACGACCGTTGACCCGTTTACCATCAACGTGACTGGCGTTGCGGCCGGCGCCGGGCAGACCAGTTCTGGCTCGGGCAATTCATCGGGCGGAAGTGGCGGCTGCGCAGCACTTGCCCATAGCGGCGGGCTCTGGTTGCTAGTGATGCCTGCGATCATCTGCCTGCGCCGCAAAAGGGGAAGTCGCGCAGCCACCCGGTAACGCGGCATGCCGCGCCAGCAAATCTGCTTTCTTCCGTGAGTCCGCATTGAATCGGCGTACTAGACGTGGGCTTGCTGCCTGCCGGTTCTATATTGGCGGGTCCTCTTCCGGAGATTTGCAGATGAATCGACTCATCACGTTGTTCGCCGTGCTGGCCCTGGTCGCCACCGCCTCAATCACTGCGCAGGACGGCGGAAAGACGAGTTCAGACGCTCCGGCGCCTTGCGACTACCTGATTGTCTGTGCCGATGGCTTGAAGGCCTCGGCCGATGAGTGGGCCGCGTACCGCAAAGGCAATGGCCGCAACCCCAAGGTTGTCACGCTTTCTGAAATCGCCAAAGCGGCCGAAGTTGACAAAGCCGGCATGGTCGAGATCAAGCAGCACATCGAAACCGCGGCAAAGGCCATCAGCGACCCCATGACCGGTTTCCAGGTGTTGCTGCTTGGCGACTGTCCGAACGAGGACGCCACCAGCCACGACGTAAAAACCGAGATTCCCTGGTTCCTGACCCGCCAGATGGATTCCAACCCGACCGAGCAACGCCGCAAACGCGTCACCACCGACAACTTTTACGCCGACATCGACAACGATGAAAACAACCTGCCCGAGTTCGCCATCGGCCGCATCCCCGCCCGCAGCAACGAGCAGGTGCAGATGGCGCTCAAGAAGGTCAAAGCATATGAAGCATCGGGCGAGGGCGAGTGGCTGCGCAACCTGACGTTCTTTGCCGGCGAAGGTCGCTTCGGCGAGCAGGTCGACCGCATGCTGGAGGGCCTGTTCACGAAGTTCGCCGAACAAACGATCGACCCCAAGTACACCGTGCGCATGACCTACGCCAACATCAACAGCAGCTACGCCTACGTGCCGCGCCTGTTCAGCGACAAGGTGATTGAAGAAGCCAACGCCGGCGCGCTGATGCTGGTGTACATGGGCCACGGCAGCTACGACCGGCTGGACAACATGCACGTCGAGAAAACACGCTACCCGATCCTGCTGGGTGACGATGTCGCCAAGTTCAACATCCCCGACGGCAAGCTGCCGGTCATGCTGATCGTCGCGTGCCAGACCGGCTACATGGACCATCCGCAGGGCAGCCTGTGCGAGCGCATCTGTTTTGCCGAAAAGGCGCCTGTCGCCGTGGTGGCCAGCAGCCGCGACAGCCACCCCTACAGCAACACGCTGCTGCAGAAGGCGCTGGTCGGCGAGATCATTGCCAATCGGCGCGGCACTCTGGGCGAAGCCTTCATGCGCGCCAAGCGCGAGTTGATCCTGGCTGAGGACCCCGACCGCGGACAGCTCGAGTTCATGGCTCGCTTTATCATTCCCAAAAAAGACGAGCGCGACGCCCTGAACCGCAGCCACATCAGCATGTACAACCTGACGGGCGACCCCGGCCTGCGCCTGCGCTACCCCAGCCTGCAAGCCGAAAAAATGTCCGATGCCACCTGGAACGACGAAAAAGGTTTCGCGCACATCAAGGTGCATGCGCCGCAGTTCGGCCCGGACAACAAAGAACTGGTGTGGGAGTGCAGCGTCGAAGTCTCGCGCAGCAAGATCCCCGGCGAGCTGAAGACGTTCGTCGCTGCTGACCTGGCATCCAGCGACGCCAAGAAGGTGAAAGCAGCCGAAGAGGCGATTGCCGCCAATCACGCGATCAGCAACACCAAGCGCGTTGCGACCATGAAGCTGACCCACATCGGAGTTTCCAAGGGCGGCGGAATCGTTGAGCAACATTTCGAGGGAAAACCCGAGCCAGCCCTTGCACCCGGTGATTACATTCTCAAACTCTCCGCCCGCGATTCGGAAGGTAAGGCCTACGGCTTCACCTCCCTGGCGCTGACGATAAAGAGGTAGCAGAAGAGAAGTAGCAAGGCACAAGACAACTATGAAACCCCGGCAACACCGGGGCTCAGGGAAAGAACCCAGGGGCAGGCCAAGCCGGCGCGTGATCCGGTCCGCAGGCCCGGGGGTCCAATACCGAGGACACCATGAAGATCCCGGCTTTGAAGGCCGAGCGCCGCGCTGTCAGCGGCACCAAGGCCATGCGCAAGGCGCGCGCAGAAGGACAGATGCCCGGCGTGCTGTACGGTCGCGGCAAAGGCAACCAGAACCTTCTGTTTTCATCCAAAGACATCCAGTTGCTCGTCGATGAAGCGGCCCACGTCGTGAAACTCGACATGGGCGGTGAAGAGCAGTACGCGCTGATGCGCGCACTGCAGCGCGACTTCCTGGGCGACGAGATCCAGCACATTGACTTCGTGCGCATCGAGCTTTCCGACAAGGTTCGCCTGCGCATTCCGCTGACTTTCCGCGGCACGCCCAAGGGCGCGACCCACGGCGGCCTGCTTGAGGTCAGCCATGGCGACGTCGAAGTACACTGCCCGGCCGACCGCATTCCCAAGGATATTGAAGTCGAAGTCACGAAGCTTGACGTTGGCGATGCCATTCACTTCGGTGAACTGAAGCTGCCGGAAGGCGCCGAACTTGTGGCCAAGGCTTCGCTGGTTGTCGTCAAGTGCGCACACGCCCGCCGCGCCGAGGAAGACCTCGTGCCGGCAGTCGGCGCTGCAGCCGCCGTGCCCTCGGCAACGGGTGCACCGGCAGCAGCAGCTGCGGCCGCCGCAGCCGCACCGGCAGCAGGCAAGGAAGCCGCCAAGGGCGGCGGTAAGGAAGCCAAGAAGTAACTTACGGAACCCCTCCCGGCGTGCACCCCGGGTGCGCCGGGCGTTTAGACCGAGGGGGTATCTTTTCTTCCGGGCAAGGAAATGACATGGCATCTGAGACAGGACAGAGCCTCTATGAGGGGCTTTTCATCGTGGACCCCGGGTTCGCGAACAAAGACACCGAAGGCGCAATCCAGCTGTGCAGCACTGTGCTGTCCAAGCACAAGGCCACGATCATCCGCGCCGAGTTGTGGGGCGAGCAACGCCTGGCCTACGAGGTGCGCAAGAACAAGCGCGGCGCATACATCCTGGTGGCGTTCAAGGTTGACTCGCTGAAGATGCAGGAGATTGAGCTCGAATGCCGCCTGACAGAGCGCATCCTGCGCTACCTGTTCGTCAACCGCGACGGCGTACCGATCGAGAAGTGGTTCAATCGCTATGAGGCCCCCAAGGGCGGCCGCAAAGAGGCAGACGTAGAGATCGAGGTCGACACTGAGGCAGACGGCGTGGAAGAAAAAGCCGTCGCGCGCGGCAAGTAGCAACTGACATCGACGCCGCGGTGCGGCAAACGACGGACGGACAGCCATGATTACACTGAACAAGGTTTTCCTCGTGGGCAACCTCGCCCGCGATCCAGACCTGCGCCACACGCCTTCCGGCACGCCCGTGACGGAATTTCGGCTTGCGGTGAGCGACAGCTACACGACAAGTGCGGGCGACAAGCACGACCGCACCTGCTTTATCGACGTGGTGAGCTGGCGCAAACTGGCCGAAAGCTGCGCCGAGTACCTGAAAAAGGGCTCGCCGGTTTTCGTGGAAGGCCGCCTGGAGCAGGACACCTGGACGACCGGCGAGGGGCAGCGCCGCTCTCGCATTCGAGTCGTGGCGTACTCTGTCCAGTTCATTCGTCGTGAAGTCGAACGCAGCGCGTCAGGCCGCCACATCCACGTCGTGGAAAAGGGCGGCAACACGATCCGGGACATTGACGATGGTGATGACCTTGCAGAACCGCCCGAGCGTGAAGACACGGGCCATAACGTTGAGGACGTCGGCGACGACGTGACCCTTTAGAAAACACAACCGCGGGCATGGGCCCGCTTAAGGAATGACCATGGGTAAGATCCGCATCAACAAGACCAAGCTGAAGAAGAAGAAGAAGAAGTCGCGCAACATCACGCCTTCGCAAAGCAAGCTCACCAAAGACCAGAAGACCTTTCTGGACTACAAAGATATCGACACGCTCAGCAAGTTCGTGTCGGGCATGGGAAAAATCCTGCCGCGCAAGCGCACAGGCGCCACCCACGCCGAGCAAGGCCTGATTCGCGACGCCGTGAAACTCGCCCGCTTCATGGCCCTGTTGCCCTTTGTGAGCAAGTAAATACGCGACTGCAACCGCGTCATGCAGCGGCTGCATCGTCAAGGAGAACGAACATGAAACTTCTGCTAAGAGAGTCCATCCGCGGAGTCGGCAAGCGCGGCGAAGTTGTAGAGGTCGCCGAAGGCTACGCGCGCAATTACCTGCTGCCCAAGAACCTGGCGCTGCCCGCCAGTGACGAAAACCTGCGCCGCCTCGCCGGCGAAAAGCGGGCCTATGAGGCCCGCCAGAGTCGCGAGAAAGAACACGCCCAGGAAGTCGCCGACGCGATCAGCAAAGTCCAGCTTACCGTGCCGATGCGCGCCAGCCCCGAGGGTCACCTCTTCGGCAGCGTTTCGCCCAAAGTCATCGTGGACGCCTTCAAGACCGAGGGCATCACCCTGAAACCATCGCAGGTTGAACTTGAGGCCGACCACATTCGTGAACTCGGCACCTACAGCTTCAACATCCGGCTGCACGACGAGGTCGAAGTACAAAGCCGCGTTTGGGTAGTAGCTGCACAGGAATAAGCGGCCGGTTTTGCACCCGAGGCAATGAGCTCCTGCCAGCCGGCAGGAGCTTTTGCTTGCCGGGGATTGGCCTGGGCAGCGTAGGAAAAGGAAGGAGCCTCCCCGTTGGCGGACGGAGAGGCTCAAGAGTGTGTGCGGTTACTGAAAGTTGGTCTGTCTTTGCTGCATTTCTGGCGTTTGAATCAGAGGTGTTGCTTGTGCTGAGTTATAGCTTGGTGTGACTAGGTTCTGTCCTGGCCTTCACCCAGGCCGCTGGGTCACTACTTCTTCTTCTTGGCGGTCTTCTTCTTTGCGGCCTTCTTAGCGGGTTTCTTTGCCTTTTTCTTCGCGGTAGCTGCCATGCTCCCCTCCTTAGTTTTTCACGAGGCACACACTCATTGGTATGAAAAGTATCCTCTACTGACACACCCGTCAAAAGAAAATCATGCACGATCTTTCACAACTTGACACGTCAACAGCCTTCGGCGGGGTCCGGAGCGGCCCAATGCTTGACGCGTCAATAGCAGCAAGGGCACGTCCATGAAACGCATGATCGCCTTTCTTTGCTTGTCCTGCGCGGCTTTGCTGGCATCGTCGTGCGCGTCGTCGCAAAAGCCGGTGCTGCGCCAACCGGAGGTTGCGGTGACCACGATGCGCGAAGCGTTCGACAAAGATGATGTTGGACTTTTTCTCCACACTCTGGGCAGACCAGTGTTGAAAGAATACAGCGAGCACATTCTCCGCATCGGATGGAGCGACATACGTCCCCACGTTGGCAGCTTCGTCCAGTCGGCAAAAGTTGTGGAAGTGGCTGAACATGCCCGTGAAAAACCTGGCGCCTCAGCGCAGGGCTTTGTTTGGCCCAACGAGGGCGCCAGGCTCAAGCGCGTGCGCCTGTCGGTCGACGGCACAACCGAGGACTTCCTGTTTGAACTCGAGGTGGACGACGCGCCGGAGACTGCAAAACAGGCACGCGGCTTCTGGATCGGCGACCGCTATTACGTGAAAACCGAGCACAGCTCGCCCGAGACCTACCTGGTCGATGACTCGCCTGAAGCCGACCGCACCCACTGGCGACTCGTCTTCCCCTACTACCCCTTCCAGCGCGACGGGCAGCTCACACGCAAGCTGCAGGACCAGCTCGCCGCCGAAAAGAACGGCTAGCCTGCGACACTCCGCACGTTGGCCGGGGTTGCATTGCGCCCGCCTTTGCTTGTGGCGGTATCGATGACTGTTATAAAGATGGATGGACTAACGACGCTGCTGCGTTGCTAAGGAAGCCATGAGCGCAAAGGTCATCGCCATCATCCTGCTGTTTGCCGTTGCCGTCGCCGGCGCCGTGACCCTTGCCCTGTACGAGGGCGGCGTCGAGTATCGCTCGGTCGATCAGCTCACAGCCGACAGCTACGGCGGCGAACGCGTCAAGGTAAAGGCGCAGGTACTTGAGATCAGCAGCCCCTTCAAGCCGACTGTCTTCACGTGCGCCGACATACCCGCGGAAGGCCAGCAGCTCGATGCAAACGCGCGCGTCATCACCGTGATCTACGAGGGTGACGACGTGCCCCAGAACCTGAAGAAAGCCGCACACGTCACGCTTGAGGGCCGCTACGACCACAAGCGCGCCGCCTTTGTCGCCACCATGATCCAGACCCAGTGCCCGTCACGCTATGAGGGCCAGGAACTCACCCCGGCTGAGCCGGCCCAACCGTAACGGCAGGCAGTTGCTGAGACGCCTATGCTTGCCCGCATCGAGACAATCAGCGAGTTCGAAACCGCAGTCAGCCTGATGCAGACCGGAAATGCCGCGCTGTACCTTGGGATGTTCCTGACGATTGCGCTGGCGGCCCTGGCCGGCGTTTCAGCATGGTTGAAAGACGAGCGCCTGACCCATGCCGCGCGCCGCGGCCAGTACGCGCTGTTTCTGGTGACCGCCTTTTGCTGCCTGCTGCTTTACGTAGGCATCTTTGAGGGCTACTACTTCGTCAATTACATCGAGCGCGTCACCGAAAACAACGAAGAGCTGACATTCAAGATTGCCGCGCTGTGGGCAAGCCAGCAGGGTAGCCTGCTGTTCTGGTGCTTCATACTTACCGGCTTTGGCGCCATGTTCTCGTGGACCCAGCGCCACAACCGCACCGACCGGCGCCTGCCTTACACACTGATTGCGCTGGCCGTGGTCCAGTTCTTCTTCTTCTTCATCATCACCTCTCCCACCGACGCCGAGGCTGCCCAGCGCTCAAGCCCGTTCTCAATGATGTACCACTGGATCGAGATTGCCGGCCTCGGCGGCAAGACAGTCGAACAAGCCCTGACCGACGGTGCCATGCGCGCCCCGCAACATGGTTGGGACCTGCTGCGCTCGCTCCAGGCTTCGGGCGCGGGCCAGATGAAGCTGGCGGCTTTGAGCGACATGATCGTGAACCGCCCCGGCGACCTGCCTGCTGATACCCAGAAACTGATGCTGGAACAGATCAGCGACGGCAACGGCATGAACCCGGCGCTGCACAACTACTGGGTCGCGATTCACCCGCCGATGCTTTATCTGGGCTTCATCGGCTTCACCATTCCGTTCTGTTATGCCGTCGGCAGCCTGCTGTCCGGCGAAGTCGGCGAGGGCTGGCTCAAGCCGATTCGACTGTGGACGATGGTTTCGTGGGGCTTTCTGACCGTGGGCATCGCGCTGGGCGGCCTATGGGCCTACGAGATCCTGGGCTGGGGCGGCTACTGGGCCTGGGACCCGGTGGAAAACGCCAGCCTGGTTCCATGGCTGACGGGCACCGCGTTCATCCACAGCATCATCGTGACCGAGCGGCGCGGCATGCTGCGCATGTGGAGTTTTGCGCTGATCGTCATCACATACTGCATGACAGTGATCGGCACATTCCTGGTGCGCAGCGGCATCATCAACAGCGTGCATGCCTTTGGCGCTACCGGCGACGTGGACACGTGGTTCTGGGGCTTCCTTGTCGTCGTGTTCATGGCGCCGCTGCTGGTGATTGTGTGGCGCAAGCCGCTGCTGGCGCCGGACCGCAAGCTGGACAGCGTGGTATCGCGCGAAGGCGGGTTTTTGTTCAACAACCTGATCTTCCTGGCGATCGCCCTGGTCACGTTGATCATCACGGCCTGGCCGCTGATCACAGAGAAGCTCTACGGCGAAAATGGCAAGCAGGAGCTGGGCCAGGACGCGTACGTCATGATCAATGTGCCCCTGCTATTGATCGTGCTGGTGCTCATGGGCATCGGGCCCGCTCTGGCATGGCAGCGCAATACACTGCGCCAGATGGCCCGCGCGTTCGCCGCGCCCGTGGTCGCCGGCCTTGTGGTCGGGCTGATCAACTTCATATGGCTGCTCAGCAACGACCTGCTGATCGAAACCGACCGCGCAGACCGTATCGGCACCATTGCCGCATGGGTGCGCCTGACTGTGCAGGTTACGCTTTGGCCGATCAGCGCGTTTACGCTGGTGTGCATCCTTATGGAATTCGCGGCGGGCGCCCGCGCGCGCATGCGCTCAACGGGCGAGAACTTTTTGGCTGCACTTGGCCGCGTGTCCCTGGGCAACCGGCGGCGCTACGGCGGGTACATCGTGCACATCGGCATTCTGCTGATCGCTCTGGGCATCTACTACTCCAGCTTTTACGAAAGCGAAGGCACGGTCATTGCCCAGCCGGGCGGTTACGCCGTCATCGAAAACAAGCTCACCAAGGAAAAGCTGCTGGTGGTGTATGAACGCAACACACGCACTGAGAGCTGGGACTTCATGCAGCTGAGCTTCGGCGACGAGGAAAAGGCGCAGATTTACACCAACATGCTGCGCTATGTGCGCATGAACCCGGACAAGAGTGCAGAAGAGATCGTGGAGCAGGTCACGTCCGACCTTAAGCGCCAGGGCGGGGGCGCACTACCGCCGGCGATGCAGCAGGCCCTGCCGCGCATGCAAGCCGCGATTGCCTGGGGCATCGAGCAGCGCAAGCGCCAGGTGGTCTATGAAAGTTTCGAAACCACGCTGCGTATCTACCCGTATACGGCGCCCACCACCCTGGATGTGAACCCGTACATGGAGGCCCACGACGCCACCCTGCGCCACCTGCATGAGCGCTCGGAAACCATGGATGACCGTGAGGTCGGCCGCATGCTGCTGGAGATGCTGGTGCGCAGCCTGCTTGACCAGGGGCCGGCCTTCCGCCAGTCCGTCAACACCGCGCGCAAGAACCTGAACTCGGTCAGCGCCATGGAGTTTGCG
Organism: Planctomycetota bacterium; assembly: GCA_020849795.1. Lineage (GTDB taxonomy): Bacteria > Planctomycetota > UBA8742 > UBA2392 > UBA2392 > JADJRK01. The sequence goes on along the minus strand of JADZFR010000005.1, from coordinate 24,265 downwards.
CAGAACGCAGGACTTGCTTCGATGGGCACCGGCCTGGATGAGGCGTCGGCCGCCCGTGTACGCAGCATGCTGAACCGGTCGCTCGACGAGTTTGAACGGCTGCTGGATGCCCAGGCCGGACAGGCCGTGCTGTTGGGCGCGGAACTGCCGTGGCTTCACACACGCCTGAGGCATGAGCTGGGTGAACTTGCCGCAGCGGACTTTGCTGCCAAGTTTGGCATTCGGGCGGATGCGCCTGACCTCGCTGCACAGCGCTTCAACCGCCTCAAAGAGCTCGAACTGTATCACGAAGTGGTCGAAGCCGTGACGATTGAACGTCGCAACGAGATTGTGCAGGCGCTGGCGCTCAAGCTGCCGGACGAGCAAGCATCACAGGCGTTGGCCAACATGCGTCCACTTACACTCGGCGGGTTGCACCTGGCCTTGGAGCGCGCCGAGGGCGAAAACCGCGATGCCATCCTGCATGAACTGGACGAAGCCACCAGCGGCGCATCGACCGTGCATCCGCGCATGCGCATTTTCTACGACAAGCGCACGGGCGTGCCCCGCACCGCCGAGGCGCTGAAAGACCCGCAGTACGACCGCACACTCGGGCGCGATGCCTACTTCATTTTGCAGGACGCGAAACAGGACGGCACGGGCACATTCCGGTTCTTCGTGAAGCCGCAAATGGTGCTGGGCCTTGCGGGCCTGGCGATCGTGACGATGGGTACGGTGATGGCGTTCCTGCCCAGTGTGCGCCGGCGGCGCAAGGCGGTGGCAGCATGAAGACGCTGGCCCCGTTGCTGCTTCTGTTGCTGTTCGCGGCGCCACTGTCGGCCCGCTCGCCCGAAGAAGCCGAGATGCTGTACCACGACGTGGGCGACCAGATGTTCTGCATCTGCGGCGGTTGCCGCGACGCGCTGCTGGAGTGCAGCATGAACAATTGCAGTGCCAAGGTGATGCAACGCGAGTTTCTGCGCGAACTGTGCGCCGATGAAAAGCTCGACGCGGCCGGCATCAAGGCCGGCATGGTCAAGCGCTTCGGCCCCAAGGTGCTGCAAGTTCCTGAGGAAAGTTCGCTGTTCCCGATTCTTGGCGTCGCCGTGCTGCTTCTGTCGGCTGCATTCGGGTTCGGCTTCTGGGCGCTGACCCGCAAGGGTGTCGCGCAGCAGTCGGCCCCGGATACGCCCACCGACGAAATGGACTCGCGCATTGAGCTCGACCTCAAGGAGCTCGAATGAGCCGCAAGCTGACCGGTATCCTGCTGGCAAGTGCCGCGTGCGGCGCGTTGTCGGCTGCCTTTGTGCCCGCAATTGCGCCGGTCGTGTTTGCGGTTGCGTTGATCACACTATCGCCGTTTGCGCGCGCGAAACGCCTGTGGTTCGTGGGCGATGTGGAAAGCGAGTTCCGGATTGTCTCGCGCCGCCGCGCCGAGGCGCTGCGCGCCATGAAGGACCTGGACGACGACAAGCTGGCCGGCAAGGTGACCGCGGCCGAGGCCGCCAGCCTGCGCCCGGCGCTGTTGCAGGCAGCCAAGGACCTGACGACGCAGCTTGATCGCCTGCAGGCCCGCCGCGCCGAAATACGCAAGAAAATCGAGGGCGAGCTTGCATCCAAGTAAGGGCCGGCCCGAAAGCATGCGCGTTGCCGACAGTAGTCTGCGGTCGCGGGGGCATTGGTTCGCGACACTGGCATTGGTGGTGCTGTGCGCGCCGTTGGCCGCCCAGGGCACGATCACCGGCACGCTCAAGGATATCGCGGGCACCACCACTTGGTTTGCCGAGCCTGTCACGATTGCCGCCATCGTGCTGCCCGATGAGTCCCACCCGTTCAATGAAATCTGCGCCGGCACCTGGCAGGAAGCCATGGACGCGCTGGCACAGGGCCGCAAACCGGAGACGCCCTTTGGCGGCCTGGCAGGCGGCGTAACACCGATCGACTTCTGCATCGTCCAGAGCGACGCCGACGGCCGCTTTCAGATGTTGTCCCTGCCGCTGGAGCGCAGGATTGCCGTCGCGGCAAAGATTGACAGCTTGTGGTGGCCGTTGGAGCGCGAACAGTGGCTGACAGAGGCCACGCCATCTGCACAAGTTGAGCTTCCGTTCTTCACTCTCGACCACGACTCATTGCCCACGTTGCGCGAGCATAGGCTCGAAGTTCACCTTACAGTGCGGCCTGACCTGAAGTACGCGGGCCTGACCATCGACGAGACAATCCTTATCGAAAATAGCGACCCCAGCCGTGGCATGATGCTGGAGATCAGCCTCGACGTGGCCATGGCGCCCGACATCCTCGCGCGCCATTTGCCCTCGTTGTACGGCTCGCAGCTGTTTTTCATGCAGGGCACAAGTTCGTTGCCGGCCGAAAGTGCATCGGAAGCGTCCGCGCTGGCGCGGCAAGCCTGGCGGTTCGGCGGTGTTGACGTGATGCACGGCGCACAGGCCGTGTACAACAAGGGTCCCCAGTTCAGCGCCGACAACTGGCACCCGTTGAACACCGACGGCCTGCACATGCTGTCGGCGGGCGACACCCGGTACATCGAGACGCCTTCGCCGTCGGCGCGCAAGGCGGCAATCGTGTTCCGGCGTCCGGTCCCGCCCGCGCTCCATGGCAAGCCAGGGTCGTTGCAGCTGCGCCTGCTGCACCGCGCAGGCGTGCCGCTGGACAACCCCGCGGGCAAGGTCGCCTTCGCCCGCACGTTCCCGCATGAGTTGCTGTCGGCCACAGCCGGCGCCCACGCGGGCGTGGTGTTGCAGGCGCTGGTCAAAGATGGCCACCGACGGCTGTATGAAACGCAGATTGCGGGCGACCCGACGCGCATGGCATCAACGCGCAACCCGGCACTGGTTGCCGGCGAAGAGGTGCAGATCGTGCTTGGCCTGGATGACGCAACCCAAGCCGAGCTCAAGTCGCTGTCTGACCCGGTTGACACGCCAGCCGCACAGGAAGACAAAGACAGTTCCAAGTTTCGCTGGGACATGCTGTTCAAGGCGCTGGCTGTCGTCTTCGGGCTGGCGTTTGTCGGCGCGCTGGTTGCCAGTGTGCGCTGGTCGCGGGAAAAGCAGCTTGCGCGGCTGGCCAGCCTTCCTGCGTCGCGGGCTGAGGTCGTTGCGGCGCTGAAAAGCCTTGAGTCAGAGTACAACGCTCGGCGCCTGCCAGCCGCAGCCTATATCGAGCAGCGCCAGCGGCTGCTGAACCGGCTGATCGAGTTCGACGCCAGGGACGACGCCTGAATCAGGGCTGGCAGCATGGAGTACCGGAACTCAAGATCAGGTTTGCCATGCTGCTCATGTGCAACAATCTGACCCGCAACTTCGGCGCCACGCGCGCACTGCGCGGCGTTGAATTGTCGGCGTCCCCCGGCGACATCATTGCCGTCATTGGCGCCAACGGCGCCGGCAAAAGCACGCTGGTTCGCATACTCGCAACATTGCTCAAACCCGACAGCGGCAGCTTCACTCTGGGCGACCTTGACTCGCGCCGCGACACAACCCGGCTTCGCGCCCACATCGGCTATCTGGGCCATGAAAGCATGCTGGATGCGGCCCTGACCGGGCGCGAGAATTTGCGGCTGTTTGCGCGGCTTTACGGCATGCCTGCTGGCCGCGGCGACGAACTGATCGAGCGCTTTGAAGCCCGCTATGCCGATTCGCCGGTGTCTGAACTTTCGCGTGGCCAGGAACAGACCATCGGGTTGTGTCGTGCGATCCTGCATGACCCGGCCCTGCTGCTCTTGGATGAGCCATCGACCGGCCTGGATGCCGCGGCGCAAGCACGCCTTTGGCAAGCGGCAAAAGACCATGCCGGGGCCGAGCGCATCGTGATCTTTACCACACACGATCACACGGCTGCGGAAGGGGTCGCCCAACGCACGCTCGAACTAAAGGAAGGAAGTGTGGTCGGGCAAGTCAGGTGACCAGCGGTTACCTGCCCGATACCGCGCTTGCACCTGAAAGGAAGGGCGGTAGCATAAATGCCCCAACAGAATTGCATGGAACCTGCGTAGTGGCTGGCATTTGCGACGATTGGTCGCGGCCGACGCATAGAAATGGCGTAACCTTTGCGAGGCATGTTTCTTAGACAGGCGCTGGAGGTTCAATGATATCCGCACGAAGGTCGGGTTTTACCCTGATCGAGATTCTCATTGTCGTCGGCATCATCGGTCTGCTTGTGACCGTGCTGCTGGCTGTGTTGCTTGGCGCCATGGATAAGGGCGACGAGCACATGGCCAAAGACTTCGTGAACAACCGTATCCCCGCTGCCATGACCACCTGGCAGCAGAAGAACGGCATGGGCAGCAGCGACTTCCCGCGCAGCCCGAACATGAAGGATGGCAAAGACTACATCGACGGCAACATTGAGCTTTACCTTGAGCTGGTCAAGAAGCCCGTGGACGGCGGCGAACAGCCGTACGTTGAAGACAGCGGCTACGTCAAGGGTGACCGCAACGGCAAGCCCTTCTTCCAGGACCCGTGGGGCAACCCGTACATCTACCGCAACTACTCGCAAAAGCGCAGCAAGAGCGGCAACGACACGCAAACGCGCATCAAGACGAAGTACTCTGAGGCATACGACGTGATCTCGATGGGGCCCGACGGCCTGTACGAGACTGACGACGACATCGCCAAGGGGAAATAATGAGACCGCACGCGCGAAGCAACAAGGGTTTCACGCTGATCGAGTTGATGATCGTGATCGGCATCATCGCCGTGCTGGTGGTGGTGCTTGCGATTGCGATTCTGCCGTGGCTCTCGAAGTCCGATGAAAACAACACCAAGACGTTGCTGCAGAGTGTTCACGCCGCGGTCAGCGGCAACAAGAACGTGCTGACGATTGAGAAGTTCAAGAAAGACGCCGGCGGCATGGCGGTCAAGATTGACAGCAACGACGACATCGCGCAGGCGCAGATGCTGCTGTTCTACATCGCGCCCAGCAAGGAAGTGTGGGACAACTCGGCGCTGTACAAGGGCACCAATTACAACCCGACGAATCGCCCCGAAGAGTTCGCCGAGTTCACGAACAGCGATAACGCCAGCCGTCTGCCATATCTCGTGGACGCGTGGGGCAACCCGCTGGTGTACAGCTACGACAAGGTCGCCAAGACCGTCTACATCTACTCGCGCGGCACAGACGGCAAGGCCAAGACCGATGACGACCTGATTCTCGACACCAATTCAGGCACGATCAAGCTGCGTTCAGAGTTCCCCAAGAAGTAGGCGGAAGTGAGCAGAAGTAAGCAACACGGAGCATACGCATGCACAGGAACACGAGACGCGCCTTCACCCTGATGGAACTGCTGGTGGTGGTGGCGTTGATTGCCCTGCTGGTGACCGTGATGGTTCCGGTCATGCTGGGCTTCATGAAGGGCCGCGGCCTGGGCATGATCGGCAACAACTTCGCGGGCTTTGTCGCATACGCCCGCACGGAAGCAATGAACACCCGCCAGACCCACGTCATTGTTACTTACTTCGAGCCCGAGACTATTCCCACCGGCGGCGAGTTCGACCGCGAAGCCGGCCCCAGCGTGGTGCTGTACCGCATCAACACCCGGCCCGGTCCCGACGAGAAGCGCATCAACTACGTCAAGCAGCTTGACTTTGCCGGCGGCATCGGCGGGTCGGTGGACTTTGCGTATTCATGGAAGTCGCGCGCGCCGCTTGGCCCAAGCCTGCTGCTGCCCGACGACGCGAACCAGCGCTTTTCAGGCAAATACAAGCTCGTTCTGCTGCCGGACGGCCGCATCGAAGTACCCGACGACAAACCCGGCTATGTGCTGGACACGGGCGAGGTCAAGGGCATCAAGACCGACATGGTGCTGACCGACGGCGACCGCTATGTGTTCGTGGACATCAACGCCGCAACCGGCGCGCTGAAGCGCTCGAATATCGTGAACCAGGAAGACTGCGACGAGATTGCCGTCGCGCCGTAGTGCCAGGAGTGCCGCACATGCAACGAACCAATAAACGCAGGGGCTTTACGCTGACTGAAATCCTGGTGGCGCTGGCGATCTTCGCGCTGGGCGGTACCGCGATCATGGCGCTGTTCATCACGAACATCAGGCTCAGTCGCCAGGCCATGGATTACACCCGCGCAGCCGAAATCACACGCAATGCCCGCTCCTTGATGACACAGGCGGTCAGCCGCCCGATCGTGCTGGGCGACGACGACCGGATTTACCAGTTCAGCTACCCCGGCACCTCGCTGACGCTTGAACCCAAGAAGTATCGCGAACAGCACGAACAAAGCACGACCAGCACCGGTGGCGCCGCCGAGGAATCCATGGGCGGCACCGCCGTCGACAACAGCATATTCTTCCGGCTGCCGAAGGTGATGTTCAACGCCGCAGCCGCCACCAGCGACAACGCCCTGTTGGTGACCGACATCCCCAGTGACGGCTTGCAGGGCAACGGCGCTGCCCGGAACTGGGAGAACGGCGACCCGATGGTGTTCCGGTTCAAGCCCGACATGATGCGGCGCTCAGGCGCGATCGACGGCATGGACCCCGACGACCGCATGGCCTACCAGTTCGACCTGCAGATCCGCCGCAGCGTGCTGCGCAGCGGCGTCAAGGACGCCAAGGGCGTGGGCGGCATGCAGCCGATGGACGACCTGTTTGTCGTGCACATCCGGATTTACAAGGGCTTCGAGTTCGACACCGAAGTGCAGAACGACCCCTTCTTTGAGTGGGACTTTTACGTCAGCGCCACCCGCTAACGGAGCACGCCATGAGGCAATTCCAGAAGGGTTTCACACTGCTTGAGCTGATGATTGCCATCACGCTGATGCTGGTGGTGATGCTGATGCTGAACTCGATGTTCCGCAACGCCCAGGAAATGTACCTGCGCGCCGCGAGGCGCGTAGACGTCTACAGCCAGGCGCGCGCATCGCTGGACATGATTGAACAGGACATGCTGAAGATGAAGACCGGCGAAGCGAAAGAGTCGGTCCATATGCGCAGCTTGACGCCGGCCGACTGGCGCGACCCCAACAGTGCCCGCGAAGGCCAGGTGTACACGACCATGTCGGACTGGGTGGCGCCGGACGAAAACCAGTCACGCAACATTCGTGAGTTCCTGTCGTTCTATGGCACCAACACCTGGTGGGATGCAACCCAGCGCAAGTACGTCACCGGCGAGGCACTGGTCGTCTACTACCTGCGCCGACGCCCTGACATCAAGGATTATCAGGAAGAAGGTGCCTACCTGGTGCGCCGCTTGATTCCGCAACGCAGCCTGGCCGAGATTGCAGCCATCGGCAAAGGCTCCAAGGCCGTCACGCCGATGACCGTCACCGAGGACGAGCTTGCGAGCTTTGTCTACGCCGTGCACATGTACGTCGATGACCAGGCCGCATTCCAGGTAGCCGAGCGCTTTCGCGACTTCCGCTACGACATCATGCCCGAATGCCGTCGCAACCACCCCAACAGCAAGTGGCTCTGGGTTGCACAGGGCGCGCGGGCACAACCGCCGGGCGTGCAGCCGCCGGCGGCTGGCAACGTGACCCTGCTTCTGCCGACTCCCCCGGACGGCGACCGCGTGGAGTTTGGCGGAAACTGGCAGACATCAACGTCGATGGACCGCGGCTTCGTGTCGTCGCGCTGGAACTATCCGAGCGTCGTGATGGTGGATCTGATGATGGTGGACCGCGGCCTGCAGCGCATGGACCCGACCACCGGCGACGGTACCTATCGCTCGTTCGCCCGCGCAGTGCAGTTGCCCGTGTCGGGGCCGATGTACCGCCTGGACGAAGCCGACCTCAAGATCCTGCGCTGATTCGCTACCGCAGACACACCGGCCCCGGCGCCTTTGCCGGGGCCATTTCTTGGCCCTTGCCAATCGCCGCCAATTCGCCGATCATGCCGTTACGGAACTCAGCAGGGATAGCCCGAAGGCTTGAAGCGGGGAAGGCAACGCAGTGCGCATCGCGATCGTCTCGGACATCCACAGCAACATCGAGGCCATGAACGCAGTGCTCGGGGACATTGACAACCTCGGCTGCGAGAAGATTTATTGCCTGGGTGACCTGATCGACTACGGGCCCAACCCCTGCGAAGTGCTCGACATCGCGATGGAGCGCTTTGACCTTTGCCTGCTGGGCAACCACGAAGAAGCCTTGATGCTCGTGGCCGAAGACTTCAATGAACGTGCCATGCGCAGCGTGGAATGGACACGCGAACAACTGAACAGCCGCGACCTGTCCACCGAGAAACGCAAAGCCTACTGGAATTACCTGGACAGCCTGAACAAGGTGCGTCAGCACAAGCAGGGCGACCTGCTGTTTGTCCATGGCAGCCCGCGCAAGCCCACGCACGAGTACGTGTTTCCCAAGGACAGCCTGGACCAGCCCAAGATCCGCAGCATGTTTGCCAAGTTTGACCGCTTCTGCTTCTGCGGGCACAGCCACATTCCGGGCATCTACAGCGAGACCGGCAAGTATGGCCACCCGAAAAACCTGAACAACGGCGAGCTTGACCTGCGGCGCTTTCGCAAGCTGCTGGTGAACGTGGGCAGCGTGGGCCAGCCCCGCGACCACGACACGCGCGCATGCTATGTGGTGATCGACGGCAGCCGGCTGATGTTCCGGCGCGTCGAGTACGATTACGAAACTACCGTCGAAAAGCTGCGCGCGATCAAAGAGCTGCCGACGATGCTCGCCGACCGCCTGTTGCACGGCAAGTAATCCTGAACCAACTCAGGCGCGGCGGCCACCGCGAGTCGCAAGCACCAGCGCCGGCAGTCCCGCGATCAGCAGCAACAGCCATGTCGCCCCGCCGCCCGTTGAGCACCCGCCTTCGCCCGGTGCCTCCAGCAGCTTCTTGGGTGGTCCTTCGTTGCCGCCGGTGTCGTTGATCGTGACAATCACGAAGTCATTGCTGACACCGCCGTTGCCGTCTTCCACGATCAGTTCGAACGTATAGTTCTGCGTGAAGGTCACCGCCGGCGCTGTGAATGTCGGGCTCGCGGTCGTGGCATTGGCGATGGTGACCAGCAACCCGCCGCCCACCTGTCGCCATGTGAAGCGCAGCACGTCGCTGACGTCTCCGTCAAAGCTGTTGCTGCCATTCAGCGTCACCAGTGCGCTTTCGTCGACGGACTGGTCTACGCCGGCATTGGCAACCGGACTGTTCGGCGAGGTGTTGCCGACGTAGCGAATCCGGTACAGCACGCCGTCGGTCAAGGCGTACATGTGGCCGTCCGGGCCGAATTGCAGGTCACGCATAGGGCCGGAAAACCCGCTTGCCAGCGGCCACGCTGCCACACCGACACGTTCGTTGCTGCCGGTCAGGACCACCCGGTGAATGGCGCCCGAGGCTGCTTCGCTGCCAACATACACCACGCCGCCGCGATAACCGATTGCGGGAAAAGCCGTGGCAGCACTTGGGTAGAACGCCACCCCCGACGGATCAAACGTGTGGGCCAGCACCCAGGCCGGGTCGACGTAGTTGGCATTTCCTTGCGCGCCGCTGATGCCGTTGGTGTCCCACCCGAAGTTCGCAGCCGCGGACAACACGTTGACCTCATCGACTCCGCTGGTGGTCGGGTTGCCGGAATCCACGACGAACCCGTCGCCGGTGGTGCTGTTGAACGCAATTCCGCGCGGGTTGCGCAGACCGCGAGCATAGTACGCGTTGCTGGTGATCGGGTTGGTCAGCGGAATGCTGCCATCGGCCTGAAGCCGCAGCACTTTTCCGCGGCTGTCGGCGGTGTCTTGCGCGAACCCGCCGGCAAGCGCCACCGCGCTGCCGCCATCGCCGACGGCGATGTACAACAGGCCGTCCGGGCCAAACGCAATGCGACCGCCAAAATTCGATGCCGCGCCGCCCATGACAACGGCGGCGCCGATCTGTGTTTCGCTGCCCACGACGGCTGTGCCGGGCACGGCGGTGTTTTCAAGGAATCGCTTGACCACAAGCTGCGGCGCACCGGTTGAGCCGGTGGCGTGGCAGACGTAGATGAAGCGGTTGGTGCTGTCGCCCGGTGCCAGCGGGAAGCCCGGATGAAGGCAGATGCCGTGCAGGCCCAGGTCATTGCCGCCGGTGGGCGCAACGAAGCCCGAGACGGTCGCGAAGACAGTCGGCACGCCCGGCGTCGTGGTAGGCGTCGTGACCACCATGATCTGGCCCGTCGAATTTTCCGTGTAGAACAGGCGGCCATCGGGCGCAAATACCATGGCGCGACCCGTGGTCACGGGATTCAGCACCTGCTGGACCGGAGTCTCGAAACCACCGGCGACACTTTGCGCGAAAGCAAACGGCGCCAGCAAGGCGGCCAATACAAAAGCGGCAAGTCTCATGCGTTCAGCCTGTCGGGGTGCTACGGGGAAGAACCATGTTGGCCCCTATTGAACGCTCGCGCAAGGGCGGGCGCCGGGCTCAATCGATCAGTTTCATGCCGCGGGGCGAAAGAAACACGGCAAAAGGCCGCCCCACGAACAGTTCACGCTGCACATAGGGGTGGCGTTCGACCTGGATCGCGTTGATGTCTTTCAACGAAACGCGCACATAACCCCCGCCCTCCGTCCAGAAATCAATGGCGCCGCGGCCGTGGTTGCGGGCCGCTGCCTTGAACTGGTCAAAGGCCTCCTGCACCGTGCGCGCGTCGGCTTGCTCGCGGTCGTCACCGCGTTCTTCGGCCGTGAAATGCGCAAGCCGGAACAACTTGTGGTACGCGCTATAGGGGTCGGCCTGTTCCGTCGCCTTCTTCAGCAGGCTTACCAGTTCGGGCTGCGTCGGGTCATCCAGCGAACCAGTCACTTGGGTGCCGTCCTCCAGGAACAGCGTCACGCGAATCCAGTACCGGCAGTCGGCGCTGCCGGGCGAGTTGTCGCCCAGCACAAAGTAGTGGTCGCCCTCGAGACTCACGCCCATCGGAAGCTCGCGGCGTTGCTGCGGCTCTTCGAGCGTACGCCCGATGTAGTAGATGTCGCGGTCAATTCCATGCACGGTCACCGATGCCTTGCCGCCCGCAGGCAAAAGGCGGATGCGACCCCGACGTCCGCCCGCCGGCTCGTCCCCAGCCATGCGCATAGCCTCCGGGCCGTCAAGCCGAATGCGCTTTTCGGCGTCGCGGGCGCGCAACTGGTCGAGCAGTGCCGTGCCTACGTGCTGCACCGTCCTGCGCTTGCCGTCAATTTCGACGACAAGCTCGCCGTCGGCCAGCGAAAACGCGAAGTCGACGCTGTCGCCAATTTCAACGCCGCTCAGGTCCTCCACTGCCAGTTTGGAAGTGTGCGATCCGCCGGCTTCGGCATGAAACAGCTCAACACTGCCCGCTTTCAACACTAGGCTGTACTCGTCCGCGTCGCGGATCAGCTGAATCTCAACGCCTTTGCCGTCGGCCAGGTCGGCGATTGCCCGGATGCGCAGGTCGCCCACGATATGGTTCCCGAACTGCTCTTTCGGGCTCTCGGTGGCTCCAAAGCTGGCGTCGTGGTCCACGGCGTCGCCGGCTTCGTCGCCTTTACCGCGCGGAAACGTGGCGGAGCCGCCGTCACCCAGCACGATCTTTCCATCCACGAGTTCGGCGCTGCCGCTGCGATGAAAGTGTTTCACCCACTCGGTCTTGTCCTGCAGCCGGGTGACATATGGCAGCCAGAGCACTTCCCGGGGGCGTGGCGGCTTGGCGAGCAGTTCGATCTCGGCTCCTTCATTGCGCTTGATGTAGATGTCGCCCTGGGCAATCAGTACCTGTTCGCCGGGCAGGCCGATGCAGCGCTTGACGTAGGGCTCGCCGCGGCGCAGCGGGTAGCGGAACACCACCGGCTCCCAGCGCTGCGGGTCGCGCCACGTGTATGTGAACTTGTCTACAAGCACGCGGTCGCCGGTGACCGGGTCGCCCAGCAGTGTAGGCGCCATGCTGCCGGACGGGATGCGAAAGGCCTCAAGTCCGAAGTGCCAGACCAGCAGCACGAGCACCAGCGCCGCCGCCAGACTCTCGATGTTCTCGAACACGACGGTCAGGGCCTTGCGCTCGGTGGTGCGCAGGTCACGGCCGCGCACCAGCGCCTTGCTTACCGATCCGCGCAGGGTGAACACCGCGGCCATGCTCAGCAGCCCGGCCAACGCGGACCAGCCCGAGGCATGCAGCAGCGCCATCGCCAGCAGGCTGAGGCCGGCCAGTCCGGCGGCAAACCCGCCGCGCAAAACAGGAGACGTCGATTGCGCCTTGCGCCGAAACAGCACCCAAGTGACCGGGAGCAACACCAGTAGCGCCAGCAGCACCGGCAAACGCAGCCAGACGCCTTCGAGCCTGGGGGACGGAAACAGCGCCACAATGCTGGCCGCCGCCGCTGCAAGCGTGCAGATGTCTGCCAACCGGCCCCGCAGCGCGGGGGAAAGCCGGGCATAGCCCTTGGCCTGCACGGCATCAACGGTCGGTTGTCCAGCCACGCCTGCTCCTGCTCAGTGACAGTTGCAAGCTATAGTGCCGGGGCGGCTGGAACAAGAACGGAGCAAAGATGCTGAAGCAAGGTGACAGGGCGCCTGCCTTCAAACTACCGGACCAGGACGGCAAGCAGCACTCGCTTGCAGGCTACAAGGGCAAGTGGGTGGTGCTGTTCGCGTACCCCAAGGCGAACACCAGCGGCTGAACTAAAGAAGCAATCGCCTTCACCGGTCAGGTGTCGGAATTTGCAAAGCTGGGCGCGGTCGTGCTCGGGATCAGCCCCGACGGCCAAGCCGCGCAAAAGAAGTTCGAGCAAAAGCAGAAACTTGGCGTTGCCCTGTTGTGCGACGAAGACCATGCCGTGTGCAGCGCATACGGCTGCTATGGCGAAAAGAGCATGTATGGCCGAAAGTTCATGGGCATCATTCGCAGCACCTATTTGATCGACCCCAAGGGCGAAATCGCGAAGGTGTGGAGCCCGGTCAAGGTAGATGGCCACGCCGAGAAAGTGCTCGAGACATTGGCCGAATTGGCGGGATAGCCGCGTTGCGTATCGCACGGCGCAAGCCGATAATGGGGGCATACCCATGCCGATCCCATTTCGCTGCCCGATTTGCAGTCGAGACTACCGCGTCGCCGACGAGAACGCGGGCAGGCGCTTTGACTGCAAGTCATGCGGCAACAAGCTCACCGTGCCGGGCGGCGACATTGCCGAGATCAAGACCGGCAAAGTCAAAGCCCGCAGAACGGACCACGACTCCACCGCAAAGCTTGCCAAAGGCACGCCATCCAAGCGCAACGTGCCCTCAGACACGGTGATCCTCAGCGACAAACGGCCGCCTCCGTCGTCCAAAGCCGCAGGCGTGACCGTAAAAAGCGCCGCCCCAAGCCGCGCGCCCACCAGGGCCAATCTTGAGCTCGTGCCGGACGTGATGCCCGAGCCGACGCCGCCACCGCGCCTGCCGACCGGGCTCAAGTCGCCCACCGACCTGCCGAAGCCCATCCGGGCCGAGAGCACACGCGCCATGCCCGACGTGCCCACACCGCGCATGTGGAACCTGGTTTTGATCGTGGGCGTGGCTGCGATGTGTACGGGGCTGTTTCTACCGTGGTTCACGCCGGGAGTTGATGGTTTTGGAGCTCTGGCCGGGTACCTGCTGCCGTTGAAGGCCGCCGAGCTTGTTGTTGCGCTCCACGACGCGGGTGTTTACGGCGACAACTCGCTGGTGCTTGCGATGCGCGAGAGTCACATGGAGTACTTTGCTTTTTTCGCGCTTTACCTGATCCCGCTGCTTGGGCTTCACGCCGTGATCGACGACATTCGCTTTGCCGGCAGAGGCAAGAGCCACTGGTGGTATCGGGTGCTGGCCGCGCTGGGCCCGCTGTTCGCTGCCGGCGCTGTCTATGGGGCCTTTCGCTATGGCATTGAGGCATGGATGGCGGCTGGCGGGCTGGATGCCCTGAGCATCAATGCAGGCGCAACGCTAGCAGCAATTGAGTACGGCCTGTGGGTGCTGCTAGGCGGGTGGCTTCTTACGGCACTGTCCGTGGTCGTACGCCCCAAGCCGAAGTACCGGGGCGCACCCGCAACCAAAGAGCCCAAGACCACGCCGCATGCAAAGTCACAAAGCAGGCTGAAACTACCGAAGCCGCGCGAGCCCGCAGCGTCAGCCGAGTGATGCAACGGTTGCGAACTTCCCCGGCAATTCGATAATCATTGACCCCGGCAAATGCAGCGAGGGATAGTCATGCCGATCCAGTTCAGTTGTCCCCATTGCGGTCGCGCGTACAGCATTGCTGATCAGTACGCGGGCAAGAAATTTGCATGCAAGCAGTGCGGCAAGCCCGTGGATGTCCCAACAGAGAGTCTGCCCGCGGCGGCGACGTCCAAGCGCGCGGCACCCGCTGCCTCGCCCTCAACGCGCTCTGTACCTGCACCGACTGCCTCGACGCGCACTGCGCCGGCCCCGGCACCGTCTGCACGTACTGCGCCCGCACCGGCACCAGCACAAGCAGCACCGGCGCCCGCGCAACCTACGCGCAGGCCAACGGCCCCAGTCGTCAAGTCGGGCGGTACCCGGCCGAACCTGCCCGGCAAGCTGAAGCCGAAGACCGAGGTCAAACTGCCCGCAAAGTCGCGGCCGCCCGCAGCAAGTTGACAGCAACTCAAAAACAAAAGAGCCCGCCGCAAGGCGGGCTCTTTTCTTGCCGCGGGTTGGTTATCCCCAATCCCAGTCGTTGATGAAGTTCTTGAAGTGGTCGCCGGCGTCCTTGTGGAACTCGGCAATGTTGTACAGGTCCAGGTAAACCTTGGTCTGGTACTTCTTGTTCTCCCAGTCGCTGGAGTCATCGCGGAATCGCAGCACGATAAAAGTGTCGGCGGTGTCGCTGTGGAACCAGAAGGCAACCTGGTTCTCATAGCCTGAACCCCAGCGCGAAAGCAGCAGCACCGGCTTCTCGGCGTTCTTGCCGATCTTCTGCAGGCGCTTCATCAGCAGGGCGTACGGGTCAACGCCTTCCTGCACATCTTTCAGCAGGTTCAGCGTCGGTGTGTCCTGTTCCTGGATGAACTCTTTCAGCTTGGCCACGTCGCCGCTGTCCAGCGTCTCGCGGAAGGTCTTCATGGCCGAGGTGTTGTAATCAACGCGGTAATCCGAGGGCGTGCAGCTTGCCAGGAACCAGTTGTAAACCTTCTTGCCGCCTTCCTTGTCAGCTTCCTCAGGCGCCTCGCGCACGCAGCGCACCATGTGCACGGCTTCGCCCTTGCGCACGGCCACCACGGCATAGTTGCCGACGGTGCCCTGTTCCATGGTCTTCATGTTCTCGGCTTTGTCGTCATACGCCGCGAGCAGCTTGCCGAATGCCTTGAGGTAGGTTGAGCCCTTCTCTTCGCCGAACCCGCCGTAGTAGTCATAGTCGGCGTTACGGGCGGCGTCTTTGCCCAGGCACGCCTTGAGCGTTTCCATCTCGTCGGCTTTGGCTGCCTTGATCGCCTTGCCCAGAACTTCGGCCGGAGTCTTGTGACCCTCAGCGGTGCCGTCCTTGATCTTGAGTTCCTTGGGCGCGGGCACTTCCGCCAGCAGGCCAAGCTTCGCATCGGAATGTTCGTCCGCAGTCACAGGCACCACAGCGGTACCCACAGCCAACGCCGCAGCGCCGGCCCAAAGCAACATCCTGCTCATATTCATCTCCGTTTGGTAAGGCCCGGCATCTGCCGCGCCTGATCTGACAAGAAGCATAAAATAGGCCGGCCCCGGGTCAATTCGCGTGGCGTTGCAACCTGGTATGGTTTGCCTAAAGTCCGGTCTGAGCGAGCTTTAGACCACTCGCCAATTTGACCGGGAGATGCCATGGACTTCGCATTTACGGAAGAGCAGCAGATGTTCAGGCAAGCCGCCGCCGACTTCTGCAAGACTGAAGTCGAGCCCGTGGCAATCAAGCTCGAGAACGGGAAAGAGTTTCCCACAGAGCTTACACAGAAGATGGCAGAGCTTGGTTTCATGGGCCTCGTCATCCCTGAGCAATACGGCGGAGTCGGCGCTGACTACCTGGCATATTTGCTGGTCGAAGGAGAAATCGCCAAGTCCAGCATCAGCCTGTCGATGACGCTAGGCGCCCAGAACAGCCTCGTCGCATTGCCGATCATGAATTTCGCCACCGAGGCCCAGAAGCAGCAGTGGCTGCCGCCGTTGGCCAGCGGCGCCAAGTTGGGGTCGTTCGCGCTGACCGAACCCGGCGCCGGCAGCGATCCTGCGGGCATGCGCACCACGGCTGTGAAGAGAGGCGACAAGTGGGTGCTCAACGGCACCAAGCTTTACATCACGAACGGCGCAGTCGCCGAATACCTGA
The DNA here is from genome assembly GCA_020849795.1 of Planctomycetota bacterium. Taxonomy (GTDB): domain Bacteria; phylum Planctomycetota; class UBA8742; order UBA2392; family UBA2392; genus JADJRK01. Next base: position 8,051 of record JADZFR010000005.1, on the reverse strand, counting down.
TCGTGTGGGCCAAGACCGGCGAGAAGCCGGACGGCAAGCCGCTGCTGAGCGCATTCCTGGTCGACAAGGAAGTCAGCCCGTTCAAGGTCGGCACCGTCGAGGACAAGATGGGCGTGCATGCCAGCCCCACGACCGAATTGATCTTTGAAGAGTGCGAAGTGCCGTCCGAGAACCTGCTGGGGAAAGAAGGCGATGGCTTCAAGGTTGCGTTGATCACCCTGAACACCGGCCGTTGCAGCGTGGCAACCCAATGCCTTGGGCTTGCCGAAGCTGCATACATGCGCGCCAAGCGCTTTGCCGGCGAGCGTGAACAGTTCGGCCAGAAGATCTGGGAGTTCCAGGGCATCGGCTTCAAGCTGGCCGACATGATCACCGAGCTGAACGCCGCCAAGGGCCTGGTCTGGCACGCGGTGTGGCTGAAAGAGCAATACGGCTTGAGTGACCCGCGCTTTATCAGCATGGCGGCACAGGCCAAGCTGTATGCCAGCGAAATGGCGGAGCGCGTAACCAGCGCCGCGATCCAGATTCATGGCGGATACGGCTACATGAAAGAGTATCGGGTCGAAGAGTTCTTTCGGGCGGCGCGCCTGATGACCATTGTCGAGGGCACGAGCGAAATCCAGCGTCTCACGATTTCGCGCTGGGAGATGAAGTCGTAGGCCGGAACTCCCAAGCCACCATCTCGCCAAGTTCCGGGTCGCGCTCGGGTCCGATGCGCGCGAACCCCAGCCGCTTCAACATGTGCTGGCTGACAGTGTTGCCTTTCAGTGTGCGCGCCCGCACCGCCTTCACATGCGCGGTTTCAAAACACCATTCCAGCAGTGCGCGCGCAGCAGCCGAAGCAACGCCGCGACGACGGTATTCGGGCAGCACTTCATACCCGATCTCGACGCAGCCAAGGTCGTCGGGAGGGCCCTTCAAGTTGATCACGCCCGCCAGAGAGCGCGAACCGTGGTCCGCCACCACGATCAGGCGTCCGTGCCATGGCAGCCCTTCCGGGTCTTCGCGCAGCGCCGCAAGCTGCAACGGCAACTGGTGAAGCCTCACGCCATGCGATGGCCAGCTTTCAGGAATGCGCACACCGGCGACACGGGCGAACCCGCGCCGGTCGTCGGCGGCTGCCAGTTCCAGCAACTGCGTGGTGAACGGCACAAGCTGCAGCCACTCAGTGTCGGGTATGTTGCTCACATTGCCCAGCATACGCAGGAACATGTCGCGGTTCACGCTTACGCGGATGATTTGACTTCGGCATGATGTTGTTCCTGACCATACCGGACCAAGGAGAAATGATGAACCGCAAGATTCTGGCAGCAGGCGCAGTTCTGGTCGTGCTCGCCGCCGCCTCAGCCCTGACACTGCTTCACGATGGCACACAGGCACAGGATGTGGGCACGGTCAAAGAACGCTACACCGACGTCAAATCGCAAACACTGACATACATGGACGGCGAGACCGAGTGCGAAGCCTTCGTGGCCTGGGACGGCAACGTGAAAGGACGGCGACCGGCTGTTCTGGTGGTCCACGACTGGAAGGGTCGCGGCGCATTTGATGAACAGCGGGCCCGCGAACTCGCGGCCCTGGGCTACATCGGGTTCAGCGTGGACGTGTATGGCAAGAGTGTGCGCCCCCAGACCACCGACGAGGCGCGCAAAGCCACTGCAACCTGGTATGGCGACCGCGCCGCGCTTCGCACGCGCCTGCAGGCTGCGTTGACCGCAGCCCAGGAGCACGAACTGGTGGACCGATTGCGCATTGCCGCCATCGGATACTGCTTTGGCGGAAGTTGCGTGCTTGAACTCGCGCGCAGCGGCGCCGAGATCGCCGGCGTCGTCAGCTTTCACGGCGGTTTGGGGACATCGATGCCGGCCAAGGCGGGCGAGATCAAGGCCCGCGTGCTGATTCTGCACGGCGCGGACGATCCCAACGTCGGCGCGGACCAGGTCAGCGCGCTATGGAAGGAAATGACCGAGGCGGGCGCCGACTGGCAGCTCGTGGCGTACGGCAACGCGGTACACAGCTTCACGAACCCCGCAGCCGGCAACGACAACAGCAAAGGCGCGGCCTACAACGAGAAAGCAGACAAGCGCTCGTGGGAAGCGATGAAAGACTTCTTCCGCGAGGCACTGGCGAGCTGACCCACATTGCAGGCATGAAGAAGCCCGGCCATCAGGCCGGGCTTCGAGTTCTTGCGGACGGCTAACGACCGCCGCCACCACCGCCCGGAATCATGCCCGGGGGGATCATGTCCTGCCAGTTGCCGGGGATCATGCCGCCCATGCCTGCACCGGACTTCTCGTACTGCTCATACTGCTCGGGAGTCATGGTGCGCTTGAGCTGGTCTTCCTGATCTTTGCGCACTGCGTCAACCTGCTGCGCGATTTCTTCCTGTGAGGCGCCGCTGGTGCGTGCGTTGGTCATGGTTTCGCGAATCTTGTCGCGGCTTTCTTTCTCGATGCGCAGGACTTCTTCCGTCTGGCGCTCATCCAGCCCCAGCGGCTCGAGGCGGCGCTTGGTCATCTCCTGCTGCATGACCTGCATGGCCTTGGCCCGCTGTTCAGGGTTGGACATGATGCGGCGGATACTGCCCTGCGGGTCGGCGGGGTCGAAGTCGATACCGTTTTCCTTGGCCAGTTCAGCGGCACGCGCCATTTGTTCCTGGCGCTGCTTGTCGCGCTCGGCGCGGCGAGCGTCGTCGCGCTCTTTCAGCACCTGCTCAACCTGCGCTTTGAACTCGTCGGACGCCTTGGCGGGCTCACTGCCGCCGTCCCCTTCGGTCTTCGCAGCGACCGTGGCCGGACGCGCCTCAAGGTCCGCGATCTTCTTATTGGCCGCGGCCAGGCTGCTCTCTGCCTGCTCCAGGCGGGCCTGAAGTGTCGCAAGGTCCCCTACCGGCTGGCCGGTGGCGTCCTTGCGGTTCGCAAGGCTGTTGCGCAGTTGTTCGTTGTCCTCGCGCATTGCCGAAACCTGCTGCTGCAACATGGCCACATCGCCCTTAAGCGAAGCGTCCTGGCAACCGATCAGCGCGATGGCGGGCGAGGCGAGCAAGAGAGCGAGCAGTATGCGTTTCATCGTTCTTCTCCGGGATGCTGCGGGTTCACTGCTTGGTCGCCGGCAGCGGTTGATGCTCACGCACATTATTGAAAAATCTGTCTAAGTCCCGTACTTGCAGGGGTATCGGGCGTGCGATGCTACTTCTCGACGCTTCCGCGCAGGCCTTCCATGCGCTGGTGCAGCTTGGTGGTGCCGGTTTTGGCAACCAGGGCGCGCATATAGTCGCCTTCGCGCCACATCAGTACCAGCTTGCCATCAAGCTCAACTTCCGCAGAGCGAACAGGCTCCGGGATTGCTTTGCCCAGGCAGCGCTTGCGAAAAATCAGCATGGCAAAGCGGTCGCCATCGGGCGAATCGAACACCGTACACATGACGGGCAAGCCGTCCACAATATCGCAATGGAAGTCTGAAACGCGGCAGTTGTCGCCGCCGAAGGTTCGCGGCAACTCCGGCCCGTCGGGGAAGTGCACGCGGTACTCGGCAACGGCGGCTTTGTAGCGGCAGCGCTCAGAGCGCGGGGCGTCAAGTGTGGCATTCGATACCACGGGTACCAGGCGCGCGGACAGGTCCTGCTCAGGCACATCCGCCCCGAACACGAAAAACAGCCCCAGCGCGAACATCAGGCTGGCTGCCGCACTGAGGCCGACGACGACCCACGGAAAGCGCGGTGCATTCAAGCCGTCATCGTCCGACTCGCAACGGTCCAGCGCTGCCAGCACCTTCCCGCGAAGGCCCTCGGGGCAGGGCACCGGTTGTCCGTCGACGCAGCGGTGCAGGGCCTCGTTGAACTGCTTCTGGGTTTCCACGTAATCCCTTGTTTCAGGACAGGAAGCCAGAAAAGCCTCCATTCGGGCCTGCTCAGGCTGGCCCAGCTCATGAGCCAGATAGGCTTCCATGTTTGTCCAGGCAAAGCGCTTTTCCGCGTGCATCTGGGGGTACCGATCCGGGTCGTGCTGATTCTCGTGCGTCGGAGGGTTCATGAGTTTCCCAATGCCCCCGTTGCCAGCCCCGGGATCTCTTCGCGCCCCAACTCCGTGACGCGCTCGCGCAGCAGTGCCTTGGCCCGCGACAGGCGCGACATGACTGTCCCCAGCGGCACCTCAAGTGACTCGGCGATGTCTTTGTACGTCATTTCGCCGATGATGTTCATGATCAGCACGTCACGGTAGTCGCCGCCCAGTGCCTCCAGCGCGCTGCGAAGCCTGCCGTCCAGCGACTCCAGGAAGCGCTGGTTCTGCATCAGGCCGTGGATCGCCTCCGCCGACTGAAAATCCTGCAGCGAAATGTCCTCTTGCCGGCCGCGTGTGTCGCCAAGTTCCTCAAGGCTGGCCCCATCGGGCCGCGCCTTGCGCCGGCGATACAGGTTGATGAAGCGATTGGTCATCACACGGTACATCCATGCCTTGAGGTTGGTGCCGGGTTGAAACAAGTGAAAGCGTTCAAACGCACGCACATATGTGTCTTGCACCAGGTCTTCAGCATCGCGCGGGTTACGCGTTAACTTCAGCGCGCCGGCGTACAGCACGCCCATCAGCGGCAAGGCCTCGTCTTCAAAGCGCTGGCGCTTCCTGCTCATTTCGCCATCCTGGGTTCATAACAGGGTACCGACTGGCAGTATTCCGCAATCTGCGGATCTTCAATGCTAAGCGCGGCTCTCAGGGCCGGTGACATCGTCGGCCGGTGCTGTGCTGTCATCGCGAAAGTCCTTCTGCTGCCGGCCTTCCAGCAACGCATTCCAGAATGCCTCGGTAAACACCTCAAGCCGCTCACGGCATAACTTGGCCCTTGCCACCAAGTCGCGCAGCGCAAACAGCCGGGTCGGGTTGACCGCCAGCTTGCCGAGAATGCGCGTGGTCGAGAGCTTGGTGTTTTCGCGCACGTAGCGCTCCATCTCAGGCACCTTCTCGTCGCTGATGTCGAAAATGCTGCGCGCCACCACGAACGGAATGCGCTCGTCTTCTGCGATGTTTGCGATGGCTATTGCGCTCTGGTCCACCACCTCGGCCTGCGTTTTCATGTATAGCGCGAGCTTCTCGACGGGCAGGCGCACCGGGTCAAACACCGTCACGATGCTGCCCAGCGTGCCGCCGATACCCGGAATGCTGCGGATCACACGCCGCATCATTTCCTGTACCGTCTGCGGCAACGCTACCGGCCTGTATTGGCTGCCCAAGCCGATCGCGTTCAGGAAGTTCACACCCACTACAACGTCGCCCACGTTCAGGGCTGAACTCAGCGCGCTGCCGAAACCAATGCTGACCACCGCAATCGGCTTGTCCACGGTGATGGCTTCACGCAGGGCTGCCGCGGTGGCGTCAGGATTGTGGCCGGTGATCAGGCACTTGGCGCTGGTGCGATGCCAGATACCGCCGTGAACCAGGCCGACTTTCTGGCGGTACTTGCGAGGATTTTCCAGTCGCGAAATAAACTGCAACGCGTCTGACTCGGTTGCGGCGACAAACAGGATTTTTGGCAGCTCGCGCATACCCGCCCATGAACGCAGCAAGGCGGGGCAACTGCCCCGCTGGCTCGATGCGCACAAATCTGCCCGACTACGCCACTTGTGGCAAGAGAGAAGGTGTTTTCGTCAAGCGATCGGGTCAAAAGCACTATAGCGGGTCAGGGAACAAACCCACAGCCTCAACCTTCTGGCCTGCTTCCCGGGCGGCTTTGTTTTCGTTGTATCTCTTGACCCAGGCTTCCCACGACTTGCCGTCGGCAGGGTCGCGCCCATGACGCTGGACCGAAACGATGTCGGCCTTGTTCAGGACCCAAACGCCGGCTTCCTTGGCGGGGAACATCTCCACTACCTTGTCGGCAATGTTGAACAGATAGCCTTCGCGGCTAGTGCCATCCTTGAGCGTTACGATTACGTCGCCGCGGAAGTCCACCGCATCCTGCAGCGCCTTGTCCAGTGCCTCGGCGGCGCCGGCGTCGATACCCGTCTCAATGCGACGAGTGACCGCCGGCGGCGTAATGCCCTTGGCGTTGCGCGTGTTCGGGCCGCTGAACTGGGCAACCACCGTACGCACAAAGCCCTTGAGGTTATTGAAGGTCTCGTGCACTGCCGTGGGCTCATACCCGCAATGAACCATGCAGTTGGCGCATTTGGGATTGCCGCTGGCGCGCCCGTAATTGTCCCACTGCGTTTCTTCCAGCAGTTCCTTGAACGTGCGGGCGTAGCCCTCCTGCAGCAGGTAGCAGGGCCGCTGCCAGCCGAACAACGTGTAGCACGGGTTGCCCCATGGCGTGCACTCAAGGTGCAGTTTGCCGGTCAGGAACTCCATGAACAGCGGCGACTGGTTGAACTTCCAGTTCGGTTCCGGGTCTCTCAGCAGGTTGCGAAACAGGTCGAACGTGCCCTCGCGCCCCAGAAACGATTGTTGGTCGGGCGCCTTCTGGTAACTGTAGCCGGGGCTCACGGTCAGTCCTTCGACGCCAAGTTCCATCATGCGCCCGAAGAATGCGCGGGTACGCCCCACGTTGACGTGGTTGAACAGCGTGGTGTTCGTGCACACGCGATAGCCCAGGCCGACCGCCAGCTTGATGGCCTCTTCGGCCTTTTCGTAGGTGCCCTCGCGGCAAACAGCAAAGTCGTGGGCTTCGCGGTCGCCGTCCATGTGAATGTTGAACGTGAGGTACTTGCTGGGCGTAAACACGCCCTCTTCCAGGCGCTGCTTGAGCAGCAGAGCATTCGTGCACAGGTAGATGTACTTCTTGCGCTTGACCAGTTCACGCACCAGCTCCCCGATGTGCGAATACATCATCGGCTCGCCGCCGGGGATGCTGACGATCGGTGCGCCGCACTCATCGACGGCACGCAGGGCGTCCGCGACCGACATCTCTTTCTTAAGCACATGGGCGGGGTACTGGATCTTGCCGCACCCGGCACAGGCCAGGTTGCAGCGCAGCAGGGGCTCAAGCATCAGAACAGTTGCATACCGCTTGCGGCGCGCCACGCGCTGGCGCAGAACATAGCTGGCAACTGCCCACATTTGGCTGATCGGCACGGCCATAAGGGATCCCGTGAAAAAATACGTAACGAGTGTATTGGTCGGGCCCGTGGCGTCAATCTACCGTTCGGGCCGGACTTACTCTTCTTCGGGGTTCGCTTCGGGGTTCGCTTCGGGGCGGGCCGCTGCCCTGGCGGCTTCCGGCTGATTCGCCAGCAATTGCCCGATCAGGCGCAGCGGCTCGTCGATCAGCGAAATGTGCCCAAGCGCATCCTCAAGCAGGCTGTCGACATACCCCTGTTCCTGCAGCTCATCCAGACCGAGCTGCTTGCACAGGTTCAGGAACATCCCCTGGCTCATGATGAACCAGGCCGTCTGTTCCGGATCGACCGCCTTGTGTACCTCGCCTTGTTCCTGCGCCTGCCGGATCAGCCCCGCAAAGTACCGGTTATAGGCCTGGTAGTTCTCGCGCAGAATCTGCTTCACGCGCGGCATGTCACTGTTGGCCACGCCGCGCAGGTGCAGGCGGAAATACGGCTCGTTCTCGTCCATGATCTGGCCGTGGCTGCGGATAACCGCGATCGCCTTGAGCATCGGCGTCGGGAAGCGCGCCGCCACCTGGTCGTAGCGTTCAAACGTGACCTCCCGCGCGCGCTTGAGCAATGCCACATACAGGTCAAGTTTGGTCTTGAAGTGCTGGTAAATCACGGGCTCGGTGACGCCCGCTGACTTGGCAAGCTCCGCCGTCGTGACTTGCCCATAGCTGGAGCGCCCGAACAGCCGCGCCGCGGCGTCAAGCAACTGCAGCCTGCGGTCGTCTTTGCTAAGCCGTTTGCGAGCCATCCTGCCCCATGCCTTCCCGATACACCCCGGCAACATTGCCGGCGCATCATGCCAAAGGATTCAGGAATTGAGTGCGGGATTCCGGACTTGGGTGGCCTACTTCAAGACTGCCTTCACATCCAGCCGAATGCGCGCGATGGCAAACGGTTCGCGCTCGCCACTCAGGCAGAACTCGTCCAGCAGCACAGCCGCATCGGCGGCCAC
>JADZFR010000004.1 GCA_020849795.1 Planctomycetota bacterium | reverse complement strand
GCCGTGGGCATTGCTGATGGCAGCAATGGCCGCAGCAGCCGCAGCAGTAACCATCCAACGCCGCAAACGCGCCTAGCAGCCAGCACCAGGAAACCAGGACCGGGCCGCCCAAAGGCGGCCCGGTTGCTTGTGCATTCAAGCTTTCGGAAAGTTTTCGCGCTTGATGACGCGCTCGATCTGCGCCACGTGGCGCAGGTTGTGCCAGCCGTGAATCTCGAAGGCCTGTGCCAGGCTGACGCGGATCAATGCGCTGACCGGCGTCCCGAACCTGATGCTGCCAAGCGCCAGCCCTTCAGCCTGCGCAGCAAACTCACGCACGCGCTGAGTGTGCTCCAAGAATGTCTTGAGCTGATCAGACTTCACATAGTCACTGCGCGCCGGCTTGAAAACGCGCGGGGCGGGTGCCCGGCTTGTGCCCGGCGGCTTGCGCAATTCACGAATGATGTAGCGCCCGATCACGGTGCCCTTGGCGTAGGGCTCGCCGCCAAGCCTGCCACCAGCCTTTGCGCGCTCAATCGCTGGTTTCATCTTTGACGCATAACTGCTGAGCGAGTTGCACAAGTGCTCCAGGCACTCATTGACGGACCAACTCTTGGCAGAAGGCTTCCAGTTCGCCTGCTCGTTTGTCAGGGGTTCCACAAGCTGTCTGGCGCGGGCGTCGGCTTCATCCAGCCGTTGCAGGGCAGCCGACATGAGTTCACTTGGCATCGTCCGGCTCCTTTATGACGGTACGAAGTTGCTCGAGCAGAGTGATCAGTTGTTGCGTGTTTTGCTCGCCAAATCGCTCGAACTGCTTGCGGTGCAGTTCTTCCAGCACCGGGTTCAAGCGGTCGCAGAGTTGCTCGCCGGCTGGCGTAATCTGGCCTTGCACAACTCGCCTGTCTTGATGTGACGCAATACGCACAACAAGCCCAGATCGCACCAAACGATCTAGAAGTCTAGTCACATCAGAATCGCGGGCGACCATTCGAGCGCTGATCTCGCTGCATGGAAGTCCAGCCGGAGAGCCACGGAGAATGCGCAGGATGTTGAACTGAGTGGGTGTGATGCCGTGCTGCCTGGTGATGCGGGCTGGGAGCTCGGTGATCTCGCTGGATGCGCGCATAAGAAGAAGGAACGCGCGTATCCCATTGTTGGCCAGTGGTTTGGAGAGCTGAATATCACGATCAATTGTCATGCCAAGAATATATTCGTTATCACGACTATCGTCAAGAGGTATTCTACTGATGACACGGAATTTGTGCGAAATGTGATATTATGAAAATCGGGCGGAATTCCTTTACCGGGTGACATGGCCAACCCATATTCGAGCGTTAGTTGAAACACCAATGATCTTCATCAACTGTCTTGTTGGTCAGCAACATTCTTGAAACCGTTTAGTTACTTCGGCCTTGGAGGCTTCAAATGCGTCAGCGTCTCTTCGTTTTGTCGCTACTTTGTGTGGTTGCTTCCGCGCTCACGGCGCAGACAACCTGGACGGGTGCGACCAGCACCGCTTGGGGAACAGCTTCGAACTGGAACCCGGCGGCAGTGCCAACAGCTGGCGACAACGTGGTCATTCCGGACACGACGTCGTTGCCGAATGCGCCAACGCTTGTCACCGGCGCGGTGTGCAACGACCTGACCATTAACGCCAGCGGCGTGCTGAACGGCGGCACGGGTAACCTGTCGATGTCCGGCAACTGGACGAACAACGGCACGTTCACCCAGGGCACTTCGATGGTGCTGCTGGTCGGCGACTCGGACACCAACATCGGCGGCACGTCGTCGAGCACTTTCTACCAGCTTGTCATCAACAAGACTGCGCGCACGACGGAAGTCGTGCAGCTTTCGCCGGTGATTGTCACGGGCTTAATCACCTCGCCCACGCTCGCGGCGCTGGATATCCGCCAGGGCACTTATCGCAACGGCGGACAGAACCTCACGGTCGGCTCGCGCGTGACCGGCACAGCCCCGGCCAACGGTGAGTTGCACGTCAGTGGCGGCACCGTTGTCTTCAACAACGTCTACCAGTTCAGCGCATTGAAGCAGTTCACTGTCACGGGCGGCAACATCACCATCACGGGTACGCACGACGTGGTGAACAGCTCGCACCGCTTCGACATGTCGGCCGGCACGATCGCCTATACGTCCACGGGCACAAACATCTGGGAGTCATCGAACAACTCCACCTGGGGCTACTTCATGACCGGTGGCCACATCACGCTCAGCGGCAGCATCGACCTGAATGACTCGGGCAACGTGTTCCAGGCGACCGGGACGGCCATCGTAGAGTTTGTCGGCTCGACCAACACGACCGCACGTCTGCGTTCATCCACCTCATCCACCAGCACAGCCTGCAAGTTCGACGTGAGTGAATTGCGCGTCAACAAGACTGGCGGCGCCACACTGAACATCTTCCACCAGAACCCGGCCGGCACCAACCCCGGCGATTACAGCATCGGCAACCTGGTGATCGGCAGCGGCGGCGGCGTGACGATCTCGGCGGCGAATGGCCCCGGCTTTGCATGGCGCATCGGCAACATCTCGACCGCGATTTCTCTGAACCTGTCGGCGCCGACCTTCTTTGTTTCCGGCAGCATTGCTTCCACGGGCGCCGGCTCATGCATCGCTACGGGTTCGGTCACCATGAGCGGCTCGGCCCCCACGGCCAGCGTGCTCGGTAACAATTCGTTCTCGAGTCTCACGATCAACAGTCCTGGCCGCACCATCACCTTCGGCGCCGGCAACACCACAACGTTCAGCGGCACGATGATCCTGCAGGGCGTGTCAGGCAACCCGCTGCTGCTGCGCAGTTCGTCGGCCTCCACCCAGTGGCTCTTGCAGGTCAACGGTACCGTGACCGCCGACTACTGCGATGTGCAGGACGGCAACGCTTCCAGCGCAGTCACTGTCAACGGCGGCACAAACTCGGGCAATAACACCAACTGGAACTTCGGGGCCGCACCGGCAGCTCATACCTGGACGGGCGCCACCAGCACTGCCTGGGGCACGGCCACCAACTGGAACCCGGCCTCTGTCCCAACCGCCACCAACGACGTGATCATTCCTGACACCAGCGCGCTGCCGAACCAGCCGACACTGTCGGCGACGGCCACCTGCCGCAGCCTCACGATTCAAGCCTCAGGCGTTCTCAACGGCAGCACCGGCACCCTGACGGTCAATGCTCACTGGACAAACAACGGCACCTTCAACGCCGGCACGTCACTGGTCATCATTGCCGGCGGCAGCACTTCCGTCATCGGTGGCTCGGCCACTTCGACGTTCCAGCGCCTGGCTATCACCAAGACCGGCCGCACAATCGAAGTTCTGCAGACTGCACCAGTCGTGGTCACCGGCGACATCGCGCAGCCGACACTTGCGGCGCTCGACATTCGCACCGGCACGTACCGCAACGGCGGCAACAACCTCACGGTCGTCAACAGCCGCGTCTCCAGCACGGTTGCGGCGCTGGGCGAGCTTCACATCAGCGGCGGTACGGTCAGCCTGCCCGAAGTCTACCAGTTCAGCGCGCTCAAGACGTTCTCGATCACGGGCGGGACGGTTTCGGTCCGGACTCACCAGGTTGTGAACTCGGGCCATCGCTTCGAGATGACGGGCGGAACGCTGGAGTACACAGCCACGGGCGCCAGCTTGAACCTCAACACTTCCAGCAACAACAGCTCGCCGTCGGGCGTGTACATCAGCGGCGGCACGGTGACTTTCAACGGCTCAGTCACGATTGGCTCAACACCGATTTTCCAGGTGACAGGCTCAGGCAAGATCGTGTTCGCGGGCAGCGCCACGAGCTCGTTCAACCTGTACACCGGTTCGGGCACGTGGGTTGTGTTCATCAATGAACTCAGTGCTGAAAAGACCGGCGCGGCCGTACTGAACGTGCTTTCGACTTCCGCCACGCTGATTCCCTCCAACCTGTCGATCCCGACCTTGAACGTCGCCGCGGGCGGCGCGCTGTCGCTGAATGGCAACTTCGCCACCGGCTTCGGCTTTGCGATCGGGTCGATCAGCAATGCAGGCGGCCTGACGCTGGCCAGCACGCTGGTTTCCGTGACCGGCAACATTGCCACGACCGGCGCGGGTACGCTGACAGCCAGTGCCACCAACACGACCCGCATTGCGGGCTCGGCGACCTCGTCGATCACCGGCGACAGCACCTTCCAGGACCTGACCTGCAACATCCCCGGCCGCCGCGTCAACTTCGGGGCCGGCGACACGGTGACCATCAACGGGGCCCTGGTCTTCATCGGCTCCGGTGCCAACAAGATCCTGCTGCGCAGCACCAGTGCAGGCAACCAGTGGCTGCTGCAGGTGACCGGCACAGTCACTGCCGTGCACTGTGACGTACAGGACAGTGCCGCGTCATCGACGGTCTATGCCGCCCCGGGCGGCGTGGACTCGGGCAACAACACCAACTGGCAGTTCGGCAGCGTGGTCACGGTGCTGGCCAGCACCGGCGCAACCCAGAACATCTGGGCCAACGATGTGTCAGGCGCCGTGAACGGCACCTTCGTGGTCGAGAACACCGGAGCCAGCGCCGCTACCCTGGACTCGATTGACTTGCGCGCAACAGGCACCGGCAATGACAGCACCGCGTACTCCGAAGTCGCCATCTACATTGACAACCCCAGCTCGGGCAACGTGGGCTCGTATGACGCCGCTGACACGATTTATGACGCGGCGGTCACCGCCTTTGCCACGAATGACGGCACGCTGGTCTTTACGGATACGCTGGCCCTTGCGGCAGCCTCAGTGACTCGGTGCTTCGTTGTCGTGAAGTTCAACGGCGCGACCCTTCCTGCGCCGGGCCAGACCTTCCGCACCATCGTTGACGACATCACGGTCACCGGCTCACCCACCGCAGGCCTGCCTTCGCAGACCATGGCGGGCCACGTGATCCAGCAGCCGCAATTGAACGTGACTTTCCCGGTCTCCACGAACCGCCCCGCGGCATGGGACTACACCGGGCCGGGCGGCGACGGGTTCGTGTTCGAGCGCTTCCAGGTACAGAACAACAGCCCGCTGAACGTAACGATCACGCAGCTTAGCCTGCTTTCCTTCGGCACGGTCAGCACAGCCATCTTCACTTCGGTAGAGCTGTTCATGGACGCCAACGGCAGCGGCAACTGGGAGCGTGCGTCTGACACAAAGATCGGCGGCACATTTACGAGCTGGAACACCACACACAACTTCACTAACACCTCGATTGGTCCTAACGAGACGCTGCTGTACTTCACGATTGTGAAACTGGGCGGCGGCACCGCACCGGCAAACGGATCGCAGTTCGGCCACTTCTTCATGAGCAACTCGGCGGCCGTCGGCGCGATTTTCACCGGCACGATCAACAGCGGCAGCTATCGCTTGACCATCCAAAGCGCCAGCCTGTACGTCGCAGCAGAGCCCGGCACAGTCACCCAGCGCCTGGCCAACGACGCCACAGACGTCCAGACCGGCAAGTTCACGCTTTCAAACACCAGCACCGGCACGAACGTGAACCTGACCAGCATTACGCTGTCCGCGTCCGGCACCGGTAACGACAGCAACGCTTACTCACAAGTTGCCCTGTACCGGGACACCAACGCCAACGGTTTCTGGGACGGCGGTGACGCGTTGTTCGGGGCCGCCGCAACTGCCTTTGCCGGCGACAACGGCACGCGTGCGTTTACGTCATCCGCGCTGGCCATTGCCGGCGGCTCGTCGGCAACGTTCTTCGTGGTGACTCGCATGAACGGCGCCACACTGGCGTCTGCCGGCCACACCTTCCATACCCAGGTCACCGCGATTGTCAGCAACGTCGCCTCGGACGGCCTTGGCCTGCCAAGCGCCATCATGCAGGGCGTCCAGATCATCGACACCACGCTTGTTGTCAGCGCCACCACCGGCACTGCTGCCGGCGTTTACGCCAACGAAACCGGCACGGGCGGCAACGGCTTTGAAGCGGGCGTGTTCACCATCACCGCGTCGGGCAGCGGCACGCCTGACCTGCTGACGATCACGCTGGCGGCTTCAGGCACCGGCGACGACAGCACGGCTTACACCGAAGTTGCAATCTACGAAGACTCGGCCAGCGGCGCCGTCGGCAGCTACGACAACGCCAACGACACATTGGTCGACACAGCCGCTGCGTTCCCGGCAGACGATGGCTCGCTGGTGTTCAACGTGCCTTCGGGGCTGCAGCCATTCTCGGTCTCGCAGGCCAAGACATACTTTGTTGTCGTCAAGCTGAACGGCAGCGCCATCCCGGCTGAAACGTTTGAGTACACCGTCAGCGCCATCAGCGTGGGCACCGGTGCCGGAAGCAGCGGCACACCGTCCGGTACCATGGCCGGCCTCGACATCAACGCGCCGGACTTCAACATCACCGACACCAGCCCGGCCACCCAGGGCATTGCCGCACCGGGCGGCGCGGACTACCTGATGCAGCAGTTTGAGGTCGCCTATCCCAACGGCCCGGACAACACCCTGACCAGCATCACCTTTACCGGCTCGGCGATCTCGGGCGGCACACTCCAGGCCGACATCGTGCAGGCTGACCTGTACCGTGACGACAACGCCAACGGCGTGTTTGACGGCGCAGACGTGCAGGTGGACACCCAGACCGGCTTCAACGGCAGCAACCAGGTCATTTTCACGATCAGCGGTACGGAAAGCCAGTTCACCGCGGGCACCACCAAGGTCTACTTCCTGATGGTCCAGTTCGACGCTGCCACACCCAGCGGCGCCGAGTACGCCACGCAGCTTACAACCGCAAGCGGCGCCAGCACCGGCACCAACATCAACGGTACACCCGCCCCGGCAGCCGGCACCGCGCCCGGCTTGATCTACTACGCCAACAACCTCAACATCACTCTCAACGGCCCCGTTGCATCCACCACCGTCAACAGCAACTCGCAGGGCCCGGGCGGCGCAGGCCACGTGATCTGGGACGGCACACTCACCACGATTGCGGCCGCCTGGACAGCCACCGAGCTTGAGTTCGAGGGCACCGGCACCGCCAACGCCAACCTCGCGTACGACAGCCTGGCACTGTACGAAGACTCCAACGCCAGCGGCGTATACGACGCCGGCGACGCCCTGGCAGTGGCGGCAGCCGCTGTCAGCTTCGACGCCAGCAGCCTGTATCTCGCCCAGCTGACCAACACCACGTTCGCAGCCACCAGCAGCCGCCGCTTCTTCCTTGTGGGTACGCTGGCCGGCTCAGCCACCACGGGCCAGACGCTGAACGCCCGTATTACCAGCGTTACCGCGACCCCGCCCGCCGGCGGCACGGTCACGGGCGACGTGAACGTGGACAGCACCGCTCTGACGATTGACGTCGCGACCATCACCCTTGGCAACGGCCCGACACCGCCTGCCAACGCCACGATTGACACCGGCGTTGCCCAGACACACGTCCTGGCCAAGTTCCGCCTCACGGCCAGCAACCAGGACGTCACGGTCACGCAGATTGACTTCACCACCGCCGGCACCGGCGACTGGGTCAACGACCTTGACCCGACCGCAGGCGTGCAGGTGTGGCGCGACAACGGCGACGGCAGCTTCGACAGCACCACGGACACCCAGATCTTCCAGGGTGCCGGCGCGGCGCTGGTCGCGGCAACTTTCACGCCGTCGGTCGTGGTGCCCAACGCGGGCAGCGTCGACCTGTGGGTGCGCCTGAGCCTGCTGGCCACTGCGGCAGCCGGTGCATCAGTGCCCGAGACCCTCAGCCTGTCTGTGCCTGCCGCTTCCGCGATTACAGCGGGCGGCGTGACGGCCCTGCTGGGTACGCCGGCACCAGTCAGCAGCACACTCTCGATCGTTGACTTCTTCGTGACCACCTTTGCCCCGGTCGCCGACTTCCCGGCGGGCGGCGTAGCCATCACCATCGACGGCAACGGTTTCAACGCCCCGTTCTCGGTGACCATCGGCGGCGCGCTTTGCCCGGGTACCCCAGTCATCAACGGCACCGGCACACAGGTGACCGGCTTGCTGGTTCCGCCGGGCAGCGGCACGACGCTGGCCATCGTGGTCACCAGCGGTTCGCTGCCTCCGCAGACCATCACCCAGACGTTCAGCTACTCGACGGTCGGCTCGACCGGCGGCGGCAAGAGTAAGGATGGCGGCGGCGGTTGCTCAGCGCAGCATTCGGGCTGGGCCCTGCTGCTTGGGGCGCTTGGCCTGATGGCGATCGCCGGCGTGACACGCCGTCGTCGCGCATAGTTCCGTTCGTTCGATTCAAACCGGCGGCTGGGAAATCCCAGCCGCCGGTTTCGTTTACCTGCATTCCCGTGCTTCTCTGCCGCGGCTTCGCCACTACACTCCCGCCGGAGGCTGCGATGAAGACGGCAATTGTAGGCGGCGGGTTCATGGGCGGCGCGTTGGCCGAGGGCCTTCTCGACTCGGGCTGGGGCCGCGAGAGCCTGGTCGTGGCCGAGGTGCGAAATGCGCGCCGCGAGTTCCTTACCCAACACCTGCGCGTTCCAACGGTTGAGCACGCCGTTGACGCCGTGCGCGAGGCACACACCGTGGTCTTCGCTGTAAAGCCGCAACAGATCAAGGAGACGCTGGCGGCTGTAAAGCCCGCTTGGACACCCGACAAGCTGGCGATCAGCGTGTGCGCCGGAGTAACCATCGCGACGTTTGAGCACGCGCTGGGCAATGTGCCGGTGATTCGCACGATGCCGAACACGCCCGCCGCGATCGGCATGGCGGCAACGGCGCTGGCGCGGGGCCGGTACGCAAGCGACCAGCAACTGGCCACCGCGTTGAACATCCTGAGCGCCGTCGGCAAGGTCGTCGTGGTGGACGAGCAACAGATGGACGCGGTGACGGCGGTCAGCGGCACCGGCCCGGCGTATATCTTCTATATGGCCGAGGCCCTGATCGAAGCCGCCCAGGAACTTGGCTTGGCGCGCGAGCAGGCATACACGCTGGCGTACCAGACGTTCCGCGGCGCCGCGACGCTGCTGGCGCACGATCCCGCCGGGCCCGCCGAATTGCGCAAACGCGTGACCAGCCCCGGCGGCACGACGCACGCGGCGATCACGCACCTCGAGAACATGAACTGGAAGCAGGCTTTCAAGGATGCCGTGAAAGCCGCCAGGACCCGGGCCGCGGAACTTGGCCGTGGCTAACGGATCACGCCGCCGGCAAGCACCTGCCGCGTGTGCACCCGCCCCAGCGCAATCTGGGCCGAGACAGCGCCGATCAGCGCCAGGAACATGTCCCACTGCGTATCCCACTGGTCGCCTTGCGTGCCCAGGAACGCATCCGCCCCCTGGCCCAGTGCTACCGCGCTCCACCATTCAATCAGTTCGTAGAACGCGCTGAATGCAAGACACACGCTGGTGACCAGCACGAACAGCCACGTCCCGGGCTTCAACGGCGATGTGCGCAGCAGGATCTCGCGGGCAAGGATCGCCGGCACAAAGCCCTGCGCAAAGTGCCCCAGGCGGTCGTAGTGGTTGCGCTCAAGGCCCAGCGCGTCGCGCACCCAGAAACCGGGGGGCACCTCGGCGTAGGTGTATGCCCCGCCCAGCATCAGGATCAAGCCGTGCAGGAAGATCAACACGTACAACAGCGGGGTTAGCGGAAAGCGGCGGCGCGTCAACACCAGCAGCGGGATGGCGAACATCACTGGCGCAGTTTCAAGAAACCACGTAAGCAGGTCTGAAGGGCCGAAAGCAGACGCAGCCAGCGCGGCAACCCACAGCACCAGCAGCACCGGAAGCCAAGCCTGTGTCTTCTTTGGTTCAATCACGCTCGACTCCCAGCCAGCGCGGGACGTAGCGACCCAGCACCCATGCCGCGATCAGCACCACCAGCCCGGTTATGACCTGTGCCCAGATGTTCCACATCAGCTCGAGCCGGTCCAGCGCCACGTACGAAATGACGCTCAGCAGAAACAGCGTGCCCGCAAACACCGCGCGCGAGATTTTCTGGTGCAGGCCCATGGCCCCAGCATAGCCCATCTGCCCACGCGGCGCGCCCGGCGATACACTGGCCGCCATGTACGACGTGATTCCTGAGTCGCTGTCGCGCAGCCACCGCGGCATCTGCCCCACCTGTGGCGCGCCCCTGCAACTTGCCGAAAGCGGCCGCGAGGCCCGCTGCGCATTCTGCGGCGGGGGCAGCACGCTGCAGTACCGGCTGCGCGCCGTAGAGGCCAGCGCCGGCGCATTGCAGCGCCCCGACATCAAGGGGGCAACTCGCTGGCTGCGCAAGACTGCAACCTACGAAACATGCACCTGTCCCGGCTGCGGGGCCGAGTTCGGGGCGGACACGGAGCAGGCGATCCAGACCTGCAAGTACTGCGGCGCCCAAAGCAAACTCGAAACACGGCTGGTCGCGATCACCGCCGATGATGTCGACCCGCCGCAACGCCGCACGCGCCAGGATTTTGAGAACCAGCGCCGCGACAAGCTCGACTACCCGTGGGACGTCGCCACCGAACAGCTGATCTGGCGCATTTTGCACGAGCCCGAGCTGCTGCCGCGGATTCACCTGGCGCAGAACTTCGAAAGCTGGAGCCTGATCAACCACACCACGGCGCACTTCCTGCCATGGCTGCTGCGGCATGCCGGCCAGGACCACGACGCCGTCGGAGCTTCTGTGTTTGATGCCATCGGCAAACTGCTGTGCGAAGGCGACCCCACGCTTTGGCCGGGCGTCATCCAGGCGTGCCGCGGCGTGGTGTTCGACGTCAACGCCAAGCGCGCAATATTGAGCGAGCTGGGCCTTGGCAAAGCCGTCTGCGTCAAGACGCTGATCGACGCGGGCGAGTACGCCGCATTGCACCATAACCGCGACTATGCCTGCCACGCGCTTTGGGCGGTCAACACGCTGATCGGCCGCAACTTTGACGAGCACCCGGTCATCGCCGAAATCGTGCTGTATCGGCTGTTTTACGTGACCGATGCCGTGCTGGGCTGGGCCCTGTACACCATGCGCAACAGTTATCTGCGCGGGCGCTACCCGTGGCCCGTGCTGTGGAAGGCATGCGACGAACTCGGCGCCGACCGCCCCGAGGTCGTGCCGCACCTGCTGGACTGCTTTTACGTTCCGCCAGCCGACAGCTCCGACGAGTACCGCCGACGGCTGGACCTGTTCAAGCAGGCGACAAGCTGGGGTGGAAGAGCCGCTGCGGCCGAAGTACTGGGCAACCCGCCGGGCCATGATGACGGCCTGTATGCGAAGGCGATTGCCGCCCTTGACCCCGAACTGTCGGATCCGCGGGGAGGTTTTTCCGCGCACAAGGCGATGTACGGTCTGCTCACGGCGCAAAGCGAAACAACGTCGCCGGCATTTGATGCGTGGGTGACGCAGCATGGCGAGTCGCTGGATACAAGGTTCAAGCGCGAGTACATCCGGCGCAACAAAGAGACGCCGCTGCTGGACCGCAGCAAGCCTTACTACTGGGACAGCGACCCCAAGCGCCCGCTCGATCCCGAGATAGACAAGTGGCTTGGCGTGTGGGACGAGGGCATTCGCGCCGCCGTGGACGCCTACCACGAGCAGCGCGACACGCTGCGCGAATTGCGTGAGGAAGCCAAAGAGCTTGAGGTAGAGACGTTTCTTGAGGACGGGCCGGCAACGCTGCCGATCAAGCAGTCCATCCTTGATGCGGAAAAGCAGCACGCCGATGATGAGGCCCGGCGCGATCACGCCCAAGCCGAAATGGACCGCCTGCAGCAGGAGTACACGGCACGAGTGCAGGAGCTTTCGCAGAAGATGATGGCCAACATGAACGACCAGGCGCTGGTGCTGAAGCTCAGTGCAGAAATGCAGAAACTCGCCGCGGATATGCAGCAGAAGATGCAGCAACTGTGGAAAGACTGACGCCGCAGGATCTCACGTGCCGGAAGCCGATGCCATTGCCAAAGCCGAAACACCGGCGACCGTTGAGTCGCTGATCGCCGACCTGCGCGCATTGGGCGTGCACGAGGGAATGACCGTGGCTGTGCATTCTTCGCTGAGTGCGCTGGGCTGGGTTGTGGGCGGCCCGCACGCGGTGGTGCTGGCGCTGCAGCGGGCAGTCACCGACAGCGGCACGTTGTGTCTGCCGGCATACAGCACCGACAATTCTGAGCCGGTGCACTGGAACGACCCCGCCGTGCCCGAAGCCTGGCACCAGGCGGTTCGCGACCACATGCCGGCCTTTGACGCGCGCATGAGCCACACGCGCGGCATGGGCGCCATCGCCGAGCTGTTCAGACGCGCGCCTGATGTGCGCCGCAGCAGCCACCCCGCGGTAAGCTGGTGCGCGTGGGGCCGCTATGCGCGGGCTATTACTCAGGATCACCGGCTGAACTCAGGCTTCGGCGAAGAGTCGCCGCTGGCGCGTATCTATGATCTCGGCGGCAGCGTGCTGCTGCTCGGCGTCGGCCACGACCGCAACAGCTCGCTGCATCTGGCCGAACACCGCGCCGACTGGCCGGCCAAGACGCAGATGAAACAAGGTGCCGCAATCATGGTCGGCGAGCACCGGCAATGGGTGCAGTTCGAAGACCTGAAGCTCGATGCCGGCGACTTTCCGGAAATCGGCTGGGACGTCATTCGGGCTGGACACGTCAAGACCGGGCAGGTCGCCTGCGCCAGGGCCCAGCTCATGGACCAGCGATTGCTGGTTGATTTCGCCGCACAGTGGATATCAACGCGGCGGCGCGATAAACCAGAAGCATGAACTGGGCACGCGTTGCCTACCATGCCGTGCGCCGCGCGACCTCCGCGCGGCTGTGGCCGATGTCGGACGATTTTGCCGGCGACCCCTTTTTCATCATCGGCAGTGGACGCTGCGGCAGCACGCTGCTGCGACGAATCCTGGCCGCGCACCCGCGCATCTACATCCCGCCAGAGTTCGGCTACCTGGGCGAAGTGGTCCAGGGTTATCGCCACCGCGCATACCGCGAGTGGCCGCAACTGGTCTCGGACATGCTCAACTGGTACGAGTGGGAACGCTCGTGGAACCCCCTGTTCACGCCGCTCAGGGCCCGGGTGCAGGCACAGCTGGAAGCCGAGCCCCAAGAGCGCCGCTCTCTGGCCCGCATCATCGAGTCGGTCTACACCGCGCTGGCGCAGGCCCTGGGCAAACCTGGCTGCGCCTGGGGCGACAAGACGCCCGCCAACACGTTTCACCTGCACGAGATTCGCGAGTTGTTCCCGCAGGCGAAGTTCGTGCACATGGTGCGCGATGGCGTGGATGTTGTTGCCTCGTTCATGCACCAGGACAAATCGCCAGACCTGCCGCACTACGCCGCGCGGTGGCAGACGGCCGTACGCCTGGGGCATGGCGTGGTCGAGGCACTGCCGCAGCAAGCCGTCGAAGTGCGTTACGAAGACCTTGTGCGCACTCCGGTGCGGGCACTTGAGCCCGTGTGCAGCCTGCTCGGCGTGGGCTACGAGGCGACCATGGTCGGCGAACTGGGCCACGTCGAGTCTTTGGGCGACGTCAGCGCGTACACGCACCACCAATCGGTCACACAGGCGGTGACCGACGCAAACATCGGCAAGGGCCGCCGCGAGCTGCGCCCGGACCAGCTGGCCCGGCTGCAACAACTGATCGGCGACGACCTGAAGGCCTTCGGTTACGACGTGGCCCTCTAACGTTTACGCGTAGAGGTCGGGATAAAGCTGCATCAGTTGTTGTTTCAACGCGGCATGCATCTCGAACAGAAACAGCTCGGCATAGTCTGGGTCGACGGGGTTACTGTAGCTCATGCGCTTTGCCAATGCCGCTGCGGCGGCCATGGCGGCTTGCTGGCGCGCACTTGAGCTGATCGTGGAAAGGCGCGTTCCGAACTCTTCAAGGCGCGCGTAATCGAGCGGCGTCAGCTTGCTCATTTCGCTGTGATTGAGCGGGAAGTGATGGTACGCCAGCTGAAAGTACGGCGGCACATAGGGCCGGTTTCCGGTGTGCTGCGGCATCTTCTGCACGATCACCAGCGTGCCGGCGACCATGTCGGGCAGACCGCGCGTCTTGCGGTCCACGAACATCACGATCGCAAGTGCCGTGAACGGCGGAATCATGATCGCAAAGCGCATGAACGACTTTACCAGGCCCTGCAACGGGCTGATCTCTTCGCCGTCTTCCTTGATCACGCGCAACTTGCAGGCGTACTTGCCCGGCGTCTGGCCCGAGAAGAACACCTCAAAGATGAAAAAGTAACCAACCTGGATCACAAACAGCACAATCAGGATCAGCGCGTAGGCAAAGCCTTCCATGCCCACGAACATGCTGGCGACCAGCATCATCGTGCCGACCAGCACTGCCACAAACGTCAATCCGGCGATCATCAGCGCATCGAGCAGAAACGCCAGCACGCGCGCGAACGGGCTGGCGACTTCAAATGCCGCCTTCACGTCCTCAGGCAGCGGCACTTCGTGGCGGTACAGCAACGTGCCAACCCGGTCCGCGCCCAGCTCGGGGCGGGTGGCATCGGTGAATCCGGCCCTGTAGGATACTTCCATCGAGGTCCTCATGGCGGGCTGGCCGCACCATCATATCTCTGCCGCTGCAACGCGCGCGATGGAACGCTGGAGATTCCTGGCGTTCGAGGGACTCACGTGGTCCAAGCTGCGCGCGCGGCCCAAGAACCTCGACACCGTCGAGAACTTTACCGCCGCATACCGGCGCAGCGCAACCGAGCTCGCCCGTGTGCGTGCCTTCAGCCCGGACCGCCAGCTTGCGGACTTCATCGAAAGCAGCGTGGCGACAGCCCACTTTGCCGTGTACCGCCGCCAGCGGCCGAAGATCACGTCCGTGATCCTGGGGGCGATTTTCACCTGGCCCGGGAAGGTGCGCCAATACTGGGGCTACCACCTGCTCTCGATCCTGATCACGTTGGGAGCAGCCGGGATTGCCTTCGTTTCGGTCACCAGCGCCCCCGAGACTTACTACCTGTTCATTGACCGCGATCTCGCGGGCGGGCGCGACCCTGACTCAAGCGCCGAAAGCCTGCGCGCGACGCTGGGGCCGCAAGCCTCGTCGTTGTCCGACGACGTCGGGTTCTCGGGCATGCTGTTCACCCACAACACGCGCGTGGCCTTCATGTGCTTTGCCTTCGGCGTGGTCCTGGGCCTGCCGACACTCTACCTGCTCATCATGAACGGATTGATGCTCGGTGCCTTTGTCGCACTCTTCGTGAAGAAGGGCTTGTCCGTCGAGTTCTTCGCCTGGCTGCTGCCCCATGGCGTGCCGGAGCTTGGCGCGATTTTTCTGTGCGGCGGCGCGGGCTTGGCACTGGGCCACCGCATGCTCAACCCGGGCAAGCGTTCGCGCAAAGACGCCCTGCGCGAAACCGCCAGCGACGCCAGTGTCACCGCCATGGGCTGTGTGCCGCTGCTTGCCCTTGCCGGGCTGATTGAAGGCATTTTTCGCCAGAGCACTGCCAGCGTGCCGATGCGCTACGCGCTGTTCGCCGTGTTGCTCGTGGGCCTGAATGCCTGGATCTGGGGCGTGCGCCGCAAGCCGGTTCTAAAGCCCGCGTTTGCCAGCTAATTGGGGTGCTTTTACCCCATTCGCCTACAGGCGGCCGCCTGTCACCACGCTGCCATACATGTTCAGCAACGGCCCCTGCAGCTCGGATGGCTCGGCGTCGATCACGTGTACGCCCGTCGAGTGGATGCGGCTAAGGATCATCTGGCGCTCTTCCAGCAGCGTCAGCGAAGCCAGTTGGCGGTACGCGTCGCTGGCGTCGTTGACCTCGGCCGCCACTGTGGCGTGGTACACCGGGTCACGCATTGCGGCCACGATCGCCACGTGGCGGCGGGTGATCTGCGCAATGTTGCGCTGCAACTCCCAGCCCTGGGCCTCGTTGTCAAAGTCCGTCGCCAGGATCACCAGCGCGCGCCGCGGCAGCGCGTGATTCAGCGCCACAAACGCGGGTGTAAATGCAGTCTCCGTGTGACGCGGCTTCACGTTCAGTGACGCGCGCACGATCTTGGCAAGCTGGCCACTGCCCGCGCGGGGCGGAATGAAGCTCTGCACTTCGCCGTCAAAGATCACCATGCCCACCAGGTCGCCGCGTTGCAGCGCCGCCGCGGCCACGCGCGTCATGGCCTCGAGAGCCATGTCAATCTTGCGCGTGCTGCCCACTCGCGTTCCCATCAGGCGCCCGGCATCGCAGGCCAGCATGATGTGGCGCCGCCGCTCGGGCACATAGCGGCGCACCGCCAACTGGCCGGTACGCGCATATGCCTTCCAGTCCACCGACTGCGGCGGGTCGCCGGGCACATAGGGCGCAAGTGAATCAAACTCACCGCCGCGGCCGATGCCGCGGGCGCGGGTTATGCCGGCGTCGGCATCGCGGGCCGCCTTCAGGATCAGTTCGTTGCTGCGCAGGATCTCGACGCCCGGGATCACCGACACCGTGGCCGGCGCGCTGCCCCGCACAATGCGGCGCATCAGGCGCAGCGGCCCGGTGATGACGATCGTTGCCGTATCCAGCGTGAATGCCCCGCGGTCCGTGGCGCTGAGCTCGAAACTCCACTCGGCCTGCTCGTCAGGGGACAGCGCGTAGGGCAAGGGCACGCGCAGCCCTTCCATGCTTGGCGGCAGCAGGTCAAACACCGCGCCATGGATGGGGCGCGGGCTCTCGTTCTGCAAAGCCAGCGTCATGGTAAACGGCACGCCGATGCCGACTTCGGTCGGCACGCCGCGGTGCAGTCCAAGCTGCGTCTGGCGCGGCAAAAACAGCGCATCCACGGCAATGACCAGGCACAACCCGCCGCATGCGACCGCCCACGGCAGCACCAGCGACGCATCGGTCAACGCAAACACGCTCAGCGCAACCAGCGCCAGTCCCAGAATGAGCGTGATGCGTGTCGGCGAGTAGCCCATGCATTACCGTGGCGGCGGTATCCTCTGCACAATGTCTTCCAGGATCGCGTCCGTGCTGGTCCCTTCCATTTCGGCGGCGGCAGTGCGGTACAGCCTGTGGCGCAATGCGCTGGGGGCCAGCGCCCGCACATCGTCGGGCACAACAAAGCCGCGCCCATGTGTGGCCGCGAGCGCGCGGGCGGCGCGCAGCAGCATGACACCGGCGCGCGTGCTGGCGCCGGCGCGAAGAAACGGGTGTTCGCGCGTGGCGCGGATAATCGCCAGCGTGTAGTCCGAGATGTCGGGCCGCACTTCCACGCGCATGACAATCTTGCGCATCGCCATGATTTCAGCGCTGCCGAACAGCGGCTTGCCGGCCAGGCCGGCGAATTCGTCGGCTGTGCGCGGCGCGCCGTGCTGCTTGAGAATGTCGCTTTCGGCTCGCTCGTCCGGGTACTCGATCATCAGCTTGAACAGGAAGCGGTCGAGCTCGGCTTCCGGCAGCGGGTAGGTGCCCTCGTTCTCAAGCGGGTTCTGGGTGGCAATCACCGAGAAGATGTCCGACAGTTCGTGGTCGTGGCCGTCGGCGCTGACAATGCGTTCCTGCATGGCTTGCAGCAGCGCGGCTTGCGTGCGTGCCGGGGCACGGTTGATTTCGTCGGCCAACAGCAACTGCGTGAACACCGGCCCGCGCCGAAACTCGAATTGCGCGGTATCGGGCCGGAAGATGCTGGTGCCTGTGATGTCGCTGGGCATCAGGTCGGGCGTAAACTGGATACGCCGGAACTCGAGCTGGCACAACTTGCCCAGCGTGCGAACCAGCAGCGTTTTGGCGGTGCCGGGGTTGCCCTCAAGCAACACGTGACCCTGCACCAGCATCGCGACCAGGATGTGGCGCACGACACCCGGCTGGCCCTTCACCACCTTGTCGACGGCCTGTTCCAGTGCGTCGGCAAAGCGCTGCATCTTGCGTTCGGCGGGCTCGGTGGCCGGCACCGGCGTTACGGCCGGTGACGGGTCCGGCAGGGATTCATTGAACTCATTCATTTCGTTTCCTTACGCCACACGCCACACGCACTCAGTCCGACCATAACCGGCTGTGCTCGGTTTCGCCCGTGCGTTTCTGCATTGCTACGCGACGCGCGATGTTGACCAGCTTTTCTTCGCTGCTTTCGCCCGACATCTTGACGATGCGCCCGGTGCGCCCCTTGCGAATCGCCGTGGTCGCCTTGCCGGCGCCCTGCACCTGCGCCGCGCCCTGGCCCAGCACCAGCCACGAGCGCCTGACGATGCGACGGGCGGCATCATCATGGGCGCGGGTGCGCTCCATCATGCGGGCCAGGCCCTCGATCGCATAGCGTCTCTCGGCGCGGTCCTGCACCTCGGCGTCGATCGGCCGCAGCACCGTCGCTTGCCGCCAACCGAACAGCAGCATCACCAGGATCACGCTGAGTGTCACCCACAACCCCGGCGGCGTCGCCGCCAGGTACTCCAGGCTGGAGTCCGCGCCAAACCCGTGCAGGGCCTCATCAATCACGATCTCGCCCTTGGGTGGCGTGTCCCTCAGGACAGTCATCGACAGGTCCGCCATCCCGGGCTCGTTGAGGAAGCGATTGGTAAACATATCGGGGTCGCTGACCAGCACCAACCCGCCGCGCCCATAGTCGTTCTCGCTGCGCAGGCGCACGGCAATCACATCGTCGCGGTCCGTCTTGGCAATGACCTGAACATTGGCCGGCAGGTCTGACAGGCCCCCCCGCAACGGACGCAACACCTGCACCGGGTGGTGAATCTGCGTGGTGATCTGGCGGCTCGTGTCGGTCGGTATCGAGTAGGTCGATACCATGTCGCGGCGGTCGTGGCCGACCTTGAACCACCGGTCGAAGCCGGACTGCCGCATCAGTTCATCAATAAAGTCGGATGGAAAAATCACCTCGGTCAGCACCAGGTCGCCGTTCTCGTCTTCATACTCGGGATAGTAGGCGCGCTTGGGCAGCGCGAGGACCACGCTGGAAGGCCGGTTGCGCGCGTCTTTCAGCAGGTTCTCCAGCTCGCCCGGGTACTCGGCCACGAACTCCGGGCGCGGCTCCAGGATCATCAGCGTCGCGCCGCTGTATGAGTCGTACTCGGGCAACTCCAGGCGGGCAGCTTCGCGCCGGACGGTGCGGTCATTTTCTTTCAGCAACTCGACGAACGCGTGATGCCCCCCCGGCGAACCGGAGTGGCTGTTCGTGAAATTGTCCGGCACCAGCGGCGCGTCAAAGATCCCGACCACCAGCCAGACGACGGTGGTCACGATGAAGGCGCCGACCATCACCACGCGGAACATGGTCTCGCGGCGAACAGGATTGGCCTTGGGCGCGGGCTCGCTCAACTCAGCACCCCGCTCGGTTCAAGCTGATCCAGGCGGCGTTTCCAGTCCTCAAACTCGCGCTCGCCGGGGATGTGCTGGCCGTACCGCACGCTCTCAACCAACGGCAGCAGTTCCCGCACGCGCACGCGCATTTCACTGCCGCGCACCATTGCCAATGCGTCGCGCCAGGTCTTCACGTCCGCCTGCTCCACACACCCGCGCCAGCCGGCCTTCAGCCAGAAAATGCGGTACGCGAGCAGCGCCGCCTTGGCCCAGTCTCGGGCATGCAGCGCGGCGTCAAACTCGCGCTGGGCGACAACCAGCGCGTCTTCGAACTCTTGCGGCAGCGCCGGCAGTTCGTCGTCGGCAGGTGCCGCCGTGCTTTCGCCCGGCTTTTTCCGGCTGCCGGCTTTCTTCTTTTCGGCCTTGGGCTTGCGTTTCAGCTTGATGCCCATCAGCGCCTTCACAATGAAGAAGATCGCAACCAGCGCCGCGACAATCACGATCACCCAGAACACAACCTGAAACAAGGCGCCCAGCCAGCCCAGGCCGGCTGACGAACCACCACCGCTGTCGCTGGCGTCGCCGCCGCTGGGGCGCTGGGGCCTGCGGGATGGGCCGGCTTCGCCACTGCGGCGATAACCGCGCTCTTTGCGCCACCCGGTCTCGCCCTCAGAGTAGCCGGTGTCGTCACTGGGCTGGCTGTTGGATGGTGGCTGGTTCGAGGCTTCGCCGTTTCCGTGCGCGCCCCCATCGCCCTCATACTCACGGGTCTCGACCCGGTAGCCCTTATACTCCGGCCGCTCAAGAATCCGCCTTGCTTTGGGCCCCTGCCCTGAACCCTGGGCACACAGCGGCCCTGCCGGCAGCAGCAGCATGAACCCAACCAGCAGGCACACCGAAACACCAAACGGGGCGCGACGTCTCATCCCAGGCCCCTTCGGTTCAGCGGCATGCGCGGCAACGGCGGGCCTTGGCCGGGCTGCGGCGGCGCCCAATGCGGGTTCGCCGGCGGGCCGGGCTGCCAGCCGGGCGGCGGCGGTGGCGGCATCCAGCCGGGGGGCGGTCCGGCTTGCCACCCCGGCGGCGGCGGTCCCCACTGGGGCGCCGGCTGCCAATGCGGATTGCCGCCCCAGTTCTGCTGCGGCTGTACCTGCGGCATGCGCGGCACGCTGGCGCGTCGGCCCTTGGGTGGTTTGTAGCCGGGCGGTCGATAGCCGACGTCCGGGTTCATGCGATAGCGCATCATCTCGCCTTCCTCGATGCCGAAGTTGCGGGCCATCACGGCAAGGTCGTAGCCTTCTTTGCGGCAGCGCATGTCGAAGTAGAACACCACCACGGGTGTGAAGAACAGCGGTAACAGCACGCCATCCCACAGTACGCGAATCAGGTCGCCGAGCAGCGGCCACTGTGCGTCCTCAAGCAGCGACTGCCCGATCCAGGCCGGCACTGTGAGCAGGCCCGGCAAGCCAGGCGCGCCGACAAGCAGCCCAGCGCATGCCATCACGCCGAGCAGCCGCATGCGAAACCCGCGAGTCAGGAACGTGCTTCGGCCAAAGCTCTCGAGTGCCTGGGCGTCATCCAGCATCACGCACGGGACATTCAGCGCATAGGCGCCCAGATACCAGCCCAGCAGCGGCACCCACAGAAAGCCAAGCACGACTGCCATGCCGGCGGCCCCGCTGCCCTCTCCGCCCAGCGCCATCGAAATCGGCAACCCGAACAGCACCAGCGTGATGCCCAGCACCGCGAACAGATGCAGCAGCGATGAGCCCAGCAGGTGGGTACTGCGCGCATAGAAAGCCTTGGCGACTTCAGCCAGGCTGGGCTGCCCACCCACGTAAAGGCGCGCTCCCAGGTAATAGACGCCCGCGGCGCCGACCGTTGCGCCAAAGGCGACCGAGGCAAGCTTGAGCAGCCAGTAGTACGCCGCCAGCGAGTTGATTTCCCACACTCCGGGTTCGCGGCGGGCGGAATGGCCGACCCAGTTATATGGGTCGAACATCAGGTACAGCGCGAGCGTCAGCAGGACCATCGGCAGCGTATAGGCCAGCAGAAACCAGCGGGCAAAGGCCACAAACGCCGCGGCATAGAGCGAGAATCCCCGCCCCATCACGTCGCCAAAGTCGAGTGGCCTGAGGTCGAACGCCTTGCGCATCTTCGCATTATGGCGACAGATATCGGCCGGGAAAGCCCGCGATGTAAGTCGCAGGCCACCCGCCCCAATTCGACGGCGCTAGTAGGCCACGGCGAAGATCACTTCGGGTGCGCCATCTTTGCCGCAATACATGCACTTGCCGGTCTTGCCCTGCGCATCGAAGGGGATGCAGCGCACGGTGGCCTTGGTTTCTTCTTTGATCTTGGCTTCGGCTTGCCGGTCAGGATGAAAGAAGCAGCGCACAAACCCGCCCTTTTCAGCCAGCGTGGCCTTGAGGGCGTCATAGCTGTCAACGCGGTGGGTGTTGGCTTGCCGGTGTTCGGCTGCTTTCTGGAACATCAGGCGCTGCACGTCGGCAAGCTCGGTGCGCAGGTGGCCGGGCGTGAGTTTGCTTGCCTCGACTGATTCTTTGGCGCGGTCAAAGCGGCGCTTGATGACCACGCTGCCGGCGTCAACGTCGCGGGGGCCGACTTCCATGCGGAAGGGCACACCGCGCTGCTCCCAGTAGTATTGCTTCTCCCCGGGGCGCATGCTGCGAAGGTCAAGCACAATCTGCTGATCTGTTGTGCGGTCAAAAAAGAAGGGGACAACTCCACCGCTGTCTTTCTCTGCCGCGGCTTCCCAGCCTTGCGTGGAAGCGGATTGATTGATTTGCCGTCCCGCTGATCGATCCCAAGCAGACTGGACCTCATCATTGCCAACCAGGCTGGACAACATCTCTCGGATCGCCCCCATTACTTTCTTCAGCTCATCGGGCGTCTTGAAGATGGGCACGATTGCCATCACGACGGGCGCGACCCTGGGGGGCAGCACCAGCCCGTCATCGTCACTGTGCGCCATGATCAGCGCGCCGATCAGCCGCGTGCTTACGCCCCAGCTTGTGGTCCACACGTGCTGCTGCTTCTGGTCGCGGCCCAGAAACTTGATGTCGAAGGCCTTGGCGAAGTTCTGGCCCAGGTTGTGGCTGGTGCCGGCTTGCAGGGCTTTGCCGTCCTGCATCAGGCCCTCAATGGCGTAGGTGGCGTCGGCGCCGGGGAACTTCTCGCTTTCCGTCTTGCGGCCCTTGACCACGGGCAGCGCCAGGAATTCTTCGGCAAAGGCGGCGTACACATCCAGCATGCGCAACGTTTCTTCCTGTGCTTCCTGCGCCGTTTCGTGGGCGGTGTGGCCTTCCTGCCACAGGAACTCGGCGGTGCGCAAGAACAGCCGCGTGCGCAACTCCCAGCGCATCACGTTGCACCACTGGTTGATCAGCACGGGCAGATCGCGGTAGCTCTGGATCCATTGCGCGTACATGTGGCCGATCACGGTTTCGCTGGTGGGGCGAATGACAAAGGGCTCCTCGAGTTCGCCGGCAGCCTTGAGGCCGCCCTTGTCGTCTTTCTCGAGTCGATGGTGCGTAACCACCGCGCACTCCATGGCAAAGCCCTCGACGTGCTGGGCTTCCTTGGCCAGAAAGTTCATGGGGATCAGCAGGGGAAAGTACGCGTTGACGTGGCCGGTCTCCTTGAAGCGCCGGTCAAGGTCGCGCTGGATCGCTTCCCACAGTGCAAATCCCTCGGGCCGAATGACCATGCAGCCGCGCACGGGCGCGTAATCCGCCAGTTGCGCCGCTTTGATGACGTCGAGGTACCATTGCGAATAGTCTTCGGCACGAGTTTTGATGTTCTTTGCCATGATCGCTCCATGGCGCAGGCGCCTCGCCTGCACCGGGCGCGGCCGTCCCGGCCACGCCAAACACGCGGGATTGTTGCCGCAATCGTAAGGAAAACAAGAGAGTCAACCGGCATCACGGTCGATGGCGGGAAGAGCGGGATGTCGAAATCGCTCGCTTCATGAACAAACAACGGCACGCGGTTTCAGTTGCGCGTGAACCATACTTGCGCGCCCGCGCACGAGCTCCCATCATCCGGGCATGGACCTGAAGGGCAAAACCGTCGTGATCACCGGCGCCGGGTCGGGTATTGGCCGCGTCGGCGCCGTTGCGCTTGCCAAGCGCGGCGCCCACGTCGTTGTTGTCGCCCGCTCGGAAGACCGCTGCAAGCCTGTCCTGGATGAGATCAAAGCCGCCGGCGGCTCGGCCGAAGGTGTACCCATGGACATGGCTTTGCTGGCCAGCGTGCGCGAAGGCGCCGCGCGCATCGCCGCCAGCCACGGCCAGTTGGACGCGCTGATCAACAACGCCGGGTTGTGGGCCGAAAAGCAAACCATCACGCCCGAGGGACACGACGAAACCTGGGCCGTCAACACGCTGGCGCCGCACCTGCTGACCAAGGCGCTGATCGGGCCCCTGCGCGCAGCCAATGGCCGCGTGGTCAACGTGTCCAGCGAAGAGCACCTGAACGGCCATATCCACTGGGAAGACCCGAACCTCAAGGGCGCCTACTCGCCGCGCCGCGCTTATCGGCAGAGCAAGCTGGCACTGACCATGCTCTCGATCACCTGGGCCGAACGCGAAGCCGGCGTGGTCACCGCCAACTCGCTGCACCCGGGCATTGTGGGCACGAACCTGTTTCGCAACTTCCCGAAGTTCATCCAGTTCTGGATCAACCTGCTGATGCGCAGCCCCGTCGACGGCGCCAAGCCTTCGGTCTGGATGGCCACCGCGCCCGAGTTGCAGGGCGTCACCGGCAAGTTCTATTCTCGCTTCAAAGAACGCCGCCCCCACGGCATTGCGCTTCTGAAAGATTCGCGCGACCGGCTGTGGGAGCTGGTCGAATCCATCGTTGGTTAGGACAGCCGGCACGGGGCATCGGCTGCTACCTCGAATGTCGCGGGCCGATTTACTAGTGTCGCACCGGAGACACTCATGGCGCACGCGAAGATCGACGAAGCACTCGAGTTGTTCTACCAGGGCGAAACTTCGGGGGCCGAGGTCATCCTGCAGGAAGTGGGCGGCGGCAAGCTGGAACCGCCGGCCGACCTGCATCCCCTGGATGCAGCAGCTTTCTGGGAAGGCGTTGGCGGCATCGCGCTGGCCCGCGAAAAGGCACAAGACGCGGTGAACGCGTTTCGCAAGATGATTGAACTTGAAGAAAAGGGCGGCGCCGACGCCAACGGTCACGCCACAAGCTACGCCAAGCTGGGCGAGGCACTGGCCCGCACCGACAAGCTCGACTACGCGATTGAGGCCTTCAACACCGCGGCCAGCAAGAAAGAAGCCTGCGGCGCGCCGCCTGAGTCACAGTTCAATGTCACTTACCGCTACGCCGAGTGCATGTTCCGCAGCGGCCGCCCCAAGGAAGCCGGGGACCAGTTTGCCAAGGCCGTAAAACTGGCCGAGCAGGTCGGCGTTGATGACGCAACCATGTCCACGCTGACGCTGTACCTGGCCGACAGCATCAAGCAGAAGATCGCGCCCATGCAGGCCAGCGTGAAAGTTCAAAAGGGCATGCAGGGGGCCTCGGCGCCGCCGCAGATCGCGATTCTGGAAAAACAGCTTGAGGGTGAGTTTCAGCAGATCGCCGAGCTGTACCGCAAAGCCGGCGACCTTGCCGAAAAGGCGAAGATGCCCGCGGACTACAAACTGCAGATCCAGCGCAACATGGCCGAGGCCTATCACGACGCCGGCCGCTTTGTGAAAGGCGTAATGCAGCGCAAGAAGCTGATCCAGCAAGCCGAGGCGAACAAGGTCGCGCCACTCGAAATCGCCTACATGCTGCACGGCCTGGCCGAAAGCCACAAAGAAATGGGCCAGATGCCGGAAGCGGTTGAGGCGTACCGCAAGTCGATCCGGCTGAAAGAGCAGCAGAATGCCGACAAAGTCAGCCAGGGAAAGAGCTGGTACGCGCTGGGCGAAGTGCTGGCCGGCGGCGAAAAGTGGGACCAGGCGATCGAGGCCCTGACCAAGGCCCGCGAACTCGAAGAAGCCAGTGCGGCGACGGACGAAAACCACAAGTTGCGCCTGAAAAAGGCCTGGCACACGCTGGGCCTGGTGCTGGAAGCAGCCGGAAAGAAGGAAGAAGGCAAAGCCGCGCAGGAAAAAGCCGAGAGCATTTAGCGGCGCCCCGCGAACGTCGCCTCTTTCGCGAATGCCCGGAACTTTGGCCGGCGTAAGCCGTTAGAATCAGGGGCGTTGTGGCTTCCCCCGCCCGACCGTAATCTGGGGCTTCATGCCGGCAGCACTTGCGTCCAAACTTGCCAGCCAACTTTCCCGCGCCTTGATCGGGAAGCCTGAGGTCATTCGGCTGTTGCTCACGGGCCTGTTCGCGCGCGGCCACGTGCTGGTCGAGGACCTGCCGGGGCTGGGCAAGACCACGCTGGCGCGAGCACTGGCGCGGGCGGTGGGTTGCGACTTCAAGCGCGTGCAGTTCACGCCTGACCTGCTGCCCACGGACATCATCGGCACCAGCATTTACCGGCAGCACGACGGCGCGTTTGAGTTTCGCGAAGGGCCGGTGTTCACCAACATCCTGCTGGCCGACGAGATCAACCGCG
The DNA here is from genome assembly GCA_020849795.1 of Planctomycetota bacterium. GTDB lineage: Bacteria > Planctomycetota > UBA8742 > UBA2392 > UBA2392 > JADJRK01. The sequence continues at coordinate 98,595 of JADZFR010000004.1, read as the reverse complement.
CCACGCCGCGCACGCAAAGCGCGCTGCTGGAAGCCATGGGCGAGTTGCAGATCACGGCAGAGGGCCAGACGCGCAAGCTGTCACGCCCGTTCTTCGTGATCGCGACGCAGAACCCGATTGAGCATGCGGGAACCTACCCGCTGCCTGAATCGCAACTTGACCGGTTCATGCTGAAGTTTGAGGTCGGCTACCCGGGCGTCGAAGACGAAAAGCGCATCCTGTTCGAGCATGCCGACAACGACACACTGCAACGCGTAGAGCGTGTGCTGACGCGCGAAGACGTTCTGGTGATCCAGGAAGCCGTCAAGAAAGTGCGCGTGGATACCAGCATCGCCGACTACATCCTTGAGATTGTCGGCGAGACGCGCCACCACCCCAAACTGCTCAGCGGCGTGTCACCTCGCGGCTCGGTGGCGCTGTTCCGGGCTTCGCAATCGTACGCCCTGACCGAGGGCCGCGACTTCGTGGTGCCCGACGACGTGAAAGCCATCGCGGTGCCGGTGCTCAGCCACCGCGTGATTGAGCGCGCCAGCTTTGACCGGCGCGGCGGCCGCAGCGGCCAGGAAATCGTGCGCAAGATCCTCGATAAGGTTGCCGTGAACGCGTAGCAGTTAAGCGAAGCGGTCGCGCACCCATGTTCCGGGCCGCGACCGCACTTGCATTGATGGTAGCTGGGGCGGGAGTCGAACCTCGCAACAGTCCTGCGGACTGTTGCGAACGCGCAGCAGCACGGCCAAAGCCCGCCCGCAGGCGGGCGACGCCGGGCGTAAGCGAAGCGGTCGCGCACCCATGTTCCGGGCCGCGACCGCAATTGCATTGATGGTAGCTGGGGCGGGAGTCGAACCCGCGACCTTAGGGTTATGAATCCTATGCTCTAACCACCTGAGCTACCCAGCCGTGGCGCGTCAAAGTAGCACTCGCGCACTTGCCAGCAAGACCCGGCACTACCCGCCGGCGTTGGCGGGCGCGGTTGCTTCTTTCTCAACGCTTTCGGGTTGCGGGGCTTTGTCGCCGGCGCCCAGTGCCGCGGCACCGCTCAGGCCAATCGCGGCCAGCAGGCTGCCCCATCGAATGATGCGCGCCAGCACGCCACCGACCGGTGCCAGCATCTTGAACATCAGGCCCATGAACTCGCGGCGGCCCAGGCTTTCGTACTTGGTCTGCAGGTAATCCAGCTGCTGCAACGCCAGCTGCATCTTCAACTGCACCTGCACACGCTGGATGTCGTCTTCAATGCCGGGCACGTCTTTCATGGTCGCCAGCTTTTCGCGCGCCGCCCGGTAGCTCTTTTCCAGTTCTTCAAGCGCGTCATTGACGTCGCCCTTGAGCTCTTTCCGCACGGCGCCCCAGGTCAGGCCAAAACTGGCACCCAGCAGCACCACCAGCAGGATCAACCCCGCGATGTCGCTGTCGGCGCTCTTGGTGTACAGCATGTAGCCCAGGTGCATCAGCCCATAGAAGAACACCAGGCTGCCGGCTTGCGCGGTCACGCTGAACATCGGGCGGTACTGCCGCTCGGTCAGCACCAGGTCGACCGAGTCCACAAAGTTGTGGCGGCGCATGATGCTGCGCACCACGACCGCGCCTGAGACCATCAAGTAGCAGTAATATCCGAACATCAGCCACTCAAAGGTCCAGATCGCCAACAGCAGCCAGGCCTCGGCTGTCCGGCCGCTGGTATCTATCAGTTGCAGGTAGGCTGAATCGGCGCCGTAGATCGTCTCGTAGAACTTCTCGCCGGTTGCAAAGAACAGGAAGTCCCACAGGATGAAGGGCACAGCAATCGCAATCGCAAAGACGTTCACGCGGCTGCCAAGAAACCAGCGCTTGAACCCCTCCAGTTCGTCCTGCCGCACATCCAGGTGTGTGAACGCGCGGCCGAAGTTGCGGCTGTAGATGCCCTTGAACAGGCGCAGGCACAAAAAGTGCACCAGCAGCATCAGCGGCTGCAGCTGCCACTGTTTTTCCCTGATGAAGTTCCAGATGTCCTCGGGAATGTCCCCCGTTCCGGCCTCGATCAGCCGCAGCGAGAGCGCGGCGATCCAGACAACCGTGCAGGTCACGAACGCCGCAAAAATGTAGCGCGCGGCGCTGCCCGGCATCAGGCGGTCCAGCCACCAGCCGTTGCGAACCTGTTTGAAGTTGGCGGCATCGAAGATGTCGGCTTCAGGCTCGGGGCGGCGGTCGTTCTTGCGAAACGCAGTCTCGACCAGTTTCAGGCCCAGAGACGCGACCACCGGCCCGGTGTCTTTGCGTTTGGCGGGTGCGTCGGGCTTGGCCTCGGGTGCGGGCGCGTCGCTGCCCTTGGCCTCTGCGGCCCATTGGCTGTCGCGAATCTCGGTTTGGTCGGGCTCGCTCATTCCGCCTTGGCCTGCTCTTTCGCCGGCAGTTCCTGTGTGATCGTGTTGATGGCAGCCTCAAGTTGCGGGTCAAGCCGCAGTACACGGTCCGCTGCACTCAGCGGAACGTGCACATCGGGCATGACACCGTCATTCTCGAGGTTGCGCTTGTCGTCCATGCTGAAGTAGCCCTCGGTCGGAACGCCGAACGTGCTGCCGTCGGACAGTTTGTCCCAGAACGTGCCAATCACGTTGCCGGGCGTGCGCTCGCCCACCACCTTGCCCCGGCCGGTCGTCTTGATCGCCCACGGAAAGCACTCGCCGCCGCTGTTGCTGCGCTCGTCGCACAGCACCGTCACCGGCTTGTCCCAGTAAAGCCGCGGCTGCTTCCAGCGTTCGCGTGTGCGCGGCTTGATGTGCAGGTAGGGCCGTGCCATCAGCAGCTCCATAATCTCTATGTAGCTCAAGCCGCCGGAGTTGCCGCGCGAGTCAATGATCAAGCCGGCTGCCTTTTCGGCCTGCGGCGACGCAATCAACGCGCGAAACTTTTGCAGGTTGGCGTCGTTCATTGCTGTCAGGTGGATATACAGCACCCGGTTCTCGGTGGCTTCGGCGACGCGCTGCGTGCGCTGCGCCACCAGTTCTTCGTAGCGGCGGGCGCGGGACTGTGCCCAGGTTTCGGCACGCAGCGTGATTTCGCGGGCGCCGCCCATGGTGCCGTCGGTGCTCACGGTCAGGCGCAGGTTGTAGCCGGTCTTCCAGATGTCGAAGTGCGACCACAGGTTTTCGTTTGCGCCAAAGCGCCGCCCATTGATGCCGATGATGCTGTCGCCGGCGCGCACCCACTGGCTGTCGAGGGGGCCGCCCTTCTCAACTTCCTGCACCAGCAGCGACTGTCGCCCGTCGGCAAGCTGCACCGGTTTCAGCTTGGCGCCCAGTTCGGCGGTTGCGACGCGGCCGCTGCCGCTGGTGCGGCCGAAGACGCCCATGTGGCTTGCCGATAGTTCGCCGATGGCCATCCAGATGTAGTAGTAGCATTCCTCAATGGTCCGGGACCGCTCCACAAGCGGCAGATATTTCTCCTTGATCTCGGGCCAGGCGGCGCCGTGGAATTTGTCGTCGTAAAAGCGCGTCTGGATCATTTCCCATGCTTCCGTGAACAGGGCCACGCGCTCTTGCTGCAAGTTCACGCGGTCAAGCGCGATCACGGGTACGTCGCGGGCAGCCTGCAATTGCCGCGGCGCCGGCAGCATGCGCACCTTGCCGGCCTGGCCGAAGACGACAAAACCGCCGTCCGGCGTTTCGCTGATCGAGTTGGCATGCACGGCGACCGACATTTCACCGTCGCCGGCGAGTGTGGTGACGAGCAGGCTTGCCGCCGGCTCGCCGGAAACCCAGCGCTCGAAGTACAGCAGCTTGCCGTCGCCGCTGAAGATCGGGCATTGCTCGGTTTCAGACGTGCCGGTGACAAAGCGCTGGTTGGCGCCGTCGGCATTCATGATCCAGATGTCAGCATTGCCGCGGCGGGCGCTGTCGAATGCGATGCGCGTGCCGTCGGGCGAAAAGCTCGGGTCGTCGTCGCTGGCCGGGTCGTTCGTAAGCTGGCTGGCAGCGCTGCCATCGAGCGGCTGTACCCAGATGTCGCGGTTGCCGCTGCGTTCGCTGCAGAAGACGATGCGCTTGCCGTCGGGCGACCAGTTGTGAAAGAAGTCGTCGGCCTTGTCGGTCGTCAGTTGCCACGGCTCTCCGCCCGCGGCGTTCACCAGCCACAGGTCGCTGTTGCCGGAGCGCATGGATTGAAAGGCAATCAGCTTGCCGTCGGGGCTGACGCGCGGGTGGCTGTCGCCTTTGCCCGGCGGTGTGATGCGCGTGGCGTTGCCGCCTTCCGGCGCGCTGGTCCAGATGGAGCCGCGCAGTTCAAAGGCCAGCAGTTTGCCGTTGGCCGACAGGTGCGGATTTTCCATGCCTTCGCTGAACACCCGCTCTTCCATCTGCGGGCCGCGCGCATCCTGCTGCACGTCAAGCTTCACCAGCTCGCCCGTGCCGGCGCCTGTCAGCAGCGTCTGCACGCTCACGCGGTACAGGTAGTGCATGCGCTGGTAGACCAGCCACGCACCGTTGTTCGAGATGCCCACTTCTTCGGCGCCGACGTCGGTGAAGTTGCTGAGCTGTTTGGGTTGCTCATGAAACGGGCCCGGCAGTGCCATGAACTGAAAACTGCGCGCGATTTCGCGCGTGAACAGAATCTGCCCGTTCGATGTCATCTTGATGTTGCGGTCGTTAACCTGCGAATCAGTCAGGCGGACCGGCAGCTCGTGGCCGACCTGCAACAGGTACAGGTCCTCGTTGGCTGATCCCGTGTAGCCGCGGCGATAGCGCGTCACGCTGCCGCTGCTGTAGGCCACGTTGCCGTCGTGCACATGCACGTCGCCGGGGATGAAGTTGTCATCCAGCACCAGTTCTTCGGTGCCGCCGGTGGTTCGCATGCGCCAAAGCCCGTGCCGGTCGCTGCGCGTGCTCGTGAAGTAAAGCCACTGTCCATCGCCCGAGAAGCCGGCCACATAGTCGCCGCTGCTGTGGCAAGTGAGCTGGGTGGCAGGGCCGCCATCGGTCGCGATCAGAAAGACGTCATAGTTGCCGTTGCGGTCGCTGCTGAAGGCCAGCGTCGTGCCGTCGGGCGAGAGCGCAGGGTAGCTGTCGTATGCGCCGTGCATCGTGAGCTGCGTGCAGTGCCCACTTTGGTCGCGGCGCCACAGGTCGCCCCACAGCGAAAAGTACACGGTGTCGCCGTCATCGCTGATGACCGCGTGGCGCGCCCCGGGCTCGCCTTTTGCGGGGTCATACAGGGTCGGCTTGGGCGCGTCCTGGGCCGACAACGCGCATGCCAGGGCAAACACGCAAAGAAGGATTCTCATGGCGGTCTCCTGAAGGTCCGCATGATGCCAAGTTTCGGCCTGCGTGGCGTCCCCTGACTCGGGTTGTAGAATGCCGGCATGGAACTCAAGAACAGCGCAATCAGCGGCCTGCTCGGCACCTTTGCGGCGGTCATCCTGTTCTGGCTCATGGACATGAACTTCTGCGGCTGGCTAGGCGCGTGGCTGACGCCGGGGGCCGCCTGGGTTGTCGGCATCCTGATGGCAGCCGCGCTGGGCATCGCCTTTGCAGCGCTTTGGACCGGCTGGGTGTCCAGGCAGAAGTTCGCCAAGAAAGCACCGGTGGCGGCTGTGGCAACGGTGTACGGGTTGCTGGTCGGCGCGGTGTTCATCTTTCTGGTACCGCTGCTGCTATCGGCACTGGCAGGCGACCCGGGCATGATGCACGGCACCGGCACCGGTTTTGATTCCATCGGCGAGGCCTTCGGCGGGCACGTGGTGCCCGAGTTGCCGGACCTCGGGTTCGATCCACCGCTGCACTCGCTGGCCGACAACGACTGGATCCATCGCGACGACTTTTTGGCCCGTTTGCTGCCGTTTTCGCTGGCATTTGCCCTATTTGGCCTGGTGCTGGGGCTGACCGCGGGCACGCGCAAGTAGGCAACTTGGCCCGCAATCAGGTATACTGAGGCATCTCTGCGCGAGGTGCCGACTGCCGCTACCACGCATTTTCCTGTTCGCTGTGCTGGCCCTGGCGGTGTTGATCGGGGTGCTTTGGGCCATGGACGTGAACTACGGCGCATGGGTCGGGGCGTGGCTTTCTCCGCGCAACCAGTACACCGCCGGGTTTCTGGTGATCGTGGCGATCAGCGTTTCGCTCACCTACATGTACGCGAAACACATTGGCGAGAAGTTTCCCGGTCCGGGCTACGTCCGCGGGTTGTGCTTTGGCGCTGTGTTTGGCGCCCTTGCGATCTGGGTGGTGCCGCCGGTGTTGTCAGGCATCGCCGAAGCCGTGGGCAATACCCAGGTGGTGTTCCAGGGCCGCGGCATCACCAACGACGCCAAACGCGCCGACCAGGCCGAGCACCTGACACGCGTCGAGCCCTGTCCCGCCATAGGCAGCGTTGAGCCGCCTTTGCGCTTCATGACCGAGGATCATGAGTGGGCCCCCGCGGATGCCTGGAAGGGGCGGCTGCTGCCGTTCGGCGTCGCATTCCTGCTGTGGGGCCTTGTCATCGGCACCTTCCTGAGCGAAGAACATAAACCATGAGCTTTCCGATCATCCTTGCCCATGGTGGTGCGGGCGCCCCCAACCGCGACTCCGATGGCCCCGAGGCCGCGTGCAAGCACGCGCTGAAGTTCCTGACTGACGGCGAAATCGACGCCGCGCTGCGCGCGGTGATCGAAGCCGCTGTGATTCTTGAAGACGACGTGCGCTTCAATGCCGGCACGGGCGCCAACATGCGCATCGACGGCAGCATCCAGATGGACGCGATTCTGGCCACCAGCGACGGGCGCATCGGCAGCGTGGCAGCCATTGAAAAGTGCCGCAACCCGGTGCGCGTGGCGCGGTTGGTAATCGACAGCCCCCACGTGATGCTGTGCGGCGATGGCGCAACGCAGTTCGCGCGCCACCGCGGCGTGCCCGAACACGACATGACCACGCCCAAGGCCCAGGACCGCCACGCCAAGGCGCTTGAGCGCCTGAAAACCGGCGAGCTGCGCCCCACAGAACAGAAGTGGCGCGGCCGCGGCATGCACGGCACGATTGGCGCCGTCGCCCGGGCTGCCGACGGCACGTTTGCCGTCTCGTGCAGCACGGGCGGGACCAGCATGATGCTGCCGGGCCGGGTCGGGGATTCGCCGATCTTTGGCGCAGGCACCATGTGCGGTGAACACGGCGCGGTGTGCGCCACCGGCGACGGCGAAGAGATTATCCGCCGCCTGGCAAGCATGCGCGTCTATCTGCGCATTGCAGCCGGCGAACACCCGCAGCAGGCCTGCGAAGCCGAAGTCGCGACGATCCCGGCGCCATACGTCGCGGGCTTCATTGCCGTCAGCGCCGCCGGGTACGGCATGGCAGCGACGAAAGACGACATGGCCCGCGCGGCGCTGGAGTATCGCGACGGCAAGGTCAGCATCCAGCGTCCTGCCAGTTGACACGTCAAGTGCAAAGGGCAGACTGGTACAAGCGCAGGCCTGACGTTCACCCGACGCGCGCCCGTAGCTCAGTGGATAGAGCAGCTGCCTTCTAAGCAGCCGGTCGCAGGTTCGATTCCTGCCGGGCGCGCCAGGATCTCTGCAAGCGTTCGAAGCAGCACACAGTTTCGGGCAACCGCTCCGCTTAAGGCCGCCGGAGGCTCACCATGGCAGTGCAACCGGGCAAAGACTACGCAGCCGCGCGCAAAACGACGTGGGTGTTTCAATCTGGGGTCGGCGACGCCACGGCCTTGATCACGCGCCATTCGCTGTTCATTTTTCCGCACAGCGCCATCGGCGGCACCGGCCGGACTGTCACCGAAACCGACTACAAAATCGGTGGGCGCAAACCGGTCGAGGCAATCATGGCCCTGCTCGCGGACTCGGCAACAACACCCGAGCAATTGGAAGAGCAAATGCGCAAGTGGAGCGCGCAGGTGTCCGGCCCGATTGTCGAGCACATGTCGGACTTCAAGCGCGTGCGCATTTTTACCGGCTTCATCCGGCGCAGCGTCGTGCTGTCGAAGAAAGAGAAGGGCTTCGAGATGGGTGCCACGTCGATTCGCCCTTCCAAAGAAGAGCTGCCCGCATTTCTCGAGTTCTTCAAGGACTACCCCGCACTCGAAATCAAGTAACGCCTATGCAGAGCTACGGCGAGCTGTGTACCCAGTTCTACGACCTCGACAAGCCGCAAGCGCCCGAGCTCGCGCTCGCCTGGTACCGCCGCCACCTGCAAGCGGCCAAGGGGCCCGTGCTTGAGCCCATGTGCGGCTCGGGCCGCTTTCTGGTACCGCTGGCAGAGGCCGGCATCGTCTTGGATGGCGCCGACCCCAGCGAGCCCATGCTCAAAGCCTGCCGCCGCAAACTCGATGCCAGGGGTCTGTACGCGGGCCTGTCGCAGCAGACGCTGGAAGCGCTGGACCTGGGCAAAGTCTACGCCGCGGCTTTCATACCCTCGTCTTCATTCTGCCTGCTCGGAAAGGCCGCAGCGCAACAAGGTCTGCATCGGCTTCGGGCGCATCTGGGCCACGGTGCCGCGGTCTACATTGAATTCGAGATTCCCCATGGCGCCGACCACATCCCCGGCGCCAATCCGCGCACGGTCACCGAGGGCAAACGGCAGATTCGGCTGATAAGCCGCACCGAGTATGATGCGCGGACCCGGGTAGAGACCTTTTACAACCAGTACGAACTGAAGATCTCCGGCCGCGTCGTGCAACTCGAAGAAGAGGTGCTGCACCTGCAAAGTTACACGCCCGATGAAATGCGCCTAATGCTTGCCAGCGCAGGGTTTACAGAAATTGAGGTCGAGCACCCCGAATTCGGCTGGGTAGTAACCGCGCGGGTGGGGTAGAGTTTGCTTGTGCCATGACAGCCGCGGGTAGAGAATGTGCTTTCATAGGAATTCTGACCCCTCGCCGGGGTTAATTGCATCTTCGGGGTAAGCGGATGCGCAGCGCCGCTGAAATCGAGTCACTGGTGAAACGCCACCAGGAAAGCCTGCTGAGGTACCTGCGTTTTCTCGGCGCCGAAGAGGCGCTGGCCCAGGACCTCGCGCAGGACACCTTCGTGGCGGCCATCCACGCCGAATTCAGCGACATCGAGCCGAAGAGCACTTCAGCCTACCTGCGCACCACCGCCCGCAATTTCTATTTCATGTGGTTGCGCAAGCATAAGCGCGAGGTGGCATTGCCCGGCGACGACGTGCTGGAATCAGCCTGGCATGAAGAAGAGGGCGGCGATTTTGGCGAGGGATACCAGCGCGCGCTGCAAAACTGCCTGGGTCAACTGACCGACCGGGCGCGCCTGGCCCTGAAAATGCGCTATGGCGACAACGCCAGCCGCGAGCAGATCAGCTTTGCGACCGGGCTCGACCCCGAAGGCGCGAAGACACTGATTCGCCGCGCCAAAGAAAAGCTGAAAGAGTGCATCACGCGACAGGTGGGCAAGCAGGACACGTACGACCTATGAGCGAAGAGCGCGAACAATTGCACGAGCGCTACCTCGAATCCCGCCTGCGCGAGGAACTGGGCCCGCCCACAGACCTGTCCGACGCCGTGTTGCGCCGCATCTACAGCCAGCCGCGACGCGTGATTCCGCCGCCGCGCCGCACCCCGTGGTGGCGGCCGCTGGCGGCTGCCGCTTCGGTGCTGCTGCTGGCCGGGCTGGCGGTGTGGGCGATCGTCTCGTTCTGGAGCGGTCCGAAAGGGCGTCCCCTGCACGAAGTCCGCGACCGCACGGTGGCGGAGCCCACGACACCGTCGCAGCCACGCCCGGCACCCAAGCCGGCCCCGAAACCAGACCACACTCCGACACCGGAAAAGCAGTCGCCGACGCCAAGCCCCAAACCCGCGCCCAAAGGCGACGGCACGGGCACCCAACTGCCGACGCCCGACAAGGGCCAGCCGGGAAAAGACCTGCCGCCGGGATACACCGACCCGCCAGGCGCATTCCCTGACCCGGAACAGCCGCCGCCGGTCATTCCGGGCGCTGAGCCGAAACGTGAAGACGTCGAAACGCCCCAACCGGCCAAGCCCGAACCCGGCCCGACAGAGGCCGTGAAAACCGCCGTCGTCGCCCGCGAGTTCAAGGCTTCGCGCAAAGACGGGCTGCGCGTCACCCGCGCCGGCGCATTCGAGAAGCGAAAAGCCGAGCCCGGTTTCGAGATCCTGAGCGGCGACCGGCTGCAGGTCAGCGGCTGGGTAGACGTCACCCTGACCGACGGCACGCTGCTGCGCCTGGATGGCGAAGTCACGTTGACTGAAAAGGACGCGCAACTGGGCGTCGAGCTGCACGATGGCGCATTCTATGCCGATACCGCGCGGCTGAACATCTCGGCGGGCGAGCTGGCGATGCAACTGGCAGGGATTGCCGTGGTCGAAGAGCGCCTGCGCGAGCTCGACCTGCACCTGATTGAGGGCAAAGCCACCAGCGGCGAGCACGAACTGTTTGCAAGCTTGCGCTCGCGGCTGGGCAAAGAGGGCTTCAATCGCAGCCGCAGCACCACTTGGGCGGACGTCAGCGGCGAATACAAGTTTCTGCGCGATGTCCCCGTGCGCAGGCTGCTGCGCGAAGACCTGGCGGATGCCCCGGGCGAGTTGTGGGGCGGCGAGATCAAAGACGGCGTGCTGACCGGCCCCGGCGAAAAAGACCGCGGCGTGGCCTTCTACTTGCGCGAGAAGTACACAACCCAGCAGGGCGCCAGTGTGCGTGTGCGCTTCCGGATTCAGACAACCTGTGACCTGGTCATCCAGCTTGGGGCCGACGAAAATTACCGCTGCCTGCAAAAGGCCGTGCGCGGCGGGGAGTGGCACGAAATCGAGATTCCGCTGGGCGAGTTCTTCCGCACGCTGCAAAAGTCGGGCGACCTGCCGGTCGGCACCGACATCCGGCGCTTCCAGATTCACGGCGAAGACGGCGACCCGCAGTTGATCGAGATTGACTGGGTTGAGTTCAACCGCCGCCCGGGCTAAGGCAGCGGCCGGCGCAGCATCCACCAGTTTTCTTTGTCCGCGGATTGCATCACGTAGACGGCTTCAGCGCTGACGGCGCACAGCAGTTGCTTCGCGCCGGGCTCAAGCGGCACGTCAAGTTGCGCCAGTGCGTCGCCTTTCAGTTCCAGCACCACGGGCTCCATGTATAGAAAACCCACGATCACGCTGATCTCGCCCATCGCGGCGTATTGAAGCCACGGGCCTGACTCTTCACCCAGGTCAAACTCGCGCCGCTTGCCATCGGGCAGCGTCTCCCAGCACTTGCCTTTCCCGCACGACAGCATGCGCTCGCCGATGAACAGCGATTCGCTGATCTCGGCGCGCTTGGCGGTTCCTTCCTCTCTGACCTCAACAAACTCGTCGCCCTCAAGCCGCATGATGCGGCGGCGCGCGGCGCTGAGTTGCAGGTCAACGTACAGCACGCCCTCGCGCAGCACCGCTTGCCGCGCCTGGGTGCCCGGCGGCAGGCTTACGACCTTGTCGGTATCGCCGAAGACGCAAAGCCGGTCACCCTCAAGCTGAATCACCGGATAGCGCATGCTGGCATCCATGGCGGCGGGCTCAAAGCGCACCGGCGCGCCGGCGCTGTCGATGACGGGCGCGAACGCGTCTTTGCGCGCGACCAGCACGCGGCGGGTGTCGGTGTCTTTCGCGCGAATCTCGTGGGTGTGCAGCACCACGCACTCGCCGGCGACGACCAGCTTGGTCGCGCCGCGCCGATACTTGGCGTCCAGGCCTACCGGATAGGCACTGTCGCCCTTGAGGCGATACACACTGGCTTCATGGTTTGCGTCTTTCAGCAGTACCGCGCACGTGAACTCGCTCGCGCCTTTCGAACGCACGTCTTTGAGCGCGGAGCCATCGGGCAGCCGCACCGGCTTGGCGATGCCGCCCGACAAGCTGTACACCGACTCGCCCAGGGCGGTACGCAGGTTGATCCATGCGCCCGGCAGCGCCTGGCCCGGCCAGTACCGCGTGTCTGCGGCGTGGAAGTCCCACAGTTCGAAGTCTTTCGAAACGGTCTTGCCGTCGGCCAGTGTCACCGGCTTAGCGCCGTCTTTGCCGACCCACCACAGCGACTGCGCCTCGCCCTTGCCGCGCACAAAGTAGATACCGTCGGCGGCAACGCTGCGGGCGGCAATGTCGCGGATCGGCTTGCCGTCAGCGCTGACCAGCGTGAACACGGAGCTGTCCTGCGCAACGCAGCCCGGTTGCACCCGGGGAAATGGCAGCAGCAAGACGGCAGCGCAGGACAGCCATAAACGCATCGCCACAGTCTACATGCTTTCCTATACACGTTGGCGCAGAATTCCGGTGGGGCCACCGCGGTGCGGCGTCATTTCACGAACCGTTGGAGCGACCTCGCTGCACCCGCCTGCCAAAGTCTCTTTGTGCACGCGCCTGTCTCGCTCACCTAACTGTACTGTACATTCGACGCGGCATGACAAAGGCATTACAGGGGGGGGCGTAACTGTGACATTCTTGGGGTATTGTGTGACTCCATCTTGCGCTTGAAAGATGTCCATGCCCGTCGCCAACGTCGAACGCTTCATGCAGTTGCTGCGCCAAAGCTGGCTGGTCGAGAACTTCCCGCACAAGCTTCAGATCCCCAGGCGCTGGATATGGCATGGCATCGCGGGCACTCGCGTAGCTTTTCCGCGCACGAACCGCATTGACAAGGACAATCTTGCCAGCGTCCTGACCGGCTGCTCGACAGAAGTAACCGAGCACACGGACCAGCCGGACAGCGAAGTTGTCTTCGAGTTGGTCACGCTGATGACGCGGTACCAGATATGCATGGCTGATCTGGACCGCATCCAGGACCCCGAACTTCTGAAGCAGGTCTACTGGGAACTGGCCAAGATACGCCTCCTGTACGGCTATTTCCGGCGTTTGGGTGAGGCCACCGGCGGCATCAGCCAGTTTCCCGGCTTGCAGGATATGGTGGGCGCGGGCAAGACCATCAACATGGCGGGCGCGGCACTGACTTTCGCGGCGGTCGATCAGGCATATCACCTGATTGAAAGCAACCAGGGGCGACCCAACGCGATCATGTCGAACTCGCGCGCCCTTCGCACGTTCCGCAGCCTGTACTTCGGTGCCGGCGGCGGCGAGCCGAAGGAAGTGATGGACACCTGGTCGGACCCGATTCACGGGCAGATAACAGCACCAATTACGGCGTTCAACGGCACGCCGTGGTACATCAACGATTTGATTGACGATCAAGCGGGCGAAACGGGTATCATCTACTTCATGGTGCTGGGCGACGACGGCGGGCCGGGGCATTATCGCGGCATTACGGGTCTTGTGCCGAAGAAACTGGAACATGGCTGGTTCGTGAAGCGCGAGTCAAACGGTGTGTCGGGAACGGGCGAGGCGTTGGTCACGCTGGATATACCGAGCGTGCCGTTCATCGGCACAGCCGAGGGGGCAGTAACTGTACCGACACTGCCGACAGTGGACACTTGGGCAAGCTGGCCGACGGGGATCGCGATGGGATCGCAAGGCTCGTTGAGCATACTGAAAGGCTTCAACCTCGTAGCCGACCTGCCCACCACCTGATCGTAGTGGCGCGGCTTGCCGCGCCCGCGAAGCCGGAGCAAGCCATGGACAATGCAATAAGTGGCGAAGCGGACTGCCCCGGCTGCGGAGATTCGGTTTTGGCAAGGGCGGCAAAGGCACTCGACGACTCAGTAGTGGTCGTGCCCTACGGCCAGGAAGCTACGGTCAAGCTGCCAGCGAACGTGATATCCAGAACAATGCTGCAAAGCCTTGAAAGAGAGATGGCCCGCAGCGGACTGGACGATGGCCGCGTATTCACGCAGCCGCGAATCAGTGAGTCCGCCGCCGCCCATACGGACGATTCGATGAGAGCGCGGATTAGACGACCGCAAGCAAGCCCCGATCCGTTCAGCATCGGTGACTTGACGCACGTAACGGGCATCGCTCGTGTGCCGCAAACGGCGTCGCCTTCGCGAGTCGCGGCCAAACAACCCAATCCGCTGCAAAACATGCTAACGCCAAGGCCGACGCAGCACTATCGACTAGAGATGACCCCGAGAGTGGGGCTGCAAGTTCAGCCCGTTCCCATACAGCCCGACGGCAAGAACGAACAAGACAAAAAGGAGGACCAGGGGAAAGATGCCGATACTGGAATTCCGCCGGGAAAGGAGCCTGCGCAGGCCCGCACGGAGGCGGAAACGGTTCATGAAGGCGGCAGAATCCGTGTTTTTGGTGGAAGTAGGGAAGGCTTTGACGAATTGAAGGGTCGTCACGAGGAACCCGCGAGGAACCCGCGCAAACTCAAATGTGGCGGCAAGTGGCGGCACACCTTGGATACGTGGCGGATTGAGAAGGCACTGTCGTCAGAGTGGGAAGACGAGCAGGATGCAAACGCAGCTGCCCGGGCGGCGGTTGCTGCTGTCGACGCTGAGGACGAACTGTCAGCAAATGAAAAGAACGGCGCAATTGAAAGTCAGGTGACTAGCGAACTACAAGATAGGTTTGGTTGGAAGTGCGAAGAACCATGCAAACTTAAGGTCACGCCCGTCGGATACCTCTATAAGCTGAGTGTCTTCGCAATCGTCGGATTGACTACAGATTCGGATACTGGCGAGCCCTATTATGAGGTCTGGATAGTTCGAGAGCACAGGCTAAGCATTGTATTTGATGCCGAGTGCGTTGAGTGACGTCAATAGGAGGTCTATGATGAAAGCACTGTGGCCAAAGCTCGCGCTTGTGTTGGTTCTGGTTGCCACCAGTTTTGCCGCTGCCTCCTCACTTTCGGTGAATGCGTCCGCGCAACAACTAGAACAAGGTACCGAGACTCCGTGGACAATAATCACTATTTCCGGCGAACCGAGGCTCGTACTGTTGTTCAATTCACATACGGCGGAAACTTACGCACTGGAAGAGAAAGGATCCCACTTGGTGTGGAGGCTGATCGAAGTAGACAAGCAGCCACACAACAGTTCCACGGACCCTGTCACAACGCTGTTCTTCGCGATCGCCGAAGCGTGGGAGGTTGCTAAGGATAGCAGTGGGAAAGTGATCGGAGTGCGGCTTACTGATCGGTACCAGGATCCAGGCGTAGGGCTTCAGGTTGGTGATACGATTACACATATCAACGAGACGCCTGTTGGCGATCCAACAGATGTGTCAAGTTGGATTCGTAAGGCGATCCGGAACGCCGAAGAGATTACAATTAAAGTCATGCGCAACGGGAAGGAAAGCCGCCTGCCTTTTGTCGCCGCGAAGAAGAAGTAATCAGTTGCTTGTCACTGTCGCCCAGGCGACGTGATGGGTGCAGGCGCGATGCCAACGGCGTGACAGGCTGCTGACCTGGCAAACACCGGACTGGGCCAACCCGCGATTCGAGTAAGCGCTATTCGTCGAAGCTGCGGGGGCGGCGGTGGCGCGCGCTGTGCGTGCGGGACTGACCCTGAAGCTGGCGCTGAAACCCAAAGTAGCGGTTGCGCGACACGTCAGGCTCGCGAATCGGGTCCTGCATGGCCGCCACGATCTGGTCCGGAGTCACGATTTCTTCACCCAGTGCCGCGAAAAGCCGCTCACCCAAGGCGCGCCCAAGGGCGCGCGTGACCGCCACATGCTGGTCGGTGGGCAGACCATACAGCGTGCCCGGCGGGCCCGCGTAGCTGTTTTTTTCCAGAACTCGCCGCGCGTAGCGCTTGTGGCGCACGAACGCCCGCGCCGTGAACACATCCAGCTTCTGGATGCGCCCCAGCTTGCGCCGGCGGCCGTACTGCTTCAGCACCTGCTGCCAGTCCTCTTCGTCGCGGGCGGCGCGGCCGGGATCGATGATCTTGCTGCAAAAGAACGCCAATGCCTCGACCATGCAGCGCGCGTAAAACTCGTCGCGGGTTGCCACCGGCTCGGTGCTTGCCGGGCGCAGCGCGGCCATGATGTACCGCCCCGCGGCCTCCGCGGCGTTGGCCACGGTGAAGTTGCCGATGTACAGCACGCGGGCACGTTCAAAGAACGCGCTTTCGGCCATGAGCACATAATCCTTGAGCGCGTTCATTTCGGCTGCCGTGTAGATGCCGCGCTTGACCAGGTTCTCCAGCAGGTCGAGGTCGGCCGCGGTGTACAGCTCGAAGTTGTCGCGTTCTTCCAGCTCGACGCCCAGGAAGTCGCTGATGGTCCGGATGTATCCCGCCACCTGTTCGGCCAGGCCGGTGTCGCCCAGCATGTCCAGTTCGTCTTCATCGTGGGCCAGCGCCACGTGGCGCCGGTGCTGCCAGTTGGCAAAGCTCTGGAACTTGACCAGCGGCGTCGCGTTCATCACCACGTACACGTCGCGCTTCATCTTCAGGTAGTCCACCACGTGCTCAAGCCGCGCCTCGACCAGCTTCCAGTACAGCGTCTCCGAGTTCTGGTAGATCGTCACGCACTTGCGCTTGACCCCCCACTGCGCCAGTTCGCGGTCCACCACTGCGGGCAGGTGCGTGGGCGCCAGGTGCAGGTCGCCGTACACCACGGCCACCAGGCGGTCGGGGTACAACTGCGTGAGCGAACTTACCAGCCGGCCCGAATACTCATCGCGCCGCTCAAGGGCGTCGGCGGCGTCGGTTTGCAGGTTCAAACCAAACAGCGGCGCGTTGTGCCGGCGCGCAAGTTCAAAGAACCGTTTCCAGCTTGCCCACGGAAAGCCCCAGCTCTTGTCCCACTTCACGCGCCACAGAAACGCGTCTTCGTCAATCGCGCCGGACAGAAAGTCGGCCACATGCTGCTGGTCCGCGGCATGGACCATCTCGGCGGCGATGACAATCTTGCGGCCGCGTTCAGCGGCGGCTGTCAGCAGGTCAAGCTCGGCGCTCTGGGCGCTGCGCAGGGTGTGGTAGTCGCCCAGGTATGCAATGTTGGCGCGCATCAGGCGCTGGATGATTTCGTCGCGGCTTGCCGCGCGTTCAAAGCCCTTCTGAAACTCGCCGCGATACTCGCGGTAGTAGGCGTCCATCGCGGCGTCGTCACGGCCGATCGTGTCGTAGATGCTCTCCTTGAGCTCTTCGACCAGGCGCTTCTGAATGCCGATCAGTTGTTCGCGCGCTGCGGGCATTGGGCACCGGGCTCAATCGAAACAACCCGGCACCGCGCCGGCATACAGGTATCGGCAGTTTATCGGACGTAACTAAAGCCCGCGACGGAAGTCGCGCTACTTCGGGAACAAGGTCTGCTCGACGACATCGCAGATCACGTGCCCGACCGCGATGTGGCACTCTTGAATCCGGGGCGTGAGCGTACTTGGCACGTGCAGCACCAGGTCGCTCACGTCATCGATGCGCGCCTTCTTCTCGCCTGCCATGCCGATCGTGAACGCCCCTATGCCCTGGGCGATCTGCAACGCGTCGCACACGTTTTTGCTGTTGCCGCTGGTGCTGAGGCCGACCACCACGTCGCCTGCCTGCACGCAGCCCCTGACCTCGCGTGAAAAGATCTGGTCGTAACCGTAATCGTTGCCGATCGCGGTCAGGGTGGCCACGCCCGCGCCAAGCACGAAGGCGGGCAGCGCCGGGCGGTCGTACATGTAGCGGCCGACCAGTTCGCCGACGATGTGGTGTGCGTCGGTAAAGCTGCCGCCGTTGCCGCAGAAGTAGACGCGGTGGCCGTTCTTGAACGCATCGACAATGGCCACGGCGATGGCAGCCATGGTTTCACCCTGGGTTTCCAGCAGCTTGCGTTTCAGGTCAGCGCTGTCGGCAAGCTGGCGCCTGAACTCGGCGATGATCTTTTCGTTCGACACGGGTCCTCACTTGCGGCGCTTGGCGCCCATCTTCTCGATCATCGACGTCGTGCTCTTCCCCGCCACGAACGGCGCGAACACAACCTTGCCGCCACGCTGCGTGACAAAGTCTGCGCCGGCGACCTGTTTGCCCGACCAGTCTTCTCCTTTAACCAGCACATCCGGCGCAATCTTCCGGATCAGCTTTTCGGGCGTGTCTTCGGCAAACACGGTCACATAGTCCACATCGGCCAGCGCCGCCAGCACGCGCGCGCGCGCGTCGCCGTCGTTCACCGGCCGCGTCGGACCCTTCAGTCGCCGCACACTGGCGTCACTGTTCAAGCCGATCACCACCACGTCGCCCTGGCCCCGGCAGAAGTTCAGGTAGGTCACGTGCCCCTGGTGCAACAGGTCAAAGCAGCCGTTGGTGAAGACAATCTTCTCCCCGTGCTTGCGGTGCAGCTTCAGCGCTTCGGCCAGTTCGTCGGCGCTCAGCACCTTGCCCGCGTGGTCGTAACCCTCATGGGCCGAGATCACGCTGCGGCGCAGCTCTTCGCGCGTGATGGCGACAGCGCCAAAGCGCGCCACCTTCAGGGCCGCGGCGTAGTTGGCAACGCGGGCGGCTGTATTGAAATCGCTGCCCGCGGCCACGCAGAGTGTAAACGTGGCAATGAACGTGTCGCCGGCGCCGGTGACATCGTAGACGCTGCGGGCTTGCGCCGGAAAGTGCGCCATCTCGCCCCTGGCCGGAATCACCGCCACGCCCTGGGCGGACAACGTAATCACCGCCGCCTTGAGTTTCAGTTCGCTGCACAGCTTGCGGCCGGCGGCCTCCACCCCTGCCATGTCTGAGCAGTCGATGCCGGTCGCGGCCTCGGCTTCGGCCCGGTTCGGCGTTACAGCCGTGGCCCCCCGATAGCGCGAGTAGTCGCGGCCCTTGGGGTCGACGATCACAGGCACGTCCGCCTTGCGTGCAGACTTGATGACGGCTTGTGCGGAAGCGGCAGTGATCACGCCCTTGCCATAGTCGCTGATCACGACGGCGCCCACCCCCGTGAGGGCGTTGTCACAGCGCGTCACCACCTCGGCAAGCTCGTGGCTGTCAAGTTTGGCGGCGCTTTCGCGGTCCACGCGCAACATCTGCTGGTTCTGGCTGACCATGCGTGTCTTGAGCACCGTCGGCCGCGAAGTGGTCTGCGCTGCTGAAAGCTGCAACCCGCCCGCGGCTTTGGCCAGCTTGCGAAAGCGCGAGCCGGGCTCGTCGCGGCCGATCGCACCGACCAGCGTGGCGCGGCCGCCCATCGAAAGCACATTGGCTGCGACGTTGGCGGCGCCGCCCAGGCGGTCTTCTTCGCGGGATACGTGCAGGACCGGAATCGGCGCCTCGGGGCTGATGCGTGAAACGCTGCCGAACACGTAGTGGTCCAGGATCAAGTCACCGACCACGGCGACCTTGGGGGCGCCGAGAGAGTCAATGATGGAGATGAGGTCGTGTGTAGTCATGCCGATGAATGGGGTTCTGAGTTCCGGGTTCCGTGTTCCGGGTTGGGTGGCCAAGGCTCTGATTGCTTGCACGCCGGATCTGCGTGCCTCCAAACTCCGCCGCCTGCACTACGTCGCCATCTCAAACTCGTATACGCCCTGGCTCTCGGGCGCCGCGAACTCTGTAAAGTTGTCTCCGTCGAAGCGCATCAGCTTGAACTCGCCGTTCTTGACCGTGCACACCACCGCGCCGTTTTCACGCCAGTCGCTCATCACGTGCAGCCGCCCGATGTCTTTCGCGCCCTGGTAATTGCGCGAAAACGGCGTGTGTACATGGCCGCACACGATGACCTTGGCCCCGCGGAAAACAAGGCGCTCGACCGGGCTGCGCTGGATGCCGTAATGCTCGGGGTCACGGCGTGCGAACTCGCCCATGCTCTTGCTGCGCAGGTACCGGCAGAACTTGTGCCCCGTGGCCGCAGGCACGAACACGCCCATCAGGCCCCAGGGCACGTTGCGAAACCACAAGCGATAGCGCTGGTACTTGCGGTCCTTGGTACAGAACAGGTCGCCGTGCTCAAGGTCGGCCGCCACGCCGCAGAACTCGCCGAAGTAGCGGTTGCGGTAAGCGTCATAGCCGGCTTTGCGGGCGGTGCCCTGGAACATGTGGTCGCGGTTGCCGTTGACCCAGATCGCGCGCCGCGCACCCTTTGCCAGCCGCGACATCTGGCGAAAGATGTACTGGCCGTGCTCGCACTGCAGGTGCTTGCGCCCGGTCCAGTACTCCATCAAGTCGCCCAGGCACGCGACTTCCGGCGTGCCCTCGACACGGTCGACGAACGCGTCGAACAGCGCGTTCAGCCGCGGCTTGTCGTCGGACAGGTGCAGGTCGGAAAACAGGATGCCGTCGAACTCGGCCATCGCGAGAGTCTAGCGTCAATCCGCCCCAATCAACAGGACGCAGGGGCGGCGCATGCCTTGCGCCTGTCACCGCACAAGCAAAACTGGTCCCATGGACCGTAAAGCCGCCGTGATTGCCGTGGGCAACGAGGTTGTGCACGGGTTTATCGTCGATTCGAACAGCGCGTGGCTGTCCCAGTCGCTGGCCGAGCTGGGCTTTGACGTGCAATTCCACATGGCAGTGACCGACCGGCTGCCCGAACTGACGCGTCGCCTCAAAGCGGCGCTGGACGAAGGCCTGCTGGTGATCACCACCGGCGGCATCGGCCCCACCGTGGACGACCGCACGCGCGAAGCCGCCGCAGCAGCCCTGGGCGTGGAACTGAAGCTCGACCTCGATGACCTGGCCCGCCTGCAAGAGCGCTACGCCGCAATGGCCCGCAAGTTCCCCGAGGGCAGCGAGCGGCAGTGCATGCGCCCTGAGGGTGCGCGGCTGGTGCCCAACGCCTTCGGTACCGCGAGCTGCTTCCTGGCAAGGCTTGGCGCAGGCGGCATTGCGGCAGTGCCGGGCGTGCCGCGCGAGATGATGGGGGTCTGGAACGAAGAGTTGCGCAAAGCCGTGATCGAGGAGTTCGGCTTGCCCAACCGCTATCACTCGCGCGAACTTCGCGTTTTCGGCCTGCCGGAAAGCGACCTGAACAACCGCGTGCGCGACCTGCTGGAAAGCCCGCAAGCCGAGGGCGCAATTCTCGTGGACGACGCCGTGATGCGCCTGCGCTGGCGCGTGCAGGCTGAAACCGACGACGAGGTCGAGCAGAAACTGCGCCCGCTGTTGGCTGAGGCGCGCAACCGGCTGGGCGAGCTGGTGTTCGCCGAAGGCGACGTCAGCCTTGAGCAAGCCACCGTGGACGCGCTGCGCGATGCCGGCCTGCACGTGGCCTGCGCGGAAAGCTGCACCGGGGGGATGATCGCGCACCTGTTGACGAACGTGGCCGGCAGCAGCGACGTGCTGCTGGAAAGCGCCGTGACCTACAGCAACGAGGCCAAGCACGCGCGGCTGGGCGTGTTCAAGAAGACACTGAAAGAGCACGGCGCGGTCAGTCAGCAGACGGCAGCCGAAATGGCGCGTGGCATGCTCAAGACCTGCGGCGCCGACCTGGCCGTGGCGGTCACTGGCATTGCAGGCCCGACCGGGGGAACGCCTGACAAGCCCGTGGGCACGGTGTGGCTTGCCGCGGCAATGGGCGCCGATGTGCAGACGTGGCGGCTGCACGTGCCCGGCGACCGCGAACTGGTGAAGTGGCGCACCGCCCGAACCGCGCTGAACACGCTGCGGCTGGCGGCATTGAGCCGCAAGCTGCCCGAAAGCATCTCGCACTGGGTGTCGCCCCCGTAAGCGCCGGCGGGATTATTCGATATCGAACGGTTGTTAAACCCGCTGAAAGGAGACAGCCATGGCAACCGACAAAGTGATCGACGCCGTCTATGGCCCGCCGTCCCCGCACTGGGTTGGAGACGGGTTTCCGGTGCGCGGCTATTTCAGCGCCATCCCCGGCGGCATGCGCCGCCTGAGCCCGTTTCTGCTGCTGGACTACGCCCAGCCGTTTGAGTTTGAACCCACCGACAATGAGCGGCGCGGCGTGGGCCCGCACCCGCATCGCGGCTTTGAAACGGTCACGATCGCGTTTCAGGGCGCGGTAGCCCACCACGACAGCAAGGGCAACAGTGGCGTGATTCACCCGGGCGACGTGCAGTGGATGACCGCAGGAAGCGGCATCCTACACCGCGAGTACCACGACGCCGCGTTCGCGCGCAAGGGCGGCAATTTCCAGATGGCGCAGATCTGGGTCAACCTGCCCGCGCGCCACAAAATGACCGAGCCCGCCTACCAGGCCATCACGGCAGACCGGATGGGCGTAGTCGAGTTGCCAAAGGGCCGCGTCACCGTGATTGCCGGCGAGTATCGCGGCGTGAAAGGCCCCGCGCGCACGTTCAGTCCGATGAACATGTTTGATGTGCGGCTGAAGGCGGGCGGCAGCGCTGAGCTGCCGACGCCGGAAAGCTGGAACGCCGCATTGCTGGTAATGGCGGGCAAGGTCAGCATCAACGGGCGCGATGCAAAGGAGAACGACTTCGTGCTGTTCAAGCGCGAGGGCGTAGCGATCAACGTCAAGCCGACAAGCGACGCGCAACTGCTGCTGCTGAGCGGTGAGCCGATCGATGAGCCGGTCGCCAACTACGGGCCTTTCGTGATGAACACGCCCGCCGAGATCGAGCAGGCGATTCACGACTTCCGCGCCGGCAAGTTCGGCCAGCTTGACGAGTGACCTGGGGCCCCGACCTGACGGTCGGGGCTGCCTGTGTTATTCTTCCCCCATGCCGATTGCCAAACGAGTTGAGCCCGCGACCATCAGCTTTCTGCTGACCGGCATTGACCCGCTTTCCCGCGACGACGCCGCGCTGGCCATGTGCGCAGCCATCACTGCCGACGGCCACGGCGAGCATTGCCGCCGCCTGTTCGACGCGCTGTTCAAGCTTGAGCCACGCCCCGACCCCGAGAAGCTGCGCGAAGCGATCCTGCAGACGCACCTGTTCGCGGGCTACCCGCGCGCGTTGAACGCGCTGGCGGCTTTCAAGGACGCCTGCAAGAAAGCCGGCAATCCGCTGACCGGCGAAATCAAGCTGCGCGAACACCCGCTCGAGGGCGACGACATGGCGCTGTTTCGCAAACGCGGCCGCGAACTGTTCGACCAGGTGTACCAGGACAAAGCCGACCAGATTGACCGCTACGCGCGCGGCAACAGCCCCGACCTTGGCGACTGGGCGATCGTCGAGGGCTACGGCCGCGTGCTGGGGCGCAGCGTGCTTGAGCCCCGCGTGCGCAGCCTGTGCATTGTCGGCGCGCTGATCCCGCTGGATGTGACACCGCAGCTCAAGGGCCATGTGCAGGGTGCCCTGAACACCGGCAGCAGCGCCGACCAGCTGTGGAAGCTGCTGGACGTGTGCTCGCGCCTGTTCACCGAGGGCACAGAAACTCGCGGCGCAAAGAAAGTCTTCGAAGACGTGCTCGGCAAGCAGATCATCAGCGAGGAAGAGTTCCTCGAAGACCGCGAGTGGCGCGGCCTTGGGTAGCCAGCGTCTGCGGTCACTGCAAAAAAAAAAATGGCCGGGCTCGAATGAGCCCGGCCATTGCTCTCGTGGAACTAGCGGCCGCCGGCGGTCTTGGCCGGTATGGTTCTCAGGTATTCCCAGACGGCCTTTACGTCGTCGTCGGTCATGCCCGCGTACATCTTCCAGGGCATGGCCTTGTTCAACTCGGTGCCGTCGGGGCGCTTGCCGTGGCGCATCGCCTGCTCAAACTGCTCGAAGGTCCAGCTGCCGATGCCGGTTGCCTGGTCGGGCGAAATGTTCCGCGCTTCGGGCCAGCTCGGGTCGCCGCCCGGGATCTTGCCGCCCGAGAAGCCCTGTCCGTGACAGCCGCTGCACGTGCCCGCCACGACTTTGCCCCACTCGGCCGTCGGGCCCGGCTCTGCGGTTGGGCGCTCGGCGTTGTGGTCGATCTTGTCGTGCGCGAACGGAATCTCGCCCGTGGCAATCAGGGCCCGCAACAGAAAGCCCGGGTCGTGTGCGCGTGTCTCACGGTCGACGGCGGGCAGGCTCTTGATGTACGCCACGGCCGCCGCCAGGTCGCCGTCTGAGAAGCTGGTGTAGTCTTCCGACGGCATGATCACGGCACGCTTCTTGTTCTTCTTGATGCCGTGGCGCAGGATGCGCGCCCAGTCTTCGCCGGTGTACTCCTTCGTGACGCTGCCGGCGCCCGCGGTCAGGTTAGGCGCGTACACCAGGCCCATCGGCGGCTCGTCCATCAACACGCCGCCGCCAAGGTCGGCACGGTGGCAGTCGCTGTGGCTGCAACCCATGAGGTTGTTGACGAGATAGGTCCCGCGCTCGATAGCGCTGCTGCTGCCCTCAGGAATCTCGAGTGCGGTGACCGGCTGCTCGAACGTTTCATCGATCTTGCTGCTGTACTTGACTTCGACGAACCCGTATCCACCCACAGCCAGAAGCATTCCGCCGCCGAAAGTCAGCAGCAGCAGCTTCATCACCATGCCCATCTTCTTCTTTTGCTTCGCCCCCATCGCTTTCTCCTGAAATATGGACCGCACATAATGCCTAGGCACTAAGCAGTTACCAGACTCTGGATAAACGTACGGGTTTGGCGCCAGGCACGCTCTAAGTGATTCCTAAGCTGGCGCTTAGGTGCTTACATCGGGCGATGGCTGGCCCTTCCCTCACACCTGAGCAGCGCCGCGGCGTCTTTGTCGTGTGGCTGATCATCTTCATTGACCTGCTCGGCTTCGGCATCGTGCTGCCCAGCCTCGCCTACTACGTCGCCATCTTCGATGTCCCCGCGTGGGCGACCACGCTCGCGGGGGCCGTCGGCCTTGAGACGCGTGGCGGTGTGCTGGTCGGGCTGATCCTTACCTCATACAGCCTTTGCCAGTTCGTATTCGCGCCAATCTGGGGCCGCCTTTCCGATCGCGTGGGCCGCCGACCAATCCTGGCCATGAGCACAGCCGGGTTCTCACTCACCTGGGTGCTGTTCGCGTTCGCGCCCAGCCTCACATGGCTGTTGATTTCGCGGGCGTTGGCGGGTGTGTGCGCCGCAAACCTGAGCACGGCACAGGCGTACATGGCCGACACCTTTCCGCCCGAGCGGCGCGCCAAGGGCATGGGCCTGATCGGCATGGCGTTTGGCATCGGCTTCGTGTTCGGGCCGGCGATTGGCGGGTTGCTGGTGAGTGAGCCGCTGCTCGGTCTCTTGGGCGCCGCGCCGGACCATGACAGTGCCGGGCTGATCGTCGAGGGCACGCAGGCGACGCTGGACTTTCACCGCCTGCAGTTGATGGTGCCGAGCCTGTTTGCCGCGGGCCTGAGCGCGGTGTCGTTCACGTTGACCCTCACCATCATGCGCGAGTCGCTGCCGCCGGAAATACGCGCCGGGCTGAAGCCGCGCGGCAGCAAGCTTGGCGCGCTGGTGCGGTCACTGGGCAGGCCGGGCATCGGGCCGATGCTGCTGATCTACTTTGTAGTCACGCTGGGATTCGCGAACCTTGAGGCAATGTTCAGCCAGTTTAACGTCGATCACCTGCACATCAGGGCCAGCGCCAACGCATGGGTGTTCGTGGCGGTCGGGTTGACGCTGGCGTTCGTGCAGGGCGGCTTGATCGGCCGACTGACGCGCGCGCTGGGCAGCCGGGTTGTGCTGGCAACCGGGTTGGCGGGTTTGGTGGTAGTAATGTTCGTGTTCGGCTTTCAGGTTGAGCTGAACCCGGGTTTGAACGCGATGTTGTGGCTGGTGCTGCTGGCGATTGGCGTGGGCGCGTTCAATGCGCTGTGCAACCCGAGCGTGCTGGCGATCATCAGCAGCCACACCCGCGTCGACGAGCAGGGGGCGATGATGGGCGTGGCTGCCAGCGCCGCCACGCTGGGCCGAATCATCGGCCCGGTGAGTGCGGGCGCCATCTACGACGCAGCCGGCCCGCAATGGCCATTCGCTATCGGCGGGGTGCTGATCGCCGGCGGCCTGCTGCTGCTGCTCGCGCGCTGGAAGGCAGTGGAACCGCCGACCACACCTCACACTTCGAAGTAGTTCTCGTCGATATCCTTCAGAATGAAGCTCTCGACAGGGCGAACGCCTATGTCGTGCTCAATCATGATCTCAACTAGGTCAGCGCCATCGATCAATGCAATGCGCTTCTCAATCGCTTTCACAAAGGCAATGGCAGTGTCCGCGAAACTGCTTGTGGTTATGAACACTCCCTTCTTTGCGTGTTTCATATCCAGCGTACCGGCGAATTGCTGAAGTGCCGGGCGTCCCACGATGTTGTCTTCGCCGTAGCGCTTGGCCTGCACGTAGATCATGTCCAAACCCAGCGCGTCCTCACGGATGATGCCGTCAACCCCGCCGTCGCCGGGCTGACCTATGCGCTCTGACCATTCTCGCTTCCCGCCGCCGTACCCGAGTTTGGCCAGAACGTCGAGCACCACTCCCTCGAAAAATGACCAATGTGCCACGCGCAGCTTCTCAAGGAGTTGGTCGCTCAACACCGCATGGGCAGAGTCCAGCGACGCACGCAGGTCTTCTTGGGGTGTGCGACTGACGACGGCCGGGGCGTAGACCTTGTCGTTCGATTTGTGATTGTTCTTGCGGCCACTTCGCCAGCGCAGAATCGTCGCTTCAAACTCGGGATACTGGCGCAGAAAGGCCTCATCGACCCGCAGCGGTCCTTGCGCCAACACTCGGCGGCCACGGTCGGTAATGCGTCGCAACGCCCGTCCAGTTTTCTCAGTAAGGCGAGCCTCGTCCAGTCTGACCATCGCCCACGCCACGCGGTTTGCAAAAATCGTCGACCCCGACTCGGTTCGTTGTGACACCTGTTCATCCGTCAGCTCAAGTTGCTGCCGAACGGATTGGCGCACCTCCTCTGGCGAAAGGTCGTCGCCGCCTTCAAATGACTTCAGGACATTCCAACTCATCGTTTGGAAGTCGGGAATCGCGTCTGCATTTCCGCTCATGATTCTATGTTGCCATCTCGGCTGCGGGTGCCAAGTGCGGCCCCGTCAACCGACGCAAGGGCCCGAGTGGAGACTGTCGCGCATGTGGCTATCTTTTGACCGATGGATACGCCAATCCTTAGCGCCGTCAGTCTGGATCAACGCCCCGAAGTGGTCGGCTTGTTCGCCAGTTTGCAGGGCGCGCTGCCGGAGCTTAGCCGCTTGCTCGCCGAGTGCACCGGCTGCTGGGTTTATGAGGATGGCCTGTACCGCTACTATCATCAGAGTTTCAAGGTCTTTGCGTTGCAGGCGTTGACGCAAAACATCGCGATCAGATTGCAGCGACTTGCGCCGCAGCGCCCGCTGCATCCTCTGTTCTTAGCGCTTGTCCACAAGGGCACCGGGAACACGTTTGAGCCCGCGCATCACGCCCAATGGGCAGATGTTGCGGGCCCTGTGGTGGAGGCCTTTCTCCATGCCAAGTACTTCCTCGAGATGGTCGTGAAATACGGCCAGTCTCTCGAAGGACCGCCCGCACAATTGATGCCTGGCGGCTGGGCGGCAATACTGCAACTGTATGGGTTGCGTTGACGCCAGCGCAGGGTGACTTTTACGGCGCGACAACATGGTGAGCATCTGCGCCAACGATTGGCCCTCTATCCCTACTTGCCGGCAAAAGGCTACCATGCCCGCAGTACAAGGAATCACTTCCATGACTACCACTATGCCCTCCATCCAGGTTGTCGGTGCTCGACCCGGCGCCATGGAGGTTCGTGAAGCCGATGTTCCTTCCATCAAGCCCAACGAAGTGCTGATCAAGGTGCGCGCCGCCGCCGTCTGCGGCAGCGACCTGCACCTGTACCAATGGGACGAATCGATCCGCCCCAAACTGCTGCGCGCCAGCGACAACTTCAAACATGGCGTGATCGCAGGCCACGAGTTTTGCGGCCACGTCGTCGAGATCGGCAGTGCCGTCGGCACCATCATGGACGACCCCGCCGTCAAGCTGGCCAAGGGCGACTTCGTCAGCGCCGAAAGCCACGTGGTCTGCGGCAAGTGCTACCAGTGCCTGCACGGCGAGAAGCACGTTTGCGTCAACGACAAGGTGATCGGGTTTGACCGCAACGGCGCGTGGGCCAGCTACATCGCGCTGGATGCGTCTTGCGTCTGGAAGAACGACGCCGACCTGCCCTTCGAAATCGCCGCAATCCAGGAGCCCCTGGGCAACGCCATGCACGCCGCGGCGCACTTTCCGCTCAAGGGCCAGCGTGTTGCGATTGTCGGCCTTGGGCCGATCGGCATGTTCAGCGCCGTGATCGCCCTGATGCACGGGGCACAAAAGGTCATCGCCGTCGAGATCAGTGAAACCCGCGCCCGCATCGCCCGCGAAATCGGCGTGCACGACGTGATCATGGGCAAGATCGCGCGCACCCCCGAAGAACGCGCCGTTGAACGCGCCCGCATCCAGGGCCTGATTCGCGAAGCCGCGGGCCTCGATGGCCCCGACGTGGTGCTGGAAATGTCCGGCCATCCCGACGCGATCACGAATAGTGTCAAGGCGGTGCGGCGCGGCGGCAAGGTCATCGCGTTCGGGCTGCCCAAGGACGCGGCCTACACGTTTGATGACTACAGCAAAGACGTGATCTGGAACGGAATCACGATCCAGGGAATCATCGGCCGGCGCATCTACGACACCTGGTACAAGGTGCGCGATCTGGTGCGACAGCCCGAGGCCCGCGCCAAGCTGCGCAAGATCATCACCGAGGTGCTGCCCTACACCGAGTTCCGCGGCGGCATCGAGCGCATGCTGAAAGGCGAAGCGGGCAAGGTCGTGCTCGAGTTTGGTAAGTAGGGGCACGGTTTGCCGCTAACGCCAGTTACCGCCCACTAACCAGCGGCGCTTGTCACATTGCTTATGGGCTGGTCACTCCGGCCCTTGCCCCCTACAATCCCGCCCCTGCATTGGGGGAATGCTTGTCCCGTTGGCTGTTGCAATTGACCCTGCTTTTCGCGGCACCGCTTGCGGTGCTGTCGGTCATTGCGGTGCTGGCATCGGCCCAGAAGGTTGACGTCGGCACTGAGGGCACCGCGATCATCGCCATTGAGCTGCAGGTCAAGTCCGAGGGCAAGGTGTTTGACCGCGCCCCCGACAGCGCCCGCAAGCACGAGATCCTGGGCGTGATGCGCACCCGGCAGGGCAAGGCCTTCCGGGCCGAAGACCTCGCCCGCGACGTAAAGTACCTGACCGAAACCAGCCACATGTTCCGCGAAGTCGACGTCCGCGCCGAGCTGGTCGACCAGCCCAACCAGACCAAGGGCGTGCGCGTAAAGCTGATTTTCACCCAGCCGCTGGTCAAGCGCGTGCGCTTTCTGGCGCCGTCGGGCGGCCAATGGTCCGAAGAAGGCATGCGCGAGCTGTACCGCTTCCTCGGCAAGACCGACACCGCTGAAGGCGCCGAATTCAGCCTTGCGCGGCTGGACGCGGACGTGCGGCGCCTGTTCGAGACCGGGGCGTTTCTTGATGTTCGCGCCGAGCACAAGTACGCGTCGGACGGGATCGATGTGGTGTTCCGCGTGATCCAGAATGACCCGCTGGCGATCGTGACGTTCAGCGGCATCTACCAGTCGGGGTTCACGACCGACCTTGAACGCGTGATCTCGGGCCAGGAACCGATTCGTGAGACGCCCGGCCTGCAGAGCGACGGGGGGCTGGTATCGCCCGCTTACTTTCCGATGGGCGCGTTCCGGGGCGACGTGATCACCGACGCCAGCGCCGCCAACATCCTGGGCGCCAAGCAGCAGATCAAGCTGTTCTACCAGGCGCGCGGGTTTCCTTTTGTCGAGGTCACCGAGCGCGTGCTAAGCCTGCCCGAGAAGTTTGATGCCAGGCAGCTTCAAATTGACTACGGCCGCATGCGCGAGCCGATGCTGGATACCGTCCGCGGACTGATAGCCGACGCCTATGGCGGCAACACGGTGCTGGTCTTTGAGGTGTTTGAAGGCGAACTTATGCGCGTCGGCGACATCTTCTTCCGCGGCCTCGAAGACATTGATTCGCCGGGCAACGACGCGCTGTCTGTGGACAGGCTGAGCGGGTTCTTCTCATTGATCAACCAGCTCTGGTACTCCGTGTTTGCCTCAAGCGCCGACCGCAAGGGCGCCGTGCTGGGCGAAGTCATGCGCATGAAAGAGGGCCAGCCCTTCGTCGAAAACGACGCCATCCGCGACGCCGAGTCGTTGCAGGCCTATATGCAGCAGCGCGGGTGGCTTGATGCCCGCGTTTCATTCACGAGCTTTCAGATGAACCAGGTGCGCTCGCGCGTCAACCTGATCTACCACATTGAGCCGGGCTCTGTGTATGCCGTCAGCGACATGCGCATTGAGTACGCCACTCGCGCGCCGCGCGTGCCCCAGGGGGCGCAACCCCGCGAGTTCGACAAACCGGTGGTCGAGTTCGACGACCTGCTTGAAGCCATGCGCCTCGAAGCCAACGGCGTGGCGCTGGCAACCGCCGAACAGCGCTATGGGCGCGAGTACCTGGCCCCGCTGAACGACCCCAAGCAGGGCCGTTACTTCCAGGCCTATGACCTGCTGACCGCGCTGGCATGGGACGAGTACGCGCTTACCGGCGCGCCGGGCGACTTCACCGAGGGCATGGCCGGGCGTGTGCGCATCCTGCTGGCCGACAAGGGCTACTCCAACATCGAGGTTGAGTTCGTCCGCGTAGAAACCGAAACCGAGTTCATCCAGACCCCGTGGGACTCGCCGTGGCCCGTGCGCAGGGTCGGCATGATCCTGCGTATCCAGCAAGGCTACCAGAGCATCGTCGGCACGGTGAACTTTCGCGGCAACGTCGAGACCCGCGACAACGTGATGCGCCGGCTGGTCAACGTGTATCCCGGCGACGTGTACGACCGCAACCGCCTGCGCGCCTCGACCATTCGCCTGCAGCGCACCCAGTGGTTCGAGCAGGCCGCACCCGGGCAAGGGGTGGCGGCCCGCACCACGCCAAGGCTTGTGATCAGCGAGGGCGAGTACATTGAGTACACCGACGTGGACTACGACATGGTCGAAGGCCGGACCAATCGTCTGAACTTCGCGGCCGGGTTCAACTCGGCCACCGGATTCACGGCGTCGGTTGACCTGACGCTGCTGAACTTCGACATCAGCTCGCTGGTCAGCTGGGCATGGGGCGAGCCGAACTGGAGCTTCTCCGGCGCCGGCCAGTCCCTGTCGTTCACCGCGCAGCCGCCGCTGGACCGGCAGCAGGTCTACCGCATCAGCTTCAACGAGCCGTGGCTGTTCGGGTACCCCGTTTCGGCGGGCATCAGCGGCGAGTACACGTCGATCAACTATGCAGACTACACGCGCATCCGGCTTGGAGCTGACCCGTTCGTGGGCTGGCGCGTGTTTCCGGACGTGCTGTGGAGTGTCGGGTACTCGTACTCGATTCTTGAACTCGCGGACGTGGCTTCCAACGCGCCGCCGGAGTTGCGGGCCGACGAAGGCCGCGACGTCCTGAGCACGCTGTGGAGTGAGATTTCGTGGGGCACCACCGACAACCCGTCGTTTCCGACCAACGGTTTCAACCTGAGCTATCGCTTCAGCTACACCGGCGGCGCGCTGCTGGGCGGCACGGTGGACTTCTGGCGCATGCGCGCCAACGCCGAGTACTTCATCCCGCTGGCCGAGATTGACCCCGTGCGCACACTGGTGCTTGCCCTGAGCGCAACCGCGCACTGGCAGGACGTGCACAGCGGCACCAGGGAAATCCCGTTCATTGAACGCCTGCTGATGGGCGGCAACAACCTGGGCGGCCGCGGCCTGCTGCGCGGGTTTGAGTTCAGCGGCGTCGGCCCAAGCCGCAACGACGTGGCGCTGGGCGGCAACTTCATGGTGCATGGCTTCGCCGAGCTGCGCTTCCCGATTTTCCCGGGCAGCCTGTGGCTGGTCGGGTTTGTCGACTTCGGCGAACTCAGCCCGACACTCAACACGTTCGACCCCACCGGCTGGACTGTCAGCGGCGGCATCGGGCTGCGGCTGCTGCTGCCGATTCTGCCCGTGCCGTTCGCGCTGGACTTCGGGTTCCCGATCATCAACCAGCCGGGCAACCGCGAGCAGGTGATCAGCATCAACCTGGGCTTCGGGTTCTAAATCGCTTTTCAGATGGCACGAGCTTCCTAGACTATCCGCGGCGCGCGGGAGAGATTTGAACTGCTTCAGTGCAGGGAAAGGGGTTACCCCTTTCGAACGCAGTGGCTTCACATGCAGCGCCAGCGTAATCCGAGATCGTGCCGATCTCGGCTTACGCTGGGCCGGGAGCTGGAAGTCTCTCCCTCGCGCCGTTGAACCGTGGGGGGCGATCGTGGGTTTCTTCGACTGGCTGTTCGGGAAAAAGAAAGACCCCTACAGCGGTAACGTGCAGAAGGACTACACGTCGCCACGGCAGCGACCACAGACCGCGCAGACATACCCGCAGCAACCACACGGCTATGGCAGCCCGGTGCCCCCGCCCACCGTGCAGCAACAGCAATCGCTGGGAATTCGCGACCGTTACCTGAGCTGGCGGCGCAACCGCAGCCGCGCCCATGTGCCTCCCGTGGCCGACCAGACCCTGGGCGGGAACGAGCATCTCGGCCACCTTGGCGGTACCAGCAGACATCCGGACCGCCACCAGAACGCCGCCGCGCTGCAGGCGGCCGGCTTGCCGCTGTTGCCGCATCTGGACGCGCTGGCGGCGATGGTCGGCGTGGAACTCAAGACGCTGGTCTGGCTTGCGAGCAAGCCGGTTGCCTCAGATGAGTGTGAGTCGCACTACACCATCAAGGCCATCGACAAGCCCTCGGGCGGCAAGAGGCTGCTGATGGTGCCGTTGCCCAAGCTCAAGGCCGTACAGCGCGCGCTGGTCGAGAAGCTGGTCAACAAGCTGCCGGTTCATGAAGCCGCACACGGCTTTCGCAAAGGCCGCGACGTGTTGACCGGCGCCAGCGTTCACGTGGGCAAAGACGTGGTGATCTGCGCCGACATTCGCGACTTCTTTCCTTCCTTTACCTTTCGGCGCGTGGCGGGGTACTTTCGATCGCTGGGCTACGGCCGCGGCACTGCGGTTGCACTGGCCAACCTGACGACAGCGCGCATCAATGACGCGCTGGTCAGGCAAGGGGACACGTGGACGTATGCGGCTGAGGTTTACAAAGTTCACCTCTGGGGGCACCCCGAGTTGCCGCAGGGCGCGCCGACCAGCCCCGGCATCGCCAACGCGATTTGCCGGCGCATGGACAAACGCCTGACCGGCCTGGCCCGCAAGTTCGGCGCCGACTACACGCGCTATGCCGACGACCTGACGTTCAGCGGCGGCGACGACCTGGCGTTTCACGCGTCGAAGTTCCTGGGGCTGGTGCGGCAGATCGTGCAGACCGAGGGCCTGACGCTGAACGACAAGAAGACCCGCATCATGCGCCAGGGCCGCCAGCAGCGCGTGACCGGCGTGGTGGTCAACGACAAGACCAACGTAAGCCGCCGCGACTACGACCGACTGAAGGCGATCCTGCACAACTGCGTCAAGCGCGGCCCCCACGGCGAAAACCGCGACAATCACCCCGACTTCCGGGGCTGGCTGCAAGGCAAGATCGCGCACATAAGCCACATCGGGCCCGAGCGCGGCCGCAAGCTGATGGCGCTGTTCCAGCAGATCCGGTGGTAGGCCCGGCGGCAAGGCACCCGGTTTCTACACCGACTGGGCTTCGGCTTTGCGGCGTTTGCGGCGGATGGCCAGGTAGACCAGCGCGCCGGCCAGCAGCACGGGCGAGCCGGCAATGCCGGTCTTGAGCATGAAGGCGCTGGTTTTCTCAAGGCCTTCGACACCATCGTCCCACGCCTTTGCGAGGTCGCCCTGGTTCTGTGGCGGCGCGGGGGCCTTGGCGGCGATGCTGAGGTTCATGCGCGCAAAGCTGGTGCGGTTGTCCAGCGCGGCAATGGCGCGGCGATAGCGTTCGATTTCCAGCGCCACATCACGGCGCTGGCGCTCGTAGGCCGCGAGTTCACTGACGTTGCTGGGTTTTTCGGAAAGAGCGTCGAGACGCTTGAGGTAGGCTTCGGATTCTGCAAGGCGGGCTTTCAGGTCAATCTGCTGGCCGGCCACATCTTCTGCACTTTCGGTCTGGCTGACGACTTCGCCCAGGTTTGCGGTTTTGATTGTGAACTCGCTGAATTTGTCGGACGGTATGGCGACTTCGAGTTCAACCGTGGCGTCCTCGCCTGATCCTTGACGTGTCAAGCGGGTAACAAACCCGCCCAGGATGGTAACCAAAGCCGTAACCTGCGTGTACACGTCCCCCGGCCGCTCATGTTTCAGGTGAATGCTGCCGGTGCGGACCAGCGAGCCTTGCAGTGCAGGAACCACGTCCGTCCCCTCGCCCCCCTGTGGCGCTGCGTAGCGGCTGTCGACCGCGTAGGCTTCCGGCGCCGAAGCATTGCGGTCGGGTGCATACTGCTCGGCCTGCGATCCCGACCCCTTGGCGGCTGTGCGGCTCGACTTCTCGAAGAGCTGCCGGAACATCCCCTCGTCGCCGGTCACCAGCATGCCGGTCACTACCGCCACGGCCACACTGGCCGCGGCGAAAAGGCCCAGGCCCCAGCGGGACGAGAGGTGATAGAAAATACGTTGGTTGGTGGGTGTGGGCGGCACTTGCTCCGCCGCCTTGAGAACATCGCGAAAGGTAAGTCGCATTGCCGGCGGGGTGATGGCCAGCGCCCGAACTTTCGAGCGCATGGCCACCAGTTCCCCGACAATCGCACGGTCTTCGCTGGCTTGGCCGGCTTGACCGTCAGGTTCCGGGAGTACCGAGCACAAACCCGTCACATGGTCCAGGACTGCGTTGTCGTCTTTCGACAATTCCCGCGACACTTTGTATCCGTCCCAATCCATGACTACTCCTTGCGGCCGTTGCCGGCCAGTGCGGAACCCTTCAGCAGCTCGTGCAGCGCGCGACGGCCACGCAGCAGGTCGGTCTTCAGCTTGTTGATGTGCACACCAAGCAGGTCCGCTGCATCCGTGTAGCTCATGCCGTCGCGGTCAACCGCCAGCACCGCGGCGCGGTGATCGGCCTTGATGCGTGACAGCGCGACCTTCAGATCATCCGACAGCGTCGTGTCTGAAACGTCCGGACGATCCAGCGCCTCGTGCTCGAACTCACCAAGCTGCTTGATGCGGTTCGTGCGACGCAGCGTGTCGATCGCGAAGTTCACTGCCACGCGCTTGAGCCATGCCGCGAGGTTGCTGTCGTCGCGCGGCGGACGCGTCAGCAGGCGCACGAAAGCCTCCTGCGTCGCGTCTTCCGCGGCCGCGGCGTCGAGCGTCAGGCGGTACACAGCCGCATGAACGGCTGCCGCGTGCTCGGCGAAAAGGATTTCGATGTCTGCCTGGCGCATGACGCCCCCCAATCAGAGATCAACGGTTAGCCCGTCCTCCAAAGTTTCAGTCCCCGCAGACATTGTTCGGGTGCGGGAATCCCGAATTGCATGTATCTCTTGGCTGCAAACCTGTTTACGAGCGACTTTCGGCGCTTTATTTTCTGCCTGTCCGGGGCAGACTGAGCGTCTGATAAAGCAGGCGAGACCGCTTGGCCTCGCCACCCCCGGTTTCTGACATACCGGTTGTCACTCTTGACGTGGCAAGAGCAATCGCCGTGCCAAACTCTTGACGCGACAAGAGCAGTCGCCGCGCCAACACTTGCCGCACCATGCAAACCCGCTTTGCGGGCGACATTCAGCCTCACCGCTTCGAAACTGGAGTTCTGGAAATGAAGACGACACTCCCCGCCCTGCTTCTGCTTGCCTTCGTCGCGTGTGCCAATGTGGCACAGGACGTTCCACCGGATGCCAGAAAAGTTGACACTGCCGACCTGCTCGCCCGCTACCTCAAGGCTGATGTCGACGCCAGGGTCAAGCTGCGCGCGCAGCTTGTGCAGCAGCCGCCCGCCGACCTGCAAGCTGCCATTGCCGGGCTCAAGTTCGAAAAACCCGCCCGCACCGGCATGCTGCGCATGACCACCATATGCCCCGATGGCTACAACCGCCCCTACTGGGTCTGGCTGCCGGAAACGTACGATCCCGCCAAGTCGTACAACCTGATCGTCGCCCTGCACGGCGGCGTCACCGGCACCCCGCTCGAAGCCGAGGACGGCTCGCCCGGCGAATCCATGGCCAGCCTGTTTGTCGAGTCGCTGCCCGTGGCCCTGCGCGACCAGACCGTGATTGTCGGCGCCTCGGCCGGAGTGCCCGAAACACACGAAGCCGCCGCATGGTGGTGGACCGACGGCCAGCGCAACGTGCTGCACTTCGTGCACGAGGTCAAACGCCGCGTGAACATCGACGAGAACAAGGTGCTGGTCAGCGGCTTGTCCGATGGCGGCAGCGGCAGCTTCGGGTTTGCCTACCGTATGCCGGACACCTTTGCCGGCTACTTCCCGATGATCGGCCACCCGCTGGTGCCGACCGCCGACGGCCAGCCGGTGTTTCTCGAAAACCTGAAGGGCAGCAACATCTATGCTTTCAACGGCGGCAAAGACCCGCTGTACCCAACGCGCATCACCAAGCCGCTGTACGAACAGGCCAACAGCGCCGGCGCCAGCATCCGCTTCACGGAACACCCCGACCTCGGCCACACCGTGAGCCCCGTGATCAAGAACGAACTGAAACTGTTCGCTGACGAACTGTGGCCGCACTGGAAACGCGACCTGCTGCCCAAGTCGATTGACTGGACCACAACCAGCACCGACCGCGGCCGCCGCGCGTGGCTGTGGATCACCGAAATCAGCAACTTCGGCAAGGCCGGCGCGGACATCCCGAACGCGGAAATCAAGATGCCCGGCGCGCGGGTGAGGCTTGGCGTGCAACTGGTGCCGGACTCGTCGCCGCCGAAGGTCGAGATGATCGTCAAGGGCAGCACCGCCGAGCAACTGGGCCTGAAAGAAGGCGACGCGATCACCAAGCTCGACAACACCGAGATCAAGACGTTTGACGACCTGCTGGCTGCACTGGGCGAAAAGGCCCCGGGCGACGAAGTCAGCATCGTCATCAAGCGCGGCAAAGAAGAACTCACGCTCAAGGGCGCGTTTCCCAAGGCCCAGCAGCAGGAAGAAAAGCCCGACGTGCTGGCGGCGCGAGTCATCGCCAGCTACGAGCCGGGCAAGATCAGCATCAAGGTCCGCAATGCCAAAAAGCTGACCCTCAAGATTCATCCCGACATGCTGCTCAATGGCAAGCTGATCGTGTCACTGGCCGGCAGTACCGGCGTGAAAGAGCTGGCCTTTGCAGACCTGGCACCCAGCAGCGAGTTCATCCTGCGCCAGTATGAAGAAAGCGGCGACCGTACTCGGCCCTTCATCTGCGAGCTCGAAATCGACGTCGCCGCGGCGCTGGGCGTAAAGGCACCCACCAAGCCCAAACCCGGCGAAGAAGAAGACGAGTTCTAGGCGCCTAGGTTGCCGCCGCAGGTACTCGCTCGTTGGCGGCGACCTGCGGTTTCAACATCTCGCAGACTTCGGCCATTTCCTCGGGCGTCAGCAGCGGCTCGGGCTGGGCCACCGGCTTGGTTGACCTGGGCAGCGGGTCGTCCTCAATGCGGGGCGGAACCTTCAGCACGAACTCTTCTGTCACCGCCGTATCATGGGTTTTCGGCGCGTCGAACTTGATGCGCACGGCGCGCAACGCCGCGTCGCGACATTCGACCTTGATGCGAACCCGCTGGGCAATCGCCTGCTCAAGGGCGCGCGCGGCGCGTAGCGCCACGTTGGGCGAAATGTCCCAGCGCTCGCTCACCGGCTGCATCATGTCGGCAAGCCGTTCTCGCCGTTCCAGTTCGCGCTGGTACGCGTCAAGCTGACGCATATAGGTGTGAATGACCATGGTGATCTCGGCCAGCCCGTAGAACTCGGCGAAGCTTTCCATGCAGTCATTGAAGTAGCGCTGGCGCTCCTGCATGTCGGCGATGCCCGCAGCCAGGCGGCCGTGGGCGCTTTCAGCGGGCGCGTGGTGCGGGTCAATGTGCACATGCCCCAGCTTTACGCCGGCTGGCAGCTTTCGAACTTTCACACGTTTGCTCATGACACTCTCCTGTAGTGAAGCCACACGAAGAGCGTACAAGCACGTGCGACAAGAATTCGCCCGCGGGGTGTGTTGGTACACGGCAAGGCCGCTAAAGGTCGTCGAGGTCTACTTCGATGCCGTCGCCGATCGGGTCGTCATCCGGCTCTGCGGCTTTCGACTGACGCTGGGCCACTTCTTCGGCCACCCGCTTGGCGCCCTCTGACAACGTGCGCACCGCGGTGTTGCCCGCCAGCTTGGAGAGCAACTCGCGCGCCGCGCCGTGGTCGGGGTCGTACTCGACCAGCAGCCGGGCGTGAAAGGTGGCGGCTTCGCGCTCGGCACTTTCGGCCAGGTTCTCGGCCAGGCGCAGTCGCGCGCGGTGAAAGCGCGGGTTTTCGCCCAAGGCCTGCAACAGCAGCGCGCGGCCGGGGCGGCGCCGGCCGGTACTGATCAGCAGTTCGCCCAGCGCGTACGACAGGCTTTCGTCGCGCCGGTCCACGCGGCGCGCGGCGCGGTATTGCTCCAGGGCTGACGCGGTGTTGCCGTCCATCCACAGGGCATCGCCGCGCAGGCGCAGGGCCCAGAAGCAGTCGGGCCACTTGCGCAGCGTTTCGTCGCACAGCCGCTTGAGTTCTTTGGTCGCGCGGCGTTCCAGCGCGATCTCGGCCATGATGCGCACTGGCGCCTGTTTTTCCGGCGCCTCGTTGGACAGCTCCAGCGCGGCCCGCATGGCACCCTCATCGTCGCCGTCGGCGCGCTTTCGCAGCAGGTCAAGGTAGCTGCGCAGCACGCGTTCTTCGTCGCCGCTCTGGCTTGGCAGGCGCTTCTTGTCGGCCGCGGCAGCCACGGCGATGCAAAGGCCATCGTCGTGCAGCGACGACATTTCAAACTCGGCGTACGGGATTTCCACAGGCTCAAAGAAGCGCGGGTCCTGCGCGATCAGCAGCTCGGCGGCGTCGTCATAGCCGATGATGGCGATGGCGTGCCCCGACATGCCGTAGTACTCGGTCGTGATCACGGGCAGCTTGCTGTCAACGCAGCGCTTGATCAGCTCAATGCTGCCGAAGAAGCCGCGGGCCGCCACGCCGTCAATCTCTTTCAGGTAATCGAACATCTCGGGCCAGCGCGAGCCGGCGCCGCGCATCACGCGGGCGGCGACTTCATCTTGTGTGGTCGCCACGCCGCAATGCGACAGCACGTTGGCCAGCGTGTTGGGCGCGCAATAACTGCGTTTTTGAAGCTTGCGCGGGAACCCTTTCAGGCGAACCGGCTTGGCAGTGCCGCGCTTTTCCAGCGACTTGACGCGCGTCAGCACCGTGCGCTTGAGGCGCGTGCGCGGGTGTTGCTCAAGCAGGTCGCGAAAGGTCATCAGCGTACCTTCGGCGCGGCCCGCGCGTTGCAGGGCGTTTGCGAGCATGAACTGCAGCATGTCGGCGTCGTCGGCCTCGGGCGAAATCTCGAGCGCGCGCTTGAGGAAAGCCGCCGCCTCTTTGTGCTGGTCGCGCGAGGTGTAGATTTCGCTCATCAGGCGATAGAACGGCGGAAACTCGGGCGATTGCTCAATGCCATAGGCAAGCACTTCCATCGCAGGCTCGGTCTTGCTTTGGATGAACAGCGCATTACTCAGCCGGTAGAAGGCATCCTCGCACGTGCTGTCGACCTGCAGGCCCTTGGCAAGCTGCACCTCGGCCTCGGGGTACGCCCCGATGCGCAACAGCCGGAAGCCCTCGTCGGCCAGAAGTTGCGCGCTGATCAAACCGAACTTTGCCGCCTCTTCCAGCGCGTCCTGGCTGCTCTTGTTCAGGCCCAGCGCCGAGTACGCGACGCTGAGCGCCCCGCCCGCGTGCACGCGATAGGGCACAAGCTGGTCCGGGTCGCGCAGGATGGCACCCAGCACTTCAATCGAGCGCTCGACGTACCCCATGTCCAGCAGCACGCGCCCCAGCAGAAACCTGGCTTCCACGTGGCTGTCCGGGTCGCGGGTGGCGATGGTCAGGTGGCGCTTGGCTTCGCGCAGGCAGTGGCAGCGCCAGGCCACCTGGCCCAGGATGGTGCGGTAGTCCGAGTCAGCATCCAGGTCGGGCCACTGGCGCACGCCGCGCGAAAGCGTGTTGCGGGCCGACTTGTAGGCCCGGTTGCCCAAATGCTCGCGGGCGCGGGCAAGGCACACCTTGCGGCTGGAGAATGATTCGGCCGTCACATCCGATGCCATGCGTTGTATCGGCTTTCGTCTGGCTTAGCGCGCGCGATCAGAAACAGCAGTCAGACTGGATTCTAGGCATTTTGAGAGCAAAGGCGCAACGTGCGGGAACCGTTCTATGCCGAAATGCGTCACAATCCTGTCAGTAAACCGGAGCCGCCCATGCGTCGCATTCTTCCTGCCCTGCTTATCCTGGCTGCGATTGCAGCCCAGCCCGGCTTTGCCTGAGAGTTCTGAGGCCCGCGCAACCCGCCGGTGCGTGTCACCGGCCCCGAGATCGAAAAGAAAGCCGACAAGACCTGGCAGGTCACGATTGAGCTGGGCGACAACGACTGGGACGAGGCGGTCAAGGCGTTGAGTGCCGAACTGAAGAAGCTGGATGGCGTAACCGGCGTAACCGTCAAGGCCGACAAGAAGGGCGTGCTGTTTCTGGCCGTGAAGCCGGACCAGTTGCTGGTGAAGAACGTGGTTGCCAAAGCCGTGAAGAATGCCGGCTACGCGTACAAGCAGGTCGCCGAACTGAAGCCCGAATCCGAGTAGCGGTCTGCGCCCCGGCATAGTGTCCACTAGCAAACCGCGCCAAATGCGGGCTTGACGCCAAGTGCATTTGCGGTTTGATGGTCCCGGGCCTGCATTTGACCCTTGAGGACTATTCATGCACAAGTTGATCGTGTTCGCGGTGCTGCTTGCCAGCGCCGTCGGTGCCGGTTTTGGCGGCGCCTTCCTGTTTCAACAGTCGCAGCCGCAGCCGGTATCGGCACAGGTCGCGCGCGCGCCGGACGGCATTCGGATCGCGCTGGTGAACCTGGAAGAGGCTTCACGTCAATCCAAGAAGTTCCGCGAGTTGAAAGGCAACTGGGACGAAGTGCAGCGCGAACTTGAAGTTGAGCGCAGCAAGGCCGAGTCCGCCTATCGCAACAAGGCCATGGAAGTGCAGCGCGCGCGCCTTGAAAACCGCGGCCAGGAAGAAATCACCCCGCTGCAGGTTGAGCAGCAGACGCTGAAAGAAGTGCTCGACATCATGAAGAAGCAGCAGGAAGTCTACCTGAGCTCGCTGCTGGCGCAGTACCAGAAGGCGGTGCTAGTCGAGGTGATGGTGGTGATCGAAAACTTCGCCAAGCTGCAGAAGTATGACGTCGTGGTCCAGGACTACACCGTGGATGCCGGCGACAGCGACTTCTTTGCCGGCGGTGCCTACGCGCAGACCCTGATCAACAAGCCTGTGCTGTTCGCGCCCGGCACCGTGACCAAGAACAACCCGTACGTCATCGACATCACCGAAGCCATCATTCAGCTGGTGAAATAGCCGATGCCGGACCCGGCAGACTTTCATGCTGTGCTGCGCCGGCGGCGCTCGCGTCGCACGTTTACCGACGCGCCGATTGACCCGGCCGCCCTGGAACGCGCGCTGCAAGCCGCCATGCGCGCCCCCTCAGGCGCCAACGCCCAGCCGTGGGAATACGTGCTGATCGAGCGCGGGTCGGTGCGCCACGCCGTGCGCGAGCTGTGCGAACGCGCCGACCGCGAGTTTCATGAACGCAGCCCCGAGTGGCTGCGGCAGTTTTTTGCCGACCACGAAATCACGCCGGTCAAAGAGTTCGCCGATGTCGCGCCGCTGCTGGTGGCGGTGTTCGGGCGGCGCGACAAGCCGTTCTGGCTGCAAAGCGTGTGGCTCAGCATCGCCAACTTCATCACGGCGCTCGAGTACGAGGGCCTGCACTCGTTGACCTACACGCCCAGCGTCGGCAAAGAGTTCAACAAGCTGCTCGGCGTGGACGAAGCCTGGAGTTGCCAGGCCGTGCTGCCCGTCGGCCACGGCCTGCCCAACGAACAGTTGAAGCCGCGCCCGCGGCTTGGCCCGGCGGCGAAAGTCCACGTCGTGGACGGAGAAGGCCGGCTGGCGCCTTTCAAGGCACAGTTGCCGTTTGAACCCTGAGTTGGCGATCAGCGATTGACCCATCACCCGCAGCCCGTGCGTGCCGGTTGCATGGGTGACGGGTGATTGGTTATTGGTAACTTGCTGTTCAACGGGCGCGCATATGGCACTTTCGTTTTCTACCGCAGGCGAATCGCACGGCCCAGCCGTGATTGCCACGCTGTCTGGTTTGCCCTTCGGGCACGCGCTGGACGTTGACTGGATCAACGCGCAGCTGAAGCGCCGCCAGGGCGGCTACGGGCGCGGCGGGCGCCAGAACGTCGAGCGCGACGAAGTCACGGTGCTCAGCGGCCTGCGGCGCGGCGTGACGATCGGCAGCCCGTTGACGCTCTTGATTTACAACAAGGATTCGCGGCTGGACAAGGCGCCCGACCTGTCCAACGTGCGGCCGGGCCACGTGGATCTGGCGGGTGTGCTGAAAATCGGTTCGCGCAATGCGCGTGATGTGCTTGAGCGGGCATCGGCCCGTGAAACCGCGGCGCGCGTGATGGCGGGTGCCGCGTGCCAGGGCCTGCTGCGCGAATTCGGCATCGAGGTCGTGGCGCGCGTGTTGAGCATTGGCGAAGTGGTCGCCGACCAGGCGATGGGCAAAGGCTACACCAGCATCTTTCGGGGGCCCGACGCCGCGCGCGCGGCCCGCGACGCCGGCGAGTTCGGCACGCTGGACCGCGCCCACGATGCCGCGCTTAAGGCCGCCATCGACAGCGCCAAGGCCGCCGGCGACACGCTTGGCGGCGTGATTGAGGTCGTCGCGCTGAACCTGCCGCCGGGCCTGGGCAGCCACAACCACTGGGACAGCAAACTCGACGGGCGGCTTGGACAGGCGCTGATGAGCATCCAGGCGATGAAGGCAGTCGAGATCGGCCTGGGGGCGGAAGCGGCCATGCGGCACGGCAGCCAGGTGCACGACCCGGTGCTGCCGATGCCACCCGGCTTGGGCCGCAGCCCCTACACGCGCGGCAGCAACAACGCCGGCGGCCTTGAGGGCGGCGTAAGCAACGGTGAGCCACTGGTGTGCCGCGTGCACATGAAACCGATCAGCACGCTGATGAACCCGCTGCCGACCGTTGACGTGTCAACAGGCCAGGCCACGCAGGCCAGCACCGAGCGCAGTGACACCTGCGCCGTGCCGGCCGCCGCAATTGTCGCCGAGTGCGCCGTGGCGATTGTGCTGGCGCAAGCGCTGCTGGAAAAGACCGGCGGCGACAGCATGGTCGAAGCCAGGCGCAACTTTGACGCGTATCTCGCGTCGCTCAAACAGTTCAGGCCGCAATGATCTGGCGCCTGCACAAAGTGCTGACACGCGAACTGGCGCTGCTGACGCTGGTGTGTTCGCTGGGGCTGACGTTTTTGTTCAGCGTGCTGGGCCTGTACCAGATTGTGAACCGCTTCGAGGTTACCCCGCACTTTTCGACGCTGCTGTCGTTCGCGCCCAGCCTTGCCGTCTCGCTGCTGCCGCTGACGATGCCGATCTCGGCGCTGTTTGCGGGCGCAATGGTGTTCGGGCGCATGCGCGCCGAGCGCGAACTCTTGCTGGTGTCGGCGTCGGGCATTTCGCCGTGGCGGCCGTTTCTGGGGCTGATCCCGATCGGGATCGTCGTGGCCTTTGTCGCCTGGTTCGGCGTCAGCGAGTTCGGGCCTGAGGCCTACGCGCAGCGCCACTCGCTGCAGCGCAAGGCGCTGGCCGACTTTCTGGACCACCCGCCACAGGGCCCGCGCGAACTGCGCTTCCCCGGCTCGGGTGGCCTGACGCCCAGCATCGACATCAGCTACGCCGCCGTCGATGAGGGTGTGTACCGCGACCTGACCGTGTTCGTGTACAACGAAGAAGGCCTCGTCGCGTCACTGCACGCCGCCAGCGCGCGCATTGAATACCGCCGCCACGACAGCATGCTCAGCCTGACGCGCTGCTTTGAGCCACGGCTGATCCAGTACATGCCCTCCACCGGCCGCCCGTCCGGCACGCCGCTGGTGGCTGACCGCGTCGATGAACTGCGCGTGCCATTCAGTTTCGGCAGCGAAGCCGGCCCCGAAAGCAGCAAGGCGCTGAACTCGGGCCAGCTGGTCGGCAAGGTGCGCGAAGAACTGTCAGGCCCGCGCGGTGGGCGCAGCGCAGCCGCCGAGCTGGTGCGCCGTGCCGGGCTGACACTGGCGGGCCTGCTGCTGCCCTTGCTGGGGGCACTGCTGGCCGCGATGGTGAATCATCCCAACCGGCTGCTGGCGATCGGCGCGGGCGTAATCCCTGCCGCGGTGGGCTACTACCCGCTGATGACGGCTTCTGCGACCTTGGCGGAAAAGGCGACGCTGTCGCCACTGGCTGCGGCGCTGCTGGCGCCGGGCGCGGCGTTGCTGGCGGTGTTTGTGTGCGCGTGGCGCATCACGC
This sequence comes from Planctomycetota bacterium, assembly GCA_020849795.1. Lineage (GTDB taxonomy): Bacteria > Planctomycetota > UBA8742 > UBA2392 > UBA2392 > JADJRK01. The sequence continues at coordinate 54,401 of JADZFR010000004.1, read as the reverse complement.
AGGGCCGCTGGAAGTAGCTGCGGCGATTGCGCGTATCCTGCATTCCTCCATATCCGTCATTGTTGAAGTACGGCAGAGGAGTCGCCCGTGGCGGAACTGAGCAAAGACCTGACGCGCGAAGTGCGCATGCTGCGCGTGCGCTATTTCGAAATCGTCGATCCGCTGCGACCCGAGCTTTACCGCTATTGCCGGCACCTGGCGCGCAACGTCTGGGATGCCGAAGACCTGGTGCAGGACACGCTGCTCAAGGCGTTTGCCAAACTCGCCGACGTGCACTGGAACATGGATCAGCCGCGCGCCTACCTGTTTCGCATCGCCACCAACCTGTGGATCGACCGCACGCGCAAACACGGGGAATCGGAAATGCCTGAACACTTTGACCCGCCCGCGGGCAACCCCGCACCCCTGCCCGCCGAGACGCGCGAAGCCATCCGCGCGCTGGCACTGGCACTGCCGCCCCGCGAACGCGCGGCATTGTTGCTCAAAGACGTGTTCGACTTCAGCCTCGAAGAAACTGCCGCATACCTGCAGACCACCACCGGCGCGGTCAAAGCCGCCCTGCACCGCGCGCGCGAAAAGCTGACGCAGAACCCGGCGGGCGCCGCGACACGCGCAGCCACGCGCGACGAATCGGCGCCGGAAGCGCAGTTGCTGGACCGGTGGTGCGCGGCGTTCAACGCGCGCGACATGAAGGCGCTGACTTCGCTGATGCTTGAGGACGCAACGGCAGACGTGGTCGGCATGGTCTACGAGTTCGGGCGCGAGCAGATGGAAAAGGGCAGCCTCGCGCACACGGTGACCGAGCAGGGCAACCCGCAAGCCGAGCGGCGAGAGTTCATGGGCGAGCCGGTGATCGTGCTGTGGTACGACGTGGAAGAGGGCGGAAAGACGCGCCGGGTAGTGCGCGACGTGCTGCGCTTTACCCAGGATGGCGCAAGCCTGAGCAGCCTGCGCTATTACTACTTCTGCCCGGAAACACTGGCCGAAGTGTGCCAGCTTCTGCACCTGCCGCTGGTCGACAACGGCTACCGCTACTCGTAGCGCGCCCTGCAGGCGCGACGCCAGTGGCCGACAGGCGCTGGCCTGCCGGCCGCAGCTTCAGCGAAGGCTGGAAGCGCCTGCAACGACATTGGCTGGAAGCCATTGCCACTGTGGTCACGCGCGGCGTTTTCTGAACCAGATTGCTAGTGGCGCCAACGGCAGAAGCAGCCGCCATGGCTTGCCGGCCCCCACTGTGCAACCGCCGCCTTCGCTGTTGCCGCCCCCGCCCCCGCCACCGCCGCCGGGGCTGCCCGTCGTGTTGATCGTGACCGGGATAGTTGTTTGCGTCAGTGCGCCGCCAGCTTCGGTGAACGTCAGCATCAGCGTGCCGGCTGTGTCGTGCGACAGCGTAAAAGTCGCCACGCCGCTTGCGGTCACCTTCTGTGTCGGCCCGGCCAGCGCGCCGGCGCCCGTGTACGTGAGATCCACCGTGTATGCACCCGCTGCCACTGTGCCGCCCTGCGCGTCGGTCACACGCACTGTGATGTCAAAGCTCGCGTTCACACCCGGCGCCGTGGCCGGCGGGTCGGCTTCCAGGCGCACCGCCGTGCCGGCGCTGCCGAGCCGCAAATCGACGCGCCGCACTTCGCCCGCGGCCAAATTCTGTACCAGCAGGTTGGCGCTGCCCGCGGTCGGGTCGTCAGCGCTGAACGCATAGGTGCCGGGCGCCAGCTCCAGCCAGCACCAGAAGCCGTCGGCACCGCTGACGCCGGTATAGGCCTGCCCGTTGACGTTGACCCACGCGTCGGCGACGGGCGCGCCGGCGCTGTTGCTGACGTAGCCATAGACGATGGCCGTGGTCGGGTTGGTCAACCAGCCAAGTGTCGGCGACGGCGCTGCCAGCTCATAGGGCGCGCCGGCCGCGGTCAGCGTGCTCCAGAAGTTGAGGCCGTTGGCTGCGCCGTAACTCCAGACGGTCGTGCCCGCGCACCCGAAGTTGCGCGCGGCGTTGATTTCGCTGATGGTTTCGCCGGCGTTGGCGTCGCCGGTGACGCTCATGCCGGGATAGATGTGGCGGCCGTTGGCTGCGGCCTGCCAGTCGGGCACGAGGTCAGAAAAGTCCGGGTTGCCGCCGCCGTCGGGCCAGTAGACCTGCGGCGCAATCCAGTCCAGCGCGCCCTGCGCCATCCAGGCCTTGGCGTCCTGGTGGCGCGGCAAGCCGTAGTAATAGCCCGTCGGGTAGCCGGCATAGGCGGTCCAGTGGTACAGGCCCAGCGGTGCCGCGCTGAGTTGCAGCAGCGGGTTCACGCTGTGCACCTGCGCGTAAACGTCGCGCAGCCAGCGCGTGATCTGGTCTGCGGTCCATGCGCCGAACGCCAGCGAATCCGGGTTGCCGCGGCCGCTGCGCCGGGCGTTGCTGGTGGTGTCGTAGCTGTAGCCGGCTTCGGGCATACGAATGCGGTCGAAGTGAATGCCGTCGAGTTGCGGATAGGTGTTCACAATGTGCATGACTTGCGCGCGCAGGTACGCCTGCACGTCGGGGTGCCCGGGCGCCAGCCAGTAGTAGCCGTCCACGGGCGCGCTTTGCGTGACGCCGCCGGAATCCGCAATCACCCAGCCGGGATTGGCCGACGCGAACGCGCTGGTGCAGACGTGGGTGTTGAAATAGCAGTGCAGCTTTAAACCCTGCGCGTGGGCGGCGTTGATCGCGTAGGCCAGCGCGTCGTCGCCGGGCCCGTTGGCGATCAGCGGCGAAAGCGGCTCGTTGGGCGACGGGTACAGCGTGTCGGTGGTGCCGCGCATTTGCAGCACGACAGCGTTGAAGTTGCCGGCCTTGGCGTTGGCCATGATCGTGTTGAGATTGCTTTTCCAGGTGGCCGGGGTGGTGCTCGGCCACTCGAAACGGCTGACCCATACGCCGCGAAACTCGGGGGTGCCCTGGGGCGGCGTGCTCGCTGCTGTGAAGCGCACCGCGTCGGTCAGCACGACCTTGGCGGGCTCGGCATCGTTGGACAGCGTCACGTGGCCGGCTGTGCCCGCGTTGAAGTCAAACGTACCCAGCGTGACCCACGCGCCGCCGCCGCTGGTCTGGTTGACGCGCACGGTCGTGCTGCCGGTAGCGTGAACCACCGTGTACGGCGCGTTGTTGGCGCGGTTGGTGCCCTGCGGGTACCAGGCCGCGACAACGTACTGGCCCGCCGCGCCCAGTGTGGGCCGAAACTCGGCCACGGCGCTTGCCGGGCCGGCGGTGCCAACGGTTGATGCGAAGCGATAATCCGCGCCGTACTTGTCGGGCGCGCTGGTGCCTGTCGTCCAAGCGCCCGAGGGCTCGCTGTAGCCCGCGCCGCCGTTGTCGACGATCACTTGTGCTGAAAGCGGCCACGCCAGCGCCAGCAGGCAGCCCAGCAGGCAGACGCGCCGCATCATGCCCGCTCCTGGCGCAGCCAGACCCACGCAGGCAGCAAGGCCAGTAATGCCAGCCACCAGAACGCCGAGCCATCACCGGTTGAGCACCCGCCGTCATCACCGCCGCCGCCACCGCCGCCGCCGGGGACAATAGTGTGTCCGCCGCCGCCGCCGGTTGTGGTCACGCTTGCGGGTGTCGGGTAGCTGTGCACGCCGCCGTTGGTGTTGTAGGCAAACACGCGCCAGTAGTAAGTCGTGCCTGCATTCAGGCCGGTCCAGTCATGGCTGGTGGTTGCGCCGGAAAGGTTCACGGCCTGAAAGCTGGGTGCGCCCGGCCCGGCCAGCAGGTCGGCGCTGGTCTCGGCGATATCCAGCCACACGCCGTCGGTGTTGGCGCCCGGCGTCCAGGCGAACTGTACCGACGTGTCGCCCAAGATTGTCGCCGACAGCGCCATCGGCGCCCCGGGCGGTGTGCCCGCGGGCAGCGTGATCGTGCTGGGCGTCGGGTAGCCGTGGTTGCCGCCCGCCACGTTGTAGGCCCACACGCGCCAGTAGTAAGTCGTGCCGGGGGTCAGGCCCTGCCACAGCCAGGTGTTCACGCGCCCGACAAACGTGTTCTGGAACGTGCCGGTGGCGCCCGTGAGGTCGGCGGCGCTTTCGGCGATGTCGACCCAGTAGCCGTCGGCGTAAGCCGACCAGTTCCAGTCAAAGTCGATGTCGGTGCTGTTGACGGCTGTTGCCGCCAGGCCTGTCGGGGCGGGTGCCGCGGGCGCGGAGGTCACCTGCCGAAAGCGCACCGCGTCGGCCAGCACGACAAACCCGGTGCTGGCATTGTTTGCCAGGCGCACGTGGCCGCTGGTACCGGTGAAGAACGGGTATGTGCCCAGCGTGAACCATGCGCCGCCGTTGACCTGCTGGTTGACAGCCACGGTGTTGCTGCCGTTGGCGTGATGCACGGTAAACGGCGCGTCGGGCGCGCGGTTTGTGCCCTGCGGGTACCAGACTTCAACGGCGTAGTCGCCGCCTTCGGGCAGGTTCGGGCGCCACTCGCAACCGGCGGTTGCGCTGGCCGCGGTGCCGGCAAAGCGGTAGTCGGCGCCATACTTGCCGGTTGCAGACGTGCCCGACGACCACGAACCGCTGAGCACGCTGAAGCCCGGGTCAACATTGTCGACAATGCGGTCGTTGCTGCCGCCGCTGCCAAGCCGCGCGTTGACCTGCGTGACCAGCGCGTTCCAGTCGAAGTACGGGCCGGGGTCGGTACGGTTCCAGGGCTGGACCTGATAGTGCCCGACCAGGCCAGTGCTGTTGAAGTCCTGTTGCGACTGTGAAGTCGCCTGCCCCGGCGGGTGGACCGCCGATACGCCGTGGGTGTAGCAAAGCCACGCGACCAGATCATACAGCGCGGGCAGAATACCCTGGGTCCAGGTGCTGGCCTGGCCCGCGAACCCGGCGCACTCAATGCCGATGCTGCGGTTGTTGTAGTACGTCGCGTGCCATGCACGGTTGCTGTCGGCGACGAGTTGCTTGATCTGGGTGCCGTCTTCCTTGATGACGTAGTGCGCGCTGGCGCCCGCAGACGGGTTCTTCAGCCAGCTCACCGCGCCGGCGTAGCTGCCCTCCGTGGTGTGGATCACGATGCTGTCGATCGACACGGTGCGGCCCGCCGTATAGTTCGGGCTGGGGTCCCACACGATTGCAGGCTGGTTCGGCTGGCAGTTCAGTGCGGCAGCAAATAGCAGCACGCCCAGCAGAATGCTGATTCCACGCATCACGTGACTCCCACAAAGTGTGCCCAGCCGTTGGGTTTCTAAGCATACGGGGCGACGAATGCAATGTGATTTCAGGCGTACATACGGACCAAATGGCTTCGCGTGTGCGCTTTCCAACTTTTGCATGGACTTCCGCATGATTGGGCGCATGCTTCTGACCATTCAGGAACACTTGAGGATTGAACTATGTCGGCACGCAACTCGATCTACCGGAACTTGAGCCGTCCCCGTTGCCTGCTGATGTCCTCGCCGTTCATTGCGCTGGCCGTCGCTTCTCAAGGGCTGGATGCGCAGACCACCATTCCTGTCACCGACATGGCCGGCTTGCGCGCAGCCATCAGCACAGCCAACGGCAACAGCAACGACTACATCATCACTCTGGCGAACGGCACTTACGGCATCACCGGCAATGGCGACAACACGAACGCCGGCGGCGACCTCGACGTGACCAAGCCGGGTGGCAGCCTGACATTGCAGGGGTCGGGACAGGCGGGCACGATTCTCGACGGCGCCGGTGCCGACCGGGTGCTGCACATCCTCAGCGGCTCGGGCGTGAGTGTAATCCTGCGCGACCTTAGCATTGTCAATGGTTTCGCGACCGACGACGGCGCCAGCGCCGGCGATGCGTTCGGCGGCGGCATTCACAACGACGGCGGCTCCAACCTTACGCTTACGCGCGTGATCGTCGCGAGCTGCGGCGCCTCGGGTGCATCCGGCTTTTCCACGGCTGGCACGGGCGGGGTCGCGCGCGGCGGCGGTGTTTACAGCGACGGCGGCACGGTATTGGTCGAGAATTGCGTCATCGACAGCAACCTCGCCCAGGGCGGGTCGGGGGCAAGCGGCTCGTTCTCGGGCCAGAGCGGGTTCGCGGGTGGCGCAGCCGAGGGCGCCGGCATTTATGTTTCGAGTACCGGCAACGTCACCATCCGTCAGACGACATGCAGCGCCAATGTGGCCTCGGGCGGAAATGGCGGCTTCGGCGCCAACGGGTCGTTCTCCAGCGCCGGCGGCAGTGGCGGCCAGGGTGGCCGAGCCGCAGGCGGCGCGGTTTATGCAGCAGGTGCGACGCTGAGCATCGTGCGCAGCACGCTTGAGTCGAACACCGCTGCTGCGGGCAACGGCGGCGGTGGCGGCAACGGCGCTCTCGGCTTCAGCGGGGGTAACGGTGGACAAGGCGGCGACGCGGGCGAAACAGAGGGCGCGGGGATGTACGTGGCCGGCGGTACCGTAGTCGTCAACAACTCGACCGTGTCGGCAAATGTTGCAACCGGCGCCAACGCCGGCAACGGCGGAAACGGCGGCAATGCGGGCTCTTCAGGCGCAGGCGGTGACGGCGGTAACGGCGGAGACGGAGGCAACACCTGGGGCGCAGGCATCAGCGCTGTCGGCGGCACACTGACCATTTACAGCTCAACCATTGCCGGCAACACCGGCACACCGGGGACCCAGGGCAGCGGTGGAGCACCCGGGGGCGGTTCGTTTGGCTCCGGAACACCCGGGGCCCCGGGCAGCGCGGGCATGACCACGGGCGGGGGCATCTACGCCGCGGGCGCAACGGTAACCCTGGAAAGCACAATTCTGGCCGACAACGCGTCGGCCAACGGGCCCCAGGCCGGCGGCTCGTTGACCGCCAATGCCAGCCTGTTTGAGAGCGACACGGGCGTAACCATTCTTAACCCCGGCTTGCCGAACGTGCTGAATGTGGACCCGGGTCTGGCACCGCTTGCTCTCAACGGCGGCGCGACACGCAACCATGCAATCGCCACGACCAGCCCGGCGTTCAATACCGGCAGCAACTCTTTGGGCGAGACATCCGACCAGCGTGGCAGCGGTTTCGCCCGCACGCGCGACGGCTTTACCGACATCGGGGCATTCGAAGTGCAGACCGGGTCCGGCGGGGGCGGCGCCAGCAAGAAGAAAAAGAAGGAAGAAGGCTGCAGCACCGGCGATTCCGGCGGTGGCAGCCCGCTGCTGTTCGGCACAATGCTTGGCGCGCTGCTGCTTGCGCTGCGGGGCGCATGGCGGCGCTTCGCCCGCTGAGCGATGCCAGTTTGCAGCGCGACGCCTCGGCGCAGCGGGATTATGTCTTTTCCATATTGCACTGACCCGCGCCTGCCCAGACCCGCGCGCTTTGTTGCGCGCATCTGGGCCTGAGGCTACACTTCTCACAATTAGAAAAATCACTTTCTGAGTCACGGAGTGACCATGACGCGCAAAAAGCCGCCCGCAGCGCCGCGCGACTTTCGCTGGTACTGCCTGATGTCGTCGCCCTTCATCGCCGCGGCACTGGCGTCGCAGGGTCTGGATGCACAGACCACCATCCCGGTCACCGACATGGCCGGCCTGCGCGGCGCCATCACCACAGCCAACGGCAACACCGGCAACTACATCATCACGCTGGCAGCCGGCACCTACAGCATCAGCGGCAATGGCGACAACAGCAATGCCAGCGGCGACCTCGACATCACCAAAGCCGCCGGCACGCTTGAGATCGTGGGCACTGGCGCTGCCAACGTCATCATTGACGGGCAGGCGCTTGACCGCGTGTTTCACATCAACAACGGCGCCAACGCGCCGGTCACGATTCGCGACCTGGCAATCAGCAACGGCCGCGCCACCGACAACGGCACAGCCAGCACAGAAGCGCGCGGCGGCGGCATCCTGAAAGAAGGCGCCGGCGCCCTGACACTGAACGGCGTGCGCGTGGGCAGCAACATCGCCCGCGGCGCCGACGGCGCCAACGGGGCCAATGGCGGCGTAGGCCAGAACGGCGGCAACGGCGGCACCGGCCTGCCGGCGCGCGGCGGCGGTCTTTACGTGGTCAGCGGGAGCATCCAGCTGACCAGCACGACAATCACATTGAACACTGTGCAGGCGGGCGACGGCGGCAACGGCGGCCGTGGCGGCGCGGCGGCAACGACCTTCGGCTCAAGCTTCGGCAATGGCGGCAACGGCGGCGCGGGCGGATTGGCCTATGGCGGCGGCGTATTCCTGCAAGCCGGCAGCATCGCACTGAACGGCTCGACGCTAAGCCAGAACGCGACCTTTGCCGGCGATGGCGGCCGCGGCGGCACCGGCGCCGGCACGGCGTTCTTTACGCCCGGCAACGGCGGCTCGCCGGGCGCGGCAGGTTCAGGTCGCGGCGGCGGATTGTTTGTGCAGGCGGGATCGGTGACCGTGACGGAAACAACGCTGCTTTCCAACGGCGCGAACGGCGGCAAGGGCGGCAACGGCGGCTCGGCGGGGCTGGGCCTGCTGGCCAAGGGTGTCGGCACCGACGGCGCCGCGGGCGGCGACGCATACGGCGGCGCAATCTGCGTTGAGGGCGGCACTGCCACGATGGAGCGCAGCACTGCCAACGGCAACGCGGCCAATGCCGGAGATGGCGGCGTCGGCGGCTTGGGCGGCAGTTCGATCTATGTCGGCGGCACCGGCGAAACCGGCGGCGTCGGCGGCAACAGCCGCGGTGGCGCGCTGTACATCCAGACCGGCACGCTGGACGTGGTGAACTCGACGGTCTCGGGCAATTTCGCCCGCGCCGGCGACGGAGGCACGGGCGGCAATGGCGGCGAAGTCGCGTGGGCAGCTTCGGGCGGAATCAGCCCCGGCGACGGCGGCCAGGGCGGCAACAGTGGCCAGGCCCAGGGCGGCGGCATGTACGCCGCGGGCGGCACACTGGACGTCGACAACTCGACCGTGGCCTCGAACAGCGGCGTGGCAGGCGTCGCCGGCGCAGGCGGGCAAGCCGGCATCGGCGGCAGCAACCCCGGGTCCGTCGGCCCGGCCGGCAACGTGATCCAGCCCCAGGGCGGCGGCGCCCACAATGGCGGCGGCACCCTGACCGCCGAAAGCACGATCTTCGCCGATAACACGGCCAGCACCGGGGCCGACTTTTTCGGTGCCGGGACACTGACGTCCAGCCTGATTGAGACGACGCCCGCCGGCACCGGCGCGCCGGGCAGCGGGTTCATCAATGGCGACCCCGCGCTTTCGGCGCTGGCCAACAACGGCGGCCCGACCAACACGCACGCGATTTCCGGCACCAGCATCGCGCGCAACACCGGCAGCAACTCGCGCGCCCTGGCCACCGACCAGCGAGGCAATGCCCGCAACGACGGCAACGGCGTGGACATCGGTTCGTTCGAGGACGGCTCAACGCCGCCGGTCGGCCAGACACAGCCGCCGGTGGTTTCAGCGCCGGCTGCGCCCGTGACGCTGAATGCCGCGAACTACGACATCCAGGGCACCGCGCCGGCAGGCAGCCTGGTGCGCATCTACAGCGACGCCAACGACAACGGTGTGATCGACGGCGCCGACGCGGTCGTGAACAGCCAGCAACTCGGCGGCGCGGCCACTGGCTTCAGCATCACCGTGACCCTGGCCCAGAACGCCGCGAACAACTTTCTGGCGACTGCCGACGACCCCACGAACACCGAGTCAAACCCGGTGAACGTGCCCACGATTACCGAAGACTCGTTGCCGCCCGCGCTGCCCGTCGTCACGGCGCCCGCGTCTGCGGTGTCGGTCAGCGGCACGACGTACACGATTCAGGGCACCGCCGAGGCGGGGTCGCTGGTGCAGGTCTACCGCGACTACAACAACAACGGGATCATTGATTCGGGCAGTGATGTCGTCGTCAGCAGCCAGCAGCTCACGACCGGCAACAGCAACTTCAGCATCCTGACCGGCATCACCGTCAGCACAGCCAACGACTTCCTGGTCACAGCCACCGACGGCGCTGCCAACGAGTCCGCGCCCGCGAACGTGCCCACGATTACTGAAAACACACCGGCTGCCATCAACCCGCCGGTGGTCACGAACCCGGCCACGCCGATCACCGTGGACCTGCCGGCGTTCAACATCCAGGGCACGGCGCAGGCCAATGCGCTGGTGCGCATCTACAGCGACTTGAACAACGACGGCTTTGTGAACGGCGCCGATGCCATGGTCGCGAGTGAACAGCTCACGGGCGGCAACACCAGCTTCTCGGTCAGCACGACGCTCACACAGGGCGCAGCCAACAACTTCCTGGCCACGGCGTTTGACGGCGCCAACGAGTCCCTGCCCACCAACGTCCCGACGATTACCGACTCCATCGGCATCAGCCAGGGCGGCGGCTCGGGAAGCGGCGGAGGCGGCGGCGGTTGTGCCGCGCGCACGGGCGCAGGCTGGGGCCTTCTGGCGCTGCTTGCATTGCCGATCGTGTGGCTGCGCAGGCGGGCGCGCGCCTGACGTCGTGGCATTGGCTTCCAGCGCCTGTTAGCCCCTGGGACTCGCTCGGCAGGATGCCGATGGCACTGTTTAGCGGTCGCTGTCCACGGTTTCTTCCGCGACTTCATCCGCCGCGCGTCGCGGCAAGCGTGACGCCGCCGCGGCGGTCAACAGGGTCAGCCCCACGATCACACCCACCAGTGTCGCCCACTCGCCCATCGTGGTGCGCGGCGCGCGCTGCAGCATGTCAGCGCCGAACCACAGGGCCGCCGACACGATCATGCCGGTCGGGTAGTCCGCGGGCATGCCCAGCACCCACTTCTTGTGCCACCAGATGTTCGCCGACTTGAAGCGGCGCAGGCCGAAGTACGGGTTGGTCACGAACCACAGAAAGTCCCACCACACCGCGATCAGCATGTACTGCGACAACACGCGCAACTCGCCGGCCAGCGTCCACTTCGAGACGATCACCGGGTAATGAAGAAACGCCAGGATCACCAGGTTGATATAGACGTGATAGCCCGTAATCGGCTTGCCGTTGGTCAGGCGCCGGATCCACGGTTTGTCGATGCGCCAGGTGGGCAACTTGGCAGCCCAGCCGTGGGGCCCTTCGATGTGCACTTCGACCAGCGCGAGCGCCAGGCACACGAGAAACAGATTCACACCGACAAAGAGTTCGTCCATCGCGGTCTCTGGTTGAAACTGCGCGCGGGATACTAGCGACTGGCAACGCCGATTGCCGCACTGAGTTTCGCGGGGCGCGCCTTCAGTCTGAGGCCAGGTCGCGGAAGCGCCCGTAGCCCTTTTCATAGTGTTGCACAAACCAGGCCCGCGCCTCTGCATACAGCCGGCGATGGCGCGGCGCGGTTGCGTTCTCGTGAAGGCGCAGCGCCAGCCGATACAGCACAGACGGCCCGATCATGTAAGGCGCGACGCCTTCGGGCAGCGAATGCAGCAGGTCTGCCGCGGCGTCCAGCGCCTCGCGGGCGGCGTCGGTTTGCCCGCAGAGCTGAGCAAGCTGCGCTTCGTGGGCGCGCAACTGCACCAGCCTGTGAGGGTGGCGTTCGACTTCGCGGACCTGGGGCTCAAGCTCGGCCAATGCGCCCGCGAGCGTCTCGGCCGTCGGGGCTTGCGTCGCGCGGACTATCCAGCGGCACACGATGGCCTCGGCTACAGGCTCGTTCGTCGATTCGCCGCGCAGGATCGCGTAGATGTGCTGGGCGCGCTCAATGTGCTTTGGGTTCTCGGTCCAGGTGCTGATACGCGACAGGATCTCGCCCAGCATCTGGTTGCCCGGACCCTCGGGCTCAATCGCGATCTGCTCAAACTCGACTGTGCCGGCCATGTACTGCGCGTAGGCCCACAGCGCCTGCCACGTCGGGCGCGACGAGTCCTGGATCGTCGAAATCGCCCGCTGCAACAGCGGCAGCCCCTCCGTGATCCGCCCCGTTTCGGTCATCACGTCGCCGATCTGGGCGTCCAGCCGCGCGATCAGCGACCGCGAGCCGCCATAGAACTGCGCCAGAATCTGCACCGCCCGGCACAGCGCCGTGGACTCTTCCAGCCGCCCAATGCCCTCAAGCAGAAAGACCACACGCTGCACCGCCAGCAGTGCTTGATCGTCCCAGTTGCCGGTGTTGACGATTCGGCCCAGGGCCGCGCGACGCTGGTTGGCGAGCGCGCTTTCCTTTTCCTGGTGCAGCATGTCGTCCATGGCGCGCGCCTGCATCAGGCGCAGTTCAAGGTCATCGTCGTCGCAAAGGCGCATGACCTGGTCGGCTGCGCGCCGCAGTTGGCGCGAACGCTCGGGGCGCTGCACCTGGAAGGCCTTGTCCCAGTCGTCCAGCAACTGCTTCAGGATCGGGCGGCTGTGCACGTTCAGGCGCTCGCGCAGGGTCTCATAGGTGCGCAGGGCGTCGTCCAGCTCGCGCAGGGCCTTGAGGTGCTGTTTGCCGGCGAGTGCACCCAGCCGCATCTTTGCCACGGCGTTCATGGCGTCCACGACTTCCAGCAAGTCCGTGGCCATTTGGCCGTGGCCGGCGTGAATATCGGCCAGAAAGGGCGACCCCTCTCCCGTCAGCAGCCACGACGGGTTCACGCCCAGGCCCTTGACCAGGGCGCCGCACACCGACGCGGGGATGCGATTGCCCGACAGGTATCGACTGACGTTGGCGCGCGAAATGCCGCAGACACGGGCGACTTCGGCTTGTGTGTGCCGGTCGCAGATTTCCTGCATGCGGGCGCGGATTCCGCTGTCGAGGTCGTCCGATGAGGTGGTGTCGGTGGTCATGGGTGGCCCAAACCCTTGAAATCTAAACTGCTTCCGAACTGTAGCAGCACTCACAAAGAGATTCCGTTCGGTAACACTACTTTGCAATCTTAGACTCTGTCAATTGCTAAATAGTTACACTCCCACCTCAATCACAATTCAAAGCGATCGCAGCGCGCCCGGGGGAGGCGCCGCACGCTCGCCCAGAACAAAGGTGGAACATGGCCCGTCGCCCTTCCTTCTATCGCAATCTTGACCTCAAGCGCGCACTGCTGGCGTCGGCGCCGTTCTGGCTGGCAGCCGCCGCAAGCCAGGGCGTGTCGGCGCAGGTGACGCACAATGTCTCGACCGCGGCCGGGCTGCGCACGGCAATTACCGCCGTGAACAACTCGACATCCAACGACACAATCATCCTCGCGGCAGGCACCTACGCGCTGGGCAGCGGCAAGCACGACAACGCCAACGTGTCGGGTGACCTCGACATCACCAAGAGCGCGGGCAACCTGACCATCAAGGGTGCCGGCCGGGCAAACACATTCCTTGAAGCCACCGACGACCGAGCGATTCACATTGTCAGCGGCGCCGCGATCACGATCACGATCGAGGACATGACAATTCGCAACTGCGACGTCGACGACGACGGCTCGACCAGTGCCCCTCTCAATGAAGCCCGGGGCGGCGCAATCCTGAACAAGAAGACCACCAGCGGCGCGACCAACACCAACCTGGTGCTGAACAACCTGATCATTGACGGCTGCGCGGCATGGGGCGCGTCCGGGGCGTTGCCGGGCACGCCGGGCCAGGAAGCGCGCGGCGGCGCGATTTACAGCGCAGGCGGCACGCTGAACATCAACTCGTGCATTGTCACCAACAACCGGGCATGGGGCGGCACGGGCGCATCCGGCGACTCGGCCGGCCCGCTAAACGGCGGGGCCGGCGGGGTCGGCGAGGGCGGCGCAATCTACCTGGCAGGCGGCACGCTCCAAGTCACCAACTCAGACTTCGGCGAAAACTACGCCTACGGCGGCACCGGCGGCACCGGCAGCGCCGGCGGTAATGGTGGCGACGGCGCAATCGGCGCGGGCGGCGCACTGTTCGTGGCGGCGGGCACGGTCACGATCGACAACGCAGACTTCGGCGGCAATCGCGCGTGGGGCGGCTGGGGCGGGTATGGCGCCAGCGGCTCAAGTTCGGGCAATCTCGGGGGCGGAAACGGCGGCGACGGCGGGGCCGGCCAAGGCGGCGCGATCTATGTCGCCGGCGGCAGCGTCAACATCCAGAACGGAAGCGCCTTTGCGACCAACAATGCCCAGGGCGGCTGGGCCGGCACCGCCGGCTCAGGCACTGCCGGGCCGGCGGGTGGCGCGCACCCGGGCGGCGCGGGCGGCGCCGGCGGCGCGGCGCAGGGCGGAGCCATCTATGTGGACAGCGGCACTGTGGTCGTCAGCCAGGCCGAGCTGAGCCAGAACGTGGCCGACGGCGGCAACAGCGGCGCGGGCGGCGCAGGCAGCTCGTACTCGAACTCGGGTGGTGATGGTGGCGACGGCGGTGATGGCGGCGCAGCCGAAGGCGGTGCGGTCTACGCGCGCCTTGGCAACACCACACTGACCGAGTGCGAGATCACCGCCAACGAATGCAACGGCGGCTGGGCGATTGACCCCGGCCTCAACAACGGTGGCGACGGTGGCACCGGCTGGTCGAATCGCGGCGGCGACGCCGGCGATTCGGGCGATGGCGGCGCGGCGCGCGGCGGCGGAGTGTACGTCGGGCAGGCCGGCGTGATCGTGCGCGTTGAGCGCTCCAACATCTCCGGCAACCTGTGCCAGGGCGGCAACGGGGCCACCGGCGGCGATGGCGGCGACGGCACCAGCGGCGGCCGCGGCGGGCACGCCGGTGCGGGCGGCGCAGGCGGCGACGGCGTGGGCGGCGGCCTGTTCCGCGCGGGCGGCACGCAGACGCTGGTGGTCATCAACTCGACGGTTGCGGACAACAACGTGTTGCCCGGCAGCGGCGGCGACGGCGCCAATGGCGGCTGGGCCAGCGGCGGCGGCAACGGCGGCAATGGCGGCGCGGGCGGCAACACCGGCCTCGCATCCGGCGGCGGCGTGTACAACCTGAACGGCACAACCCAGTTGAACAACGCAACCGTGGCCGGCAACTCGGCCGGCAACAACGCTTCGCCGGGTACAGGCGGCAACGGCGGAAATGGCGCATCCACGGGCGCGGCGGGCCTTGCAGGCGGCACTCTCACACCGTCTGGCGGCGGGTTGGTCCGAGCCGGCGGCACAGTCACCGCGTCCAGCACAATCATCGCCGATAACACTGCCACGCAGGCAAACGACGTCTCGGGCGCCGTGACAGGAACCAACTGCCTCGTCGAAGACACCGGCGGCGCGACCCTGACCGGCAGCAACAACATCACCGGCCAGGACCCGCAACTGGCGCCCCTGGGCCAGAACGGCGGCCCGACCCAGACGCGGGCCATTGCGTCCGGCAGCCCGGCGCGCAATGCCGGTCTCGCAAACAGCCTGACCACCGACCAGCGCGGTGCCGGCTACCTTCGCGACGACGGCAATGGCGCGGACATCGGGGCCCTGGAGTACCAGGCCGGTTCCGGCTTGACGCCGCCGACGGTCACCAGCCCCTCTGCAACGGTGGTGACGAACGGCGCCAGCATCGTGATCCAGGGGACGGCGCCGGCCAATTCGCTGGTGCGTGTGTATCGCGACACCAACAACGATGGCGACACGACCGGCGACTCGGTCGCGGGGTCGATGCAACTGATGGGCGGCTCGACCAACTACAGCGTTGCCGTTCCCCTGATCGCGGACAGCGACAACAACTTCCTCGTCACCGCCGACGACGGCAGCGGCGAGTCGGCAGCAACAGATGTGCCGACCGTGACCCAGGACAGCACCGCACCGGCCACGCCGGTAGTCACTACACCGGCCACGGCGGTCAGCGTCACCGGCACAAACTTCAACATTATCGGCACCGCTGAAGCCGACAGTCTGGTGCAGGTCTACAGCGACTTCAACAACAACGGCGTGATTGATACCGGCGACTCGGTGGTCGGCAGCCAGCAACTGACCGGCGGCGCCACGGCGTTCAATGTCAGCACGCCGATCACGCAAAGCACGACCAACAACTTCCTTGTCACGGCGACGGACGCCGCGGGTAACGAGTCAGCACCAGAAGATGTCCCCACCATCACTGAGACGACCGCGCCCGCGGTGGCCTCGCCGGTGGTTGCCACGCCGTCCACGTCCGTCACAACATCCAGCGGCGTCTTCAACATTTCGGGCACCGCGCAGGCCGACGCGATGGTTCGCATCTACTCGGACCTGAACAACGACGGCTTTGTGAATCTCGGCGACTCACAGGTGGCCTTTGTGCAGCTCTCGGGCGGTGCGACCGCTTTCACAGTACCGACACCGTTGACCGCCAACTCGGACAACAACTTCCTGGCGGCGGCCTTTGACGGCATCAGCGAATCACTGCCCACAGACGTGCCTACCATCACTCAGGTGCCGCCAGTCAGCGGCGGTGGTGGCGGCGGCGGCGGGAGCAGCGGCGGCGGTTGTGAAAGCAGCAGCAACCGTGGCCCGCTGGCACTGGTCGGCGCCATGTTCGTCGGCGCGGTAGCGTTCCTGCGCCGCCGGCGCCGCTCGGCGTAAACGCCACAGATTCGGGGGGCGCCGGTTGCGGCGCCCCCTTTCTTTTCCTATCACAGTTCCATGCCGACACCCGCCGAGATTCTGCAACAGGCCATGGGTCTGCACCGCGCCGGGCGCCTGCCTGAAGCCGAGAAGGCCTACGCCACCGTCCCGATGGATGCGCCTGAGTTCGTCGACGCGCTGCACCTGACCGGCGTGATCGCCCTGCAGAAAGGCGACGCGCAGGGCGCGATCAACCTGATTACCCGCGCTGTCCAGACCCGGCCCGACGTGCCCGCAATGCACTCGAACCTGGCTGAGGCCTACCGCAGCGCCGGCAAGCTCAACGACGCAGTCGCCCACTGCCGCGCGGCGTTGAACCTCGACGCCGGCTATCACGCATGCCGTGTCAACCTGGCGCTGGCGCTGGCTTCGCAGGGCAACTTGCCCGACGCCGAGAAAGAACTGCGCCGCGTGCTCGATGCCCAACCGGCCAACGCGCTGGCCTGGAACAACCTGGGCAACGTGCTGCGCGTGCTCAAGCGCGTAGACGAAGCCCTGGCCGCCGCCCGCAAGGCCTGCCAGCTTGAACCCACCAACGCCGAGTTTCTCAGCAACCTGGGACAGATGCTGCTTGAGGACGGCGACACCGAAGAGGCGCTGCAGCGCCTGGCCAACGCCGTAAAACTGAACCCGCGGCTATCCGCCGCCCGCAACAACTACGGCAACGCCCTGCGCGAAGCCGGCCGCCTTGACGAAGCCGAAGCCCAGTACAACGAGGCGCTGAAGCAGAACCCGCAACTGGCCATCACGCACAACAACATCGGCCAGTTGAACCAGGAGCGCGGCAACTATGCCGAGGCGATGCGCTGGTACGAGCAATCACTCAAGCTTGACCCGCGCGCCGCCAAGACCGTGTGCAACTACGCCAGTGTGCTGGCCGAGCTCGACCGCATCCTTGAGGCCGAGCGGCTGTACGTGCAAGCCGCAAAGATGGACCCCGGATGTGCCGAGGCCCACATCGGGCTAGGCGCAGTCGCGCAGCGCAGGGGCGACACCGCGCCCGCATTGGCGCACTACGACCGTGCCGAGCAGGCGAACCCGCGCCTGCCCGCCCTGTATGTGGGGCGCAGCGGCGTGCTGAACCACTTGGGGCGCTTTGATGACGCCGAGAAGAACCTGCGCCGCGCGCTGCAGCTTGACCCGGGCTGCCCCGGTGCCTGGGAGTCGCTGGCCGGCCTGCTGAAGGCCAAGATGCCGGCGGCGGACCTGGCGGGCCTGCGTGCCGCGTTGCAGGCGCCGACCTCAAAGCGCAGCAACGGCATGCAAAGCCTGCACTTTGCGATGGGCGTGTACGCCGACGCGACCAAGGACTACGCGACCGCGGCCCCGCAGCTTGCGCTGGCCAACGAGTTGCAAGAGCAAAGCTGGCAACGCCGCGGCCTGGCCTACAGTGCCGACGAACACACGATGTACGTGAACGAGATGGTGCGCGTGTTTGATGCCGCGCACTTCAAGCGCACCGCCGGCTGGGGCAACGCCAGCGAGGTGCCGGTGTTCATCCTCGGGCTGCCGCGCTCGGGTACCACGCTGGTCGAGCAGGTGCTGGCAAGCCACCCCCGGGTGTTCGGCGCCGACGAGTTGCGGCTTGCCCGCGACTCGTTCGAGTCGCTGCCGGCAGTCACGGGGGCCGCGAGCCGCTGGGAAGCCGTGGCCGCGCTGAACCGAGACCATGTGCAGGCCGTGGCCGACGCGCACCTGAAGCGGCTGCTCGCGTATGCCCCGACGGCCGACCGCATCAGCGACAAGATGCCCGAGAACTACCTGCACATCGGCATGATCCTGACACTGTTCCAGAACGCCAAGATCATTCATCTGCGGCGCGACCTGCGCGACGTGGCGACAAGCTGCTGGAACACGCACTTCGGCCAGATTCGCTGGGCGAACACGCAGGCGAACATCGCAAGCCACTTCGCTAACTATTGGCGCGTGATGCAGCACTGGCGCAACGTGCTGCCCGGCCGCTTTCACGAGGTGCGCTACGAAGACATGGTCGACGACCTTGAGCCCCACGCCCGCAAGCTGCTTGAATTTGTGAACGTCGAGTGGGACGACCGATGCCTGCAGTTCCACAAGACCGAGCGCACGGTGCGCACCGCCAGCGTGACGCAGGTGCGCGAGCCACTGTACAAGCGCAGCGTCGAACGCTGGCGCAACTATGAGCCCTGGCACGGCGAGTGGTTTACCCGCCTCGACGCGATCCAGAATGCGTGAGCCGCAATCCCTCCCGCAGCCCTTGCCGATCCGCCAATCCGCCCGAGTTTGCCCGCGCCGCCCCGCCGTCGCGCGTCGTATACTGACCGCGCGTAGACCCCTGCCCTGGCTTGGACTTTTCCATGCGCCCGCATCAGCTTGTCCTGCTGCTCGTGTTCATTCTCTCGCTGGCCGGGGCCGTGATCTGGCTGATCCTGCAGCCGGACGGCCAAGCCGGCCCGAACATCGAGAATTCGGCACTGGCAAGCCGGAACGAGCCTGACCAGCCCGGGTCGCCTGCCCGCCGACAGCCGGGCTGCAGCGGCGACAGCCAGCCGGCCCATAATCTTGAAGGACGCAGAACACCCAAGTCGCCGGAAACCGAGCCGGAGGCAACGTCAACCGACTGGACCGTGCGTGGCCGCGTGAAGATGGACCCTTCGGCGGGCGCAAACCCGCTGGCGCACCTGTTGCCCGAGGACTTGTCGGTAAGCGTGCGGGCCTATCGGGGCCCGTCGGCGCCGCAGAACTACAGTGAGTTTGAAGCGTCGATGGGCAGCGACTGGTCCTTTGAGGGCGAAGTCACGCAGGACGACCTTTGGCTGGAAGCGAACGAGTCCCCGGAGGTGCTCTACTGGTACGTGGACTTTGAGCCCACCGGGGGCGGGGGGTTTGCACCCGCGGAGGACGCAGACGAGCGCCGCGACTGGCAGGAGCCCAAGGGCTGCCTGCGGGTTTTTCCGAAAGCCAGCGGCCGCACGCTCGACTTTGGCGAGGTGCTGCTGACGCTGGAGTCGATGTTCCCGGAAGAGTTCGTGGTCACGGGGCGCCTGGTGCACACGTCGGGACGTACGCTGTGCCACACCGGCAACCACGCATTGAGCCTGAGTGAGCCAGAGAGTGAGTTCGACGACTGGATCTATTTCGGCACAGACGGCCAGGGTCGATTCATGACCTTGTTGCCGGAGTATGCAACAGAGGTTGTCCCGAACGTGGCATCGTTACGCTGGAGCCTTCTGATCAACGTGGACCGGGATGGTCCCGGCAACTCGCTCCGCCTTCCGACACCGCGGTCTGTGGGCCGGCACATCGACTTTGGCGACATCTCGCTGAAGGGTTCATTGCTGGATGTCACCGTCGAAATGGACCCGTCGCCAAAGATCAACCTGCGCCATGACGGCACGTTGGCGATTGACGAGGGCGGCTACTACCACGGCGAAATGGCCAGCCTTGTACTCAGCAGCGGCAACCTGTACTTCTATGAAGGCATTCCGCCGGCGCCGCACAAAGTCACCATGCTGGTGCCCGAGGGCCGCTATCACTGGACCGTCAATTCCCAGAACGGCGACCGAGTCTACCTGCCAGCCGGCGGCGTGCTGGATGTCCCCGACAACGTCGTCACTGAGCTGAAGGTCAGCCTGAAAGCTGCCGCCACTGTGCCTGTAAGAGTGCTCATGCCCGACGGCACGCCGGCCAAAGACTCGTTCGTGATTTGGTCCTTCAGCCTTCCGGACGACAACGGGTACTCGGGCCGGTCCGAGGGGCCGCTGGCCAGCGTGCCCGTCGTATCCAGCAGCCCGACCTCGTGCACCGCCATGCTGGAGGGCTTCGAAAACACCACTGGCGAGACCAAGCCCGGCGACACGGAGCTTGTCCTGCAATTGACCGCGAAGTTGGTGCCGGACACCGGCATCAAGGTCAGGCTGCCGAAACGACCCAAGGGTGTGCCGACGGATGGTGTGTTTCAACTGCGCCTCTGGATCCGGGGAGATGTCGGCGACTCGGACCACTGGATCAACCTGCTGGTTGATGAGGCGGGAGAACTACAGATCGAGACCCGGCCGGGCAACGCGATCGTGCACTTGACCGGCGGGTGCGACTGG
The DNA here is from genome assembly GCA_020849795.1 of Planctomycetota bacterium. GTDB lineage: Bacteria > Planctomycetota > UBA8742 > UBA2392 > UBA2392 > JADJRK01. The sequence continues at coordinate 33,970 of JADZFR010000004.1, read as the reverse complement.
GGCTATCCGTCAGACATCTGCGGGCCGGTCACCGCAACCGTGATCGAGGGCGAGTACACGGTCGTGGAGATGCCGCTGATCGGGCCGCCGCCGTGGGCAGTCCGCGCCGACCACCTGCAGTGCAGGGTACGCGTGGGCGAGCAACCGGTTGAAGTTTCGGCTGCGTTTCTGCACCCGGATGGCCGTGAATTCGGCCGCGCCAGCTACACCGACGACACGAACATCGAGTGCGGCGCATTGCCCGCGCACTTGCTGGATGGCGACCAGAAGATCGCGGTGCAGATCTCCCCGCCAACCGCAGAGGCGCCTGCGGCAAAATTGTCGATCGAGTTGCCGACGCGTATTGAAGTGCGGGTCAAGCGCCGGGGCGTCGACGTGACAAACTTCCGGGCCTCGGTGTGGGGCCAGAGCGATGGTGCGAATGGCTCTTCACAATGCGCCGGCAGCACCAGCACGGGCGCCGTAAGCCTGTGGTTTCCGCCGGGCAAGGCCTCGCTTGAGGTGACGCTGCAGACTGTCAGGCACATCCAGGAAGTGCAAGTCCGGCGCGGGGAGGTCACCCGCGTCGAGGTAGAACTTGGCCAGGTGCGCGTTGAATTCGTGAACGCCGAGGGAGTGAGCAACACACAAGACTATCCGCGGCTTCGCATGTTCAAGTACCGCGACGATGGCACGCTCGAACCCGAACAGTACGACACGGTCTGGGGACCGGAAATCAAACTTCTGCCCCCCGCGCGCTACCGCATGTTGCCGCCAGCCGCGGCTGGCCCAGCCGGAGCATCTGACCTTGACCTGACCGTGGGCGGTGATCGTGTCGTCGTGCTGCCGGCCCTGAACACCGAGTTCGTGGACGTGCGCCTGAGCTTCCCGATGGAGTTTGCGGATAGGCCGAACGTATACATGGAGCTGCAACTGCTGCCGCTGACTGACCCGGAGCATTTTCGCATGTCGACAAAATTCGCGGACCAGGGCGACACGCTTGAGTGGCGCTTTGTGCCGAACGGCTTGCTGGTGCACGGGGTGCCCAAGGGCGTTGATGTCTGCCTGGTGGGGTACTTCACGCGCTATGAAGGAGAAGACGAACGAAGCCTGATCATGAAACCGATTCGCCTGCGCGTGCAGCAGGACGGCGAGACGGTAACCGTGGAGTGGAAGAAAGCCGTCGAAATGCACGAAGAGTGGCAATGGCTCGACATTCGATACTTGTCACTGGTTGAAGGCTGCGCGTTGCCATTTGTTGGTGGCTTGCCCGGCACACATGAAGTCGGCGTCTATGACTCTGAGGGGAAGTTGGCCCACCGCGAGTGGGTGTCGTTCAGCGGCGATGGCAAAATGCGTTATCCGGCCGGCTTCAGGGCCGCATTAGTAGAGAAAGAACTGGCCGTACCCGAAACTCCGGATGAAGACTAGCGCCATCGTGCAAAGCGTTGATGAGCAATAGCTTATGCAGTCTCTGCCCTGGTCTGTTCACGCCGGCTCGTTTTCCACGCCATGCCCGCGGTCACGCCCAAGTCATGGCCCGTGCAAACCTTGTGCAAAGGTTGACAGGCATTTGCGCCCCGCTAGATTGGCTTGTCTTCAAGCACCCCCCTGAAGGAGTTTCACAAGATGCTGCTACGCATTGTGCGTGCGTCTTTCGCTATCGCGTTGGCTTTCGTGTTGAGCCTCAGCTACAGCCAGCTTGGCCCGGTGCAGAGCACCGTCGCCGCGCAGGACGCTGTCGGCACCGTCAAAGACGGCATTCGCGAGTACAAGCGCGGGAACTGGGAAAAGGCAATCCGTGAGTTCGACAAGGCACTCGCGGGCCGACCCACCGACGAAGAGGCGCGCAAGATTCGCGACGAAGTGGGCCTTGAGCTCGCCCGCGACTTCATCGACGCCAACTTCAAAGACGCCAGCCTGACCGGGCGCTACAGTCGTTTCGGCAAGTGGCTGCTGGCCGGCCGCGCGCAGACCGACCCGCAGGGCCGCAGCAACGACGTTGAGGCGATCAAGCAGTACGTAGACGCGTACATGTCGGACCGCGACGTTGCCCGCAAGCTGCTGCGCGGACAAAGCATTCGCGACAGCTACGGCGACTTTGTCGTGCCGTACCTTCAGGCGCGCTATATGCACAACGAAAGCGCCGACTCGCGCTATGAGGCGCGCACGCTGCTGCGCACCGTGGGCGCGCAGGCCGTGAACGCGCTGATCCAGGTGATGTACAGCGCCGAGAAGTACGACCGCCAGACCGCCGCGCTGGCACTTGGCGACATCGGCGACGCGCGCGCGCTGCCTGTGCTTGCCAAACATTTCCAGGCCAAGGACGAAGACAACGAAGTGCGCGAAGCATGCCGCGCTGCCATTGAGTGGATTCGCGCCGCATCGCCCGAGAAAGACACCAAAGTCAACGACGCCAAGGACCTGTATTTCCTGCAAGCCGAAGGCTACTACCGCAACAACGCCGCCGGCCGCTTCTGGCGCAACCGCCTGGTCGGCAGCACCTACCAGGGCAACCTGCCCGTCGCGCTGTACAGCCACGACCGCCGCTACACGGCATGGAAGTGGATCCCCGGCAAAGAACTGGCGGGCGAAGATGACAGCATGCTGACCCCGCAGGATGTGCCGCTGTGGGCGTTTGCCGATGTCGTTGCTGAAGAAGCCGCACTGGAAGCGATTGACCTTGGCATCAAGTATGCCGGTGGCGACGCCAACACCAACAACTGGGTGCGCGACGCAGAAGCGCTGCTCGCCTGCATTCACATGCACATGTACACCGAAGGGCGCGGCCGCTACTTCCTGGGTGACGACGCCGAGCGCGCGTTCATCACCGAGTTGCTGGGCGAGCGCGGATTTGTGCCCAACCTGCACGGCTTTGGCCTCAGTGCCTCGGCAGGTAGCGCGGTGCTGTACCGCGCGCTGGAGCGCAGCCTGGCCGACGGTTACCCGCACGTGGCCATCGCTCTGTGCGACGCCATCGCGGACCTGAACGACAAGTCGGCCATCGGCACCAACGCCGCCGCACCGCTGGTGCGCGCGCTGGCTGACCCCGACAAGAACATTCGTTATGCCGCAGCGCGCAGCCTGATCCGCCTTGGCGCCGAGAAAGACTTCGGCAACAACGCATTGGTCGAGGCGGAAGCGCGCAAGAACCTGCAGGAAGTTGCCGCCCGCACCGTGCTCGTGATCATGGAAGACGAGGCGCTGCGCAACCGCTTCCTGTCCGAGCTTACCAGCCTGGGCTATGCCGCAGTCGGCGCCCGCACGCTGGAAGAAGGCGCGGACCTTGCCACACAGGGCACGCCCTGGGACGCGATCATCCTTGAGGGCAACCTCGCCATGGGCGCGGTGTTTGTGTTCGAGATGCCCAACATCGCCGGTGCAGCCAACCGCGCGGAAAAGGCCGAGCCGATTTACCACCTGCTCGCCAACGATATCCGCACGCAGGGGGTGCCGGTGCTGGTTGCGGTGCCTGAGTCAGAGCTCGACAGCCGCAAGGGCGACCTCGCCGCGCTTGGCCTGGATGACACCCGCTATGTGACCTACAAGGCCGAAGCCGAGTACACCGTCAACACCAGCGGCTTGGGCCAGTCGCTTGACGCCGCATGGGGCGCCGAAGAAAACGTCGAGAACGCCAAGGGCAAGACCAACGACACGGTGGTGTCGATGGCCTGGGCGATCTCGCTGCTGAACCCGGCGACCACCAAGTACAACGTGCAGAGCCTGCTGGAGGCACTGTCGGGCGGCCTGCGCCTGGACGGCCGCTCATGGGCTGCCCGTGAAGCCATCTGCAAAGCCATCGAGGTGCTCGTGGCCGACGGCAAGCGCACCGGCGCCGCATGGGTACGTGCCAACCTGATTCCGAACCTGCTGGACACCGTCAACAGCACCGAGGCAGTGGACCGCCCGCGCGTGAAGGCCAGCGCGGCCCGCGCGCTCGGCGCCACTTACGGCACCCACCGTGGCGCGTGGGACGAGGATGGCTTCAACGGCCTCAAGGGCCTCGTGCGCCTTGAGTACAACCTGGCGGAAACGGACGACGAGGCGCAGCGCACCAAGCTGATTCTCGAAGTGTTTGACGCCCGCAACGCAGCCGGCGAAGCACTTGGCCGTTCACCGACCACAGCCCAGCAGCGCTCGATCATCAAGCGCGAGCAGGCTGTCAACCCGCACAACCCGCACCCGCCGGCACGCACCGCCGGCGGCGGATAGAGTTTGCCTTGCCTCACCCAGAAACGGGCGCCCCACGGGGCGCCCGCTTTCGTAGATTGCGCGCACCTAGACCACTTCGCGGCGGCGCTTGGACTCAAGCACCTCGGCCGGCGGCAGCTCCACCGTGAAGCGCGCGCCGCCAAGCGTTACGCCATCTTCGACGCGGATGCTGCCGCCATGGTTGTCGATGATCGTGTGCACGATGGCCAAACCCAGGCCCGTGCCCTTGCCCGGTTCTTTGGTGGTGAAGAACGGGTCGAAAATGCGCTCGCGCATGTCTTCGGGCACGCCGGTGCCGCTGTCCTCGATGCTGAAAAACACGCCGCGCTTGTCTGACGGCCCGATCGTCACACGCACCGCGCCGCCGTCGGGGCAGGCGTCGGCCGCGTTGATCAGCAGGTTCATCAGCACCTGGCCGATTTCTTCTTCGTTGCCGTACAGCGGCGGCAGGTCCTGGCGGATATCTTCTTCAAGCCGGATCTCTTTCTGGTCCAGGCGATGCTTGACCAGCGGCAGCGCGCGCCGAAAGGCCGACTCAGCGTCAAAGCGCTCGGGCTTCATGTCGCGCCGGCGCGAGAAATCGAGAATCTGCTTCATCAGGTGCTCAATGCGCTGCAGGCCTTCCTCGATCAGGCCCAGGTAGTCGCTGCTGCGCTCATCCAGCCCCTCGCGTTTGCGCAGGCGGCGCGCGGCGTTCAGCATGCCCGAAAGCGGGTTGTTCACCTCGTGCGCCAGGCCGGCAGCCAGCGTGCCCGTGGCCGCAAGCCGCTGCGCAATCACCAGGCTCTGCTGCTGCTTCTGGATGGTGCGGGTGGCGTCTTTGACCTTGCCTTCGAGGTCGCCCTGGTAGGCCTTGAGTTCGGTGAACATGGCGTTGAAGGCGGTCACCAGCGTTTCGATGTCACCGCCGCCGCCTTTGAAGCCTTTGATCTCAAGGCCCTCGGCGCCCTTCACAATGCGCTTGCTGTCTTCCAGCACGTTGCCCAGGGGCGCCAGCACAAATCGCCGCAGCGCGAACATCAGCAGCACGAACACCGCCAGCATCGCCAGGCCCAGTGTCGTGAACGCGGCAACCACCAGCGGACCCAACTCGGCGCTTTTTACCTTGGGCGGTTCTTCAAAGCGGATCGGCGGCAGCTTCACTTTCAGGCGCAGCACGTATTGCAGCGCTGCGCGGTTCGGGTCCGGCTGGTACGGGTGAAACAGCACGTCGCCCAGCAGCTCGTGGCGCCGGGTCTCGAAGACGCGCTTGATCACGACGACTTCCTCGGCCGTGGGCTCGGCCATGCTGCCCTGCGGCTTGATCACGGTCATGCGCGGGTTGCCGCGTTCATCCAGTTCGATGATGGCAGTTTCGTCAATGCCGTTCAGGTCGTCGCGCAGGCCGTTTGCGATCTCGGTGGCGGGGCTGGCCAGCAGGGGTTGAAGCTGCGCGATCACGATGCGCTCAACGGCACGCTGTGTCTGCGCCTGGTAGCTGCGGCTGAGTTCTTCGAAAATGCGTTTGTTCTCGGCGGTCTGGTTCTCGGCGGTCTGGTCGAGTGTGCGGCTGGCCTCATACGTCAGATAGCCAAGCATCAGGCCAAGAAAGACCGTGGCCAGAAGAACACCGAGCGCAAGTTTCATGCGAAGCGACATTGCCACGCATGGTAGCGCATGCCGGCGGTGTCGGCGAGTGGCACCGGCAACTGGTAATCGGCGCAGAAGCGTGCACACTCGGGGCGGAGACCGCGAAGCGATGACCACACTGCACGGCACAGTAGTACGCCTTCACGGGCACCACGCCTGGGTCAAGGTCGGCGAGGTTGAGCACATGTGCCCCGTGCGCGGCAAGTTCAAGCAGGGCAAGCGCAAACAGCGCAGCCCGATTGCCGTCGGCGACGAAGTCTCGTTCACGTTGATCCAGGCCGGCGATCAGCCGGAAGGCCAGATCAGCGAGATTGGTGAGCGCCGCACCGAGCTGTACCGCGCTCACCCGCGCTTTCCGCGCCAGCGCCAGGTGCTGGCCGCGAACATTGACCTGCTGGTGATTGTCATCGGCGCCGAACGCATCGACGAACAGTTGCTTACCGTCGATCGCCTGCTGATCAGCGCCTACAGCCAGGGCCTGACGCCCGTGATCGTGGTGAACAAGCTGGACTTGCGCCCGCTGGCAGAAGTGCAAGCCGAGATGGCCGCGTACTCACATTGCGAAGTATTCTACACCAGCGCAGAAACCGGCGATCTTGGCGACCTGCCCGCGCGCTTTCACGGCAAGACAAGCGTGTTCGCCGGCCAGAGCGGCGTGGGCAAGAGCAGCCTGATGAATGCCCTGCAGCCGGGCCTTGGCCTGCGCGTCGGCGTGGTAGACCGCGAGGGCGAAGGCAAGCACACCACCACGCATGCCAGCCTGCTGCCGATGGCGGGCGGCTATGTGATTGACACGCCGGGTGTGCGCGACTTCGGGTTCTGGAACCTGGAGCTGCACGAGATCTCGCTGTACTACCCGGATTGGAAGCTGGCGCGCGAGCAATGCAAGTTCGCCACCTGCACGCACCGCCACGAGCCGCACTGCGGCGTGAAATCCGCCGTTGAAAGCCATGAACTGAACCAGGGGCGCTACCAGCGCTACCTGACGATCCTGCGCGAAACCTGGAACCAGCAGGAAAGCACGGGCTACTGAGTTGCGCACAACCTACATCGGCGTTGAGCGAAACTCGATGCGGTCGGCAAGCCTTAGCGGCTCTAGATAAAACTCTTCCAGCACGCGCGGCTTCAGGTCGGGGGCGCGCTTGAGCAGCGCCTTCACGATTTCGAGCGACGCGTCATCTTCGCCCTGCTGGGCCAGCGCACAGGCGCGGTAATACAGCGGCTCGATGCGTGACGGGTAGTCTTGCGCCAGCGCCTCGGCCTGCGTAATCGCGTCTCCGTACTCTTCGTACTGCAGCAGGCGGTGGACCTTGGCAATCTGCACCGCAAAGCGGGCGGCTTCTTTCACGTCGTCGGCCTGTTCGAGTTCGCCATTCAGCATGAAAATCCACGCCTTCATGCGGTAGGCGCGCTCGTCCAACGGCGCTGCCGCCAGCAACTCGTCCAGCAGTTCGTTGGCGCGCTCGTGGTCTGCGCGCGCGAACGCGATACGCGCCAGGTGATAGCGTGCCTCCACGGCGTCTGCGGCGTGGGGATCAAGCGATTCCGTGATCTCTTTCAACTGCTTTTCGGCGGCCGACAGGTTCTCAAGCTGGATGTCGGCGCGCGCCAGTTGCAGCAGGCCGTACGTGGTCAGGCGGCTGTGCTCGACGCCCGCCAGAAGTTTGCGCGCCTGCTTGGCGTTGCGGCGCGAAAGCGCGACAGCCGCCGCCAGCTCAAATGCCCGCGCGTCCACTTGCGGGTCGAGCTGCTCGTTTTCGAGTTGCACCTGCTCGACCTGTTTTTCGGCTTCGACCCTTTCGCCGACCGCCAGGTGCGCCTCGGCCAGGTCCAACTTGAGTTCCAGGGCAAGCGCGCCTTCGGCTTCAAGCCGCGCAAACACGGCAATCGCATCGCCGTAGCGCTGCAGTGCCAGGTAGCAGTGTCCCACGTCGCGGTGCACTGAAACGTCGCCGGGGCGGTCTTCAAGTACGCGGCGGTAGTAGCTGAGCGCCCGGTGCGGCTGGCCGTGGTCGAAGTACAGGTCGCCCAGGTTCAGCAGCACGCTGGGGTTGTTGGGCGTAATCTCAAGCATGCGGCGATAGCACTCGACAGCCAGGTCGGGCCGCAGCTTGCCTTCACCCAGCGTCACGGCCTTGATCCAGAGCGCGCCCACGAAGTCCGGGTGCTCGTTCAGCGCGGCGTCGGCGTGCTTGAGCGCCAGATCGTCATCCTTGAACTCGTAGAACGCCAGCTCTGCCAGGAGTTTGTGGGCCGCAGCCGGGGCGGCGCCCGCATCGACGGCACGGGTCAGCAGTGCGCGCACTTTTTCGCGTTCGGCCTTTACGCCGCGGCGCGTGTTTTCGTTGCGTCTCAGGCGCAGCTTTACAAAGCGCGCCGCGCCCTCAAGCAGCGCGGCCAAGCCGGCTTCGGGCGACTCGGCTGGCACCCTGGACACCAGCTTGAGCAGGCGCTTGATGCGGTCTTCGGCGCGGTCGTCGTCGGGCGCCGGCGACTCGACGTCGAGAAAGTCCGGGTGCAGCGAAAGCGCCGCACCATGGAACATCAGGGCGTGGTGCAGGTCGTTCTCAACCTCGGCCTTCTGGGCGCGCCGGTTGGCAAGTCGCGCGCGCGCTTCACGGGTTTCGTTCGACGTGAGTTCGGTTTCGCCCAGGCTGCGCAGCAGCTCTTCGGCTTCGGTGAACAGCCCCATCTGCCCCAGCAGGTCAAGCTTGCGCAGCTTGGCGTCAAGGTCACCGGGGTTGGCGTCGATCACCGAGTCGTAATCTTTGAGCGCCTCATCGAACAGCTCAAGTCGTTCAAGCGTCAGTGCGCGGTTGTAGTAGGCCACGGCGCGGTTGGCGTCCTGCTCAATCGCGGTGGTCAGGTGCTGCACACTTTCGCGCAGGCGACCCAGCTCGCGCAGCAGGTTGCCGTAGTCGTTGTGCAGGCTGGGGTCGTCGGGCAGGCGCTCCAGGCCCTTTTTGTACCACTCCTCGGCGCTGCCCAGGTCGCCCGTGAAACGAAAGCTGTCGGCAAGCTCGTTGTAGGGCCCGGGGTGGTCGGGCGCCATTTCCCAGGCCTCCAGCAGCAGCGCCATCGCGTCGGCCCGGCGGCCAAGCCGGCACAGCGTGCGCCCCTTCCACATCAGCACTTCGGCCAGGGCCTCCTGGTGCGGCCCGTCGTCGGTGCCGGTAATGCGGCGCAGCAGCCGCTCGGCGCTTTCAAACGCCTCGAGGGCACGGTCGAAGGACTGGATTTCGCACAGTGCCAAGCCGCGCTTGAAGTGGGCCTCAGCGTGGTTCGGGTCGGCTTCAATGACGCGATTGAACGCCGAAAGCGCGCGCCGGACCTTCTTGAGTTCAAGGTAGCACGAGCCGCGCCAGAGCAGGACTTCGTTGGGGCTGATGCCGCCCTTCTTCTGGGCGAGTTCAAAGTGGTCCAGGGCGTCCTGGTAGCGGCCGACCTCGAACAGCGCCTCGCCCATCGGCAGATGGATGTCGGCGTCGTAGTAGTCGTTCTTGACGGCTTGCTCAAAGAACTTGACGGCTTCGGAGTAGCGCCCGTTCTCAAGAGATTCGAGCCCGCGATGGAAGAAATCTGACGGGGTAATGAGGTCGTCTTCCATGGATGTCAGACTCCCGCCTGCACAATCCGCCCCGCCCCAAGCAAGCAGCAGCATCTGGCCTTTGCGGAACTGCGGCCCTTATTAAGCGTAACCCCTCGCGCCGCAATGGGAAGAAGCGGTTGGGGTGGGGACTGTGGGCATTCTGCGCCGAAAGTCAAGCGCGGGCAGGTGCGTGATTCCTATTTGAGCATTTTGTGGAAAGCGCGTGACTAAAGAGATTTGACGGATGCGATATTGTAGGCTTGTCAGGAAAGGTTTGCTTTTTTTGCACACATGCCGATTCGTAGAAAATCTTTGTCAACCGGCGACATCGCCCGCTACTGCCAGGTCACGCCGGCCACCGTGGTCAACTGGATCAAAGCCCACAAGCTTGAGGTGTACACCACACCCGGCGGCCAGTACCGGATGGACGTGGACGAGTTCCTGAAGTTTCTGGAAAAGAACCGCTTTCCCGTGCCTGAGGACTTGGCACCAGGCAAAGAGCGCCGAGTCCTGATCGTGGACGATGACCCCGAGATCCTGGAGCGAGCCACCGAGGCCCTTGGCCAGCACCTTTCCGGCGTATTGGTGGAAGAATGCGGCGACGGCTACGACGCGCTGCTCAAGATCGGCGGTTTGAAACCGCACGCGATTGTCCTGGACTTGGGGATCGCAAGGCTGGATGGCGCCGAAGTGTGCCGCCGCCTGCGCGCCAACAACGATACGCGCAACACGTTTATCGTGGCAGTGTCGGGCCTGGGCGCCGACAGCGAGCTGGTGCGCAAGGTCAAGCGCATCGGGGTGGATGGCTTCTTTACCAAGCCGATCGACTATCCCGAACTGGCCAGGGCCGTGGGCAAGCTGTTGAAGCTGCCAGTGCAGTGAGACGGCGCCGGTCACGTTGCGCGGCAAACGTGACGTAACCAACGTCCGGGCGTGCGCTTGCCGTTGCAGGCCTCATTCGCATAATGATTGCCCCCTCAATGGCTGATCGGCTTGAAGGCCGTACTCGCTTGTTCCGGAGAGATCCATGTCCGTTGGCATGCAGCAGCTTCTGGAGTTCATGGTTTCGCAGGGCGCGTCGGACCTTCACCTTTCGGTGGGCCGCAAGCCCACGATCCGCAAGTCGGGCCACCTGAAAGACGTAAACGCGCCGGAGTTGACCGCGGCGGACACCATCCGGTTGGCCAAAGAGATCATCCCGGAAAAGAACCTGAGAGAGCTGCAGGAAGCGGGCAGCACAGACTGGGGCTATGCGTTCGGCGACAAAGCACGCTTTCGCTGCGCGGCATTCAAGCAGAAGAACGTGGTCGGCATGGTCATGCGCCAGATCCCGAACAAGCTGCTTTCGTTTGAACAAATCGGCCTGCCCGAAAACGTAAAGCGCCTGCTGGACCGTCCGCGCGGCCTGTTTCTGGTCACGGGCCCGACCGGCAGCGGCAAGACCACCACGTTGGCAACGATGATTGACTACATCAACACCAACATGGACCACCACATCATCACGATCGAAGACCCGATCGAGTATTACCACCCGCACAAGAAGTGCATCGTCACGCAGCGCGAGCTGCACAACGACGTGCCGACTTTCAGCGAAGGCCTGCGCCGCGCGCTGCGCCAGGACCCGGACGTGATCCTGGTAGGCGAAATGCGCGACCTGGAAACCATTGGCAGCGCGATCACCGCCGCCGAAACCGGCCACTTGGTGTTCGGCACACTGCACACCACGGGCGCCACGCGCACGGTAGACCGCATTATCGACGCATTCCCGACCAACCAGCAAGAGCAGGTGCGCGCGCAGCTTGCCGTCTCGATCATTGCCATCATCAGCCAGGCGATCATGCCCAAGGTGGGCGGCGGCCTGGTTGCCGCTTTCGAGATCATGGTCAGCACGAGCGCTGTCGAAAACCTGATTCGCGAAGCCAAGACCTACCAGCTCAACTCGGTGATCCAGACGGGCAAGAAAGAGGGCATGATCCTGCTCGATGACTACCTGTTTGATCTCTACAACGCGCAGAAGATCAACCGCATGGACATGTTTCGCAAATGCAGCAACCAGAAAGAAATGCGCGAGAAGTTCGAGACCTTCCGCAAGGGCAAGGGCAGGCTGTGGGACGACCAGCTTGTGGCCGAGGAAGAAGGCCATGCCGCGCCGCCGCCGGCTGCTGCCGCTGCTGCCGCCCTCTCGACGCGGCAAGTGAAGAAGTAGAATACGGGTGCGGGGACGCTGTGTGCTGCGCCCCCGCCGCATCCTGATGCCGGAGACTCACCCATGGCCAAGCGCCGCAAGCTGTTGGGACAAATCCTGAAGGAAATCGAGCTGGTCACCGAGGGTGATATCCAGGAGGCGCTGGCGCGCCAGAAGAAGCAAGGCGGGCTGATCGGCAAAATCCTGTGTGAAATGGGCACGTGCAGCGACGGCGACATCACCATGGCGCTGGCGGCCCAGAACGACATGAATTTCGTGGACCTGGCCGGGCTGGACATCCCGATCGAGCTGCTGGACCTGGTGACCGAGGCGCAGGCCCACACGTACCGCGTTGTGCCCCTTGAGTATGACGCCGAAAGCAAGATGTTCACCATCGCCATGGACGACCCCACGAAGATCGTGGTGTTCGATGAGCTGCAGTTTTCGCTGCAAAGCCGCATCCCCGGCATCCGCATCCAGGGCGCGCTGGCCAGCCAGGAAGACATCGACGCGGCACTCGAGAACTTCTATGGCGAAGGCGGCGCCAAGAAGGGCCTGGGCGGCGACCTGGCCGAGTTCATTGAAGAAGGCGTGATCGGCAAGAACGCGATTGCCGTTGACTCCGACGACCCGGACGCGCCGCAAGTCGTCAAGCTGCTGAACTTCCTGCTGTCCACAGCGATCAAGGACCGCAGCAGCGACATTCACCTTGAGCCGTTTGAAGAGCGTTTCCAGGTGCGCTACCGCGTGGACGGGGCGCTGCTGGCCATGGAAAACCCGCCCAAGGAACTTGCGCCCTCTCTGATCAGCCGCATCAAGGTGCTCAGCAAGCTCGACATCGCCGAGACGCGCATGCCCCAGGACGGTCGCATTGAGCTGACCATCGAGGGCCGCAGCGTGGACTTGCGCGTCAGCACGCTGCCCACGATGTTCGGCGAAAGCTGCGTGATGCGTATTCTCGACCGCAGCAACGTCAGCCTTGACCTCGACAACCTCGGCATGCGCCCCGAGGACAACGAGATGATGAAGGCCCTGATCGCCAAGCCCAACGGCATTGTGCTGGTCACCGGCCCCACGGGCAGCGGCAAGACCACCACTCTGTACAGCTGCCTGAACTTCATGAACACGCCGGACCTGAAAATCATCACGACCGAAGACCCGGTCGAGTACGACCTGCCGGGCGTGATGCAGTGCCAGGTGAACGAGGAAGTCGGCCTGACCTACGGGGCGGCGCTGCGCAGCATTCTGCGCCAGGACCCGGACATGATCCTGGTGGGCGAAATCCGCGACCGTGAAACCGGCGGCATCGCCGTTGAAGCGGCGCTCACGGGCCACCTGGTGCTCAGCACCCTGCACACCAACGACGCGCCCAGCGCCACCACGCGTATGCTCGACCTTGGCCTCGAGGCGTTCCTGATTGCCGCCACGATGGAAGCGATTATCGCCCAGCGGCTCGTGCGCAAGATCTGCGTGTCGTGCAAGGAGTACTTTGAGCCCGAAGCCGAACACTGCATGGAACTCGGCATTCGCCAGGAAGCCATTCGCGGCAAAAAGTTTGCCTTCGGCAAGGGCTGCTCGCGCTGCAACAACACCGGCTACAAGGGCCGCATGGCGCTGTATGAAATGTTCAGGGTCAACGATGAAGTCAAGCAGATGATCATGGACGGCTCCAACGTGGCCTCGTTGCGTGAAGCCGGCCGCAGACACGGCATGCGCACGCTGCGCGAGTCGGGCCTGCTGGCGATTTATGACTGCGGCACCACGGTGGACGAGGTCTTGCGCGAAACGCTGGTTCTGGAGTAATCGACCGCGACGAAACGGAAACTTGTAGCGGTGCAGGCCGAACAATCATCTGGCGACCGGCGGGTCGAACCGACGCCGCTGCAACACTTCTGATTTGATTGCCTGTGCGCGCCCGGCCAACCCATGCCCACCCCCGCCGACACTGCATCACCGCTGCCCGCCAAGCGCGGCTTCCCGGTACTTGGGGTCACGGGTTTTTCGCTCACGGCGCTCACGATTGCGGGCGCGGCCCTGCGCTGGTACTGGCCCGAGGAACTTTGGACGCGCGTCTTCTTTGCCGTGTCGATCGGCGGGTTGGTCGGGTTTGCGACCAACTGGGTCGCGATCAAAATGTTGTTTCACCCGCGGGTGCGAGTCTTTGGGGTTCAGGGCGTCGTGCCCAAGCGCCGCAAAGAACTGGCGCGTAGTGTCGGCGAGACGCTGGAAGAACACCTGATCTCCGGCGACCGCATGCACAAGCTGCTGATGGATTCAGGCGCCGTCGACCAGGCGATTGACCGCATCTCGACCCACATCCCGGGGCTACTCGGCGACGCCGACGCCCGCAAACTGGTCGAGGCCGAAGTCGACCGCACCATCCATTCCACCATGCAGGACGTGATCACAGCGTCCAAGTCGTCGCTTAAGGCCAGCGCCCGCAGCACGGTCAACGCCGCGCTGGCGGGCGGCGGCGCCGCAACCATGTTCGCCAAGCTTGGCCCGCTGGCCGCGGCTCTGGCAGGCGGCTTGACCGCGGGCGGCATGAAGGTCGGGCTGATGGACCCTGTGATCGACAAGGTCGTGGACAAGCTGGCCGACGACCTGATGCAGCACGAAAGCCTCAAAGCCGTGGGCAAGCGCTTTGTCGCCACGTTGCCCGAGCGCACCGAAGAAGTGCTGCGCAACGACAAGGTGCGCCTGAAACTGCGCGAGCTGATCGGCGGCATGGCCGAAGAGCTGGTCACGGCCGTGGACGTCGCCGGATTGATCGAGGGCGAGCTGCTGGCGCGCGACGAGGGCGAACTCGAGGCCCTGATCGACCGCGTCGCTGCCAACGAGCTGAGCTTCATCCAGGTCGCCGGTGGCGGGCTGGGGATGATCGCGGGCCTGGCACTGGTCTGGGAATGGTTGTTGATCCCGATCGGCGGCGCGTTCGGCATCATGGTCGTGATCGCGCGACTGGCCGAGCGCAAGCACGCCGCCAATCGCAGTGAACTCGCAGCCGTCGCCGACCGCAAACCGGTTGCCGAGCCGGAACCTGTCCCGGCACGCGCCGAAGTGGAAGAAGTGGAATCCGTGGCAGCAGGCGAGTGACTGCTTCAAGCCTTGCGACGCGTCCAGAACCACACGCCCGCAGTTGCCGTGGCCACAAGTGACGCGCCGGCGATGATCAGCCAGGTCAGCAGAGGCGTGGTCCGGTCCGGCGGCAGCGTCAGCTCTTTCCGAAACTGGGCGTACGCGTCGGGACCGTACACCATGATGTCATCGAACCACGCCTGCGCCCGCAGCTTCAGTCGGTGGCTGTCGCAGCCCAGCGCCAACGCACTCACCGGCGGCGCTGTCTCATTGAACACTGCCCGGTAGTCGGCGGCCACATCCCGCACCTCATGCAGCCACTCGCCGACCGCGCTGCGCGGCGTGCGCAGGTTGATTACGGCAATGCGGCCGTCGCCGAAGGTGGCGTCTACGGCTTCGCTGCTGGGCAATTCACCGCCGAAGGTGTAGCAGATGGCCCGCGCGGGCGGCCTTACACCGGTGTACTCTTCGACTTTCCGGCGCCACGAAAGCGCCGCGGGGTTGGCGCCGGCCCAGCTGTGATCGAACCCCACCAGCAGGCGCGCGGGAAAGTTGTCGAGCTCGGGCGACAGCGGGCTGGAACTGTCGTATGTGCGCGAGACTTTCCAGCGCCACGCCAGCAACGGCTCAGCGCCCGGGTCAAACCCGACCTGCCGCCAAACCAGGCCGGCACTGCTGTCACTGGTCAATTGCAGCGCACCGTCTTGGCGCGCGTGTGCCAGCGGGTTCACCGAGCCTTCGATGCCGTAAAGTGCCCAGCGAGACGCCGCATCGTCGGCTTCAAAGTCATCGAGCACCCGGCCCGGCGCACTGTCGCCACCGTGTGCCAGCGGCTCGCCCGCAACAACATGGCGCGACTGCTGCGCCGTGCATGCGCCCAGCACCGCAAGCAGGCACAACGACAGGCCGCGCGTGAGCCAGTTTCGGTGTCGGGGATGCGCGGACCGGTTCATCCCAGTTCGTCCTCAACCTCTCGCTCAAACTTGCCGAACTCGCCGATCTCGTCCAGCATCTCCTGCTCAAGCTTGCCAACCGCGCCCCGGGTGGGCTTCTCCGGCTCAGACCGCTCGACCTGCGCGGGCACCATACGCGCCAGCGTTTCACTCATGTCATTGCTGTGGACGATGCGGGCGCCGGCCAGCTTGCACGCATTCGTGACCTCGCGGTCGGCGCTGACCACTTTCAACTGGCGCGGGTGGTTGTGGGCCTCGACAAAGTCCACGATGGCGTCGTCGGCGCTACCGGTCGCAGGTCCACAGAAGGTGACGCGAACCTTCGGCGCTGCCAGGTCGCCGGCCGACACATTGCCGCCCGTGCCGTCAAAGAACACGCGGGCCGTGGTGGATTCGCGCACCGCCAGTGCCGACAGCAATTCGACCAGCCGCGCGCGCGCGCGGTCATCGTCGCCGGGCAATGCGCCGGGGTGGCGCGCCAGCGTGTGCAGCAGGTTGTAGCCGTCGATCACGTACACACGGGCAGTCTAGACTATGCCGGTGCCGAGTGCGGGTAGAAGTTGATGCAGACGGTAGCGCGCTCGACTTTCTCGCCCTCGCGGGGTTCTGCCAATCCTGCCATGAATCCCGCCAGCGTGGCTTTCAGCGCATCGCGCAGGGCACGCAGTGCTTCGGGTGTGGCGGTGATCTCCTGCGTGTGGATGCCGAAGAAGCGTTCGGGTTCGCGCTCAATGATGCGCGCGCCGACGCGGTGAATCTCGGCTACGCTGTCCAGGCTCAGCTTGCGCATCTCGAGGTCTTTGGCGCTGCCGTGTTTCGTGGCAAAGGTCAGTGGTTCCATTGTCGGCTCCTGTTGAATGTGTCGAAACAGTTTTTCTGTGATGGCTTTGGGACCCGGCCTCGTGCCTGCATGCTCTACGAACCCGGCCCGCACAAGCCGCAGCAGGTGATAGCGGGCACTGGCGGTGTTGGCGTCGATGGCGCGGGCAAGCTCTGTCTGGGTCATGGGGCCGCGGGCGCGCAGCAGCTCAACGATCTTGATGCGGACCGGGTGAAACCAGGTGCGGACGCGCTCATTGTGGTCGATTTGTGTGGGCATGTCGTCCTCATCGATAAAACGTGTATCAATAAATACTTTATTGACTAGGCCGTGTCAAGGCGATTCTGGCTGCCAATATTACTGTGCATTACAGTAATATTGACCATGTTTCTTTCATGGTGTATAGTTCAAAGAGGATGCTGGTGTCCCCCTCCGACAAGGAGGCTCCTATGACGACCGCCCTACACATCTCTCCGCAACTCATTGAGCAGTTCAACCATGCCGCGTCCCTTGCCCGGCAGGGCATGTTTGAGGAGTCGCTTGTGGCGTGGGAGCGACTTCTGAATCCGACTGAGGCAGAAAAGCGCGAGCGCCGCATCAGCACGGGCGACTTTCTGGGTCAAGCCATGATGCGCAAAGCCTGGGTCATGATGGACCTGCGCGGCCACAAGCAGGCCCGCGCCGTGCTGGAAGACGAAGTGCTGCAAGCCTGCCTGGGGCAGTTCGACACCGAAACGCTGTACGAGTACTGGTTTTCCTACGCCAACGTCCTCGGCAATCTGGGCGACCTGCAGCCCATGGACGACGCCTTCTGCCGCGCCATGCATATCGCCGCCGACCAGCTCGGCGACACCGCCCGCATGCACCAGTGCTGGAATAACCTGCTTGCGTGGGCCGAAGAATCCGGCGCATGGAACTACCTGTCCAGCGAAGCCGACGGTTGCCTTGAGTACTGCCGCAACGTGGACGACCGCGTGCTGCATGGCGTTGCCCAGCTCTACAAAGGCATGGCACTGGCGCGCATGGGCCTGGCCACTGAGGCACGGGCGCTAGTCCAGCCGGTTCTGGCACAGGCCGAAGAGCACATGCTCGACAACCTCGTGGCACGCTGCCGCGAGATCATGCGGCTTTGCGGATAACCGCGCTACCAACGGCACGGTTGTCCGAGGGGGATGGGTGTGGGGCCCATCCCCTGCTGCTTTAAGGATGCTGACGAATTGGCAAACGCGGGCGGCCCGAAAGTCGCGGATTGACGCAAAATCCGCAATCAGGAATCCAAAGTTGGTCACGGCCCAAGCTACAATCGCGCTGCCCGTACCAGGAACTCTCCATGCTGACACGCTGTCTCATGTTCGCGCTGGTCTGCACGCTGCTTGCTGCGGCGCTGCCGGCTGCCCCCAAGGTGAAGGTTGAATGGCGCGAAACCAAGTTCGAGTCGGGCAAACTGCGCGAGCGATTTGCGGTGCAGGTAGACGACAAGGGCGCCGAGACGCGCTGGGGCGAATACAAAGAGTTCTATGAATCGGGCAAGACCCGCACCGCAGGCGAGTACAAGTCGGGCAAGAAAGACGGCACCTGGACCTGGTGGCACGAAAACGGTGAGCGCCTGCAACTGGGCGTCTACATCGCCGACGTGCAACAGGGCGAATGGACGCGCTGGCACACCACGGGCAAGAAAGAAAGCGCGGGCAAGTTCAAGGACGGCAAACGCGATGGCAAGTGGGAGTGGTGGTACAACGACGGCAAGAAAAGCGCCGAGCTCTACTACAAAGACGGCCTCAAGGACGGCCGCACCGTGAGCTGGGCCAGAAATGCAACGCGCACGCTGCAAGGCAACTGGAAAGCCGACAAGGAAGACGGCAAGTGGGAGTGGTGGTACGACACCGGCCAGTTACAGCAGAGCGGGCGCTACACGCTGGGCGTGAAGGAAGGCCGCTGGGACAGCTGGTATGCTAACGGCGTCACCAGTGAACAGATTGAGTACAAAGGCGCCAAGCCGGGTCCCTGGAAGCGGTGGTACGAAAACGGCAACCTGAAGTCAGAGGGCGAAAACCTGGAGTTGCTGCAACACGGCCGCTGGACCTACTATTACGAAGACGGCGTAAAAGAGTCGTCCGGCACCTACGACCGCGGCAATCGCTACGGCGTCTGGACCTGGTGGCACGAAAACACCAGCCGCAAAGAAGAAGGCGAGTACGACAAAGAATCCGGCCAGCGCACCGGCAAGTGGTCATTCTGGCACGACAACAGCCAGAAAGGAGCCGAAGGCGTTTATGTGCGCGGTGAACGCAGCGGCGCCTGGGCGCTGTGGCATGTCAGCGGCGAGAAGCTGGTTGAGTGCTTCTACCAGGGCGGCGAACTCGAGAACGACTGGGTGCGCTATCACGCCAATGGAAAGAAGGCCGCGCAGGGCAAGTACAACCAGGGTTCACGCAAGGGTGTCTGGACCTTCTGGCACGACAACGGCGAAAAGTCTGAGGAAGGCACGTACGACGGCGACCGCAAGGGCCTCTGGCAGACATGGTACCGCAACGGCTCGCTCGAGAGCCACGGCCACTGGGACTACGAGCGTCGGGGCAAGTGGCAGTTCTGGTGGGACAACGGCAACAAACAACTTACGTGCCACTACGACGACAACGGCGCCCGCATGGGCCTGTGGGAGTGGTTCAGTCGCGAAGGCAAACCCCAGGCCGTCGGGACGTTCAAGCAGGGCTGGCTGGACGGCTGGTACCGCGAGTACGCCACGGACGGCAGCGTAAGGCTCCAGCGCTGGTACAAGGAAGGCTTCGAGGAAGACCCGCCCAAGGAAGAACCCAAAGACCCTTCAAAAGAGGCGCCCAAGGACACGCCGGAAGGCACACCCAAAGGCGACTGAAGTACGTTTGGGCAGGCGCGAAGCATGCGCGGAATTTCTTCACTCGCGGGGTGCATTCGGGCCGGGCGCTTTCATAATCCCTGACCATGCGACTGCTGCTTCTACTTCTCGTGTTCGCCGCGCCCCTGTGCGCACAGTCTGACATGGTCGTGTTGCGCGGCACCGCCGTTATTGCCGTGGGTGCGACCGATTCGTTGCAGAACACCGGCGCCTCGCCGTTCAATCTCACGTACACCATTCGCAACGACGGCACCACCGACCTTGACCTTACCAGCATGCCGCCGGTTGCCCTGTCCGGCGAAACCAACTGCACCGTGATTGTACTGCAGGACCCCGTCACCCCCGTGGCCATGGGCGCGACAACCACCTTTCGCCTGCAAGTCTCACCGATTGCAGCCACAACCTTCAGCTTCGACGTGAGCATTGCCACGAACGACCCGGTCAAGAACCCCTACACGTTCAGCTTCGAGGGCAACGCTGTGGCGCCGTCGAAGAAGAAGGCGTCCGGCAGCCGGCCCGACGACTGTTCGACGGGCACCGGCGGCACGTCGCGCTGGTGGCTGCTGGCTGTGCTGGCCCTGGGCACGCTGGCGCTGCGCTGCGTGCGGGGTGCCGTCCGGCGCTGATCACAGCGGCCGGTCGCGCGCCGATTAATCCAATCTTCACGCAGTCCGCACAATCGGCTCATCGCACATTTCTACGCTGTCTCCAGTTGAAGAGACCAATCCTTCTGACCTGGAGATACTGAATGCGAACCAAGCTTGGAATGGCAGCCGTAGCACTGGGCGCAATCGTTGCCTCGTTTGCGGCAACCGGCGCCACCCCGACGCAAGCCGAGGGCGGCACCGCAACTGTCGATGCAAACCTCGAGTCGTACACGGCCGTTGCGGGCATCAGCGGCAACATCAGCAGTGTCGGTTCCGACACGCTGAACAACCTGATGACCCTGTGGGCCGAAGGCTTTCGCAAGTCCTACCCGAACGTCAAGTTTGCCGTCGAAGGCAAGGGCAGCACCACCGCCCCCCCGGCACTGATTGACGGCACCGCCGACCTGGGGCCAATGTCGCGCGCCATGAAAGACGAAGAGATCGACAAGTTCGAGAAGAAGTTCGGCTACAAACCTTCGTATGTAGCCGTCGCCATCGACGCCCTGGCTGTGTACGTCCACAAGGACAACCCGATCGAGAAGCTGAGCCTTGCTGAGGTCGACGCGATCTTCAGCCAGACGCGCAAGGGCGGTCACAGCGAAGACGTCACCAAGTGGGGCCAGGTCGGCCTCAAGGGTGACTGGCAGAACGGCGACATCGTGCTGTACGGCCGCAACAGCGCCAGCGGCACCTACGGCTACTTCAAGGAAAAAGCGCTGTTCAAGGGCGACTTCAAGGCCTCGGTCAAGGAACAACCGGGCAGTGCCGCCGTCGTCCAGAGCATCAGCGTAGACCGCAACGGCATCGGATACAGCGGCATTGGATACAAGACAGCCGGTGTGCGCGCAGTGCCGCTTAGCAAAAAGGCGGGCGACGAGGCGTACGAAGCGACGGACGAGAACTGCTACAGCGGCAAGTTTCCGCTGGCCCGCTACCTGTACATCTACTTCAACCGAGCCCCGGGCAAGAGTGCGACACCCGTGGTGCGCGAATTCTTCCGGTTCATCCACAGCAAGGAAGGCCAGGAGGTCGTGGTGAAAGACGGCTACGTGCCCCTGACGAAGAAGATTGCCGACAAGTTTGCGGACCAATACGCAGACAAGTAACTGAAACACTCGCAAGACGGGGCGCCTGCAAGGCGTCCCGTCTCTTGCGTCAGCCGCCGTGGCCGTCAAGAGAGACATCGTGGAACCCACTCCGTTGCCGCGTTACAACCGCAAGACGACGCTGCGCGTCAAGCTGGTGGACCGCGCAGCCAACGTCGGCATCACCGTGGGCGGCCTGGGCGTGATTCTTGCCGTCCTGGGCCTGATCACGTTCATTGCGGTGCAGGTCTTTCCGCTGTTCCTGTCCGCGGACATCGGGCCGGCCGCGGAACCACACGATCTGGGCGGCGCCGAAACACTGGTGCTGCACACCGATGAGTACCGGCGCATCGGTGTGCGTGTGACGCCTGCCGGCATTGACACATTCTCGGTGCCCAGCGGTGAGGCGCTTGGCAGCTTCAAACCCCCGCTGCTTGGCGGCGCCACCATCACCGCAGCCCACTTGACCCTGCGCCCCCGCACCAAACGCAAAGTCGGCAGCACACTCGATGTGCCCCACCACCACCTGCTGCTGGGCACCAGCGATGGTCGCGTCCTCGTCGGCGAGCTGGCGTACCTGACCGAGTTCATGCGCTACAAGATCAACGAAGAGCCGGCTGACCTGGCCAGCCTGCCAGTCCCCGACGAAGGCGCATTCAAACAGCCCGAATACAGCCCCAGGGTTGTCGTCCGGGACGGCCAGGTGATCGAGCACCTGCCCTCGTTTGGCCTTTACCGCGGCATCCGCGCTTCCGTCACGGTTGACCGCGAGGTTGAAGTGAACACGGGTGGCAAAGCCGTCACATTGGTCGCGGGCCAGATTTCACTGGGCAGCGAAGAGGACTCGCGTACTGCGAACACGATCGTGGTGACGCAGGACGGCCGCACACGCCTGGTGATTGAGGAAGTTGAAGTCAACGCAATGTCCGAGGAACTTGAGGCGTCCGCCGACACCGTTGAACTGACCCGTGAACTGACCGGCGTGCCCGGCTGGGCAATGGTCAACGAGTTGCAGGATGCAATCATCCTGGTTACCCCGGACGGCTTCCTGCACCACTACCAGCGCAGCACAGACGGCAAGGGCTTTGTGTTGCCCTACCCCGCGGTCAGCGTATTTGGTGCGCAGGCCGACATCGGGTTGGGACGCACCTGGCACGACATCAACAACGAGCTTCGCGAGGAGAAAAGCTTCGAGCCCCGGTCGGCGCGCCCGCGCCTGACTGCCGTCTCGTACCTGCTTGGCGATGACACCATCCTGTTCGGCGACAGCAACGGCGGCCTGCAGTCGTGGCTGACGCTGATGGAGGAAGACTTCGCCGCCGGCCGCGTGTGGAAGCGCTATGCCCGCGTACGCGCGCTGCCAGCCGCAGAGAAGGCCATTGTCTCGATTTCGCCGTCCCCGATCACCAAGGCCGTCGTCGTCACAGACGAATCCGGCGAGATTCGCGCGATCAATAACACAGCCGAGCGCGTCTACGCACGCGTCAGCACTGAACCCGTCAAGTTGGCGATCTTCAACCGCAAAGGCGACGGCATTCTCGCCATCAGCGACGCCGGCCGACTTTCTCACTGGTGGGTCGACGCGCCACACAGCGAAGTCAGCTTCAAGTCATTGTTCGGTGCGGTCTGGTACGAGAGCTATCCCGAGCCCAAGTACGAGTGGCAGAGCACCGGCGGAACCGACGACGTTGAGCCCAAGCTCAGCCTGATTCCGCTTATCATGGGCACCATCAAGGGGGCCCTGTATGCATTGCTGTTCGCGGTGCCGCTGGCTGTGCTGGCGGCGATTTACACAAGCGAGTTCATGCATCGCAACATGCGCAGCATTCTCAAGCCAACCATGGAAGTCATGGCCAGCCTGCCCTCGGTGGTGCTTGGTTTCCTGGCCGCGCTGTACTTCGCGCCCAAGGCCGGCCCGATCATGCCGACAGCGATCTGCGCCTTCGTAATCGTGCCGCTTGTGTTCATGGTGTTCGGGTGGGTCTGGCAGCGCTGCCCGCCCAGCCTGGTCGGGAAATTCGGCTATTGGCGCAGCACGGCCCTGCTGTTTGTCCTGCTGGCGTTCGGCGTCTGGCTGGCGTCTTTGGTCGGGCCCCGCGCCGAGGTGTACCTGTTCCCGGCCGTTGAAGGCGCCAACCCGGCGCTGCTTGACCCGGTCAGCTTTCAGCCCATCAACGAGCAGGCAGCCGACGCGCTGGCTGCCGGCGACTTCCGCACCTGGCCCGGCGGCGGTCAACCGCTGCAGCGCGACCAGGAAGTCGGCGCCAGCATGCTGCCCAAGGGTTGGTGGGTCCCCGGCGGGCACAACCTGCTGGTTGCCCTGCTTGCGCTGCCACTGGTGTTGCTGCTGGGGTGGGGTTCGAAGGTGCTGGCCCGGCGGCTGCGCGACACGCATGGTCGCACGCCGGGTGAACGGCTGCGTGAGCGCCTGGAGGGGCCGCAGCACAGCGGCGCGCGGGCCCTGGCTGTAGACATCGGCATTTCGCTTGTGTTCGGGTCGCTGCTGCTGCTGGCGGGGTTCGGCCTTTCGTACCTGGTTGCGCCCCTGATCGAAGGGATGTTCTTCAGCTACAACCACCCCACGGCGGGCAGCGTCGCCGACTTCCGGCGCTGGATTACGGGTGAACAAGGCTGGAAGTTCGAGCAATCGAACTCGCTGGTGGTCGGTTTCGCGATGGGCTTTGCAGTGATCCCGTTGATCTACACCATCAGCGAAGACGCCCTGACCACCGTGCCCAACCAGTTGCGCGCGGCCAGCCTGGCGTGCGGCGCGTCGCGCTGGCAGACCACAATGCGCATCGTGCTGCCTACCGCGGCCAGCGGCATCTTCAGCGCGATCGTGATCGGCCTGGGCCGCGCGCTGGGCGAAACCATGATCGTCGTAATGGCCGCCGGCGGAACACCCGTCATGGACATGCAGCCGCTGAACGGGTTCCGCAGCCTCAGCGCCGCCATCGCCATTGAAATGCCGGAAGCCCCCCATGGGGGCACGCTGTACCGCACGCTGTTCCTGGGCGGGCTGGTGCTGTTCTTGATGGCATTCGTGATCAACACGATGGCCGAAGTCGTGCGCATGCGGCTGCGCCGCAGGTTGTCGAGGATGTGATGCCCAGGAAAACACAACCTCGCAGGCGCGTGAAAGGTGAGCCGTGGGTCTGGCTCAGCGGCGGCGCCGTGGCCACCGGCGTCGTGATGATCGTCGGCATGCTGGCACTGATCATTGTCGAGGGCACCGTTGCCTTCTGGCCCCACGACATCGACGCGTTTGTCATGGGCGAGGCGCGCTACCTGTTGCGCCACGAGCAGCATGGGCCGGTATGGATCAGCCGCGACGACAAACAACTCTTGCTGCCCGGCGCCGACCTTGCCTGGCGCCAGGTGGACGGCGCGTCGTCCGCCGAGCGGGCCGGCAGTCAGCGCGTGACCATGGCCGACTTTCGCGCGCGCCAGGACCTGTTCGACCGCTATGCCGGCAGGCAGTGGCGACTGCGCAATGCGCGCGAGCAACTGGTGCTCGACCGCCAGGGTCGCGAAGTTTCGCCGCAGCAGTTCATGGCCGACCCAGAAGAGTACCGGCCCATCAAAGAGCGCGGCAATTCGGACTTTGAGTCGCGGCTGTTCGTGGTAGACAGCCGCCGCGGCGAACTGTGGATGCCCGAACAGGCCGACATGTTGCTGGTCAAAGTGCAGTGGCGCGACCTCTCGGGACATGCCGTACCCTTCGACTTTGACCCGCCGCGCCCGGCCACAATTGCAGACTATCGCGAGCATCCCGGGTTGTTCAGCGGCGCGAACTGGCTGCTCGACCATGGCAACGGCCAGGTTGTGCAGGATGAGGCGGGCAAGCCGGTCACGGCTGCGCGCTACCTGGCCGAGCCGGCGAACTTTCCGTCGCCGTGGCGCCATTTCGACGAGGCAGGCAAGCGCGTGCCGATCGAGCAGTTGACCGGCGACGATCGCTGGCGTGACCACAAGGTTCTCGTGGGCACACCGCGCGGTGAACGGGCCATGGACATCCGTGAATTGCCGCCCAACGCTGACGGCACGCCCGTCAAGCCATACCAATTGGATGAAACGCCCACCGAGATCCTCGTGCGCCAGGGCAACCAGGGTGAGACGCTGTATGGCGACGGCGCATACTTTCGCTGGGTGCGCACCGAGCTGCCCGACAACGAGGCCATGAAGCACCACCGCTTCAGCACCTACAACGAAGTGGTGCTTGAGCGAGTTGCGCTGCCCCATGCCATCCTGATTGAACGCCTGGAGAAGGGCGTGCTGGCCGGCTTTGTGACACGTGTGACCGTAGACGGCGAAGTGCTGGCTGATGTGGAGCGCGACGGGCGCGAGCAAGTCTGGGATGTGTTTCAGCGCGAACAGTCGCGCATGCGCAGCGAGTATCTCAAGCGCTACGATCTCGAAAAGTACGACATCGGCCGCGTAAACTTCGAACTCAAAGACCTCGAAGACGCCGTCAAGCAAGTGCGCTACGACCATCGCGACTCCCACATCGTCGCGGCATGGATGGAGCAACTGGTTGACGTGTACGCCCAGTGGCAGTCGCAAGAGCCGCTGCCGGACCCCGCCGTCTCGCCCGAAGACTTTCAGGCCCTCAGCGACCAATGGCTGACCGCGCTTGAGCCCATGCTGAAGGACTGGATCAAGGCAGCCGACGCGCTGTCGCCCGCCCCGGCCGAGCTTGACGCGCTTCGTGACGCCCGCGAACTGACGCTGAAGCGCGCCACGGTCCAGGCACAGGACTTCAGCAAGCTGCGGCACGAGGTGGTGCGCCTTCGCCATCTTGAGGAACTGGCGACCTACGACTTCATGACCAGTGACGGCCGCGTGGCGACGCTGCCGCTGGCTGAAGTGGTGCGCGCCTTTCGGCCCAACGAACTCGGCTTGTTCGGCAAACTGGGCGTGTATGCCAGCCGCGTCTGGGAGTACCTGAGTGACGACCCGCGTGAATCCAACACCGAGGGCGGCATCTGGCCCGTGATCCTCGGGACGCTGGTGATGACGCTGCTGATGTGCGTGGTCGTCGTGCCGTTTGGCGTCATTTCGGCGCTTTACCTGCGAGAGTACGCCAAGCAGGGCACCCTGGTCAGCGCCGTCCGCATCTCGGTCAACAACCTGGCCGGCGTGCCGAGTATCGTGTTCGGCATTTTCGGCCTGGGCTTCTTCTGCGTGATGGTCGGCGGCAGCATCGACGACCTGTTGTTTCCAGAGTTGCAGCCGGCACCCATGTTCGGCGGCGGCGGCGTGATGTGGGCGGCGTTGACGCTGGCGCTGCTGACCGTGCCGGTCGTGATCGTGTCTACCGAAGAGTCGCTTTCCGCGGTGCCCTCCAGCCAGCGCGAAGCCAGCCTGGCGTGCGGGGCCAGCAAGTTCCAGACAATCTGGCGCGTGATCCTGCCGCAGGCGATGCCCGGCGTGCTGACGGGCACGATTCTGGCCATGGCGCGCGGCGCCGGTGAAGTCGCGCCGTTGATGCTGGTGGGTGCCGTGAAGTACGCGCCCTACCCGCCCGCCGACAGCATTCCGCCCTTTGTGCACCTTGAGCGCAAATTCATGCACCTGGGCTTTCACGTGTACGACGTGGGCTTCCAGAGCCCGAACGTGGACAACACCAAGCCGCTGGTATTCGCGACGTCGCTGGTGCTGATTGCACTGGTCGCCGCGCTGAACATCTTTGCAATATCTTTACGCAACAAGCTGCGAAAGAAGCTGGCAACCAGCCACGTCTAGGCGGAAACTGCTACTGTCGAAAAGGGAAGGTCATGCCCCGGGAACAGGCGGTCATGAGCACCGAAGAACTGAAACGCACCGTCTCAACGCGCACCACGCCGACGATCACGACGGACACCAGCAGCTTCGGCGAGTCGGAAGATCCGCTTGCCCTTGAGCCTGCGGTGCGTGTGGAAAACTTCAACCTGTGGTACGGCAAGGCGCATGCACTCAAGAACGTGGACCTGCGCTTTCCCAAGAACCGGGTAACGGCCCTGATCGGTCCCAGCGGCTGCGGCAAGTCCACGCTGCTGCGCAGCATCAACCGCATGAATGACCTGATTGATGGCGTGCGCACCACGGGCAAGGTGTACCTGGGCGACGACGACATCTTTGACCGCAACCAGGACACGATTGAGCTGCGCAAGCGCTGCGGCATGGTGTTCCAGAAGAGCAACCCGTTTCCCAAAACGATCTACGAGAACGTCATCTACGCCAACCGCATCGCCGGCGAGCGCGACCGCAAGAAGCTGGATGAGATCGTCGAGTACTGCCTCAAGCGCACGGCCCTCTGGGGCGAGATCAGCAACCGAATGAATGAAAACGGCAGCATGCTCTCGGGCGGCCAGCAACAGCGCCTGTGCATCGCCCGCGCCATCGCCAACCAGCCCGACGTCCTGCTCATGGACGAGCCCTGCAGCGCGCTCGACCCGGTCAGCACCCAGAAAATCGAAGAGCTGATCCTGGACCTGCGCAAGAACTTCACGGTCATCATCGTCACGCACAACATGCAGCAAGCCGCGCGCGTGGCTGACTTCACGGCTTTCATGTACCTGGGCGAAATCGTCGAGTACGGCGCCACCAGCGAAATGTTCATCAAGCCGCGCAAGAAACAGACCGAAGACTACCTCACCGGCCGCTTCGGTTAAGCCGCACCTGCATCCGTCAGCCAGTTGCGCAGCAGGGTGTGGCCGTGCTCGGTGAGGATGGCCTCGGGGTGAAACTGCACGCCCTCTACCGGCAGTTCGCGGTGGCGCAGGCCCATAATCACGTCGTCGTCGCTGCGGGCCGTGACCTCAAGGCACGTCGGCACGCTTGACGGGTCCACACACAAACTGTGATAGCGGCACGCTGCAAACGGCGATGGCAAGCCATGGAACATGCCCGCGCCCCCATGCGCGATCAGGCTGGTCTTGCCGTGCATCAGTGTCGGCGCATGCACAAGCCGCGCGCCAAAATGCTCGGCCAGCGCCTGCATGCCAAGACACACGCCAAGGATCGGCACCTTGAAGCGCGCGAACAGCGCCGGTGTCACGCCCGAACCCGCAGGCCGACCGGGCCCGGGAGAGATGCAGATTCGCGCCGGGTTCAGGGCAGCCAGCTCGTCCAATGTGGCTGCGTCGTTGCGAATGACACGCACGTCCTCGCCAAGCTCTGAGAAGTAGTGGGCGAGGTTGAACGTGAACGAATCGTAATTGTCGATCAGCAACAGCATGCGGGCGGCGATTCAACCACGCGCGGCCGGCGCTGAACACCGGCGGCCTACCCCAGCCGTTCTGCACCGAACGTCGGCGACCACTCGCGTACGTCGTAGCGGGCGACCTGTTGCCGGTGAAACGGGTCGGCTTCAATCACAGCCGTCACTTCGGCGGCATCGGCGGCGCGCAGCAGCAGCATGCCGCCCGTGCGCGGCACAAAGGGCCCGCTGGCGATGATGCGGCCCTGTTCAAACAACTCTTTCAAATAGGCGCGATGCCCGGCTGTCGCGGCTTCGACCTCGGGCATCGGCTTGGTGTACTCGATCGTGATGACGTAGACGGGCATAGGATGGTTTAGAACGGCGGCTCTTCGCCACTGTTGCCCGGCAGGCTTGTGGCATAGCCGTCGTAACCGCCGTCATAGTCGTCACCGCTGCCCTGCGGCTCCTGAGCCTGGTTGCCCTGGCCCGCGGCCTGCGGACGGCCCTGGTTGCCGCGGTTGCCGCCGCCCTGGTTGCGGTTGCCGCCGCCGCCTTCGCCGCCGCCCTGGCCGCGATTGAGGAAGGTGCAGCTTACGCCGTGGACTTTCAGCTTGCTGCGGTTCTTGCCGGTTTCCTTGTCGACCCACTTGTCCTGCTTGAGCGAGCCCTCAACCAGCAGCGGGTCGCCCTGCTTCTTCCAACGGCAGATGGTCTCGGCTTGCTTGCCCCAGAACGTCACTTCAATGAAGTGGGTGGATTCCTGCATGTTGCCGGACTTGTCTTTGAAACTCTCGTTGACTGCCAGCGTCAGGTCGCAAAGCTGGGCGCCGCCGGGCGTGCTGCGCAGTTCGGGCGTGCGGGTCAGGTTGCCCATGATGATGACTTTGTTGAAGCTTGCCATGACTGTTCTCCCTCCGGTCGGGTTCAATGAAACATGCAAGGTCCCGGATCCCTCGGACGCTCCCAGCGCCCGCCATGAACTATAACGGGCCACGCGACACTGCCAGTCTGTTTATGAGTGTCAGTTACCTGGATCTGGCATTGACTCGCGCGACAGCAGCGGCTGTAACATATTAGCGCCACAAGGATTGCGGCGAGCCACGGCTGACCATTGCGACCCCGGAACGAATTCATGGATTGGCCGCTGTTTTGGCCGCCGCTGTCACCACTCCAATCCCGTGCGCCTCGCATACCTTGCGCAGCGCGCCGTTGCCTTGCGCCAGCCAGGCACGCATCGCCCTTACTGCCTGATGCTGCGCAGCGTCGCCAGTACGAGCTGCACCAAGTTCCAGCGCGTGCCGGTGGTGCATGGCCAGCAGCAGCAGCGGCGGCGTGATGTCGGATTGGCGTGCGATGCTTGCCTGGGCTTGTTTCCAGAGGCGTGTGGCATCCTTGCGCTGCCGGCGGCGGGCGGCCTCGGCGCGAAGAATCGCTCGCTCAATCCCGCGTAATGTTTCGTCCTCGATGTCCGGCGGCAGAGTGCCCGCCGCGATGGCCTGTGCAGCTTCCTGCATGGCAGCCACGACGGGCGGCTGATCCGGCGAGCACAACCTGAGGGCGTCGGCCAAGGCCGGCAGGGTATCCTCCCACAGTGCAAGCAGCAGCAGCATGGCATCGTTGCCCCTGCCGCGGGACCATTGCGACAGCACTTCGGCGAAGTCGCGCAAGCCTGCCTGGTAGCATGCGTGCAGCACGGCATCGCGCGCAAAGGGCCGCAACGCGGCGCTGACCCCGGCATCGACCAGTATGAATGCGGGCATCGCTGACGCGATGCGACCCTCGGCAGCATCAAAGATCGCGCGCGGCATGCGAATCAGCAGGTCTTCGTCCCACTCGGCCTCGGCAGGGCAGGCCAGCATCTGCACGGCATCGGCGATGCGCGCAGCCTCGGCCAGTCTGCCGGCGGCGTACAGCCCCGCGCAGAGGTTATAGGTCACGCGCAGAAACTGGCGGTCGCGCAGTTTGCCGGCCGCCATCAGCTGCCCCAGCACCCTGCGGTGCAACTCGGACTGTCGGTGCAGGTCTCCTTTCCACCACAGGCGCACGGCGTCCAGCATGTCATGCCGCACGCGCAGTTCTGTGTGGTCGCACAGGCGCACCAGTTGGGCCAGCGCCGGCGCGAGTTCGTCGGCTTGCTCATACTCGGCGGCGTTCAGGTGCTGCTGCTGGCGGCGGATGAGCTTGCTGAAGGCGGGGGTGACGCGCTGGTTCAAGCGGGCGCGCAGCTCTTCGTTGCGGGCCAGCGCGTCGGCCAGTTCGCGCACCTGCCGCGTGCTGTCCTGGGACAATGCGCCCAAGCGTTCATGGCTCACGGCGTTCAGGTTCACCACCAGCTCCAGCAGCTTCGCTGATTCGTCCGCGGCATGGTCGCTGACTTCGCTGCGCAGCATGGCGCCGCGGCCCTCCAGCAGCCAGTCAGGCCGCACGTGAAGCTGCGCAACCAGGGCCTGCAGAAACTCGGCGGGCACGCGCCCGGCACGCAGGTAGCGATGCACGTTGGCTTTGCTGACACCGGTGCGGCGTGCAAGCTCTGCCTGTGAAAAGCGGTCGGCAAGGCGCCGCAGGCGCTGCCGCAGGTCGTTCTGTTTTTGCAACCGGGTACCCTCCGGTTTCAATTCTAAAACCGCTGCTGCGACTGTCGATTGCGCACCGCTGTACTCGCGGTGTACTCCTGTGAATGCCGACACGCAGGGGCCGAAAGGACGACGACATGATCAGCGAGACGATTGCACTGATTCTGCTGCTGGTGGGGATGACCGCCTTCGTGATCCTGATGGCCGGTTGAACTTTGCCGCAGTTTCATAATCGTAACGGGCTCAGCATCGCGTGTATTTTGCCCTGCGGCCTCGCGGCAGTTGCCCCCGGAGGGCAGAATGCCGGCCCGTGCCAAGCAGCGTCGAAGAGTTGGTCCTCACCACGCACCTTTCGCGCGTCCGCCAGATCGGCGCGAAGGTCACCGCGTTGCGCCCCGATCAGTGGTTTCTCGAATATTCCGCCGGCCAACACGATTCGGCCAGCCGACTGGCCGCGATGGCGCCGCTGCGCGAGTTACGTTTGCTGGCTTTGGAGCTGTCGGGGTTGTCTGTCCACACGGTGCGCCGTGCCGGCCGGATACTGGGCTTGCCGCCGGCAAAGGCGCTGGTTGAAGCCTACGGCGAAGCCTGGCGTGCGCTTCTGACCCGCGTGCTGGACTTGCGCAAATCGATCGACGCCATACGCGCACGCATGGACACGGACCGGCAGAATGCCCAGACCTGGCGCGAACTCGCGTGGCAGGAAGACACGATCAGCGCGCTTGTCACGGACGTGATGACCACCCTGGGCGAATTCGGGCCGGCCTTTGTCGCCCAAGAGGCACTTGGCGCTGTAAACAACTCGCTTGAGGCCCACCGTCAGGACTGCCTTCAGCGCCGGAGCCGTCGCGTACAGCCGGGGGTGCCCGCTCGCCGCCGCAAACGGCTGCCGAAACTTTCCCCGATCCCGGCCGGGCCCCAAAACCCCATCGTGGATGCGCAGCACGAAGAAATGGAACTGGCCGCTGAACTGTTCGAGTGTGAACAGTGCGGCGGCGGCATGACACAGCGCATTCGCGAGGGCGGCGTGAACAAACTCGTTTGCGGTTACTGCAAGCACGAACGCGAACTCGCAGCACCCGCCCGCCGGCATGTTGGCGTCGTCGATCTGGATGTCGCCGTTTCTGCCGCCCGCGATGAGCTCAAGGAGTTGCAGGGCTGCCGAAGCTTCCAATGCAACGAGTGCGGCGCGGGTGTGATGACCACGACGGAGCAGATGACCGTGCGCTGCGCCTATTGCAGCAGCGAGGCGTTTGCGCAGGACGAACAGTTCGACGATGCCTTCGAGCCGCATGGCATGCCGCGCTTTGCCTGTGACGCCGACGGGGCAGTCAAGTTGCTGCGCAACTGGCTGAAGACGCGCCCTGACGTGGATGCCGCCTTCGAGCGCGAACTGCAAGTCAAGGCCGTCGAAGCGCGATATGTACCGTTCTGGGCCTTCAACATCATCGCCGATAAGTCCCTGGTGATCGCCGAGGGCATGGCCGTCTGCGCCAGCGCGCAGGTGCTGCACCGCCTGCCTGCCGAGTTGCGAGCCATTGAGCCCCTGGAGACGCGCAACGCACCGCCGTTCACCCGCGAGCAGATGGCGGCCGTCGCTTGCGAGCGCTTCACAATTCAGCCCGCCGACGCGCTGCGGCATGCCTTGTTTACGGAGCGCGCGAAGCTGGAGCACGCCTACACTTTGGCGCGGAGTCCCGCATTGACTACCGAGCTCGCGAAACTGGAGCACGCCAACGCCCTGGCGCGCCCCAACACCGGCTTGGGGCTTGCATTTGTCACGGGAGCCAACTGCCGCTACTTGCTGCTGCCGCTGTACTTCGTGGTGCTGACCTGGCGGGGCCACGAGTACCACGCGCTGGTGGACGGCGCACGCGCCGGCGTCGGCCTGCGCTATCCGAAGTCCGTGACGCGCCTGATTCGCAAGCGCTGGTGGGTGGGTGCCGCCGCCGCGGGGCTGCTCGTGCTGTTGGCGGGATTGATCGCGGTGGCCACATGGGCATTCGACACAGAACAGGAAGAAAACGAAATCGCAGCCGAACTGGATCGACAAGCCGAACTGCGGGCCGAGCAGCGACGCCGCGAATTGGAAGAACTGAAGCTCATTCGGCTGCCCCTCAACCAGGACGACGTCACCTGGGTGTCCGAGCCGTTCGACCTGACCTTGGCAACCATGACGAAGCACGGTTTCGAGCTTGAAGGGAGCTTTCCTGTGCGCGTGCATTGCCACCTCAGGCTGTCCGTGTACCAGCGCCGCAGCGTCAAGCAGGTTCAACTTTTGCGTGAGCCGACAGCGTCGGCTGCCGCCAATGGCATCGTACGTGAGTGGGCCGCCCGTCACGCGCGGATAACGGCAGAAGGTTCCGCGTCGATACCCGCCAAAGAAGAGTCCGCCATGGTCAGGGAAATTTACCGTGCCGCGATGCCCGAAGGCATGGAAGCCGCCGACCCGGTAGCACGTTTCCTCCTCACACGCGCCATGGGCAGCAAGACGTTTACCGGAGAGTTCTCACACGAGTTCACTCTCACTTCATGGGAGAGCGGGAAGCTTCTCACCGTGCGCATCACGTTCGCGGTCGATCCGCTCGCGGTGGAGTCGACCGTGAACGCATTTGCCGGGGGCCAACTTGCGAACTCAATGTCGTGGGCAATGTCCCGCGCGCGCGAACTCTGGACGACGACAGACCCCGATGCGATGGCGACCGAGATCGCCAAAGACATACTCGCCGAATGGAAACGCAATGACCGGCGTGCACAGAAAAACACAGCCGCGGTCAAAGCCGCGGCTGTTCGCAGGTGATTCGGCGGTTACTTGCTGACGGTGGCTTTGCCCTTGGTGCAATACTCGGTGATTCCGGCAAACATGGCGTCGGCCATCTTGTCCTGGTAGGACTTGGTGGCGAGGCGGCGGGCCTCGGCTGGGTTGCTCATGAACCCAAGCTCAACCAGCACCGCCGGCATCTTGGTCTTTTCGAGCACACGCAGGCCGCGCGGGTCGACCTTGGCGCCGCGGTTGGGGCTGTCGGTCGCGTCATCCATGGCACTGACAATCGCGTTGGCAAGCCGCGCCGACTGCTGCGCGCCGCCCTTGTAGAAAACCTCAAAGCCGGTGACTGCGTCGCTGTTCGGGGCAATGTTGGCGTGCACGCTGACGAACAGGTC
>JADZFR010000003.1 GCA_020849795.1 Planctomycetota bacterium | reverse complement strand
CGAAACGGAATGCCCGCACTGTGCAAGGCCGCGATCTCTTCGGTGCCGCGCCCGAACATGAACGGGTCGCCGCCCTTGAGCCGCACGACGTTGCGCCCCAGCGAGCCTTCGCGCACAAGAATGCTGTGGATCGTCTCCTGCTCGGTGCGTGTGCCGAACGGCAGCTTGCCGACGTCGATCAACGTCGCATGCGCCGCCAGCGCCAGGATGTCCGGGCACACCAGGTTGTCGTGCACGACAACGTCCGCGCGCTGCAACGCGCGCAGGCCGCCCACGGTCAGCAGGTCCGGGTCGCCGGGGCCGGCGCCGACCAGCGTTACAGTTCCGGTTTGTTCACTCATGGCCCACCGTTGCCTTCCAGTATTCGTGCAACCCGCATTCCGTCTTGCCTGTGCCGTGCCAGCGGCCGTCACGCTCGCCTTGCTGCTCATCAACCGGCTGTGTGCATGGCGCGCAACCCAGGCTGCGATATCCCTTTGCCAGCAACGGGTGCTGCGGAATGCCGAGCGTGCGCAATTCTTCGTCCACCCACTCGCGCGTGACGAGCGCCAGCGGCGAAAGCTTCAGCACGCCGTCGGCTTCGCGTTCGAGCACTCCGACGTCGGCGCGCTCGCCACCCTGTTCCTGGCGCAACGCGCTGACCCAGGCGCGCTTGCCTTTGCGCAGTTCCGCCATCACCTGCACCTTGCGAATATGGCAGCACAGCGCGGGATCGCGCTGCCACAGCCGCTCGCCGTAGCGGTCGGTGAACTCGGGCTCGGCAAAGGCAGGGCCGACCAGCACGACCTTCAGCCCGAACTGTTCGCGCAGTTGCGCCGCGTACGCCAGCGTCTCTGCGAACAGTTTGCCGGTGTCGATCAGGAACACCGGGTGCGCGGGCGCCAGCTCGCGCAGATAGTGCGCAAGCAGGACGCCGCCGGCGTTGAGCGCGCTGCTGACCAGCAGAGACTCGCCAAACGTCTCGACCCCCCACCGCAGAATCTGCCGCGGCGACTTGGTTTCGAGGCGGGCCTCGAACGCCTCCACATCAGTCGGCGATTCGCGCGGCAGATCGTCGCGCAGTACCTCGGTCCATTCGCCCTGCTTCAACTCCACGCGCGTGGCCAGCTCGCCCGCAAACTTGTGCAGCCCCACGCGATCAATCAGCGCGTCGAACGGCTCATCGGCAACTGCAAGCGCGGCATACGCAAGCACGCCGGCCTTGGCCGCCGCGAGCAGGTCTTCCTGGCTCAGCAGGCTTGCGAACTGCTGCCCCAGCAGCGTGCGCCCGTACAGCCGGCCGCCGATCAACAAGTCATAGCCCTTCACCACGGCGCCGCGCGCCTTGCCCGCATTGCCGCGGAAGCCAAGGTCAAACAGTTGCGGCTGGCTGCATGAGTTGGGGCATCCCGAAACGCTGATGCGAAGCCGCTTGGCAAAGCCGGGCGCGGCGACGGACTCAAGCTCGCGCGATAACACCTGCGCGAACTCATGCGTCTCGACGAATCCCTTGCGGCATGAACTCGCACCGGGGCACGCCACGATGTCCCGCGCGCCAAACCAGCCAGAGGGCGGGTAGCCAAGCCGTTCCAGCTCGGCCACCAGCGCGGGAACATTCGCGTGCGCGACATCGGGGATCGCGATGTTCTGCCGCACGCTCAGGTGAAGCAGCTTCGCGCCGGCGGCCTCGGCAGCGTCCACCAGCTTGACCACTTGCTCGCCGGTAATGTCGCCGGCCACAATCGGCACGCGCACCTTGAACGCGCCGTTCTGCTGCGCGTGCACGCCACTGGCATCGAAACGGGCCGGCGGTGGCGACAGCGAAGGCTGAGGCTTGAGCTCCACCTCCAGTGGCGGCACCCACTTCTCAAGGATCCAGTCGCGCAGTTGCTCTACCCCGTGTTCTTCGAGCACGAACTTGAGACGTGCCTGAGCGCGATTCTTGCGGTTACTCCAGGCGTTGTGAATCTGCACGGTTGCGGCGACCAGGCCCGGCACCGCAAGCTCCGGCACGCGCTTGAACAGCAGGTCGGCAAGGCGCGGCTGCTTGCCCAAGCCGCCGCCGACCCAGACCTCAAACGTGCCGCCTTCTTCTTCAACGAATCCCAAATCGTTGATGCGGTGCAACGGCTCGCGGTCATCGCGCGCATAAAACGCGATCTTGAACTTGCGCGGCAGCGTCTCGAACTCCGGCTTGCCCATGAACATGCGGGTAAGCCTGTCTACCAGCGCGTTCAGCCGGTCAACGCTGGCGCTGGCGCTTTCACTGCCGGTGACAATGTTGCGCACGCTGTCGCCGCAAGCGCCGCGCGTGCTGAGGCCCGAGGTCTCAATCGCCTCAATGAACGGCAGAAGGCGGTCCTCTGGCACGCCGTGCAGCTCCACGTTGGCGCGCGTGTCCACGTGCCACTCGCCGTTGGCGTACTGATGCGCAAAGCTGGCAAGCGCCCGAGCCTGCGCCAGCGTCATGATCCCGCCGGGCACGCGCACGCGCACCATGTACACGCCGGCTGCGCGCTCGGGATACACGCCGTCGATAGTGACTTCGCCGTCGCTGCGCACGACGCGATGCTTTGCGTAGTCGGTTTTTGCAATGTGTCGAATCTCAGGTTCCATGTCCGCTCCAAGGTCCTCGCGTCAGCCACAGCAGCACCAGCGCCGACGTTGTCGCCCACAACACCAGCCCGATTGCCGTCGGCTTGGCGGCTTTGAAGACTGCTCCCACACTTGTCCGGTAACCCACGCCCACCAGCGCGATGAAGAACGCCCACTGCGTCAGCGTGCCCAGCACGGCGCGCTCCTGCTCGGTGAATGCGCCCAGCAGGGCTGCCGCGCCCACGACGGCAAAGCCGATCACGAACCCCGGCACCCTCGGCAAAAGCAGGCGCGCGCCAATGTGGCTGCGGTCGCGTTGTTCGCGCGGCATGAACAGCCACAGGTACACTAATACCGCAAGGCCTTCGAACGCGTTGGCCAGCACCTTGTAGGCTGCCGCCAGCAGCAACGCGGGCTCGGCGGCTGTGCCGGCTGTGGCCAACGCTTCCGCGTTGTTGGCGACCGTGAGGCCGGCAAACGCACCGAAAGTCGCCGCATCAAGCCCCAGCAAGGGCGCCAACAGCGGATAGCCAACCAGCGCCAGCGCGCCACTGACCAGCACCACCAGCGTCGCCACGGTTTGCGGCGTGCCGGCAATCTCACGGTCGTATTTTGCAGCGGCCACAACGGCCGTAACGCCAAAGCCCGACAGCCCCAGCGCGAACAGGCCAGCCAGGCGCCCCGGCAGCAAGCGCAGCTTCACAGCCAGCGCAAACGCCCCAAGCACACTCAGCCACAACAACGCCAGCGAAAGCACGCCGGGCCAGCCGACCAGTGTGAACACCTCGGGCTGCATCTGGGCGCCCATCATCACGAACCCGGCAGTCAGCGGCACCTGGTACGGCAGCGACGGCGCGGGACTGCGTGAGCGCTCTGCCCCGGCCCCGGCAAGAATGCCGAAGCCAAGTGCCCAGACCACAGCCGGCACTGACGGCACCAGCACGTGCGCCAGCTTTGCCAGCGCGACAATTCCCGCCAGCACGACCACGCCCGTTGCGCGTTGAGAATCCAGTTGTGAGGTCTTTACCCGCATCGGTTACCAGGGGATCAGGCTGATCAATCCGACCTTCACCGCAGCAATCAGCGCCAGCGCGATCAGCGTCGAGACGAACTCGCGCGCAAATCCGCGCCGCAGTGCTGCAATTGTTGACACATTCGTTTTCATGGCGTCTTCCGTATGGTGTTCAAAGAAAAGGGCCGCCTGAAGGCGGCCCGTGATTGCGCGAGTGTTTACGCGTCAACACGGGCCCTTTGCACAGGGCATCATCTTGCAGCACTTGTTGCGTCGCGTTTCGCGCATCGACCTACACCGCCGCCGGTTCTTCGACCGTGATGAATCCGTGCCGGGCAAGATATTCCCACACCACGTCGGCCGACTCGGTCACGGTCTGGACTTCCGTATCGATCCTGATTTCCGGGCTCTCGGGCGCCTCGTAAGGGTCACTTACGCCGGTGAAGTTCTTGATCTCGCCGTGCAGCGCCCTGGCGTAAAGGCCCTTCACATCGCGGCGCACAAGCTCGTCGAGGCCGGCATCGACGAACACTTCAATGAAACGCGCCTTGCCGATCTTGTGCCGCACTTCTTCGCGCACCGCGCGATACGGGCTGATCGCGGCGGTGATCACCGGGACCTCATTGCGTGTCAACAACTCGGCGACAAACCCGATGCGCCGGATGTTCGTGTCGCGGTCTTCACGTGAAAACCCGAGCCCCTTGCTCAGGTTGGTGCGCACCACGTCGCCATCGAGCACTTCATGGCCGATGCCGCGGTCGTTGAGGCGGCGGCTGATCTCGTCGGCGAGTGTCGACTTGCCGGCACCGGAGAGCCCGGTGAACCAGAGCGTGAATCCCTTCGTGTAAGCCATTGTCCTGCCCTTTCGTGTTGGATGAATCGTGGAAAAAGAAAACGCCACCGCGGTTGCGGTGGCGTTGCGTAGGGAAAGTCTATGAATCAGCAGACCATGCCCGAGCGCAACCCACCGTTGTGGGCGCACATCAGACAGCACATCTTGGTCTTGGTGTTCATGGGGCGAAAAGATAGCGGGGAAATTTGACCGGTCAACAGCAATGCGGAACTTTCTTTCATCGGCAGGCACACTTCACTTCAAGTCGAAAGGATTTCGTAACCCTCTGCGCCTTCCCTCCCTTGTTATACGTTGACCGTCGCGCGGAAGTCCGACAGCCGCCCCACATCGTCCATCAACTTCTCAAACTCCGCATAGTGCAGGCTCTGGCGACCGTCGCTCAGGGCCTTGGCCGGCGTCGGGTGCACTTCCACCATCACGCCGTCCGCGCCCACCGCCAGCGCCGCGAGCGTCAGCGAATGCACGTATTCGCGTTTTCCGGCGGCGTGGCTGGGGTCGATGATGATCGGCAAGTGCGAAAGCTGCTTCACCACCGGCACAGCCGCAATGTCCAGTGTGTTGCGCGTCGCCGTTTCGTAGGTCCGGATGCCGCGTTCGCACAGCACGACGCGCGGGTTGCCGGCATCCACGATGTACTCGGCCGCCAGCAGCAATTCTTCGATCTTGCTGCTTGGACCGCGTTTGAGCAGCACCGGCTTGTCGGTCCTGCCGACTTCTTTCAGCAGGTCGAAGTTCTGCATGTTGCGCGCACCTACCTGCAGCACGTCGAGATGCTCCACGCAATCGGCAACCTGGTCGATCGACATCACTTCGCTGACCGCAGCCAGGTTGTTGGCCCGCGCCGCATCACGCAGAAACCGCAAGCCGGGCACACCCATGCCCTGGAACGCATAGGGTGACGTACGCGGTTTGAACGCGCCGCCGCGAAGGCCCTTCGCGCCGTGGGCCGCGACGTGCGCCGCGACAGCATGGATCTGCTCTTCGCTTTCGACGGCGCAGGGCCCGGCAATCACCGTGAACCCCCCGCCGCCGAAGCGCGCCGCGCGCGCGTCGATCACGCTGTCTTCGGGGTGATAGTCACGGCTGACACGCTTGAACGGATGCGCATCTTCGTGCACGTCGCGCACACCACCCGCGCTGCGCACCTGCTGGGCGTCGATGGGCACTTTGCTTGTGGCCGCCGTGATCAGCGTGCAGCCGCAATCGCGGCTGATGCTGGGCGATGCTCCGAAGCTCTCAAGTACCCGAATCACGCCGGTGATTTCTTTCAGTGTCGCGGCGGGCTGCATGGTCACGATCATGATATGACGCCGGTTGTATGTGGTCTGCTGTCAACGGCCTGGCGGCATGCGGCGCGCAATGGCCCTAGCACGTGGCCGACGCCAAGACCCTCATCCATGGCTCGTATCAGCGCGCTGCCGACAATGAAGCCGTCGGCATGTTCGCCGAGACTGCGAACGTGTTCTGGTTTGCCGATGCCGAAGCCGACGCACACCGGCACGGGCGACAGCTCTCGCGCGCGGCGAATGTAGTCGACGGTCCCCGTGGTGAAACCCTGTCGCGCACCGGTGACGCCCGCGACACTGATCAGGTACGCAAAACCCTGCGCCTGCCCCAGAATGGCGGCCATGCGCGCCGGAGGCGTCGTCGGGGCCAGCATCGCAATCAGGCTCAGGCCCTGGCGGGCAAACTGCGCGCGCACATCTACTGCCTCTTCGTACGGCAGGTCGGGAATGATGGCTCCGCTGACGCCGGCCTGCGCAGCGTCAACTGCAAAGCGCTCGACCCCTCGAGCCAGCACCTGGTTCACACTCAGCATCAGCACCACCGGCGGGCCGGGATCGCGCGAGGCAAGTGTTGCCAGCGTGCGGCTCAGCGTGGTGTGGTTGCGCAACGCGACCTCTGCCGCGTGCTGGATCACCGGCCCGTCGGCGAGCGGGTCGCTGAACGGCACGCCGACCTCGATCACGTCTGCGAAACTCGCAGCCTCTCGCAGGTTGTTCGCGAATGCATCCGGCGTCGGGTGTCCGCTCATCAGAAACGGCAGCAGCGCCTTGCGGCCCTCGGCACGGGCGATGCGGAATGCCCCTTGCAGCGACGGTTTCATAGCAGCCCCCGTTCCATCAGCCGCGGCAGGTCTTTGTCGCCACGACCACTCAAGTTGACGAGCACGGTGATGCCCGGCCGCTGTTTCAACAACCGGCGAGCGTACGCAAGCGCGTGGCTGCTCTCGAGCGCCGGGATGATGCCCTCAAGGCGACTGAGGTCTCTGAACGCGGCAAGTGCCTCGTCGTCGCCGACCACGTGGTACTGCGCGCGGCCGCTGTCTTTCAACCCGCTGTGTTCAGGGCCGACGCCCGGGTAGTCGAGACCGGGCGCAATCGAATGGGTATTCAGGATCTGGCCGTCCGCGTCCTGCAACAGGTACTGCATTGCGCCGTGCAAAACGCCGGGTGTACCACTGTTCAGCGGCGCCGCGTGTGTCGCGCCGTCGCCGCCGGCTTCCACACCGTGCAGTTCCACAGGATCGCCGAGAAAGCCGGCAAAGATGCCAATGGCGTTGCTGCCGCCGCCGACGCAGGCAATCACCGCTTCGGGCAACCGGCCGTCTCGTTCCAGCACCTGGGCGCGGGCTTCGCGGCCGATCACGCTCTGGAAGTCACGCACGATCGTCGGGTACGGGTGCGGCCCGACGACGCTGCCGATCAGATAGTGCGTCTCGTGCGGGTCGCCGATCCAGTCGCGAATCGCCTCGTTGACCGCGACCTTCAGGTTGCGGCTGCCGCTTTCGCACGGCACGACCCGCGCGCCCAGCAGCTGCATGCGCTGCACGTTCGGGCGCTGGCGTTCACAATCCAGTCCGCCCATGTAGACCACGCACTCAAGACCCAGCTTCGCGCATGCTGCGGCTGTCGCGACGCCATGCTGTCCCGCGCCGGTTTCGGCCACGATGCGGGTCTTGCCCATGCGTTTGGCAAGCAGCGCCTGTCCCAGCGCGTTGTTGATCTTGTGGGCGCCGGTGTGCGTGAGGTCTTCGCGCTTGAGGTAGATGCGCCCGCCGCAGGCCTGCGACAACCGGGTTGCGAGATACAGCGGCGTTTCGCGCCCGACAAACTCCCGCAGCGCTGAGTCAAGCGCGTCACGAAAGGCGGGGTCCTGCCGTGCAGCCGTGTAGGCGCCTTCCAGCGCAATCAGGTTCGGCATCAGCGTCTCAGGCACGTACTGGCCGCCATGGATGCCGAAACGCCCCGCAGTGGCAACATGAGTCGTCATGCCTGCACCTCGGACCCAACGTGGGCGAAGGCAGCCAGGGCGGCGGTAACAAACTTCCGGATCAACGTCACGTCTTTGCGGCCGCGCCGGCTTTCCACGCCGCTTGACACGTCAACCCCATAGGGCCTGACCACCTCAATGGCCTCGGCGACGTTGCGCGGCGTCAGTCCCCCCGCCAGAATCAAGCCGCGCCGCATGGCAATGCCCTTGACCTGCTTGAAGTCCCAGGCCTCGCCGCTGCCTTCGCCGGCCGGAGAATCCAGCAGCAGGCGCGCATGCCGCAACCCGACCGGAAAGCTGGCGCGAAACGCCGGAATCACCGGCAGGCCGTCCAGCGTCAATGCCGGATGCTCCAGCCCGTGCACCTGGATTGCGTCAAGCCGCACCGCGGCAAGGATCGCAGGCAGGCGCCTGAGATCACCGGCCCGGAACACACCCACCCGCTCAACGCCCTCAGGCAGCGCGTCGGCAATGGCAGCCGCGGCCACCGTGCGAACCCGACGCGGCGACTCGGCGAAGACCAGCCCGATTGCGGTCGCCCCCGCTTCGGCTGCCGCCAACGCGGTACTTACATCGGTGATGCCACAGATCTTGATCATCGTGTTGCCTCCTGGGGCAGGTTGCGCAGCCGTGCCAACGCCGCTGCGGGGTCGGCTTGGCGCATGAGCGCACTGCCGACCAGCGCCGCGTGATAGCCAAGGCGGCGCACCGAGTGAAACTGGGCCGGCGTGCTGATGCCGCTTTCGGCCACCGCGGTGCGGCCGGGTTCAATCAAGCCGCGCAGTTGTTCAAAGCGCTCGAACTCCACGCGCAGGTCGCGCAAGTTCCGGCTGTTAATGCCAATGACGCGGGCGTCTGTGGCCTGTGCGCGCTTAACGTCGTCGGCGTCAAAGCACTCCACGAGCGCGAACATGCCAAGGTAGTCGCATACACGCAGGTAGTGGCGCAACTCGCGGTCCGAGAGCATGGCCACGATCAGCAGCACGCCGTCGGCGCCGGCTGCCCTGGCTTCGTAGATCTGGTAGGCGTCGC
Organism: Planctomycetota bacterium; assembly: GCA_020849795.1. Lineage (GTDB taxonomy): Bacteria > Planctomycetota > UBA8742 > UBA2392 > UBA2392 > JADJRK01. The sequence goes on along the minus strand of JADZFR010000003.1, from coordinate 111,011 downwards.
CGATGAAGTCTTTGCGCATCAGCGGCAACGTGGCTGTCTCGCGGGCAGCGCGAAGGTCAAGCAGGCTGCCGTGAAAGCGCGTGGGCTCAGTCAGCACCGAAACGGCGCTTGCGCCCGCGGCTTCGTATGCGCGGGCTTGCACAGCCGGATCGACGGCCGCGTTGAGCACCCCGGCTGCCGGCGAAACGCGCTTGATTTCGGCGATCACGCCCATTTCGCCTGTCGGCAATGCCAGGGGTAACGCCGGCGGCATTGCCTCTGCGGCTGCGCGCATTTCGGCTTCTGGCGTGGCTGCCCGCGCCTCGGCAGCGCGGCGGGCACTCTCTGCGGCCATGTGCTTAAGAAAGTCAGGCATGCTTGCCCCGCAATTCATTGAGCAGGCGGCCAGCCGCGCCCGTGTCGATGGCGTGCGCCGCGATGCCCGCAGCCTCTGTCGGTATGGCCGCCTTGCCGGTGAGCATGAGTGTCAGGGCCGCATTCAGCACGACCGTGTCGCGACGCGGCCCCTCGTTGCCTTTCAAGATCTGCTCAATCATGGCTGCGTTTTCGATTGCATCACCGCCGCGCAAGTCACCGAGGATGCAGCGGCACAGGCCAAAATCGTCGGCGGTGAAATCGGCGGCGCTGATGCTGTCTGGGCGGACGTCGATGACCGTGAATCGGCCGGCCGGGGTGGCCTCATCCAGGCCGGGCTCGCCATGCACGACAAATGCGCGCTTGCGGCCGAGGCCCTGCAACGCGCGGGCGACATCGGGCAGGCGTTCGCGCGTCGCGACGCCCATCAGCTGAAAGTCAGGGCGCGCGGGGTTGGCCAGCGGTCCGACCAGGTTGAACACGGTGCGAATGCCCAGCGCCTTGCGCACCGGGCCGATGCGCTTGAGTGCGGGGTGAAACTGCGGGGCGAACAGAAAGCTGAAACGCGCATCGGGCAGCGGCTCGCCCGGTTTTGCAAACGGCACGCGCAGTGCCTCGATCACGTCGGCGCTGCCGCTGCGGCTTGTCACGCTGCGGTTGCCGTGCTTGACCACGGGCACGCCGCAGGCGGCAACCACCAGCGCTGCGGCGGTGCTGATGTTGAACGTGCCCGCGCCATCGCCGCCGGTGCCGCACGTATCGACGGCGCCAGCCGGAGCGCGCGGTGCCGCAGCCGCGACCTGCAGCAGCGCGCGGGTGATGCCCAGCAGCTCTTCGCCGGATTCACCCTTGGTGCGCAACGCGGTGAGTATGCCGGCGATCAGCGGCTCTGATGTTGACTCGTCAAGAAGCTGCGCCAGAAGCGTCTCTGCACTGGCTGCATCGAGGTGCTTGCCGGTTGCGAGCTGTTCGAGTGTCGCTGTGGCCGTCATGTCGGTTCCCTTCGTGGCCCCCTAGCGGGCGGCTGCCAGTGTTCGGTTCAGGAAGTTCTGCAGCAGGCGCGGGCCCTGCGGCGTGAGAATGCTCTCGGGGTGAAACTGCACGCCTTCCACGGGCAGTTCGCGGTGGCGCAGGCCCATGATCTCGCCGTCGCTGGTGTAGCTGGTGATTTCAAGGCACGCGGGCAGGCTTGACTCGTCAACAATCAGCGAGTGGTAGCGGCCGACCTCAAGCGGGCTGGGCAGGCCGGCGTACAGCCCGTTGCCGTCGTGGTACAGGCGGCTGGTCTTGCCATGGAGTTGCCTTTGCGCGCGCACCACCTTGCCGCCGAAGACCTGCGCAATCGCCTGGTGGCCCAGGCAGACGCCCAGAATCGGCTGGCGCCCGGCGAAGCGCTCAATGATGTCCAGCGTCTGGCCGGCCTGGCCGGGGTGGCCGGGCCCGGGCGAAAGGACAATGGCCTGGGCGGCTTCCACGTCGGCGTCGGCGACCTGGTCGTTGTAGCGCACAACCACTTCAGCGCCCAGCGAGCCAAGCGCCTGGTACAGGTTGAACGTAAAGGAGTCGTAGTTGTCGATGAGCAGGATCATGGGTTCGGGTTCCGGGTACTCACTCGGGAATGGGCCGGGCATTACAGTTCGTCCCTTGCGAACTTCAGTGCCTCCAGCAAAGCCGCGGCCTTGTTGCGAATCTCCTGGTACTCACTCGCGGGCACGCTGTCGGCGACAATGCCCGCGCCCGCCTGCGCGCTGTAGCGCCCCTGGTGCATCACGATCGTGCGAATCGTGATCGCCTGGTCGAAGTTCCCGCCCGCCGTGAAATAGCCCACGCTGCCCGCGTAAAACCCGCGCGGCGCGGGCTCAAGCTCGTGAATAATCTGCAACGCGCGAATCTTCGGCGCGCCGCTGACCGTGCCGGCCGGAAACGCGCTGGCGTACGCGTCCAGCGCGCTGACGCCGTCGCGCAGCCGCCCGGTCACGCGGCTTACCAGGTGCATCACGTGGCTGTAGCGCTCAATCACGCGCAAGTCGGGAACCGCCACGCTTCCGATCTCGGCCACGCGGCCGACGTCGTTGCGCGCAAGATCCACAAGCATGTTGTGCTCGGCCAGTTCTTTGGCGTCGGTCGCGAGTTCGGCTTCCAGTGCGGCGTCGGCGGCTTCGCCCGTGCCGCGCGGGCGGGTGCCCGCAATCGGGCGGATCGTCAAGGCGCCGTCTTCCAGCTTGACCAGGGCCTCCGGGCTGCTGCCGATGATCTGGAACTTGCCGAAGTCGAAATAATAGAGGTAGGGCGACGGGTTCAGGTGCCGCAGCGCACGATAAACCTGGTACGGGTGCAGGTCGGTCTGGCCTTCAAACGCCAGCGAGAGAACCACCTGAAAGATGTCGCCCGCCGCGATGTGTTCTTTGGCGCGCTCGATCATGCCCCGAAACTCGGGCTCGGCGATGGTTGCCTTCGGTTCGCTGAAGCTGCGCCCGCCCCGCAACTCGGGCACCGGGCGCGACATGGCCGCGCGCACCTGCTGCAGCAGTGCAGCCGCGGCCTCCGCGCCGTCGGCGTGGTCGATACTGATGCGACGCGTGCCGTGGTCGAACGTGACCACAGCGCGCGGCACCACGAAGGCTGCCAGCGGCAAAATGGGGTCGGGCTCCGAGCGCAGCGAGGTGCCTGCGCCCATTTGGCCCGCACAAGGGTCAGGCACATTGCGGGAGCCCGGCCGCTTGACGCCCGTTGGCAGCAGCTCGTGCACGTTCTCGTAGGCGATGGCGCCTACCAGCCCGCGCAGCGGCGAAGTGCCTGTTTGCGGGGCGCGGCTGCCCAGGGCAGCGAGTTCTCGCTCAATCAGATCGCGCAATTGGCCTTGGCCGCGGTACTCGATAGTCTTGACCGGGTCGAGACCGATGAACGAAAAGCGGCCGACTTTTTCGCCGTGGGTGACGGACTCAAGCAGGAAGGCAGGCCGGAAATCGCGCAGCTTGAGAAACAGCGACGTCGGGGTTTCGAGGTCAGCGATGGTCGAAGCGGTCATGGTCAGGTCCTGAAAAAACAAACACGCCCGGAGAGGTCTCCAGGCGTCGCGAACAAAACGGGCAAACAATCAGGCGCGACACCTGGAAGGTGTCCACCACCACGCGCGCACAAGGTTGTTCATCGTCGAAGTCATGGCGGATATAGATACGCGATCAGCAAGTCGCAGGCAAACGCGCGCAGCCGAAACATCAAGAATTGTTGCGAAAGTTGCCTCAATCCTGTTTAGTTCAGGCTTCAAGGTTCGACGAAGTTACTTGCACCATGCATCATTCAAAGCCACGGGAGGCCGCCATGGAAAAGAAGAAGGTGATCGACGCGCTCAACCGCGTCCTTGAACTCGAACTTGCGGGCGTCGTCCGTTACAGCCACTACTCGCTGATGATCTTCGGCTACTCGCGCATTCCCATCGTCGCGTGGTTCCGGGGCGTGGCGACCGAGTCGCTCAGCCACGCGCATGCCGCCGGCGAATACGTCACTGCTCTGGGCGGCCACCCATCACTCAAGATCGGCAAGCTGCTCGAGACAGAAAAACACCACATCGAGGACATCCTGCGCGAGAGCATTGAGCACGAAGTCAGCGGCGTGCAGATGTACCGCGACCTGCTGGCGCTGGTCGAAGGCAAAGACGTGCGCCTCGAAGAGTACGCGCGCGACATGATCCGCGACGAAGAGAACCACATCAGCGAGATCGAAAAGATGCTGCGCAAGCCCGGCGAACTCAAACCGGCCACCTGACTACTTCGCCTTCTGCATCGCCTGGAACACAGCCGCGTACATCTGGATCTGCTTGACCATCGCCGCCAGACCGTTGGCGCGGGTCTGGCTCAGGTGGCTGCCTAAGCCGGTCTCGCGGATGAAGTCCGGCGGCGTGGCGATAATCTCGGCGGGCGTTGCCCCGTCGTATACCTTCAGCAGCAGTGCCACCAAACCCCGCACGATCATTGCGTCGCTGTCGCCCTGCAGCCGCACTGTGCCGCTTTCCAAACCCGCGTGCAGCCACACGGTGCTCTGGCAGCCCTTGACCTTGTTCTTGTCCACCTGGTGCTCGGGGTTCATAGCCGCCAGCTCACGCCCATATTCAATGATGCGCTTGTAGCGGTCTTCCCAGTCGGGAAGCGCCTTGAACTCGTCGATGATGGCTTGCTGGCGGTCTAGGATGGTCATTGGCTTCCTGCTGGTATCTCGTGTTCCTTCTTCTATTACTTAGGCCGCAAGTTGGGAATAAAGGACCAGTTTAGTCCACTTTCCTTCTTGTGGGGTTTGGCGGGTCCTGTATTTTGGACAAAGTTAGTCCAGATAGGCCCAAAGGCCACAGACATGAGCAACGAAACCATCCAGTCGCTGGCCGAGCAGGAGTACAAGCACGGCTGGACAAGCAACATCGACGCCGACCAGCTTCCGCCCGGGCTGAATGAGGGCGTGGTGCGCGCGATCAGCGCCAAGAAGAAAGAACCCGAGTGGCTGCTGGAATGGCGCCTGAAAGCCTACCGCCACTGGCTGACGATGACCGAGCCGACGTGGCAGAAGCCCACGTACCCGAAAATCGACTACCAGGGCATCATTTACTACTCGGCGCCGAAGAAGAAAAAAGAAGTCACCAGCCTCGATGAAGTGGACCCCGAGTTGCTGGAGACGTTCGAGAAGCTGGGCATCAGCCTGGACGAGCAGAAGCGCCTGAGCGGCGTGGCTGTTGACGCCGTGTTCGACAGCGTCAGCGTCAAGACAACCTTTCGCGAAGAACTTTCCAAGCAGGGCATCATCTTCTGCAGCTTCAGCGAAGCCGTCACCGACCACCCCGAGCTTGTGCGCAAGCACCTGGGCAGCGTGGTGCCGTTCACGGACAACTACTTCGCGGCATTGAACAGCGCGGTATTCAGCGACGGCAGCTTCTGCTACATCCCGCCGGGTGTGCGCTGCCCGATGGAACTGAGCACGTACTTCCGCATCAACAGCGCGGGCACAGGCCAGTTTGAGCGCACGTTGCTGATCGCCGACGAAGGCGCGTACGTCAGCTATCTCGAGGGCTGCACCGCGCCCCAGCGCGACGAAAATCAGTTGCACGCCGCGGTGGTAGAGCTGGTGGCGCTCAAGGGCGGCCACATCAAGTACAGCACGGTCCAGAACTGGTACCCAGGCGACAAGGACGGCAAAGGCGGCGTGTACAACTTCGTGACCAAGCGCGGCATCGCCCACGAGAACGCCAAGGTCTCCTGGACACAGGTCGAGACCGGCAGCGCGATCACCTGGAAGTACCCAAGCTGCATCCTCAAGGGCGACAACAGCGTGGGCGAGTTCTACAGCGTGGCGGTGACGCGCGATTACCAGATGGCCGACACCGGCACGAAGATGATCCACATCGGCAAGAACACGAAGAGCACGATCATCAGCAAGGGCATCAGCGGCGGCCACGGCGACCAGAGCTATCGCGGGCTTGTGAAAATCATGAAGGGCGCATCGGGCGCGCGCAACTACAGCGCCTGTGACAGCCTGCTGCTGGGTAACAAGTGCGGCGCGCACACTTTCCCGTATATCGAAAGCCACAACGCCAGCGCGGTCATCGAGCATGAAGCCAGCACCAGCAAGATCAGCGACGAGCAGGTGTTCTTCCTGCGCCAGCGCGGGCTAAGCGAAGAAGACGCCGTAAGCATGATCGTAAACGGCTTCTGCAAAGACGTGCTGAGCGAGCTGCCCATGGAGTTCGCAGTAGAAGCCCAAAAGCTGCTGGGCCTGAAACTGGAAGGCGCTGTTGGCTAACGGCTTATTAGCCACAGATGGACACAGATGAACACAGATACGCCAATTGCGCGCGACAATCAGGGGGTGGGCAACGCTGGCCTGTTCTTTGTCTGCTATTCACTGGCCATGCGGGGATGGAACGTGTTGCCTACATCCCGAAACGCGAAGGGAATTGACGTCATCGTATATGATCGGAACGGCACCAAGTTCGTTTCGATTCAGGTGAAGACTCTCAGCAAGCGATCAGCGGTGCCACTGGGCGAACGACCAACATGTCACATGGCGCAGGTCGTGGTCGTGTGTCGCCTATCGGCGGGCAAGGGGAATCCAGAACTCTACTTCATGAAACCATCGGAGATCGACGCTTGTAGACACCAGGGTGACCCGACAAAGTCGAAAGCTGAGAAGTCCGCGTTCTGGCTTCAGGCCAAAGACTACGAGAACTTTCCAGATCGATGGGACCTGCTGGATCACTAGCAATCTCACAGTCTACTCCCACCGCTCCGCCTTTATGTGTGTTTATCTGTGTCCATCTGTGGCTCAAACCATGCCAGAACCTGAATCCCAACTGAGTGCATTGACCGAAAGGATCATCGGCTGTGCCTATACGGTCGCAAACACATTGGGTGCGGGATTCCTTGAGAAGGTCTACGAGAACTCGTTAGCGATCGAGCTTCGCAAGGCGGGATTGAAGGTTCTGCAGCAGGTCGAGTATCGAGTCATGTACGAGGGACAAGAGGTCGGCAAGTATGTTGCAGACCTCGTTGTGAACGATGCTGTTCTGCTTGAGTTGAAGTCAGTGAAGGAGTTTGATGCAGTTCACACAGCCATGTGCATCAACTACTTGAAGGTATCTGGACTATCGCTTTGCCTGCTCATCAACTTTGGAAAGTCCCGCGTCGAGGTGAAGCGCATCGTTCTCTGAAGTTATCCGTGTTCATCTGTGTCCATCTGTGGCTAAAAAATGACCAAACTGCTTGAAATCAAAGACCTGCACGTTGCCATTGATGGCACGGAAATCCTGCACGGCATTGACCTCACGATCAACGCCGGAGAAGTGCATGCCATCATGGGCACCAACGGCAGCGGCAAGAGCACGCTGACCAAGGCCATTGCCGGTCACCCGGACTACACGGTCACCAGCGGCGACATCCTGTTCAAGGGCGAAAGCATCATCGCCGCCGAACCCGAAGACCGCGCCCGCGCCGGCATTTTTCTGGCTTTCCAGTATCCCGTCGAGATTCCCGGCGTCAGCAACATGTACTTCCTGCGCGCGGCCCTGAACGCCCAGCGCAAGGCCCGCGGCGAAGCCGAAGCCAGCGGCGCCGAGTTTTTGGCCCTGATCAAGGAAAAGGCCAGGCTGATGGACATCGACGCCGGCTTGCTCAACCGCAGCGTCAATGAGGGCTTTTCCGGCGGCGAGAAGAAACGCAACGAGATCCTGCAGCTTGCGGTGCTGGCGCCGACGCTTGCCGTCCTGGACGAGACCGACAGCGGCCTCGACATCGACGCGCTCAAGACCGTGGCGACGGGTGTCAACAGCCTGCGCTCGCCGGAGCGGTCGTTCCTGCTGGTGACGCATTACCAGCGCCTGCTGAATCACATTCAACCTGACTTCGTGCACGTGTTGCTCGACGGCCGCATCGCCAAAAGCGGCGGTAAAGAACTCGCGCTCGAACTCGAAGACAAAGGCTACGCCTGGCTGGAACAAACCGTGTAGCGATTCTGGATTTTTGATTTTTGATTTTGGATTGGTGACCGAATGGACGAAGCGACCTTCAAAGCACGCACCCGCGCATTTGGGCTGCGCTCGATGAAGCTTTGCGATTCGCTGCCCAAGTCGAGATCAGCGGACGTCGTCGGGCGCCAGTTGCTGCGTTCATCCTTGTCTGTAGGTGCCAACTACCGCGCCGCTTGTCGGGCCAAGTCGCGCAAGGACATGATTGCCAAGCTTGCAATCGTTGAGGAAGAATGCGACGAGTCCGTCAACTGGCTGGAAGTGATTGCCGAAACCGAAATGATCTCAAAGCGACGCCTTACGGGCCTGATCAAGGAAGGGAATGAGATTCTAGCCATGACCGTGGCCTCGATAAAGACACTGCGAGCACGAAGCGATGCCCAATCCGTTCAATCCAAACTCCAAAATCCAAAATCAAAAATCGAATGACAACGCAGACACTAAACTCGCTTCAACTCGCCATCGACGGCTTCACGCCGCAGTCGGCGGAACCGGCATGGCTTTCTGAGTTGCGGCAAGATGCCGCCGACAGCTTTGCCGCCCTGGATGTTCCGACGATCCGACACGAAGACTGGCGCTACACGAACCTGAAGCCGCTGCTTGCGCTGAAGCTGGCGGCGGCTGCACCGGCGAAGATCACGCTTGGCGACCTGAAGCCGTGGCTGATTGAAAGCGCCGACGAGATCCGCCTTGTGTTCGTCAACGGGTTCTTTGACAGCGCGCTAAGCCGCATTCCTGCCCTGCCCGCAGGCGTCCTGATCGCCCCGCTTTCACAGTTGCTTGGGGACGATGAAGGCCTGCCCGGCAAACTGGCGCGCTACGCAGACCACCATGCGCAGCCGTTCACAGCGCTGAACACGGCGCTGTTCACCGACGGCGCGTACATTCGCGCTGGGCAAGATGCCGTGCTGGAAACGCCCGTGCATGTGCTGTACGTGTCCACTGGCGGCCAGATCAACGCGCCGCGCACGCTGGTGCTTGCCGGCGAAAACGCCGGGCTGCGGCTTGTCGAGAGTTTTGTCGGCCTGGCCGGGGAGTCGCGCTTCGTCAATGCGGTCAGCGAAGTCATGCTCGCGTCGGGCGCCAACGTGCGCCACGCCAAACTGTTGCGCGATGCGGCCGCCACGCACATCGGCTGGAACGAAGTACGCCAGGACCGCAACAGCAACTACACGCACCACAGCATCAACCTGGACGCACAACTCGCGCGACACGACCTGAACGTGATGCTGGCCGGCGAGGGCGCGGCCTGCACGCTGAACGGACTGGTGCTGGGCAGCGACGCGCAGCACATGGACAATCACCTGGTTGTGGACCATATGCGCCCGCGCTGCACCAGCAACCAGCTTTATCGCAGCGTGGTGGACGGCAGGTCGCACAGCGTCTTCAGCGGCAAAGTGATTGTGCGCCCCGGTGCAGCCGGTACCGATGCCAAACAGCAGAACAACAACCTGCTGCTCTCCGATGATGCGCGCGCAGAAACCAAGCCGCAACTCGAGATCTATTGCGATGAAGTCAAGTGCGCCCACGGCGCCACCAGCGGCCAGCTTGACCCGGATGCGGTGTTCTTTCTGCGAAGCCGCGGCCTGGATACGCGACAGGCCCGCAACCTGCTGACCTACGCGTTCGCCAACGATGTGATCGAGCAGATCAAGATGGACGCAGTCAGGCGGCACCTGGAAGAAGTCATGCGACAGCGCTTTCACGGCCTGCTCGGCGAATAGGAACTTCGGGTGAATGAAGTAAAGACATTCGACGTTGACGCGCTGCGCAAGGACTTCCCGATCCTGGCGCGCACTGTGCATGGCAAGCCGCTGGTCTACCTCGACAACGGCGCGTCGGCCCAGAAGCCGCGCTGCATGATCGACGCCATTGCCCGTGTCTATGAGCACGAATACGCCAACGTGCACCGCGCCGCGCACGAACTTTCGGCTGCGTGCACCGACAAGTTCGAGGCCGCGCGCCGCACCGTGCAGCGCTTTCTCAACGCGCCCGACGACCGCGAGATCATCTTTGTGCGCGGCACAACCGAGGCCATCAACCTGGTCGCCCAGACTTGGGGCCGGGCGAATGTGAAAGCCGGCGACGAAATTTTGATTACGGCCATGGAGCACCACAGCAACATCGTGCCGTGGCAGATGCTGTGCGAATTGACAGGCGCGAAACTCGTCGTCGCGCCGATGGACGACACGGGCACGCTGGTGCTGCCCGAGTTCGAGAAGCGACTGTCGCCGCGCACCAAGCTGCTGGCTTGCGTGCACGTCAGCAACGCGCTTGGCACCGTGAACCCGATTGCGTGGATGGCGCAGAAAGCACACGCCGTCGGCGCGGTCGTGCTCGTCGATGGCGCGCAGGCAGCGCCGCACCAGCGCATTGATGTGCAGGCACTCGGCGTCGACTTCTACGCCTTCAGCGGCCACAAGGCCTTCGGGCCCACCGGCATCGGCGCGCTCTGGGGCCGGGCCAACCTGCTTGAGGCCATGCCGCCGTGGCAGGGCGGCGGCGAGATGATCAAGTCCGTCAAGTTCGCGCGCACCACCTACAACGTCATTCCGCACAAGTTCGAAGCCGGAACGCCCAACATCGCCGACACCATCGGCCTGGGCGCGTCGCTGGAGTACCTGATGGGCATCGGCCTTGACGCCATTGAAGCCTACGAGCACGAGCTGCTGGCTTACGCCACCAGCAAGCTCAGCGAAATCCCGGGGCTTCGCATCGTCGGCACGTCGCCAAACAAGGCGGGCGTGATCAGCTTCGTGCTTGACGGCATTCACTCATCCGATGCGGGCATGATTCTCGACGAGCAAGGCATTGCCGTGCGCGTCGGCCAGCACTGCGCCGAGCCGGTGATGGACTTCTTCAAACTCCACGGCACGATCCGCGCCAGCTTCGCGTTCTACAACACACGGCTCGAAGCCGACGCGCTGGCGGCTGGAATCCGCAAGGTACAGGAATTGTTCAAGTAGTGACGCCCGGCCCCAAGCACAACCATGACCAACGAGACCGAACAATCCCACCCCGAAGGCGCAGCCAAGCTGGTTGACCCCGATAAGGTCAAGCCGCTACCGCCCATCGATGTCGACCACTCGCTCGCCCAAAGAGGCGCGCCGGGCCAGTCCGCCGGAGCGCCGGCCAAGAACCCGACACCGGATGCAGCCAAGCTGCCCACCGACGCCGCGGGCCACCCGCGCGACCTGACACCGGCCGAGGCCAGGGCCGTCAACGAATCTGTGATCGAGAAACTCAAGACCGTGTTCGACCCCGAGATCCCGGTCAACGTCTACGAGCTGGGCTTGATCTACGGCGTCAGCGTCGGCTTCAAGGGCGACGTGCACGTGCGCATGACGCTGACATCGCCGGCATGCCCGGTCGCCGGCACGCTGCCCGGCGAAGTCGAAAGCAAGCTCAAGCAGCTTGAGCGCGTGACGGAAGCGAAAGTTGAACTGGTCTGGGACCCGCCCTGGAACAAGTCCATGATGAGCGAAGCCGCCAAGCTTGAACTCAACGTGATGTAGCCGCGCTACACAATCTGCCACGCCAACTCGGGCGCTTTGCGGCGCGTAATCGCTTCGGCCACGGCACTTCGCAGCCGGCCCGTGTGCTCGTGCAGGGCCCCCAGCAACGCCATCGGCTCGCCGTCGCCGCGCACGCTGACCAGCATGTGCGTCGCGTCCGGTGCCGGCTGCACCTCTTCGACGTAGGCGGCAAGCAGCAACTCGTTGCCGGTTTCAGCCAGCGCAAACGTCAACGCACGCTGCACCTGCCGCGCGAGTTGCAGCGCCTTGCGGTCCGGCCTTCGGATATTGCCCTCTTTGCCCATAGCCCCATTCTAACGCATGCGAGTTGCAACCACATGCCCGCCGCATAATCTTCGCGCATGGATTTGCCAAGCGCCGAGTTTGTCTACCTGTTTCGGCACGCGTCGTTGCGCGACGCAGCTTACCAGTTGCATATGCCCAGCGAACGCGCGCGCCTGCACGAACTGGCGCTTGAGTGCATCGAGGCGACCCTGCCCGAAACTTCGCTTGACGCCATGGCCCTTGAATTGGCCGACCACGCGCGCGACGCACAAACCGGCGTCACGCGCCTCAATGACACCCTGGCGCGGCGCGAGCTGGCATGGTTGCAACGTGCAGTCGCGTTTGCCGAGCGCGAGTACCAGAATGAAAGCGCCGCCGACCTGCACGCGCGCATCGCCCACCACCCCTCGGCGCAACCGGCCGCACAGGTCGACGCCCTGATCAGTTGCGGCATGCTGCGCTGGTTTGTCGGCCGCCGCGAAGCCGCGCTGGAGACGTTGACGCGCGCCGTCCGCCTTGCCGCCGGCGACCGCGCCCGACGCGCAACAGCGCTGATCGAACGCGGCGTGCTGTATCGCGACGTGCGCGAAAGCTATGCCGCCGAAGCCGACCTGCGCGAGGCTTTGCGCCTTGCCCAAACCGTCGGCAACGAACGCCTGCAACTGCGCGCGCTTGGCAACCTGGCCACCGTGCTCGATCGCGGATTGTCGACCGCCGACGTGGTGCAGATGTACCAGCCGGTGTTGGCGCTGGCCGAAAGGCTGGGCGTCAAGGCAGCCATCGGCGTCAGCTACGGGCAGATCGGCGCCGCCTGCATGGCCAATCATGAGCACGATGGCGCCGTCGAGTGGCTGGAAAAGTCGCTGACCATCCTGCGCGAAACCGACGACCGGCTGAACCAAGCCGCCATGCTGACCACGCTGGCCCATGCCCTGATGCGCCGCGAACGCGACGCGCGGGGCGACCTGGCCCGCGCCACCGACCTGTACCGGCAAAGCCTTGCCGTGAACGCCGAGATCGGCAACACGCCCCAGTGCTGCTCGGCGCTGGTGGGCTTGTCCTCGTGCTATCGCCGTCTGGGCATGCTGGAAGAGGCCCGACGCTACGCGCGCGATGCCATTCAGCTTGCGTCGGAAGTCGGCAACCCCGAGTCACTCGCCGGCGCGTGGCGCGAACTTGGCCGCGTGCAGGAAGAACTTGGCGACGAAGTCGAAGCCGAGCGCAGCTTCAGCTATGGCGTGTTCGCGGTGCAGGACGCGCCGGAGTATCGCTCGCTGGCCGACCTGCTGCTGGCGCTGGCGACGCTGCTGGCACGGCGCGGGGCATTTGCCGACGCCACCCAGCACGCCGAAAACGCGCTGGCACTGGCCGTCGAAAACTACGACGGCGCCTTAGCCGACGAAATTCGCGCCGCCATGGACGGGTTTCGGGGCGAAATCCCGCTGCCAAAGTCGGGCGGAACCATCATTCGCCGAAAAATCTGAGATTTTCCGCCAGCCCCCATTCCATGCACCTTCCGGGGCGGCACCGCTGTTCCAAACGCCTCGCCAAGGGCCAATGGTTGTCGCATAGCCGGTGTACCCTGCACGCGCAGCCGAAATCGGCTTGCCCGCGACAATCAAGGAGCCGCCATGAAACGCACACCCGCATCTGCCAGCCGCAAAAGCGCCCGCGCCCAGCAATTGCTTGAAGAAATCCGCGAGATGCTGAACGACATCGCGCAAAGCGCCACCATTCTCGGCGCAACGCCATTTCCCGGCCGAAAGGCGGCTGCAAACCTTGGCGCATCTCTGCACACCACGTTGCTGGAGTTTGAGATCGCGCTGGCCGACGTGAAGCTCCACAACTTCGAAGTGCCGCGATAAAGAAGAAGTGGATAGCAACAGGGCGAGAGTGTGAACCTCGCCCGTTCAGCGCTCGACTGCAATGCGCCCGGGGTGGTCTGCGACGACGTCCCCCACCACGGCGCTTGCCAGCGCATTGTGCCGCTTGAGGCTGGCCACCAGCGCATCACACCTGGCCGCAGGCACGCTGATCAGCATGCCGCCACTGGTCTGCGCGTCGCACACCAGCGTCTGCTCGTGCTGCGACAGCTCGGGCGCGTAATCGACCCATTGCCCGTAGTGCAGCCAGTTCTTCTTTGTGCCGCCGGGAAAACAGCCCTGGCTGATCAAGTCCATTACTCCCGGCAGAATCGGCAGCGCTCCAAAGCGCAGCTTCACGCCGACGTTGCTGGCAGCAGCAATACCGCGCAGGTGCCCGATCAGGCCAAAGCCCGTGATGTCGGTGGCTGCGCTCGCGCCGACCTCGTCGATCGCCTCGCCGCCGGGTTTGTTGATTGCGGCCATGCAATGAATCGCGGCGTCGATTTGCGCCTCGGTGCGCAATTGCCGTTTCACTGCCGTGGTAAGCACGCCCACGCCCAGGGGCTTGGTCAGCACCAGCTTGTCGCCGACCTTGGCGCCGGCGTTGCTCATGATCTTGTCAGGGTGCACGATGCCGGTGACGCACATGCCGTACTTGGGCTCGGCGTCGTCGATGCTGTGCCCGCCGGTCACAAAGATGCCGGCTTCACGCGCCTTGTCGCTGCCGCCCTTGAGAATCTGCGCCAGCACGGTGTGCCCAAGCTGCGCCAGCGGAAAGGCCACGATGTTCAGCGCAAACAGCGGCTTGGCGCCCATGGCATAGATGTCCGAGATCGCGTTGGCCGCCGCAATCTGGCCGAAGGTGTAAGGGTCGTCCACGATCGGCGTAAAGAAGTCGAGCGTCTGGACAATCGCCTGCTCGTCGTTGATGCGATACACGCACGCGTCGTCGGCCCAATCCGTGCCCACGAGCACGTTGGCGTCCGTCACTTTTGGCAATCCCTTCAGCACCTGCACGAGGTCGCTAGCCGAAAGCTTGCAGCCTCAGCCGGCGCCGTGGGAAAGTTGCGTCAAGCGTGGTTTCTCGCCCGATGCCTGCTCAACAGCCATGGTTTCTCCCGGGTGCAGCATACCAACAACCGTTGAGGCGGTCACATTCCTGCGCGACAGCATCATCCGCACCGAATGGATGCCACGGGTCACCACGCGGCGGTGCCATCGGCGCGGGCAAGGTCGGGCGCAGCCGCAGACGGAGTGTGTTGTCGACAGAAGGCGACGGATTGACGAGACGGTCGATCGGAATTCTCAAAAAACTTTTCCGCCGCAAACAGGCTTGCCGGCTGGGTTTGTCGGCGATAGCCGCCTGCCGCCGGGCACAAATCCGTGCTGACCTGTGTCCGCAGGTTCCTGCTGTTAAGGGCGCAAGTTGTGCCCCTGTGAGATGCCGCCATGATGACCCTGTTTGATCTGCCGTTCACACCCGACACGCCCGCACCGGCGCCCTGGACATCGGCGCTTGAACAGGGCGCCGCGCTTGCCCGGCGCATGCAACTTCAGCTTGAGCGCGAACGCGTCGAACACGAGCTGGCACGCGTCAAAGCGCTGCTGCATGCATCCACAGCCGAGCGCCGCCGCATGGCGCAAGCCTGCCTGGACATGTCGGCCCGCCAGGTGTCGCTGAAGATCAGGCAGGCGCGGGTGGATGCCGCACATGCCCGAGGCTGGATCCTTGCAGAGATGCGCGAGCAGATTGAGCTGCTGTTTATGAAGGACTCAATCGCCGAACTGGGCGAAGCGTCGCCGTTCTGCAACGACCCTAATTGGCGCCGCATCGGCCACCGGGCCAGCGAGCAGCGGCTGGCAGAATTGCGCGAGAAACTGAAAGCCACCGAGCCGCGCAAGCGCACCGGTACAGCGTCCAGGCGCCGCAAACGCACCCGTGCCAGCGACGGCGAAGTATACGAAAGCATTGGCGAGACGTATGAGCGCTACGAAAGCAGCCTGCGCACGTCGACGCCCGCGAAACAAGTTCCGGTACCCGATGTCGTCGCAGCCGTTGAGCCCGCCTGCGCCGCGCCGGCGACGCCGACGCGCCTGAGCCGCGACGACGACAGCGCGCAAAGCTCGCGACCGGCCGGGGCGCCATCATCTTTCGACTTCGGACTTCAACGGCTTGGCCGTGGGCCAGAGTCCATGCGCCCCACTGGGGCGCAGCGCAGGGCGTTGCTTGCAGGATGGATGAGTTGCGTTTTGCATTTGCAGGCAAGCAGCCCAAAGCGCCTGCGGCGCCGCATTGCCCCCGGTATGTTCGCGCGTGTGTGCCGGCATGCAACCCGCGCAGCCAACTGCCAGGCAGGCCCCGGGGGTGCCTGCCTTCGCACCGCCGCCTGAGCGGCAATCCCCAATCCTGCGTCACCCGGGAAGCACCCGGGTGCGGGGCAGCCATTTAATCCGCGCTTGCGGGTGCGGTGGCTGCGCCTTCGCCGCCGCCGCGGGCACGCGTGCCGAAGACAACTGTGAGCCAGCCCTTCACCGTCAGGCCGATGTCGTCGAGAATCGTGTACCACGGCGGCACCAGCACCAGCGTGTACACCATGCTGGCCAGCAACCCGCCCAGCACCATGCGGCCCATCGGGTAGTACGGCATGCCCACAAACTTCGCGTCGCCCATCGCCATCGGGATCAAACCGAACACCGTCGTCAGGCTGGTCAGCAGAATCGGGCGCAGGCGCTGCCGCGCGGCCATTTCCACCGCCTTGGTTCGCTCCATGCCTTCGGCACGCAGGCGATTGATCAGGTCCACCATCACGATGCCGTTGTTCACCACCACGCCCACCAGCACCAGCAGCCCCAGCATCGCGATGCCGTCCACCGGGGTACCGGTCAATTGCAGCAGGCCGAAGGCGCCCAAAATCGCGCCGGGCACACTTGCGATCAGAATGCAAATCGGTTTCAGCACACTCTCGAACAAGAAGCACATCACCAGGAACACAAGCACGGCTGCCCAGATCAGGCTTGTCCAAAGACTGTCGAACTGCTGGCCAAAGCGCCCGAAGCGCCCGCCAAGTTCCTGCGAATAGCCGGGCGGAAACTTCACGCCCTGCATCGCCTGCCTGACCTGTGCCTCAATGCGTTCCAGGTCTTCGGTGCTGGTGGTGCCGACGACGCGCAGGCTGGTCTTGCGGTTGGTGCGGCGGATTTCACCGACCTGCGACGTGGCCAGGCCGCTGGTTTCAGTGACGGCTTTTGCGGCCACAGACCCGCCGCCGCTGCCGGCGATACGCGTCTCGGCCACATCCGACAGGCTGGGGTCGCGCGGGTTGCCGCTTTCGTCCTCGGGCGGTGCAAAGCGCACGCGCAGGGGCAGCAACGCTTCGCCGCGCTGAAAATCGCGCAACTGCGTGCCCGAAAGCTGAAAGCCCATCACCTGCGACAGCACGCTGGGGTCAACGCCAAAGGCCGCGGCGCGCTGGCGATCGACGGCGACGGTGACCTCATCGAGGCCTTCTTCGGTATCGACGCGCAGGCCTTCAAGGCCCTCGACGCCGGACAGCCGCACAATCACTTCTTCGGCCAGCGCCAGCAGGCGCTCAGTGTCCGGGCCGTTGATCCGCACGCTTACTTCGCTGGTTGTGCTGCCCGAAAACTCGCCGCGAATATCCACGCCCGCGCGCTCGGGCAGCGCAGCCATCATGCGCTTGTAAATGTCGTTGGCTTCGCTGACCCTGGCCGCGTCCAGGTAAATCCAGAACTGCGCCCGGCCGGCGCTGAAGCTGACTGACATGTTTTCAATGCCGAACTCTTCGTTGGCCTCGGCGGGCGTGCGCCCGAACTGGACCTTGGCCTGGTCGGGCGACATGCCGGCGGCCACGGCCTGCTCGCGCTTGGCGGCGGCGTCTTCGCGGCCGAGCAGGATGTCTTCCACATCGAACACGTATGTGGTCCAGATTGCGTCGCGCAGCGGCTCGGTATCCTGCATCTCGCCCCGGATGCCCATCGGCCCGGCTTCGACGTCCAGGGTGCCGGTCATCTTGCCGCGCGCCACGTCGACGGGCACGTTTGCGCCGCGGGGCGTATCGCGCTCAAGCCGTTGCAGGTCTTCCAGCGAACCCACGGCGCGGCCGTTGTAGCGCAGAATGAAGTCGCCCACCTTGAAGCGGCCGCGCTCGGCGGCGCTGCCTTTCTCGATGCCGATAATCTGCAGCGCGTGCTTGGTGATCATGATGTCGCTGCCGTTGTCGAAACCCATGCGCAGCTGGATGCTGTCGCGGTTGCCCTGGTTCTGGTCGGTACGTTCCTGCATTGCCATCAGCAGGAACACGGCGCCAAAGGTCAGGCCCAGCACGCCCAGAGTGACAAACCAGCGGGCCGGCATCATCCAGCGCACCAGGCGCTCATACCAGACCGACAGGCGATCCATGATCGGCGAGCCGGGCAGGCCCGTGGCGTTTCGCCCGACAAACAGCGCCGTGAACTCCCAGCACGCGATCAGGGGCGCAGCCGCCAGCCGCGCCGGAAATGGCTTGGACCACTGTGCCGACAGCCGCGTGCGCAGGCCGGCGAACGCGCGACGGAAGCGCGAAGTCTTTTCGGCTTGCAGCAGCCGGGCGCGGTACATCGTCATCGGGATGACGCCGATCGCGAGCAGAATCGAGAAGCCCAGGCTGAGGCAAACCGGCATGCCGATCTTGCCCATGAAGAAGCTGAGCATCTCGTCGTCGAGCATGAACACGACGGTAATGAACACAATCACGGTCGTACTGGTTGCCAGCACCAGCGCCAGGCCGACTTCTCCGGCGCCGCGCACGGCGGCGGCGTACGATTGCTCGCCCAGGCTGTGCCGGCGAAACACGTTTTCAGCCACGACAATGCTGTTGTCGAGCAGCATTCCGGCGGCCAGCGTGAAGCCCATCAGCACCATCAAGTTGATGGTCTGGTCGAAGAAGTACATGACGGCCAGCGCCATGGTCATGGAAAGCGGGATGGACAGGGCGATCATCAGGCTCAGGCGCCAGCTCTTTAGGAAGACCAGCATCACGAAGAACGCCAGCACACCGCCCCAGAACAGTGTCCAGAGCAGGTTCTCAATGCTTTCCTTGATGCTCTGCCCCTGGTTCCAGGCAACGCGGGAAGTGAAGCCTTCGAGCTCAGGGTTGTTCTTCAGCTCAGCCAGCGACGCCTCGACGCGGTCGCCAACCTGGACGGTGTTGCTTTCGCCGGTCTTGAAGACCATGGCGGTTGCGCCGCGCTGGCGGTTCACGCGCACGTATGTGCTGACACTGTAGGTTTCGTAAACGCCGCGGTGCGGACCGGATTCACTGGCGCCGTGGCGGGTGATGTCGGCAAGCTCAAGGCCCGGGCGTACCGGGATGCGCTCAATCTGCTGGATGTTGGCAAAGCGCGAGTCCGCCACCAGGTAGACTTCGCGGTCGTGGCGGGCGCCGTCTCCGCCGCCTTCTTCGACGATCACCTTGCCGGCGGGAGCGCGAAAGTTGTCGCCGCGCAGGCGTTGCAGCAAGTCGGCGATGTCAACGCCGTAGGCACGGACCTTTTCGGGGTCAAGGTCAACGACCACGAACTTGCGATAGGTGCCGAAGAAGTTGACGCTGGCGACGCCCTCGACGGCCTCAAGATGCGGTTGGATGACTTGCTCAAGCTTGATGTGGGGGTCTTCAGTGCCGTCTTCCCATGCGAAGTTGACAAAGGCGACAGGCCAGCTGCCGCTGTCTGCGCGCTGGCGACGCACCTGGATGCGCCCGACGGTGGCGGGCAGGCGCAGGCGGGCGCGCTCGCAGGCGGCCCAGACCTCGGCGTAGGCTTCGTCCATGTTGCGGTCGGCATCAAAGTCCATGTTGAAGCTGGAGCCGTCGCCGCGGGAGGTGCAGGTGAGTTCACTGATGCCGGGAATGGTGGAAAGCTCGCCTTCAATGATCAGCGTGACTTCGCGTTCGACGACCAGCGGCGAAACGGTGCCGCCGGCGCGGTTGTAGTCAACACTGACGCTGATCGACTTGCGCTCAATGCCCGCGGGCAGCAGCTCAACGGGCATCAACTTCATGCTGATGGCGCCCAGCACAGCCACGGCAACCAGCAGCACGCCCACGGTGATAGGCCGACGCGCAAAGAACGCGAGGATCGGGTGGCGCTCACGCGCAAGTTCAGGGGTCCAGAGTTCGGACATGCTTCCTTTTATACGAACATGCCGCAGAAATGGGGCAGGCGGGATGGGGCAATCGCGGGTTCGGCTCAAGTGCCTGTCCCGGTTCAGCCGATATCCAGTGGGAAGAACCGGCCATGAAAAAGATCTACTTTCTAACGCGCCCTGAGACCGCCGCCTCGCACAGCAGCAAGTGGCGCAACCGGCTGCGCAACACGTACAAGTCGACCGACGCGATTCGCGACATCATTGACTGGACGAGCGAAGGTCGTGAATTCTACGTGGCGATTGTCGTGCACTCGACGGGCGAACGCCGGGTCTTTCACATGAACCCGCCGGGCAGCAGCGAAATCTGCACCGACTTCGCCACCCGCAAACCGGTGTTGAACGTGATTGACCAGATCCTGCGCCTGTGCGCAGAGAACCAGGACATCGACATCTGCCTGCTGCAGCGCCATCGCGGGGGCAACCCGGGCGGCGGCAACTGGCCGGGCCCTTCGACAGCCGCCTGACGAGTCGAGTTGCCAACATACCCCCCACATCGGCGGGGAAATTTTTTTTGCTTGGCATTCTTTTATCACGGCATTATGCTTCATGCCGTGATGCATTCCGAACATATTTGCGCCACAAAATTCGCGTCGCCGGATTGCCCGCTAGGCGTCGCCGCTGGCGCGGCTATCTGGCCCCGGCGCGCGACTGGATTCCGGAGTAAGTTAGTCCGCTTCTCCTGTGTGGCAGGCGCCCCCATAACCCTGTCAACCGCCCGTCGGCACTTGCCAGATACATTCCAGCGCAATAGGTTCTGCTCCCGTCTTAGACTTCTTCGGTCAACTATGACCGTAATCGTCGGCGCGGGGGCGGGCGTGATCATCACTTCGAAGTCTGACTACGGCCTGCGCGCGGCTTTGCACCTGGCCAAAACTCGCGGCCGCGTGCGACTGCGCGAAATCAGCGAACACCAGCACATCCCCGCACCGGTTTGCGCCCAGGTCATGCGCAAGCTGGTCAGCGCCTCCATCGTCACTTCGCAGGCGGGGCCGGCTGGCGGCTACTCGCTGGCCCGTGACGCAGGGCAGATTTCGATTGCCAGCATTCTGACCGCGTCGGACCGCGACATCTGCATTTTCCGCTGCCTCGACGAAGGTTGTGACTGCGAACTTTCCGGCCGCTGCGCCTTCCAGACTGTGCTGCAGGGCTTCGGTCGCGAGATTGCCGGTCGGCTTGAGCGTATGACACTGGCCGAACTGCGAGACAAGCAAGCCGATTACACTGAAGTGTTGCCATCCGTTGCCAGCGTCTCCATCGTCCATGGAAAGGCGAGCTGATGTCCATCAATGAACAACACCCCAACGGCGTGACGATCGGGCTGGACGTGGGAAGCACCACGGTCAAGGCGGTGGTCATGGACCCGGTGACCGACAAGATTCTGTGGTCGCACTACATGCGCCACGAAACCCGGCAGCCCGAAAAGACGCACGAGCTGCTGGGCAATATCCTGAAAGAGTTCCCGCTTGCCAACGAGAAGATCCGCATCTTCATCACGGGCAGCGGCGGCAACTCACTGGCGCCGCTGTTCGGCGCCAAGTTCGTTCAGGAAGTGAACGCGGTTTCGCTCGCGGTTGAGAAGTTCTACCCCGAAGCCGGCAGCGTCATTGAGCTGGGCGGGCAGGACGCCAAGATCATCATCTGGAAGGAAGACCCGAGCGGTAAGCGCAAGATCCCCAGCATGAACGACAAGTGCGCCGGCGGCACGGGCGCGGTGATCGACAAGATCAACAACAAGGTCAAGCTGCCGATCGAAGAGCTGGTCAAGCTGAGTTACCACGGTGTCAAGCTGCACCCGGTCGCCGGCAAGTGCGGCGTGTTTGCAGAAACCGACATCAACGGCCTGCAAAAGCAGGGCGTGCCGCCGTCAGAGCTGATGGCTTCGCTGTTCGAAGCCATCGTGCAGCAGAACCTTTCGGTGCTCACGCGCGGCAACACGCTGCGCCCGGTGTGCCTGCTGTTGGGCGGCCCCAACACGTTCATCCCGGCCATGCAGCAGGCGTGGCGCCACAACATCATGAAGGTGTGGGAAGAACGCAAGTTCCCGCTGCCCGAGAACCCCGACCCGAACGAACTGGTCAAGGTGCCCGAGAACGCCCAGTACTTCGCGGCCATCGGCGCCGTGCTGTACGGCAAAAGCGAAGACGCGCACATCGCCCGCTTTCTGGGTCTCGATTCGCTTACGGCCTACATCAGCGGCGGCCGCGACGCGATGCGCACCAGCGGCGGCCACGGCGGCTTGAGCAAGAACAAGGAAGAACTCGACGAGTTCAAGAGCCAGTACACGATTCCATCGCACGAGTTTCCGGAGTTCGGGCCGGGCGAAGTGGTCGAGGGCTGGGTCGGCATCGACGGCGGCAGCACCAGCACCAAGGCCGTGCTGGTCAACAAAGACGCCAAGCTGATCGGCGCCTACTACGACCTGAGCAAGGGCAACCCGATCGAAGACACCAAGATGGTGATGGCGGGCCTGCGCGACCAGATTCAGAAGAACGGCGCCATCCTCAAGATCATGGGCGTCGGCACCACGGGCTATGCCAAGGACATCCTGAAGGAAACCATCGGCGGCGATGTGGCGCTGGTCGAAACTGTCGCTCACACGCAAGCCGCGCTGCACTTCTATGACAACGTAGACGTGATCGTGGACGTCGGCGGCCAGGACATCAAGGTCATCATGCTGAAGAACGGACGAGTGTCCGACTTCAAGCTCAACACGCAATGCAGCGCCGGCAACGGTTACTTCCTGCAAAGCACGGCCGGCAAGTTTGGCCACCCGATCCAGAACTTTGCCGACATCGCGTTCGGCGCCGATTCGCTGCCCGTGTTCAGCTATGGCTGCGCGGTGTTCATGGAAAGCGACATCGTCAACTTCCAGCAGCTTGGCTGGTCAGCCCAGCAGATCATGGCGGGCCTGGCCCACGTGCTGCCCAAGAACATCTGGCTGTATGTGGTGCAAGAGCCCAACCTGGCCAAGCTGGGGCGCAAGTTCGTGCTGCAGGGCGGCACGCAGCGCAACCTGGCCGCGGTGAAGGCCCAGGTGGACTTCATCAAAAGCAAGGTGCCCGACGCCGACGTCATCGTTCACAAGTTCTGTGGCGAAAGCGGCGCCATTGGTTGCGCGATCGAAGCGATTCGCGTGACGGCCCGCCACGGCCACACGCACTTCATCGGCATGGATGCACTGCTGGGTCTTGGTTTCTCAAGCAAGCGCGACGAATCGACCCGCTGCTACTTCTGCAAGAACAAGTGCCTGCGCACCTTCATTGACACCAAGACGCCGGCCGGCGACGAACGCCGCTTTATCATCGCCACCTGCGAGAAGGGCACGGTCGAAGACGTTGCCAAGATGCGCGACATCAAGGGTCGCCTAGACGGCTTGAAGAAGTCCTTCCCCAACTTCGTCGACACCGCGGCCAAGAAAGCCTTCACCAGCTACGGCGTAAAGCCTGTGCTGCGCGAGCAGAAGTCAGGCATCGGCACGCTGTTGCGCCTGCCCAGCGTCAAGGCACAGAACGAAAAACGCGCCCGCATCAAAGACCTCAAGATCGGAATGCCCAAGACGCTGAACATGTACAGCACGGGCCCGTTCTGGAGCGCGTACTTTGAAGCCATCGGCATCGATCCCAAGAACATCATCTGGAGCGACTTCACCAACGAAGAGCTGTACAAAGAGGGGTCGCGCCGCGGCAGCATCGACCAGTGCTTCCCCGCCAAGGTCAGCCTGGCGCACGTGCACAACCTGCTGTACCGCAAGAAGGTGGACGTCATCTTCTTCCCGATTCCCAACACCATGCAGACCGAGCTGACCCACATGCTCGATTCGTGCGCTTGCCCCACCGTCACCGCCACGCCCGAAGTCGTGAAAGCCGCCTTCACCAAAGAAGGCGACCTGTTCAAGGAAAAGGGCGTCGAGTACTGGGACCCGGTGGTGGACATGTACCGGCCCGAGCTGTGCGAGCGCCAGATGTTCAAGTACTTCAACGAGCGCCTGGGCATCACGCGTGAGGAAAGCGCCGAAGCAGTCAAGCTGGCGTTCAACGCGTTGCAGGTCTTCAAGAATGATGAGCTGCGCAAGCCCGCGCGTGAGGTGCTGAACAAGCTGAAGGCAGAAAACAAGATCGGCGTTGTTCTGCTCGCGCGCCCGTATCACAACGACCCGGGCTTGAACCACGAGATTGTCGAGGAGCTGCAGAAGCTGGGCTACCCGGTGTTCAGCCTGGACAGCTTGCCGATTGACGAGGACATCCTGGAAGAAGTCTTCGGCAAGGAAGTGAAGATGGGCAAGTTTCCGCACGCGTTGGCGATCACCGACGTGTGGAAGAACGCGTACTCCACCAACAGCGCGCAGAAGTTGTGGGGCGCCAAGTACGCCGCGCGCCACCCCAACCTGATCGCGCTGGACCTCAGCAGCTTCAAGTGCGGCCACGACGCGCCGATCTACAGCGCCGTCGAAGAGATCGTGTCGGACAGCCGCACGCCATACTTCACGTTCCATGACATCGACGAGAACAAGCCGACCGGCGCCATCAAGATCCGCACCGAGACGATCGACTATTTCCTGAAGCGCTACATCGAGGACATGGAAGACAAGAAGAAGAAAGAGATGCAGCTGCGCGAGATGCTTGAGCAGAAGAAACGCGAGATCATGGAGCGCAACAAGCAGGATAAGAGCGACCCTGAGCTGGCTGCCGTAAGCTAAAAGCGGTCCGACGTTGCGGGTCCCGCGTCAGGGGATGCGGCACCCGCGGCGAACGACACGGAACACAAGTCATGGACAAGGCAACGACAGGCGCGGTACTGGGCACCATCCTCGGCTTGGCAGCCGGCGTGGGCGGCATGATTGCGTTTGCGCCACGCGACGACGGCCGCCTGGAAGAGATGGAGCACAAGGTCGCCACGGTAGACGCCGACCTGAAGATGCTGCAGGACGAGCGCGATGAACTGCGCCGCTCGCTGGAAAAGGCAAACCGCGACCTCGAATCCAGCCGGCAGCTCGCAGAAACCGCGGGCGACCTGATGGATGAAAAGGGCAAGCACGAGGCCCGCGCCCGCGAGCTTGAAGCCGAGCTCAAGGCCCTGAAGGAATCAACCGGCGAAGAGCGCCGCCAGAATGAAGCGCGCATCAAGCGCCTTGAGAAGGTGCTTGCCGACAACGGCATCACCGAGCACCTGAGCGACGAAGAGATCGCCGCCCGCATCAGCAAGCTGGAAGTCGAGTTCAACACCGCGTTCGGCGGCAAGAACAAGAAGAACGCCATGGAATCCCTTTGGGCCATCCAGGCGCTGGGCCCGCGCAGCTATGACAAGGCAATTGAGCTTTGGCGCAAGCTGGCTGAGGACTTCGGGTTGAACCCGTGGGGCGAGGGGCCCAAAGAACTGGGCATGACAATGCAGGACTACGTTTCGCTGATTTCGGAGTGGGGCCTGGTCGAGAAGGGCCTGACCGACCCCGGCGTGCCGTCAGACTTCCGCGTTGCGTCGATCTACGGCACACCATGGTGGAGCAGCGAAGACCCCGACATGCGTGCCAAGCTGCTGGGCGAGATTCTGCTCACGGGCAGCGGCTATGAAGTCGAGGCTGCCATCGACGCGCTGGGCGACATCAACAGTGCCACGGCCACGCGTTACCTGGTCGATTACCTGGCGCGCAACCGCGACAACGCCAAAGCGCGCAAACTGTGCATCAACGAACTTGCGGCCAAGAACACGCCCGACGCCTGGGCCGGCATCGAAGACGCCGCCCAGCACGACAAGGACGAAGACGTGCGCAAGCACGCCCAGACGGCGATTGACGGAAACAACGTCAGCGTTGCGGGCATCCGCATCACCTTTGTCGACGCCAACAGCCAGGGCGCATTGGCGGGCATCAAGCTGGGCGACATCCTGACCCATTACAACGCGGTGCGGGTCAAGACGATTGCTGACATCAACACCGCCAAGGCCCAGGTGGCTGAAGGCGAAAGCGTGAAGGTCATCGTGCGCAGGGGCGCGGACGACCTGACCCTGACATTGGGCCCCGGAATGATCGGAATCAACGGCGTGGCGGTCACGCCAAAGGAATAAGACCTTCAATGAACAATGAACAACTGGCAATGAAGCAGGCAACTGCCATGGGCGCAGAAGCCGCGCTTGAGTGCCCGACGTTCATTGCTCATTGCTCAATGCTTCTTCAACGGAGAGCGCCATGACACCAAACGATGTAATGGAAACCAGCGTGGAGTCGGAACTCAAGGAATACGAAGCACAGCTTCGCAAAGAGCTGGGCATTGAGGACGGTGGGATCAACCACTTCGAGAAGCCCTTCGAGCAGACCTTCGTCAAGCAGTCCCGCGAGACGACCACAGTGTTGTTCGGGGGCCTGACGCTGGCCCACGAGCAATTTCTCGAGTACGCAATTCGCGGCATGGGCTACAAGGTTGAGGCCCTGGCCTGCCCGGACAACGACGCCCTGACGATCGGCAAAGAGTTCGGCAATCGCGGCCAGTGCAACCCGACGTATTACACCGTCGGCAACCTGGTCAAACACCTGCAGGAGCTGCGCGACAACGAGGGCCTGACGGTCCAGGAAATCAAGGACAAGTACGTGTTCCTGACCGCCGGCGCTTGCGGCCCCTGTCGCTTCGGCATGTACGAAGCCGAGTACCGCAAGGCCCTGCGCGACGCCGGGTTCGACGGCTTCCGCGTGCTGCTGTTTGAACAGACCAAGGGCATCAGCAAAGCCGCCGGCGACGAAGTGGCCGAAGAGGGCGGCATTGACTTCAACAAGGACTTCTTCATGGCGCTGATCATGGCCGTGATGATCGGCGACCTGGTCAACGACCTGGGTTACCAGCTTCGGCCCTACGAAGTGAAGAAAGGCGAGACCAACCGCGTGCTGGAAGAGGCCAAGCGCATGCTCGGCCAAACCATGCAGGACGGCGACAAACTTGAGGCGACGCTCAAGAAGGTTCGCGACATGTTCGATGCGGTCGAGTGCGACTACACCCGCGTCAAGCCCAAGGTGAAGATCACCGGCGAGTTCTGGGCCATGACCACCGAAGGCGACGGCAATTATCACCTGGGTGAATGGCTGGAAGGCGAAGGCGCACAGGTGCTGGTTGAGCCCGTGAGCACCTGGGTCGATTACCTGCTGTACATCGGCAAGCACGACCTGATGAAGAGCTTTGGTTTGCCCGACAAGGAGGGCAATACCAGCCGCCTCAAGCAGTTGAAGACGTACGCGTTGATGAGCGCGCTGAAGATTTACTTCCGCGGCCGCTACGACCGCTACCGCAAGCTGCTGGGCATGAAGCCCAACGCGCTGCCCAACCAGGGCAAGATCCACAAGCTTGCGCAGGAGTACTACAACATTGACCTGCGCGGCGGCGAGGGCCACATGGAAGTGGGCAAGAACATCTACAGCGTTCTTGAGAAGAAGGCCCACATGGTTATCAGCGTCAAGCCATTCGGCTGCATGCCCAGCACGCAGTCAGACGGCGTCCAGAGCAAGGTTGTCAACGACTACCCCGAGTGCATCTTCATCCCGATCGAGACCAGCGGCGACGGCGAAGTAAACATCAAGAGCCGCGTACAGATGAAGCTGTATGAGGCCAAGGTGCGCTGCCGCGAAGAGTTCCAGCGCGTGCTGGACGGATTTGGCGTGACTGCGGCCGAGTTCCGGGCGGTCGTGGACAAGGACCCTGAGCTCAAGCGCGGCCTGCTGACCTTTGTGCATGAAGAAGTCGGCGTGGCAGCCAACCTTCTGCACATGGTCGCCAAGCGCTTGAAGAAGAGCGTGGCAAAGAACGCCAAGGCCGAGAAGAAGATCATGAGCGTGCAGGAAGTCGAAGCCCTGGCCCGCCAGGTTGCCATCGAAGAAGGTGCGGCTTGCGTCAAGGAAGCCGAACTCGACACCGAGGCCAAGGCCGACGCCCGCGGTGCCGCACGTATCGAAGAAGACCGCAAGGAACACGCCGAGCAGGTGCTGATCGCAGCCGAAGTCGGTTGCAGCACCGGCGCCTGCGGCGACAGTCTGCCCGGCGAACAGAAGTCCCGCAGCATCGAGGAAACGGCAAAGGCCGCCACCGGCGGCGGGTGCGGCGACTCGTGCGGTTGCGAGTAAGTGACAGGTGCGCAGCTTGCTGCGCGCGCCAGTGACAGAAGCCAGGGGGCGCAGCATGCTGCGCCCCCTGCGTTACTGCATGAGCGATTTGCAGCACCCCTACTTTTGGACGACCGCGTTCGGGTCCACGGCGCGCTCCACCGGCGCGTCGGCAGTCGGCTGTGAATCGCTGCCCGGCATCTTGACCACGCCTGTCACCAGCAGCACCGCCAGCGTGACTGCCCCCACGGCCAACCCCAGCGCCGCGCCTGTCAGCGCCATCTGGCGCTTTGCTGACTGCTTGAAGTGCTCTTCGATGCGGTTGAAGTTGCGGTTCTGGTCCTGCTGAAGCGACATCCAGCGGTCGTGCTGCTGGCGCGAGAGCTCGGTGTGGTGGCGGCGCTGGCTGTGGCGCGACATTTCGTTGCTCTTGACCGCAAGCGCGGCCTGCTTGAGCTGCGCCTTCTGCAGCTTGGTGAGTTCCTCGACCGCGCCGCTGAACTGCTCGGACTTCGCGCCGCTGTCCGCCGCCAGCGCCTCGACCATGACCTTGACCTGGTCGCCCTGCTCTTTGGTCGCCCGGTTGCCTTCTTCAAGTTGCTTGGTGAGCTCGTTGATCGCCCACATCTGCTTGCGGGCCGTTTCGGGCAGGTTGGCAGCCGCCTGCATGAATTGGGGCAGCGGCTTCATCGCCTCGACAAACTGCCGGTTTGCCTCGGCCTGGTCGTCCAGCGCCAGCTTCATGGCGCACAGGGCATTGGTCTGTTCCTGCGTGTTGGGAATGACTTCCTTGATGGTTTGCGGGAGGTTGCTCAGGGCCTCGATCAGTTTGGACTGGCCCATGCTCTGGGCATGCAGCCGCTGCCCCAGCACACGGATATGGCTGGCCAGGTCGCCCAACCCGTTCTTGATCTCGACGACGGCCATGGTGCGCGCCGATAATCCCGTCTGCTCCACCGGTGCAAGCAGGCGGCTGTTGAGTGTGGCGACTTCCTGCAACTGGATCTCGGAGTCGTCCTCAATCAGGATCGGGTTAAGCTCGGGGTCGTCGCTCGGAAGCTGGTAATCAGCCACGGGTGCGGGTTTACGGCGAAACATGCGTGTGATCAGGTTGAACATGGCGCGGTTCCTTGGCGTTCGGATTGTGGAAGGCGCGACTGCTCGCGCTATCCCGTCATCGGAAACCGGAGTGCGTTCTGTTCAGGAATTCTGCGGGGGCGGGTTGGGCGGGCTCTCCGGTACGTTGACCCCGTGCCAGCGCAACTCGCGCCAGACGGCATCGCGCAGGTCTGAAGTCGGCACATAGCCAAGCTCGCGGACAGCCTTGGCGCTGGAGTAGTACTGGCCATAGGCGATGTGATAGTAGGCGGTCAGCGACAGCGCCCCGAGTTTGCCCGTCAGCAGCCCCCACCACTCAGCAAAGTATGCCCCCACGAGCGCCCCAACGCGCGGCAACACGATCGGACGCTTGATCCCGGCCATGCCCGCCACCAGTGCCGCAAACTCCTTCAGCCGAAGGTTCACGCCGCCCAGGATGTAGCGTTCGCCGGGCGTGCCCTTTTCCAGCGCCAGCACATGGCCGCGGCCGACGTCGCGCGTGTCCACAAAACTCATCGTCGCGTCTACCATGAACGGCGTCAGCCCCTGAAAGAACACGCAGGCAGCCGACAATTGCGGGTTGCGGCTGCCCTCGCCGACCAGCCCGGTCGGGTTGACGATGACTGTGGGCGGGCCGTCAGTTTCTTTGACAGTTCGTTCGAGGTCGGCCTTGATCGGGTAGTAGTTTCCGCCGCCCTGGCGTTTCGGGTCATAAGGAAGAGACTCGTCGGCAAGTTCGCCCTTCTTTGCCTGTCCGATCGTGCTAAGGCTGCTGGTGAAAACCGCGCGCTCAATGCCAGCCGCCTTGGCCAGCTCGAAGTGCTTTCGCACCTGCGGCAGCCACAGTTTGCGATACCCGTCAAGCCGCAAGTGAAGCCCGGACCACGGAAAGGGCGCCGCCACGTGCGCGAAATAGCGGCAGCCATCCAGCGCTGAACTCAGGGCCGCGTCGTCGTTCATGTCGCCGAACACGACCGTGCCGCCCGCATCGGTGATGCACGCCAGGTTGCGGTGACCGCGGCTTCGCGCAAGGCAGCGCACGTCGTAGCCCGCTTCGAGAAACGCCAGCGCCACGCGGCTGCCCACGGTACCCGCACCCCCCAGCACCAGGATGCGATCAGCCATGCTTCGCAATCTCGGCCAGGTGGGCGGGTTTGAGCGGCTTTAGCGCAAAGCGGCGCCCCGAGGAAAGTTCCGCCAGGCTGCCGGCTGCCAGGTCAACGCTGACTTCGGCGCCGTCGGCGATCGAGTCCACGGGGTCGCGCGGCATCGTGACTGCCACGCCGCGCTGGTTCAGCATCCGTTCAAGGTAGTCATCGCAGGCCTGGCACAGGATGACCGCGGGCAACACCGACGCAAGTTCTTTGGGAAGCTCGTCGAGTTCAGGAAGTACATGCAACGCGCCCGGCAGCAGCAGGCACGCGCCTTTCAGCGCCGCATCGGCTGCCAGCCTGTGAATGAATGTCACGTCGCGTTTGATCAGTTTCATGGGTCTTGGTGCGCCATGCCCTGAGACGAGTTACCAATTCACGTCGCCCCTGTCAGCCGCTTCGTGGGTCAATCGCAAACCCGCTGGTCATTGGCCGGCTCAATCTTAGCCTGCGCGCATGTGGTTCATTCTCCAAAACGCATCCAATGCTGCCGGTGACCCTGAGTTCACGGCCAAGGCTCGCACGTTTTTCATGTGGATGGCGGTCATCGCCCTGATCGTCACCTGGTCGTGGCTGTACCTGCGCATCCGCAACAAGGTGCGCAATGCCGAGCGTGACTTGCGGCAAGCGGTCGAGACCCCGCCACCCCCCGCCGACGACGAATCCACGCGCACCCCTGATTGAACCGGCGCCGCATGCCGCTAGCGTGGCGCCATGAAGCTGCTGCTCTTGAGCCTGCTATGCTGTTCGCCCCTGGCTGCTTTGCTTGTGCCGCCTTCGGGTTCAACCACAGCCGTCCACGCGGCGCGCACAGAAGTTGTTGTGGTCCACCGCGCACCCGCCGGCGACAAGCCCGGCTACCAGGAACTGCTGATCCGCGTGACACCGCTGTTTGAAGGCACACCGACGACGCGCCTGGCATGGATCGTCCCGTTACCTGGCGTGCCCGAGGCGTTCGGCAATGCTGACGTAGCGACGCTGTATGCAGGTATCGGCATTCACCCCAGGCTGTTCGCACTCGCGCGCCAGCAATGGGCCGACCGCACGGAGTACCAGTGGCCCGATGCCATCACCTGGCTGAAACAGCCCGATGAACCAAACCCCGAGCCCCGCGCCCCTGACCTGCCTGACCTGCAAGCCGCAGACCTGCGGAACCTTGCCGTGTTCAGCCCCGTCGAGATGCAGCGCTGGCTGCTGGCGAACGGTTACGCCGAGGCAGACCTCTCCGACACGGACGTAAAGAGCTACCTGTGCGTGGAGATTGTGCCACGCGCAGGCAACGAACGGCTGGGCCGCGCCGTGGAGATTCCGCCGCTCAGGGTGGTACTCGAAACCGCCGATCCCTGGCTGCCAGTGACCAACGCGGCGCCGGGATCGCTGGACGTAACGGTCATCAGCGACACGCCGCTCGACACGAACCCGCTGATGGAGTTCGCGCACTACTTCGGCGCAAAGGCTGAAGCGCGCGTGGTGCTGCTGAATCTCTGGTCGGTAAAGCCGCTACCCGACGAACTGCAGGCGGAGTTTGGGCAACGACCCAACGCAGCACGCTGGTACGCCAACCGCATGGAAACGGCGACAGCACCTGAGAAACCGCAAAAGAAGTACCCCTTCGTCGTGCTGCCACGGGGCGACCTGAAAGACGAGTTGCCGGGTTTCTGGTACTACGGCGACACCGACATCTCTTTTTTTGAGAAACTGTTCCGCGAACACCTGCTGGCGTTCACGACCAGCGCGTTCTTTTTGGGTGTGCTGGTACTTTTTGTGAAGGCGCGCATGAACCGGGCTAGAGCTCGTGGCCCTTCCACGAAAGCCGGTAGCCCATAGCCGCACCCTCAGCCCCTTCGGGCTCGCTGAAGACGCCGGTGATCATCAGCACCAGGAACAGCCCCATCACGCACAAGGGCAGGGCAACCAGCGCCACCAGGATCAGGTATCCCATCGATTCCATGCCTTCGCCCGCATTGAGCCTAAATTCAGTATACGCCATGGCCCGCCAACCCACAAATTTCGCGGCATGGGGCTTGATCTCGAACTTTCTGACGGCCCCTGACGTTGGTATCCTTACCCTTTCCCCGATTTCCCGTCAGGAACCAGTCCTGTGGCGGACGCTGAACGCGACCTCGAACTCATGCGCCGCTTCCAAGCCGGCGATGTCGACGCGTTCACTGAGCTCTATGAACGCCACCTGCGGGGTCTGCTCAATTTCTTCTTTCGGCTGTGCTGGGACCGGTCGCTGGCTGAGGACTTTGCGCAGGAAGTCTTGCTGCGCATCTACAAGTCCGGCAGCAAGTGGGAGCCTAACGCCAAGTTCACGACCTACCTGTATCGCATCGCCCGCAACTACTGGATTGACCACTGCCGCCTGCTGAGCACCCAGAAAGAAAACGTCAGCCTGCAAACCCGTGTGGGCGGCGAAGACAGCAACGCAACCCTTGTCGACCGGCTGCCCGACGAAATTCGCCCGCCGGAAGATGACCTGGACCGCCGCGAGTTGTACGGGGCCATCATGGGTGCCCTGGAGCAACTGCCCGAAGAGCAGCGCATGGTCTTTGTGCTGAGCGAAATCGAAGAGCTGAAGTACCAGGAAATATCCGAGATCATGGATATCCCGCTCGGCACGGTCAAAAGCCGCATGCACACTGCCGTCGGCAAGCTGCAAGAGCTGCTTGGCGACTATCGGCCAATCACCGCCCACTGATCCTGGGGCCGTCCCGGTGCAATGCCATAAACGGCAGCCCAGCAAGCACTTGGGCTCCGGGCCTAAAAGTGCGAGTTGGGCGCTTTGCGAGTCACAGGAATGTTACCGGAAGGTTCCGTTTCTGATGAACCGCCCCATTCCTTCACCGTTTGAATGAAAGGCTCCGGGGCTTACCCGGCGTTGTGGTGGCAGTGTAGCTGTCTGGGCGCAACTCGAGATGAACGAAGACTTTGGCCTCTTGGTTGACTTCCTGCGCGGCGAGCTGGATGCAGGCTCGGCTGCCAGGGTGCGCGTACGCCTTGAGGAAGACGCCGACTACTTTTCGCTGTTCACGCGCCTGAAGCGCACCTACGACGTGCTGCGAAGCCTGCCTGTCGTGCGCCCCGCACAGGCTGCCGTCACACCACTTCCGGAAGTACCCCAGATTGACCCGCGTGAAGAGTTTGTCGCCGCCGTGCGCCGCGAGTTTGAGGCACGCGACTGGATGAGCCTGCTGCCGTGGATTGACGGCCGGGAAGAGTTCCTGCGCGGCCTGCGCACCGAGTTCACCGTGCGCGCCATCCTGTGCAGTATTCCGCAGCTTGACCCGGCGCGCAGCTTCGTTGAGGCGCTGCGGGCCGAGTTTGGCGCCCGCGCGCGGCTGCTATCGATTCCCCAGATCAAGGCCCGGCCCGAGTGGGTGCGCGCCCTGCGTGAAGAAGTCAGCGTGCGCGCCACAGTCGCAAGCCTGCCGCACCTTGAGCCGCGTCCCGAGTTTGTGGCGGCCCTGCGCGCCGAGTTCGCCGGCCACGCGATCGCCGCCGGCCTGCCCCAGATTGCCGTCCGCGATGGCTTCCGGCGCCGCTTGCAGGTTGCGCTGTTCGAAGCCGCCCGCGAACAGTCCCCTGAACCTGTCAAAGCCAGGTCGCCGCTGCCCGAAGTCGGGGCGAGTGACTCCTTCCGGCGCCGCCTGTTTGCCAGGGTGCTGTTCTCGTCGCGCCGCAAAGTTCGCGACGAGCCCAAACGCGCTGACGTCAACGAATACAAGTGGGGTCGCGAGATCAAGCGCGGCCTGAAGGGCAGCCGCGGCAGCATGGCGTTCACGCTGGGCGTGCACGCGCTGGCGATTGCGATCATGCTGTTCATCTTTGCCGGCAACCCTGTGCGCCCGGTATCTGCCGGTGTCCTGCTCGGCGACACAACGCGCGTCACGACGCCCGAACTTCCGCGAGGCTCAGATGGCGACGAAGCCTCGGTGTTCGAGAAGCCCGAAGAGTCGGTCGCGGCCACGGGCCCGGAGTGGTCTTCTGCCGACGAGCCCCCGCCGCTGGGCGCGGGCGACGACATCCCCGAGCCTGAATTCGAGAACCAGCCCCAGGACCCGCCGCCCCCGCAGCGCCACGCCAGCGAAAGCACAGCCGCCTACGCCGACCACATGCGCGACGGCGTCTCAAGCTTCTTCCGGTTGCGCACGCAGTCACGTGCGCAGAAGGTTGCGTATCTTGGGCGCGAAGACTTGTACGACGCGTTGGACAAGATTTTGCGCTACCTGCAGAAGGAGCAGCAGAAGAACGCCGAAGGCTATTGGTGGCATGACGGAGTGGACATCGTTCCTTCCGATGAATCGCTGCGCGAGATCCAGAGAGTCGAGTTGACCAGCATGGCGCTGCTGGCATTCCTCGGCGATGGCCACAGCAGCGAGTTCTCGCCCGTGGGCTATGACTGGACCGTCAAGCGCGGCGTCAACTGGCTGATCAGCCGCCAGCGCGCCGACGGCCAGATTGGCCCGACCGAAAACGCAAACGTGATGATCCACGCCATGGCGACACTGGCGCTGGCCGAAGACTTCGGGTTGACCCGCGCGTCGCACCTGCGCGAACCGCTGCGCAAGGCGTGCCGCTGGCTGTGCGCGGTGAAAGCCGACGGGTCGGCTGGATTCCCGTTCAAGGTTGATGGCAAAGCAAGCCTGACAACCAGTGTCTGGGCGTATATGGCGCTGGCCACCGCGCGCAACGTGAAAGTTCCGCCGATTGACCTGCCGGCGCAGCGCATCGAGGAGTTCGAAGACTGGTACGGCAGCGTCACGCGCGGAACCACTGCGCTGAGCGACGAAGCCGACCTGTTCTGTGGCGAGCTGGTGCCGACCTCGGCTGCCGCAGCATTGAGCCTGTTTGCGCCGACCCGCGACAACGTGGAGCGCGCGGATGCCCTGACTCGGCGCATCAGCCGCGAACACCCTGAGCTGAAGGCAAAAGGCGACGCTGCCGACATGCGGTATTTGTTCTTTGGCAGCCTGGCGTTTGCGTTGAAGCAGCAGCAAGGCGGCAAGACCGGTGCGGAGTGGCTGAACAAGTTCGCGGACACACTGCTGCAGAACCAGCTTGAGTCAGGCGCCTATGAGCCCACCAGCGACTACGCCCGACTGTACGGCCGCGTGTTCGGTGCGGCGCTGGCGGGCCTGAGTATCGAGAACGCGTATCGCATCAACCTGATGAGAGATTAGCCCCCTCTGCTAGCGCAAGGGGACGGGCGCAAGCCCGTCCCTTCTGTCTTAACGGGTGGTCGCACGGGACAAGCTACTCGGAAGCCTCTTTTACGCGCGCCTTCAAGATGCGCTCCAGCCGCTTGGGGTCGCGGCGCAACGCAACTGTCTTGCCCTGGCTGACGTACACCAGCCCCGGCTTGGCGCCCTTGGGCTTGTGCACGTGCTTGATCGGGGCGACGTGCACGTCAACGCCCCGGGCGTCTTTCAGCTTGCTGAAGTGCACGCACAGTTCGGCAGCTTCCAGAATGCTTTCCTGCGGCGGGTCTTTGCGGCCGCCCGTGCGCAGGACTGTGTGGCTGCCGGGGTAGCCCTCGACGTGAAAGAACCAGTCGTTTCCTGCACTCAGCTTGGTGGTCAGGTAGTCATTGCCGTCATCGCTCTTGCCGACCCATACCTCAAGGCCGTCGCTGGTGGCATAGCGTCGCGGCAGCAGGCGACCGGGCACGTCCTTCTTTGTAGGCAGCTTCTTGGGCGGCCGGGAAGGCTTGAACTGTTCGGGAAAGTGCTTCTGGCGCAACTCTTTCACCACCGGGCGCTCGGCAAACTCCTGCAGCGCGGGCATGTCGGTAACACTAATCAACTCGGTGTGAAGCTGCTCGAGCTCAGAAATGTGTGTCTGGATGATCTCGAGCTGCTGGCCCAGCACATTCGTGCCGACGAGCCCCTTGTGATAGCGCTTGAAGTAGCGGTCCAGGTTCTCGGCGGGTGTCAGCTTCGCGTCCAGTTCAATGGTCACGTCCTGCCCGGTTTCAAAGTCGCGGGCGATGACGCGGGTCTCGCCCGGTTTCAGGTTGCTCATCACTTGCTTCAGCAACTCGCCGTGACGTTTCTTTTCCCGGGCATCCTTGGCGTCGTCGAGGTCCTGCAACAGCTTGGCGGCTTTGCGCCGCGCGAAATCAAGCTCTTTGTCGATTGCCTTCTCAGTACTATTGCGCAGGTCGTCGTAGTCGCGCCGTGTCTCCAGCGCCTCGTAGCGCGTCTGGATCGCCTTCAGCAGCGCGTCTCCCTGCAATGCGGGCCAGCGGCTGCTGGTTTCGGCGGCGGCCTCGTGTTTCTCGGGGTTCGTGTAGACGTCGCCCATGCGCAGGTCGGTGCGCGTGACGTCCAGCGGCCGCAGCGTGTGCTGGATGCGCCCTTCCATGTCCAGCGCGTAAATGTTGCTGCGGGTACCCATCAGCGACAGCAGCAGTTCGTACTCGCCCTGCTTGCCCTTCAACAGCACGGCGACCTGGCGGTCATCATTGACAATGCGCACGCCCCTGACGAACGCGCGGTGACAGTGCGACTTGACCCACTGCGCAAAATCGGGCGGAAAGCTGGGTGCAGCCGGAGCCTCGCTGAGCAACGAAATGCGGCCGAACTTGGGATGCGTGGACAACACCAACCAGCGCTTGGCCCCTGAGTCCTCTTCTTCGCCGCGGCCATAGACCTCAAGGACCAGCGTGTGGTCATCCGGCTGGATGATACGCTGCACGCGGCACTCAATCACGATCGGCTCCAGCAATGGAACCAGCGCACGGATTTCAGCCAGCGAGAGCATGGCGGTCAGGATAAGACCCGCAAGGGCAAGGGGATAGGGCGTATCAGCGCTGGCAGCGCGGGCAGTAGTGTGCGCTCCGCTGGCCGATGACAACTCGTTTGATCTTGGCCCCGCATACCTTGCAGGGCTGGCCTTCGCGGTCATACACCATGCGCTCGTCCTGGTATGCTCCGTCCTTTCCGTCTGGGGCCACGTAGTCGCTGATGCTGCTGCCGCCGGTTGCAATGCTGCGCCTCAGCACGCGTTGCGCGTTTGCGATCAGCCTGTCGCATTGCGCCCCTGACAACGTACTGGCTTTGAGCGTCGGCCTCACGCCCGTCAGAAACAGTGCTTCGTCAGCGTAAATGTTGCCTACACCCGCCAGCACCGATTGATCCAGCAGCAGGGTCTTCACCGGCACTCGTCGCCGCCGCGCAGCCGCGTGAAACTCGGCGCCCGTGACTTCCAGCGCGTCCGGGCCAAGCTTGGCAAGCCGCGCATCGCGTTCGCCCGGCGCAAGCCATTTCACCTTTCCGAACTTGCGCGTGTCCCGAAACCAGACTTCGGCAGCACCATCCCTGAACGACAGGCGCAGGTGGGTGTGCTTGTCGGGCTTGAAGGCCGGCTGCTGCTCGGGCTTCAGCGATGCACGCGCCGTCGACGAAAGCAGGCGCAGGCTGGCGCTGCCCTGCACAAAGAGTTGCCCCGTCATGCCAAGATGCAGCAACAGCCGCGAGCCATCATCCAGCGTCGCCAGCAGATACTTGCCCAGCCGCTCAAGGCGGGCGACCGTGCGCCCTTTGAGCTGCCGCTTCAGCACCGCAGGTGGCGTTAGGAAGAAGTAGCTGGGCGCGGTGGTGCGCACGACCGCAATCACGCGCCCCACCAGCGCAGGTGCAATCTTGCGGCGCGTGACTTCAACTTCTGGCAACTCAGGCATGCAGGCCTTTTGCCACAGATGGGCACAGATGAACACCGATTGCGCGGCAGGCCACCTGGACTGCTGATCCGTGTCCATCCGTGTTTATCTGCGGCCTCTTTGCTAAACCACACCCATGGCCGACGTTGAAGCATTGCTGCATACCGCGCCCCGCCCGATGTGGCGGCTGTTTTCGTACCTGGGGCCGATGCGGGGCCGGCTGACAGCGTCGATCACTTCCAGTGTCACCAACAAGGTGCTTGACCTGGCGCCGCCGATCATTGTCGCGTGGCTGATCGACAGCGTCACCGGCAACGCGCCTGCCTTCATGGCCTGGTTCGGCTTGTCGGAAATGTTCGCGCAGATCGTGTTTCTGTCTGTGATCACCGTGGTGATCTTCGGCCTCGAGAGCCTGTCGCAGTGGGGCTATGCTTTCGGCTTCATGACCATCGCCCAGAACATGCAGCACAGGCTGCGTGTGGACGCTTACCGGCGCATGCAGGCGCGTGAAATCCGCTTCTTCGAAGAGCACCGGCTGGGCAAGACGCTGGCGATGCTTAACGACGACGTGAACCAGCTTGAACGCTTTTTGAACAACGCGTTCAACGAAATCGTGCAGCTGTTCGTGCTGCTGGCGTTTGCCGGCACCGTGATGACGCTGATTTCGCCCTCGCTGGCGGCCATCGGCCTGTTGACCATGCCGCTGATCATTTTCGGCAGCTTCAAGTTCAGCAAGATGCTTGAGCCCAGATATCGCCGCGTGCGTGAAAGCGTTGGTGACGTGGCAAGCCGTCTCGAAAACAACATCGGCGGCATTCTCGTGATCAAGAGCTTCACCGCCGAGAGCTACGAAGCGACACGCGTCGAGCAAGCCAGCGAAGCCTATCGCAAGGCAAACCACCACGCGATCAAGTTGAACAGCGTGTTTATCCCGATCGTGCGCATGGGCATCGCGCTGGGTTTTGCTGCCGTGATTGTGCTGGGCGGATGGTGGGTCATGCAGGGCATGTTGACCGCGGGCGAACTGGTACTGTTCTGCATGATGATCCAGCGCCTGCTTTGGCCGCTGACGCGCCTGGGCCAGACGTTTGATGATTTCCAGCGCGCCAAGGCCAGCGCCACGCGCGTGTTTGGGTTGCTGGACACCCCCAGCGCAGTGCAGGATCCAGCCGAGCCGGCACCGATGGTGCGGGCCAAGGGCGAAGTCGAGTTCGACAACGTTTTCTTTCGCTACCGCAACCGCGAACCCGTCCTGAACGGTTTGCGGCTGCGCGTAAAGGCCGGCGAAATGGTGGGCATCGCGGGCACAACTGGCGCGGGCAAGAGTACGCTGATCAAGTTGTTGCTGCGGCTGTATGACGTGAACGAAGGCGCGATCAAGGTAGACGGCATCGACGTGCGACAGTTGCGACAGGAAGACCTGCGCCGCCAGATCGCGCTGGTGAGTCAGGACGTGTTTCTGTTCCACGGCACAATCCGCGAAAACATCGCATATCCGGGCGTTGACGTCACCGCCGAGAAAGTAATCGAGGCCAGCCGCCACGCACAGTTTGACGACTTTGTCCAAAGCCTGCCCGACGGGTATGACACGATCGTGGGCGAGCGCGGCATCAAGCTGTCCGGCGGGCAAAGGCAGCGCCTGAGCATCGCGAGGGCGTTGCTGAAAGACGCGCCGATACTCGTGCTGGACGAAGCCACCAGCAGCGTGGACACCGAAACCGAGCGCATGATCCAGCAGAACCTGGAACAGTTGACGTCGGGACGCACGGCGCTGGTGATCGCGCACCGCCTAAGCACGATCCGAAAGGCCGACCGCATCATCGTGATCAAGGACGGCAAAGTAGAAGAAGAAGGCACCCACGACGAACTGGTGTCCCACGGCGGAGCCTATGCCGACTTGTGGGCCGTCCAAAGCGGCAGCGACGTCGTTCCCGCTTCTCGATCCTGACGCTACCGGGCCCTGCGCAGCAGCTTGGGCGGGGCAAGCCATTGCAGCCGGCCCTGTCCCTTGTCGATAGCGCCGGGAAAGTCGAGGACGGCCGCGCCCCCCTTTTTGTACTCGAAGGGCGGGTGCAGCAGCCCGAGCAGGAACGCTGTCAACTCTGACAGCGCGGGTTCATGGCCGACAATCGCGATCGGTCCCTTCGTCTTGAGCCCTGCCAGTGCATGGGCAACGCTCTGGGGGTCGACGCCGGGCTCAAGTTCCGGCAGCAATCTGGCCTTGGGCCAGCCAGCTTGTGCCAGCAGCTCGGCTGTGCGCGCCGCCCTGCGAAACGGGCTTGTCAGGCACAGCGCGACATCAGGGCAAAGCTTGACCAGCCCCCCGGCGGCTTTGCGAAACGTTGCGGCGCCGCGTTTGGTCAGCGGGCGCTGGCTGTCGTCCGGCCAGCGTTTGGCGTTGCGCTCGAAAGCGACAGCGTGGCGAACGAGGATCAGTTTCACCGGGTAGCTCCTTTAGCGCTGCGCATGAACTCTTTGAAACGCAGCCTGCCCACTTTGTCCAGCAAATGCGGAAGGGCGGCCTTGCGTTCGCGGGCGTCGTCGCGGAAAGCGGCAGCCATGGCCCTAAGTGCGTCATCCGATGCAGGGTCAGCGGCAAGCTGTTTGCGCAGGGCACGCACAGCTCTTTCGCCGTTGCGGGCGTCCAGAAACGCGCCAAGTTCGTCCTGGAACACGCGCAGCGACTTCACCGTGCGACGGGCGGGCTTGCCGAAGTACCCACTGAACGCCTCCAGTCCGTACCGCAGGCGCTTGCCGGCGATGCGCAACCTGTGGCAGCGCATATCCGTCAGCCTGGCCTGTGCGCGCTTGAGCGCTTTGCGAAAGTCCGACCAGACCGGTTTGAGCAGCGGACCAGCCACCCGAGCCGAGCGCGCATGCGCGCCGCGCGGCCACTCACTGGGCGTCGCGGCAAGCAGCGCTTCCATGGTCTGCATGAACTCGGCGCCGATTGTGCCTGCAAGCTGCCGGCTTGCCCCGGCCGCGAGTTCGTCGCGCCGCTGCCGCATTACCGCAAGAACCGGGGCCATCGCGTCGGTCAGCCCCGGTGCCGGCTCAGAGCTGAATGCGGCCACGCTGTCTGTCAACACATCCAGGTCGCGCAGGGCATTCAGCTCGCGCATTGCGGCCCGTGCGGCATCGGCAGCCTGCCGTGCGCACTTTGGCAGCAGGGGCCGCCACAGACGAAGCACCGAGCGTAAGCGGCGGGCTGCCACCCGCAGGTCGTGCACGGCGGTCGGGGTCGCGGCACTCGATACGCCCTTCAGCCGCTCGCGCACCACGGGCACCATCTCGCGCAGCCCGTCGCAGAAGAACTCGATCGCGGATGCATCGCGCACGACGGCGGCAGGTCTGGGCCGTGTGTTGGGCATGGCTGGATTATTCAAAGCGGGCGGCGGCGTAACAGGTACATCCTGCGGTGGCGCTTTACATGTTCTTGATGTTGCCGCGCTACTTGCCCTGGGTGCGGGCTTTCAGGCCGATGAGCTGCAACTCTTCGGCGCGATGCCATTGCACGATGTACTCCATGCGGCGAATCCTGTCGCCGGACTCGTGCACCCAGGCTGCGGCGTCAAGTTTGCCAGTCTGGTCGCGAAACAGGATCACGGCTTTGCCGTCAACCTGTGCGGCTTCGGCCGTCAGTGGATTGTCTTCATCCAGCATATGGGTCAGCGACTTGGCAGCGATTTCGTCGATGCCTTTCTCTTCGGGAAATGGCGAGTCCATGACCTGCGCCGTGCCGTCCGGCTCGTAGAGTGCTCGCAGGGCCGCCATGTCGCGTGCGTTGAATGCCTCACAGAACTTGCCCAGCACGTCGCTGCTCTGGCGCAGCCTGGCAAGAATCTCTGCAAAGTCCGGTTTGTTGGCCATCGGCGTGACGCCGTGAGGCAGAAAATCTTTGATCGCATTGCTCGGAAACAGGTGGATGTGCACGTGCGGCACTTCGTAACCGACCACCATGCTGCACACCCGGGCGCATTGCAGCTTGGCTTTCAACAGCCGGGCAACGCCCTGGGCCGCGGCGTGCAAAGCCGCATACTCAGCCGGCGGCATGTCGAACAAGTAGCTGTGCTCGGCTTTGGGGATGACAATCGTGTGCCCGTAGCACCACGGGTTGATGTCAAGAAACGCGAGGTGCTTGTCGTCTTCCCACACTTTGTGGCACGGGATTTCGCCAACAACGATCTTGCTGAAAATGGTGGGCATGGCGGCTCCATGGACAAAGAGCCCCGAGACTAGCCCGGGGCCCTTGGGAGTCCACTGTCAGCCCCGGGCTTACGCCCCGGGGCTTTTTGACCTACTTCTTGAGATTGCTTGCGGCCCAGCTTTCAAGGCGGGTCATTTTTCCAAA
The DNA here is from genome assembly GCA_020849795.1 of Planctomycetota bacterium. Taxonomy (GTDB): domain Bacteria; phylum Planctomycetota; class UBA8742; order UBA2392; family UBA2392; genus JADJRK01. The sequence goes on along the minus strand of JADZFR010000003.1, from coordinate 68,943 downwards.
TTCCCCGTCGAGCTTGGCGATGTCGGCGTTATAGCCGACCTTGTCGAACCACTGGAGCATCAGCGCAAAATCTTCGCTGTTGGCGCGGACAGCCTCAATCGGGTACTGCACGAAGTTGATCGTACGGCCCAGGTGCTTGCTCAGCAGCGCCGCGGCCTCGGGCATCGTGGCGGCATCGCCCGCGATCTCGATTTCGTGGCGATTCAGCTTCTCTGCATCTGTAAACGCGCGTGCGCCCACACGGCCGATGTCTGCGACCGCGACCATTTGCAGCCTGGTTTCGGGCTTCATGGCGGTGCCCAGGTTGTCGCCGTTCAGGAACCAGGGCGAAGGCAGATTCTCCATGAAGAAGACGGGGCGAAGGATCACGTGGCTTGGGAAGTCCAGCCCGCGCACAGTTTCTTCAACGCGCCACTTGTTGTCAAAGTGTGGGATGCCCGTGTCGCGCTCGGCGCTGCCCACAGACGCGTAGACGTAGTGTTGCACCCCGGCTTCGCGAGCCAGCTTGGCGATGCGCTTGCCCTGCACCTCTTCGCCTTCGACGCCGGCTTCCCAGGTGTTCTGGACGGCAAACACGCCCCAGGCTCCTTTGAGTGCCCGCTTGAGTGACGCCTCTTCATTCAGGTCACCCTGTACGATCTCGACGCCCTTGGAAGCAAGGGCCTTTGCCTTGTCGCTATCGGGCTTGCGCGTCAAGCCGCGCAGCTTGAAACCCTTGCCAAGAAGTGCCTGTGCGACAGCGCCGCCCTGCTGGCCGGTCGCGCCTGTAATCAGAATTGTCCTGTCTGCCATGTCAGTCTCCTGTTCTCGAATTCTCAAACTCGTTCTATATCGAACGACTGTTTACACCATCGTGTTCCAGCCATCAAGAAGAAACGGGCAAGCAAACGCGCCGCACGGGGCGGCGCGTTTGGATGGTTGCTCCAGCGCTTGCGCGTTGGGCCCTGACTACCTTGCGTACTCGGTGACTCGGGTTTCGCGCATCAGGGTTACCTTGATCTCGCCCGGGTATGTCAGCTCGTCCTCAATCTTCTCTGCCATCTGGCGGCAGATCAGCAGGGCTTGCTCATCGGTGACCTTGGAACTGTTCACCAGCACGCGCAACTCGCGGCCGGCTTGCACGGCAAAGGCTTCGCTTACGCCCTCGAAGCTCTTGGCAACCGCTTCCAGCGCCGTGAGCCGCTGCACGTAGCGCTCCATGCTTTCGCGCCTGGCGCCCGGCCTTGAAGCACTGATCGCGTCGCCCGCCGCCGCCAGGCTGACATACGGATACTTGTGGTGCATCGGCTGGTCGTGGTGGCCGCCGGCGGCTTCAATCACCTCGGGCCGCTCGCCAATGCTGATCAGGAACTCTTTGCCGACCAGCGGGTGGCCGCCTTCTTTTTCATGGTCAATCGCCTTGCCGATGTCGTGCATCAGCCCGCAACGGCGTGCCAGCTTCACATCCAGGCCCAGCTCGGCAGCCATCATGCCGCACAGGTGGGCAACCTCGACGCTGTGCTTGTAGTTGTTCTGGCCGTAACTGCTGCGGAACTTGAGGCGACCCAGCAGGCGCTGCGCCTTGGGGTTGATGTTGTGAACGTCGGCGTCGAACTGGATCTGCTTGCCGGCTTCGACTATCTCTTTGTCCACTTCGGCGCTGCACATGACGTGCAGTTCTTCGATGCGGGCGGGGTGAATGCGCCCGTCCTGGATCAGCTTTTCCAGTGTGCGGCGCGCGATTTCGCGGCGCACCGAGTCAAAGCAACTTACGACCACCAACCCCGGCGTGTCGTCCACGATCACGTCTACGCCGGTGACCTTCTCGAAGTGGCGGATGTTGCGGCCTTCGCGACCGATGATGCGGCCTTTCACCTCGTCGCTCGGAATTTCGACCGTACTGGTCGTGGTTTCGCCGGTGTGTTCGCTGGCAAGGCGGCAAATGGCCTGGCTGACCGTCCACTTGGCCTTTTCGTCGATCTCTTCTTCCGTCTTTTCCAGCATGTGCTTGATGCGCTCGGCCTTTTCGGCGACCAGCTCTGCGTCAAGCCGCGTCAACAATTCACGGCGGGCTTCGTCGGTGGTCATCTCGGCGATTTCGGACAACTTGGCGCGGGTCTCCTCGAGCGCGGTGGTGCGCTCGGCTTCAAGTGCTGCTGCGCGCTCTTTTGCCGCCTCAATTTCTTTCTGGCGGCTCTCAAGCTGGTCGGCCTTCTTGTCCAGCAGCTCGAACTTCTGCTCGATGCTTTCTTCGCGCTTGGCGATGCGTTTCTCGAGTTCTTTGACTTCCTGGCGATCTTTCTCGAGTTCTTGTTCGATCTTCTCGCGGTGCTTCAGGGCCTCGCTCTTGGCCTCGAGGCGGGCCGTGGTCATGATGTTCTCGGCTTCTTTCTTTGCGTCCTCCTTGATGCGTTCTGCGTCGCCCGTTGAGAGTTTCTGGGCGGCATCCACTTTCCCCTTCATCAACATGAAAACAGCACCGGCAATCGCGCCGCCGCCGACGATCACTCCGATCGCCAGTCCAAGCAGCAGCGTGCCGGTTTCGGCAAGAAACATGACGTGTCTCCGTGCCCCATGCGGGGCGATTCCGCCCAATTCGGGGCGGGCGAGGTACGTCGATTTACGGTGCAACTATGCAGGCACCCCACCCGGCGAACCAGGTGGCTCCAGACAGTCTTGCGGACCGGCTGTCAAACTGCCGAACGCGGTGGCCCTGGAAAGCTGGGCAACCTGTGCGTGCCGACGAATTGGTCGGGTGCAGCTCATTCGCGGTGCTTTACTGCATTCGGCCTTTGGGGCCGTTAGGCATCCATAAAGTTCGACGTATCTATAAACCGCAGGGGACCGCGCGGGCGTAGTGGACCTGAAAGGTCCAACATGTTGCCTCGTGGAGCGCGGCCCGCTGACCCGAAGGTCAAACTACGGACCGCAAGTAGTTTACCAACACTCAGCCGATGCACAAACTAATCAGCCTCAGCAATTGCGTTGAGACATAAGTCAAGACCACTGAATCAGATAGGCACGTCCGCGTCCGGTGAATCCGCCTATCTGTTCCAGCGTGCGATGCGGCCTATTCGATGCAGATGCCTGGTGATCGGGGGCAGTTGCACGACGTGGGGTCAGCCCCGGATCGACCGGTCTTCCGCAGCCACCGGGTGCGCATGTCCTGATTGACGCAAGGATTCCTGCATCCCGGCGCTCTTTCACTGCTTTGCTTTGCGGAGGTTTTTTAGATTACTGGAGCTGTTTATCTGCTTATACTGGCCGCCGCAGGATCATGCCCACGGAGGCCGTCATGGCCGCAGGTTCGAGACCGGAACTGCCTTCCGGGCGCGCGGCGCGCGCTGTCAAGGCCATCGGCTTCTCAAAGGTGCTGGTACAGAAGAAGTACTGGCCCATTCACATTCTGTTCGTGGCCGCCGTCAGCATCATCGGCGTCGGCTACCTGGGCCTGGAAACCTACAAGGGCGCGCCCCCCATTGCCGACTTCGTCACGCCTGAAGGCAAGACCGTCTTCACAGTCGAAGACATCAACCGCGGCAAGGAAGTCTTCCATCTGCGCGCACTCATGAGCTACGGCTCGTTCTGGGGCGACGGCGCAGAGCGCGGGCCGGACTTTACCGCCGAGGCGCTGCACCATACGGCGGTCAGCATGACCGCTTACTACGAGGCCGCGAAAACTGCTGAAGGCGAACTCACGCAGGCCGACCGCGATGCCATCGCCGCCCGCGTGAAGCGCGAACTGCGCCAGAACGGCTGGGACGAGGACTCCGGACGCATCACGATCACCGATGCCCAGGCGCAGGCCTATACCGAGCTGGTCACCCACTACACACGCGTGTTCACGGACCCCGAATACCCCGAAGCGCTGCACCCCACCAACTACATCTCGGACCCGGATGACATCCGCACCCTGACCGCCTACTTCTACTGGGGCGGCTGGGTGGCCGCAGCCCAGCGCCCCGGCGAAGACTACAGCTACACCCACAACTGGCCCTACGACCCGGCCGTCGGCAACTCCCCCACCCAGGCGACGATCCTGTGGAGCATTCTATCCATCCTTGCGCTGTTCCTTGGCATCGGCGCGGTGCTGTACGTCTACGGCCAGTTGCGCAACATCGGCGACCCCTTCGAAGCCGGAACAACCCCCGCCCTGACCACGGCCGACCTTGAATCCGGCGCCGCGCACGTGCGACCCACCCAGCGACTGGTCTACAAGTTCTTTGCCTTTGCGATGATCGTGTTCCTGGTGCAGGTGCTGGCGGGAGTGTTGAGCGCCAACGACTTCGTGCGCTCCGACCGCCTGTTGGGCCTCGACATCGCGCAGATTCTGCCGATCACGGTGGTACGCAGCTGGCACGTGATCCTTCAGATCTTCTGGTTCTTCATCTGCTGGATCGGCTACACCATTTTCTTCCTGGCCGATCTCTCAAAAGTGCCGCGAGGCCAGCGCGCGCTGATCAACCTGCTGTTCTGGCTGGGCATTCTGGTGGGTGCGGGCGTACTGTTCGGCATCTATCTGGGCCCCAAAGGCTACCTGAACGAACAACTGGCCTACTGGCTTGGCAGTCAGGGCTGGGAGTTCATGGAACTCGGTCGCCTGTGGCAGATCATGATGCTGGGCGCCTTTGTGCTCTGGATCGTGATCATTTACCGCTCCGTGCGCCCGTGGCTGAACCGCAGCAACATCTGGTCGGTGCCGTCATGGCTGCTGTATGGCAGCAGCATCATGGTCGCGTTTTTGTTCTTCGGTTTGCTGGTGCGGCCGCAGACCAATTTCGCGATTTCTGACTTCTGGCGCTGGATGGTCGTGCACATGTGGGTCGAGGCGACCTTTGAGGTGTTCACCACCGTGGTGGTGGGCTACATGCTGGTGCAGATGGGCGTGATCCGCCGCGCGATGGCCGAGCGCGTGATCTTCCTGGCAGTGATGCTGTTCCTGCTTACGGCGCTGGTGGGCATCTCGCACAACTTTTACTGGATTGCCAAGCCGACACCGATCATCGCGCTGGGCTCGGTGTTCTCGACACTGCAGGTGCTGCCGCTGCTGCTGCTGACGCTGGACGCCTGGCGCACCCGTCTTGAGCTCAAACGCGCCGACGCCTTTGCCGTCGAGGGCCGGCAGGTGGTGGTCATGGACGGCGTGTGGCTGTTTATTCTGGCCGTGAACTTCTGGAACATCTTCGGCGCGGGCGTGTTCGGCTCAATGATCAACCTGCCGATCGTGAACTACTACGAGCACGGCACCTGGCTGACCGGCAACCACGCGCACGCAGCAATGTTCGGCGTGAAGGGCAACGTTGCAATCGCGGGCATGCTGTTCTGCTGTCAGCACCTGTTCCGGCGCTCGGCCTGGAACGCAGGGCTGATCCGGGTGGTGTTCTGGTCGCTGCAGATCGGGCTGGTCATGATGATGGTGCTGGCGCTGTTTCCGCTGGGCATGCACCAGGTGCTGGTCGTGCTCGAGGAAGGCCTGTGGAAGGCGCGGACGCAGGAAGTGGTAACGGGCACCTTCTGGTCGCGGCTGATTTATCTGCGCTCGATCGGTGGAACAGTGTTCCTGGTGGGCGGGGTACTGCCGCTGGTGTGGTTTGTGCTGTCGCGGTGGCGCAAGATGGTACCCGAGGTGGACGACGACACCGGCGAATGGGACGTCTACGACACCGAAGTCGACCGCGACTCGAGAGTGTGGTCGGACTTCGACGACTAGGCGCGCGCAACTTACAATCGCGCCATGGACGCAGAGGCCGCCTACGTGTTCCGCCACGCGCTGATGCGCGACGCTGCATACGAACTGCACGTGCCGTCCGACCGGACCCGCCTGCATGAGTTGGCATTTCATTTGATTGAGCAGCTGTTCGGCGGCCCGGCGCCGGAGCCCGCGTGGCAATGGGGCCCGCGCGACCCGTGGCAAAGCCACCCCACCGATGCGGCAGCGGAAGAACTGGCGCGCCACGCTGCCGAGTCTCTGGCAGGTCAGTCAGACCATCCGCTGCAAACCGCTTTGCTGCGGTACCTCCGGCGCGCTGCCGAAGTCGCGCAGCGGCAGTTTCGGAATGACACAGCCATGCGCATGTGGGGCGATCTCGCCAGTCGGCTGGCGGGCCCGCGCCGAGCGCAGGCACTGCTGCGCCAGGCGGCAGTTGCGCGTGATAGCGGGCGGCTGGAAGCTGCACTGGCGCTGGCCGAGCAGTCGGGGCGCGAGGCATCGGACAGCCGTGGCGAGGGCGCGGCGAACAGTGACGCGTGCACAATCCTGTTGCACCTGGGTCGCGTCGCGCAGGCCGAGGAAGCCGGCGAGCGCGCAGTTGCGTTGCTGCGCGGCTGCGGAGAACGCGGCACGCTGGCTGATGCGCTGGGAAACCTGGCAAACGTCCACCGTTCCCGCGGCCGCATGGAAGATGCGGAGAAGCTGAACCGCGAGGCGTTGGCCGTGTGGCGCGAACTGGGCAACCACGCCGGCGAGACGCGCGCGCTTGGCAACCTGGTCGCGGTCTATCGCGAGACCGGTCGCATTGAGCAGTCGGACAAGCTCAACAACGAAGTGATCGCGCGCGTGCGCGAAGCAGGCGACCGAGGCGGCCAGGCGCTTGCCCTGGCCATTGGAGGCGCCAACGCGCACGACATGGGAAACGCCGAAGCGGCCGAGCGCCTGTTCCGCCAAGCGCTGCAGTTGGCCCGTGAAGCCGGAAATCGGCGCATTGAAGGCTACATCACCAGCAGCCTGGCCCGCGTGTTCGGCGACACGGCCCGGACGGAACTGGAAGTGCAGTACCTGCAGGCGGCGCTGGCGACCCACCGCGAGACAGGGGACCGCCTGTACCAGGCTACCGTGCTGGGCAACCTTGCGATCGCACACGAGCAGGCGGGCAACCTGGCCAAGGCCGAGCAGCTGCACGTTGAATCCCTGGCTCTGCTGCGGCAGACCGGGCACCGGGCACAGGAGGCAATCTCGCTTGCGAATATTGCGGGGCTGTACAACGCGACGGGCCGAAGTGCGGAAGCCGAGCAAATGTACCGCGAGGCGCTGCAGGTCGCGCGCGAAACCCGGTCCAGGCGTTTTGAGGGTGTGACGCTGTACAACCTGGCAAGCGTGTGCCTGGAAACGGGGCGCACGACGGAAGCCGAGGATCTGTTCACGCAGGCGCTGGCAGTGCACCGCGAAGTCGGCAATCGCCGCTCTGAGTCCATCGCACTTGCGGGCTTGGCGCAGTTGCACTGGCGCAACGGACGACGGGACGAGGCTGAGAGTTCGCTGTCGCGCGCACTCGCCCTCGCCACCGAAGTCGGCAGCGTGTTCACGCAGGGTGAATTGCTTTGCGACACGGCAATCTTTGCGCTGCTGGGCGGGCGCGAGACTGCGGCGCGCGAGGCGTGGAAGAACGGAGTGCACCTGCTGTCCCCACCCGGCGGCCGGCAGTTACTGCAGAACAAGATCGCGCGCATGCGCGAGGCCTGCCTTGCGGCCGGATTTCCACCGCTGGATGGAGGCGCCGAGTGACCAGCGCGGAAACCGCCTACCTGTTTCGCCATGCGCTGCTGCGCGATGCCGCGTACCAGTTGCAGACCCGCGGAGATCGCGCGCGGCTGCACCGCCTCGCATTCCAGTTGATCGAGCAGGCATTCGGCGGCCGCGCACCGCAGCCGCCGGCGCTGGATGCGCGCGACGCGGTATCCATGCCGTCACACCCGGCAGATTCCGTTGCAGCCGAGCTGCTGACGCACCTGACGTTCGCGCTGGAGGAATCCGGTGCGAATATGCACGAACTGAGGTCTGTTCAAAGACTCTACCTGCACCGCGCGGCGGAATACTGCTCGCGCGCTTTCGTCGTGGACCAGGCCGTACAGTTATGGAGAACACTTGCCCAGGACCTTGTCGGCGTGGCCCGCGGAGAGGCACTGCGGCGCGCTGCCATTTTGCTGGCACAGGTTGGCCGTCTGGGCGAGGCCGAGCCGCTGCTGAACGAAGCCCTGGAGGCGCAAGTCAAGGCCGGCAGTCTCTGGCATGAAGCGCTGGTGCGATCGAACCTGGGACTGGTGTACGACCAGACCGGACGCCTGGAGCAGGCAAAGGAGACCATGAGTCAGGCGCTGGAGATGCATCGCCATGCCGGCAACCGCCGCGGTGAAGGACAGGTACTGGGCAGCATCGGCGCGAGTCACCTGCGCGTCGGTGAGCTGCAGGACGCACTGCAGGTAAGTGTCGAGTCGGCCCGGGTGCTCCATGAGTGCGGCGACAAAGACGGCGAAGGCACGTCTCTGCTTGGGGTGGCCCAGGCCTACCGAATGACAGGGCACCCGGACAAGGCCGAAGCCGCCTGCCAGCAAGCCCTTGAAATTCTGCGCGCCACAGGAAATCGTCGCGTGGAGGCAGCAGCCCTTGCCGCGCTCGCGGACATCCATGGCGCTCGGGGAGAGTATGCCCGGGCTGAAGAAACCTACGCCATTGCCGGGGCCCTTGCGCGTCAACTGGGCTTGCAGAGATTGCAGGTATCCAGCAACTCCAACCTCGCCGTGCTTTACCAGTCCACGGGGCGGCTTGACCGGGCGGAAGCGACAATCCGGGAGTCGCTGGCCGTGCTGAACGAGGTCAGCATGCCGAATGCGTTCGTCTTCGGGCACGCCACGCTGGGCCTGATCCAGATGGAACGAGGCCAATTCGAAGCGGCAGAGCAGACGTTGCGCTCGGCCCTGACTAGGGCGCAGCGAATCCGGGACCGCCGCATGGAAGGCGTGACGCGCGGCTATCTCGGCGAGCTGTACCTGAAGACCCGCAGACTCGAGGAGGCGCGGCAGGCACTTGAGCAGGCATTGACCGTGAATCGCGAGATGGGGGCGCGTCGATTCGAGGGTGACGGGCTGGCCAACCTGGGCTTGCTCCACCTCCGGACAGGCGATGCGCTCAAGGCGGAGCAACTGCTGCTGCAAGCGGTGGCTGTGCACCACGAATGCCTTGCCCTGGGCCCGGAGGCTGCATCGAGCAACAAGCTGGGGATTCTGTACCTGCTCACTGGCCGCGCGGACTTGGCCGAGCCGCGTTTCGCCCATGCGGCAGCACTGGTAGACCGCATCGGTGAATTGCGCAACGCGCCTGAAATCCTGTGCCATGCAGGCATCTGCCATTGGGTACGCTCACGTGGTGAGGCTGGCAAGGAAACCTGGCGGCGCGCGATGGCACAACTGCGAGAGCGAGGATCCGCCGGCTTGTTGGCTCAAGTGATTGAGACGATGCGCACGGCCTGCAGCAAGGCCGGCGTGCCGCCGCTGCCGGACATGCCCGCCGAGACTGCCGAATAGGTTGAACGGCCTGTCCGCCGTGGTAACGTGCCCGCGATCAACCAGAAGGCACAGCCATGGCCAAGTTTGAACCCATCCTCAGCAAGTACTTCAACGAGCCCAACTCGTGGACGCTCCAGCACTATCGCTCGCGCGGCGGGCACTACGGTTACGAGACCGCCAAGAAGGCAATCAACAGCTTTCAGCCCAAGGCGCTGGTCGACGAAGTCAAAAAGAGCAACCTGCGCGGCCGCGGCGGCGCAGGCTTTCCAGCCGGTGTGAAGTGGTCGTTCCTGCCTGAAAACGGCAAGCCGCGCTACCTGGCGGTCAACGCCGACGAGTCTGAGCCCGGCACGTTCAAAGACCGCGCGATCATGGCCTATGACCCGCACAGCCTGATCGAGTCCATGATCTGCGCCTGCTGGGCGATCCAGAGCCATCACGCCTACATCTTTGTGCGCGGCGAGTTCGTGCGCGAAATCAAGCGCATGCAAGCCGCCATCGACGAATGCTACAAAGCCGGCATCCTGGGCCAGAACGTGCTGGGGCTGGGCAAGTTCGCGCTTGATATCACGGTGATTGGCGGCGCCGGCGCCTATATCTGCGGCGAAGAAACCGGCCTGCTGTCGGCCGCCGAAGGCCAGCGCGCGTACCCCAAAATCAAGCCGCCATTTCCAGCCGTGGAAGGCTACTTCCGCTACCCGACGATCATCAACAACGTCGAGACCATCGCCTGCGTGATGCACATCGTGGCCCACGGCGCCGACTGGTTCAAAAAGATCGGCCCCGAAAGTGGGCCGGGCCCAAAACTGTTCTGCGTCAGCGGGCATGTGAAGAAGCCGGGTTTGTACGAAGTGGCTCTCGGTACCACGTTGCGCGAGATCATTTACGACTACGCCGGCGGCCCCGTTGGCAACATCAAGGGCATCATTCCCGGCGGCAGCAGCATGCCGATCATGACGCCCGACCAGATCGACACGCCCGCCGACTTTGACAGCATTCGCGCCGCGGGCAGCTTTCTGGGCAGTGCGGGCATGATTGTCTTCAATGACGAGACGTGCATCGTGAACGCACTGCTGAACCTCGCGCGCTTCTATCACCACGAAAGCTGTGGCCAGTGCACGCCCTGCCGCGAGGGTCTGGGCTGGCTGGAAAAGCTGTGCCACCGCCTCGAGTTCGGCCACGGCAAAGAAGGCGACGCCGACCTGCTGAACGAGGTGTGCGTGATGATCAAGGGCCGCACCATCTGCTTTTTGGCTGACAGCCTTGTAATGCCGGTGCAGAGCTACGTCGCCAAGTTCCGCGACGAGTTCGAATACCACATCAAGCATCACAAGTGCCAGACCGCCACCGAGCCCGGCAAGTTCAAAGCGCCCGAGCACCTTGCGCTGGCCCACGCTTGATTATTCGGCCGGCTTGAGTTCTGTGATCCAGTCGGCGAATTTCTTTTCGCCCTTGAGGTCGCACACCAGGTTCATGGTGTCGTTGCAGTCGCCCGCCTTGATGCGGTAGGCGCGCCAGCCCTGGTGCCAGGTCTGGCTGATCACGGTCATGATGCGGTCGTCTTTGGCGATCAGGCACGGGCCCTCGATGCCCAGTTTCTTGAAGTCCGGCTGGTGGATGATGGTCGTGCTGCCCTTGTTGCCGACCAGCAGGAAATCCTCGAACTTGATGTTCAGAATCGTGCCCGGCCCGGTGGTGCTTTCGTCCTTGGGCTCATCCTGCGATGGCAGTTGCAACTGCACGGGAAAACCGTCGATGTAAAACTCGTTCAGGTTCACGCCGTTGTGGTTGTAGTATTCTTTCGTCTGCTTGCGAAAGCACTGGATTGTGACCACGGGGCTGCCCCACGTCAGCGTCACTTCGTAGGCGTACTCGTCGTACAGGTCGAGCAGCTCTTTGTTGTTCTTGCGCGCGAAGTCAACGCAATCCACGCGCAGCCTGCGCTGGAACGGGTTGGGCTCAATGATCGTGGCCTTTTCGGGCACGGCGAAAATCGCGAACAACTGCTCGTTGTCCGGCTGGCCGGTAGCGCTGTTTTCGTCGGCCCTTGCGCCCGCCAGGTGCTTCAAGTCGTCAATACAGCCGTAAATCTGGCCCAGCGGGCTGAGTTCCAGTTTGTAGCTCCCCTTCAGCGCCGTGATTTCGAGGCGCCCGTGAATCTCGGCCTCGGGGTCCAGTTTGAGCTTCAATACGTCGCTTTCGAGCTGCGCGTTGGCGCGCTTGACCTTCAACCCGCCGAAGTCGATCTCGCGCACCTCGTTGCCGGTCTTGCCCTTCTTCCAGGCGGGCAGCTTGGCCTTGGACTTCACGCCGGGGTGAATCGTGAACTTGCCTCCGCCGGCGGGCACCGGGGCCAGAAAACGCATCTTGCCGGCTTTGCTGTCATACGAGCTTGGCACGTCTTTGCCATCGGGCCCGCGCACAGCGCAATCGCCGGCGAGCCTGACCTCGTACGAAAACCCGCGCGGCGCGGTGGCGAACTTGCCGGCGTTGGCCACGTCGATGGTGATGACCTCGTCCTCTTTGGCGACCACCGTCACCGACGAAAGGCACAGCGCAAACACAATCAGCAGCAGTCGTTTCATAGCGGGCATTGTAGCGAGCTGCGATGCGCCGCCAGCCCCGAACGTAAGTTCGGGGGAATTCGTCAGTGCATATCGGCAAAGCCCCGGGTGCCCTGTCTCACCCCTGTCGCAAGCGTTGTTATGCTGCCGCGATGCCCGACAAACCGTTCAAACTTGTTTCGCCCAACCAGCCATCCGGCGACCAGCCGCAGGCGATTGCGGCGCTGTGCCGCGGCTTTGAAACGGGGGCGCAGTTCCAGACGCTGCTGGGCGTGACCGGCAGCGGCAAGACCTTCACGATGGCCAAGGTGATCGAACAACTGAATCGGCCCGCGCTGATCATGGCGCCCAACAAGACGCTGGCTGCCCAGCTATTCAGCGAGTTCAAGAAGTTGTTTCCTGAAAACGCGGTCGAGTACTTCGTCAGCTACTACGACTACTACCAGCCCGAAGCCTACGTCCCGCAGACCGACACATTCATTGAAAAAGACAGCGCCCAGAACGAGCGCATTGACCGCCTGCGCCACAGCGCCACACGCAGCCTGCTTGACCGCCGCGACGTCATCATTGTCGCCAGCGTCTCGTGCATCTACGGCCTGGGCTCGCCCGAGGCTTACCAGGGCGCGTTGCTTTACGCAGAAAAGGGCGTGCCGCTCTCGCGCAAGAAGGCCGTCAAGAAGCTGGTGGACATCCAGTACAGCCGCAACGACTTCGACCTGCAGCGCGGCACCTACCGCGTGCGCGGCGACGTGCTGGACGTCTTTCCGATCTATGAAGAAGACAAGGTGATCCGCCTTGAGTTCTTCGGCGACGACCTGGAATCGATCTGGGAGATTGACCCGCTGACCGGAGAAGTGCTGGGCCAGCTCGAGAAGGTCACGATCTACCCCGCCACGCACTACGTGACGCCGCAAAGCAAGCTCGACCTGGCGCTCGAGAACATCGAAGCCGAACTGGCGCAGCAGGTCGAGTACTTCAAAACCAGGGGCAAGCTGCTTGAGGCCCAACGTATTGAGCAGCGCACGAAGTACGACCTGGAGCTGATTCGCGAAGTCGGCGCCTGCAAGGGCATCGAGAACTACTCGCGCCACTTTGAGCATCGCGCCGCGGGCAGCCCGCCACCCTGCCTGCTGGACTACCTGCCCCAGAACGCGCTGCTGATGCTGGATGAAAGCCACGTGACGGTGCCCCAGATCGGCGGCATGTACAAGGGCGACCGCGCGCGCAAGGAAATCCTGGTTGAGTTCGGGTTCCGGCTGCCGAGCGCGATCGACAACCGGCCCCTGAAGTTTGAGGAATTCTCCGCCATCAAGCGCCAGACGCTTTACGTCAGCGCCACTCCCGGCAACTACGAGCTTGAGAAGTCGCTCGGCCACGTCGCCGAGCAGATCGTGCGCCCCACCGGCTTGATTGACCCGCCGATTGAGGTCAAGCCGGCCAAGGGCCAGGTCGACGACTTGATCGGCGAGTTGCGGATTGTGCTTGCCCGCAACGAACGCGCGCTGGTGTGCTGCCTGACCAAGCGCATGGCCGAGGATCTGGCGGCGTACCTGGCCGACCTGGACTTCAAGGTGCGCTATCTGCACGCCGACATTGACACCATCGAGCGCACCGAGATTCTGCGCGACTTGCGCAAGGGAGAATTTGACGTGCTGGTCGGCATCAACCTGCTGCGCGAGGGGCTGGACCTGCCCGAGGTCAGCCTGCTGGCAATTCTCGATGCCGACCGCGAAGGCTACCTGCGCAGCCACAACTCGCTAATCCAGATGGTAGGTCGCGCCGCGCGCAACGTGCACGGGCGAGTCGTGATGTACGGCGACAAGACCACGCAGAGCATGTTGACCGCCATCGACGAAACCAACCGTCGCCGGCGCCTGCAGGAGGCCTACAACCAGCAGCACAACATCACGCCGCGCACGATCATCAGCGCCATCGACGACGTGCTGGCCAGCATCTTCGAAGCCGATTACGTCACCGTCGACAAAGAAGAAGAGACGTACACGCACTACGAGTGGCCGGGCCAGAAGGGCAAGCGCAAGAAGCCCGGCGCGCTGAAAGACCCCGGGCGCGGTAGCGGTGAGCGCGCAACCGAGACCGGCCGCAACTTCGCCACTCGCCGCGCTTTGCAGGCGGCCGAGAAGGCCGGCGCGCTCGAGGGACGCAAGAAGAAGCTGGCTGACCGCTACCCCGAAGTGCATGAGCCACCAGTCGGTGTCCAGCGGGTGGTCGACCGCTCCGAGGTGCCCGGCATGATCAGCAAGCTCGAAAAGGAAATGTTCGAAGCGGCCAAGAACCTGGACTTTGAGACTGCAGCACTGCTGCGCGACGAAATCCGCGAACTCAAGCGCATTGAGCTGGGCGTGAAGTAGCACGGAGACGGCATGGAAGCAGGACTCTCACTGACCATTCTGTACGTCGCGGACCTGGCGCGGGCCGCTGCGTTCTATGATGCGGCGTTCGGCTTTTACAAGAACATCGACTTGCCCCAGTATGTCGAGTACCAACTCAACGCCGGCGCGTGCCTGGGCCTGATGCCGCAAGGCAACACCCGCCACTTCCTGGGCGAAGAGCGTGGCGCGCGCAGACCCGCCGACGGCTGCCCGCGCGGCGAGGTCTACCTGCTGGTTGACGACGTCAAAGCCGCCGCCGCCCGCTTGCTCGCGGCCGGCGCTGAGTGCACTTCGCCTCTTGCGCAGCGCGACTGGGGCGACCGCGCGGCCTACTTCCTGGACCACGACGGTTATGTCGTGGCAGTGGCCCAGCCCGCCGGCGAAAAGCGCCTCACTTGACGTCCGGCATGCCCAAGTGATGCTCCGCGCCCATGCTGGCCATCACGCAGGACGCACAGGGCATTGCGGCTGCAATCGGCACCGCCTTCTGCTGGGCGATGTCAGCATTGTTTTTCGCGGCAGCATCGCGGCGCATCGGCCAGTTTCACGTCAACCAGATTCGGCTTGTGCAGGCGTGCCTGTTTCTGGGCGCGGCGTGTCTCGTAACCGGCGCGTTTACCATGGCGCCCTGGGCGCAGCTTGCGCTGCTGGCGCTGTCGGGGCTGGTCGGACTGGCCCTGGGTGACGCGGCGCTGTTTCTTTCGTTGCAGATCATCGGTGCCCGGCGGGGCTCGCTGATCATGGCCCTGGCGCCGGGCTTCACGGCGCTGCTGATGGTGCCGTTGCTTGGGGAAACTCTGGACTGGGTCGGCATCGTCGGCATGGTAGTTACACTGTCGGGCGTGATGTGGGTCGTGCTCGAACGTGGCCAGCCGGGCGAGATCGTCGGCAACGTCAAGCTGGGCATTATCATGGGAATACTGGGTGCAATCGGGCAGGCTGCGGGTCTGATCTTGAGCAAGGCTGGCCTGGGTATGGAGCACCCCGAGGGTCTGCTGAACACGCTGTTTCATGTCACCCGCGACAACGTCAAACCGCTCAGCCCGCTATACGGCACCTTTGTGCGCATGCTGGTCGGCATGGTGCTGCTGGTGGGTTACGGCATCGCAGCAGGTAAATTTCGCGCGACGCTGAAGACACTCAAGGACCGCAAGGGCCTGGCGCAAACCACCGGCGGCGCGTTCTTTGGCCCGTTTGTCGGCGTGACGCTGAGCCTTGCAGCGGTCTCATGGACCAACACCGCCGTTGCGGCCACGATCATCGGCACCAGCCCGGTGCTGGTCATCCCGATCGTGGCGATTGTCTACAAACAGAAAATCACGGCGCGGGCGGTGGTTGGCGCGTTGGTCGCAGTTGGCGGCGTGGCGGTGCTGGCCATGCGCAAACAGATCGCGACGTATCTGCTTTAGCGGGTGTACAGGGGCAGCAACTGGTACGGCACCTGCAGAATCAGCAGTGCAAACGCCGTGGTGTAGGCTTCGCCGTAGCTCTGGCTCGGCCAGCCGCCGTTGTTGGCAGGGTTGCGCTTCTGCTCTTCGACCAGCAGTTCGCGCATCTTGGGAAAGTACTCATCGAAATAGACTTCTTCGGGCGCCATCCACATCGCCTGCGCCGCATAAAAGTGGGCGTAGTAGAAATGTGAAACGTCCAGCGCACCTTGGCCCGCTTTACGGCGACCGATGAAGTCATCGAACTTGAAGCGCAGCCAGCGCAGTCCGCCGTAGTAGACCTTGCCGATGTCGTGCTCGTTCCAGGTTGCGCCCTCGGCGTACACGCCGATGCCGTTCAGCGTGGCGATGGCCGCCGCGCACAACGCGTAGCTGTCACTGTTCCAGCCGCTGGCCAGAGAGTACTTGAACGTGTAGCCCGTGTGCTCTTCCTTGTTGTGGATAAACACGCGCTTCTCTGCGGTGTCGTACATGTACTTAATCGCGTTCTGGATTGTCTTCTTTTCAACCTTCAGGCCGGCGTCGCTGGCGGCGCGCAGTGCCTGGATGCAGCAGACGGTGGTGCTTCCTTCGTCCCAGGTCAGGTCGTCAGGCACATAGCCCCAACCGCCGAACTGGGTCTGGCCCTTGCTGATGCGTTCAACCGCAGCTTCAAGTGACTTTTTCAGGCGGTTCTTTTCTTTTACATCCTCCAGCGCGCCGTAGGCCTGGGCCAGGAACAGCGTAGCGTACCCGTGGCCATGGATGCGGCTGCCGTCGTTATCACCGGTGAAGTACCCGGTGTTGCGGTCCTGTGTGCTGAGCAGCCAGTCCATACACTTTCGAATGTGCGTGGCGTACGGCCCCTTCTCGGGCGTGCTGCCCGACGCCAGCAGCGCCAGCCCGCACAGCGATGAGGTGGCGATCGCGACGTTCTGGCCGCCGGCGCGGGTGAACGCGCCGTTGGCATCCTGCAACTCGGAAAGGCGCTCCAGGCCCTTCTTGACGGACTCTTTCAGGTCTTCGGTAACGTAGTTCTTGTTCAGGATGCGCTGCGCCGTTGCCTCAGAATCGCCACCCTCGCCGCCGCCTTCCTGGGCGACAGACAGAGATGTCACGCTGCCCAGCAGTATCAGCACGAATGACCAGCGGCGAATCATGTTCATGGCACGCTCCTGTGCCGCCCCCCGGGGGCAGACCTATCTACTATACGATACCCCGGGTCATTTGGCCGACGTTTTCAGTCGCCGATTTCATTGGTCGCCGGTGGCTTGTGGGCGGTTGCGCAAGCGGCCCTGACGTCGCCCGCGATATCTGTTAGGTTCCGGCCCATGCTGCCCCTGACACCCCAGACCATGCCCTTTGATCCGCCCGGCGGCTGGCAGCGCTGCTTGAGCGTGCTGTTGCGCCGGCCCTATGCGGTGCTGTTTGACAGTGCGTTGCCCGGCGAGCTTGCGCGGCGCAGTTTTCTTTCGTTCGGGCCGACCATGCTTCTTTCGTGCACGGGGCACACTGCAACCTGGGTGCGCGGCAAGTCGGCATCCCGGCTGGAGGGCGACCCGCTGGCAGTGTTTGAACGCGTAGAAACATTCACGCGTCAGGAGTGCCCGCTGCGCGAACCGGCCACTGTCTATGGTTTTTATGGCGGGTGGGCCGGCCTGCTGGGGTTCGACCTGCGCTGCAGCGTTGAGTCGCTTCCGCCGCCAAAGGTGCCCGGCCCTCAGTTTCCGGACCTGTTCGCCGGCTTCTATCCCTGGACGCTGGCCCACGACAGCGCGAACGGCAAGTGCGAATTGCGCCACCTGCGCGGCGCACCCGGCGCCTTTGGCGACGTGGCAGAGCTGGCGCTTTCACTCGAGGCATTGCTGGCCCAAGACGCGCCTCCGGCCGCCACGCGCCTTGGTTCGCCCGAACTCTCGACCTCTCGCGAAGAGTTCCTGCGTGGCGTAACGCGCGTCCAGCACCATATTCGCGAGGGCGATATCTACCAGGCTAACCTCACGCGCGAAGTGGTGCGCCACGGCGAATGCGACGCCGTAGGCCTGTATGGCCAGTTGCGCACCCGCAATGCCGCGCCGTTTGGCGGATTCCTGGATTGCGGCGATGGCCGCTTTGTCCTCAGCAGTTCGCCCGAGCGCTTCTTGTCGGTGTGCGACGGGCTTGTGGAGACGCGCCCGATCAAGGGCACACGACCGCGCGGCAACGATGCCGACACAGACGCGCGCTTGAAGGCTGAGCTCGAATCCAGCGCCAAGGACCGCGCCGAGCTAACCATGATCATTGACCTTGAGCGCAACGACCTCTCGCGCGTGTGCCTGCCCGGCACGGTCAAGGTGCCCCACATGCTGCGCGTCAACAGTTTCGCAAGCGTGCACCACCTCGAAGCCACCGTGCGGGGGCGCCTGCAGGATGGCATCACGCCGGTTGCCCTGCTGCGCGCGACATTTCCCGGCGGCAGCATCAGCGGCGCCCCCAAGAAGCGCGCCCTTGAGATTCTGCACGAGCTTGAGCCCGTGCGGCGCGGGCCTTACACGGGCAGCCTGTTCTATCTCACGCCCGACTTTCGGCTGGAAAGCAACATCCTGATCCGCACCCTTCTGCGTGAGCCGGGGCGCGTCAGCTACCACGTCGGCGGCGGCATTGTGGCTGACAGCGAGCCGGAAGCTGAGTGGGACGAAACGGTGGCCAAGGCAGCGGCGCTGGAGGCCGCGCTGGAGGCCGCGCCATGAACGGCCTGCGCGAGTACTTGCGAAACGTCGGGCTGCTGAAACGCAACGTCTGGCTGTTCCTGTGCGCGGCGCTGGTGATGGGGATCGGGCGCCAGATCTTCATGGTGCTGCGCAACCAGTATCTTGTCGATCTGGGCTTGGCCGACCAGCAGGTCACCAGCGTGCAGGGCTTCAACAGCCTGGGAGGCCTGCTGATTGCGTTGCCCGCGATCGTGATCATCAGCCGATTTCGCGCCAAGGCGATGCTCGCCTGTATCTGCATCGCCAACGCGTGCGGGTTTGCGGCGCAGGGCCTGTTTGGCACGTTGCAGGTGTTCCAGGGCGCCGCACTGGCTGCGGGCGTGGCGATGAGCCTCAACATGGCGCTGGGGGCCCCTTTCCTGATGCGCAACACCAGCGCGCAGGAACGCGTGTTCGGCTTTGCGTTGCTCAGTGCCGTGAGCTGGCCGCTTTCGGGATTCATCGGCAGCCTGCTGTCCGGTTTGCTGCAGCAGTGGTTCTCGCTGCTGGCCGGCGATGGCGCGACACTGCTGGGCGAAGCCGTGCCGCCGCTACTGTTCGGCTACCGCGCAACGCTGCTTGTGGCTGCGGGTTTCGTGTTGCTGGCACTGGTGCCGATTGCACTGGTGAAAGAGGGTGCACCCGACGGCAAAGGCAAGTCGTTGCGCCAGATTCTGACGTTTCACGACAAGAAGAAGCTGCTTTGGCTTGGCCTGCCGGAGATCATGATCGGCTTTGGCGCGGGACTGACGATCCCGTTTTTCAACGTGTACTTCAAAAACGAGTGGGGCCTTACACCGCAGCAGATCGCGCCGATCTTCATGGCGATGTTCGCGGTGCTGGTCGTCGGCTACCTGGCGACACCGCCGCTGGTGCGGCGCTTCGGGCCGGTCAAGGTGATGATTGTGGCGCAACTGCTGAGCCTGCCGTTCTTCATTGAACTCGCGCTCGGGCACTATCTGTGGGCGGCCGTGACAGCTTTCATCGCGCGCCAGGTACTGATGAACAACAGTGACCCGATCTACAAGCAGTTTGCCCAGGAGGTCGCCGACGACCGCGACCGCAACGCGGTGGCGGTGTGGGTGCATTCGTCGCGCCACATCTTCTTCACGATCGCCAACTTCGTGGCGGGGTACCTGATCGCGATGGACAACGGGCGTTTTCGCATTGTGATCGCCGCAACCATCGTGTGCTATCTCGCGGCGATTGCCGTTGAGCTGGCGGTCCTGCCCGGCCTGAACCGTGCCCGCCGCTACAAGCTGGTGCTAAGCACCAGAAGCCAGCGGATTGGCTGAGCCCGCAGCATCACTTGTGCAGCACGAACGTAAATTCCCTCGAGCCGATGACAATCTTGTCGCCGTGTTGCAGCGGCATCGTCCCGGTCACCAGCCGACCGCTGACGCGCGTGCCGTTGGCGCTCTTTTCATCTCGAATCTCATAGCCCGTCGGCGTCGCCAGAATCGTGGCGTGGTGGCGCGACACGCGGCCGTCATTACCGATGGAGAGGTTGCTGTCGGGGTGGCGGCCAATGCGGAACTCGGCGGTCACGATGCGGTGAAACGCAACCTCGCCGTGGGCGTCGACCTCCTGCAAGCCGACGTGGGTAACCTCAAAACGCGTAGCCTGAAGGTCCTCGTCAGGCGGCTGAGCATGCTGACCCGTGCCGAGGTCCTCGATCCCGATGTCGGCCGACTCTTTTTCGTCTTCCGGTTGGTCTGGTTCGTCGGGCTGGTTCGGCTTCGGATCTGTGTCTGGCGCAAGCATACTGCCTCACATTCGCGCCGCCCGACGCCGATGTGCGCATCATACTCGCTGCCACCCCTGCGCGTTGCACAAAATCACGGATCCGCTACTCCTGCACCCGAACAAACTCGACCCAGTCAATCTCCAGCTTGCTGCCGACAAAGTGCAGTTTGAAGTTGCGCAACGCCTCGCCGGGTTGAAGCCGCCTGTCGGCATCGTCGCGTGCCGGAATCTCCGCCAGCCGAAGTTCCACTTCCTGCCAGTCGCCGCCCTTGAGTGGTGTCCAGACGTGCTTGAACATGGTGTTGTCTGCCAGAAACTGCTCCAGCTCAAGGCGCTCGACACCCGTGCACCGGAACCGAAAGCGCACACGCATGCCGGGCAGCACCGCCAACGTCGCGTTGTGCCGGAAGCCGATGTAGTACGGCTTCTGGTCCATGACTACGGCGCCGCCCTCGAGGCGCTCACCATCGCCGTACAAGCCACCGGCGGGCGCCACATCAAAGTCGTAACGGGCAATCACGCGTGGCGGAATGGCTTTCAGCAGCGCGTCGCCCTGAAATTCTCTGGCGCGCTGCACCCCGCGGCTTGTGGCTTTGCGTTCAGTGCGTCGCTCGACGACTTCGCCGCCGAGTGTCAGGCGGCCTTCCAGGCAGGTTGCGGTCAGCGCGCCGCTGCTTACAGAAAACAGTGCCGTGCCCGCTGCAAGGCGGGACTCAAGGCCCTCGCCGCGAACAAGCAACTCGCGCTCGAAGCCAAGGTTGTCGGCGTACAATCCGTCGTTGTGCAACTCAGCCAGCAATGCGCCTTCGTGCACTCCAAGCGTGATCTCGCCGTCGAACCTGATCTGTTCGCCACCGCTCAGCAACAGGTCAATGTTGCCGCGCCGCGCCTGCATGCGTGTGCCCGCGACAATCGGGTCGCCGGCCTTGGCGTCGCGCCACTGGGCGTTCTCAAACAGACGCAGCTTGACGTTGTCGGGCACCGTCGCAATCAGCACGCGTTCGGGTGCCGGCGGCGCCTCGGTCGGGCCCGGCTCGGGCTTGGGCTCTGGCTTGGGTGTCTCGACCGTGTCTTCCGGTTTCGGCGCGGGCTCGGGTTGGGGCTTCGGTTCGGGCTCGCGCTCGGGCTGCGGCTTCGGGCCGTCATTGCCGGGCGCGCGCGGCAGGGGGTCATTGGCTGCCGGGGCGGGCTCCTTCGGGGCAGGCGCTTCCGGCCCCGGTTTGCGTTTGCCTTCGGGCGTCGGGGTTCCGGCCTGTGAGGGCGCGGCTTCGTTGCCTTGGGCGGTGTCCGGGTTGGCAGGCGGGGTGAAGTCGACGTACAGCAGGATGAACGCCACCAGCAGCGCTGCGGCAGCCACCGACACGCCGGCCCGCAGCCACGCAACGCGCGCGCGGCGCCGGGCAGCCATCTCGCCTTGCGCGCGCATACGCACGCGGGCACCGAAGCCTGCGGGGGCACCCGGGGCCTGCCCGATGCTGCGGCGTACAAGGTCGTCTACTGGATCGTGTCCCGGCATGATTCCTCGAAGGCTGTGCCTTCCATAGTGATAACCCCATCCGCGGCATCCAGGTCAGGAAGATTCGTCGAACCTGTCCCTGATTTTCTTGCGGGCGCTCAAAATGGCCTGCTTGACCGCCCCCTCGCTTGTGCCCAAAGCCAGCGCAATCTCGGCTTGCGCCATGCCTTCGACGGCGAACAGGGTCAGAGCCGTGCGTTCCTGTTCAGGCAACGTGTCCAGAAACATCCGCACCTGCGCCAGCCTGTCGGCACCCGCGACCTTCAGTGCGGGGTCAGAGGGCGGGCGCATTTCGGACTTGTCGTGCCGCGCCGTGCGTCGCCGCGTGGCCCGTATCTCGTTCAAGGCAACATTGCGCGCCACGGTGATCAACCATGCGCGTAGTGAACCCCCGACAAATGCTTCCGGGTTGCGCCACAGTCGGACGAAGGCTTCCTGCGCAGCATCGTGGGCGCGGGCATCGTCGCCGGTAACGACCCGCGTGATGCGCACAAGCGCGTCCTGGTGCGCCGCCACGATGGCATCAAGCGCGCCAAGGTCGCTGCGTCGCATGCGCGCTACCAGCATGTCGTCGGAGTCGTCCACGGCACGCCAGTTTCAACCGTGGCGGCATGACTAGGCAAGCCCCTACCGGTAGTGCGAGAATTCCCAGACGATGAATGCGCATTGCACCGTGATCACGGCCAGGATTCCCCACAGTAACGTGCGGTGTACGGCCTTTGCCACGTCGTCTTCGCCCTGCGCCGGCGCAAGCCCGAACATGGCCGCCAGCGCCCCGCCAATGAAGCCGCTGGCGCTCACTTTGGCCCACAGGAACTCTCTCCATTTGGGCGCGTCATCGAGACCGTCAGACATCAGTTGCAACGCCAGGCCCATCGACGCGCCCTCGTGGCCAGCCACATAAATCAGACTGGCCAGCGCGATGCCGCTGTAACACGCGACAAAGGTAGCCGCCATGATCGCCAGCGTCTGCGCCAGCACGGCGGGCACCAGCCCGTAGGCCTCGACGCGCCAGCGCGCAAGCGCCAGCGTCTCCAGCGAGCCGCCGCGCACGCCGCTGGCAAGCCGCGCAGCCTGCGCAGCGCCAAGCTTGCCGGTAATCAATGCCGCGGCCCCGAGCGGCAATACGACACGAATCAGCGTGTGCCCGGTGGCTTGCAGGATCTCTTCGAGCAGCAAAGGTTCAACCAGCTCAGGCCGTGGCAGTTGCTCAAAGATGAAGTACGCGACCGTGCCGCCGATCAGCAGGCTGCCCAACCACGAAAACAAGTGCGTTCCAAAGTCGCCGGCGTCGGCAACTACGCGCTTGAGCACGAAGCCCGGCCGCTTGATACACACCAGCCCCCACAGGAATGCCAGCGGCGCCAACGCAGCCCCGCCAAGCATTGCCATCGCCTCGGCGGCCCGGTTTTTGACGCCCGCGAGCACGGGATTCACTGGGCGGCCGGCTTCAATCTTCAGGCGCCCGATCTCGTCCTCAATCGGCGCGTGGTCAGCCCCTACCGCGCACTCAAAGATGTGCACGGTCTTGCTGCCGCCGGTACGATCCACTTCCGGCGGCTCTTGACCTGTAAACACCTGCGGGTCGTGGCTGATGACCACGACAATGCTGTCCTTGCGACGCGCATAGTCGATCAGTTCTTTCGCGAGCCCTTTTGCCGCAATGGCATCCAGGCCGGCTGTGGGCTCGTCGGCGATGACTAACGCCGGCGGGGTCTGGTCTTGCCCTCGTTTCAACAGGGCCCGCACCGCCGACAAGCGCATGCGCTCGCCGCCGCTGGCATGACTTAGCTTGTCCGGCAGCTTCATCAGGTGAAAGCGCGCCGCCAGGTTCTCGGCATGGGTCTTGGCCGCGTCGCGTGGCAGGCTGCCATACAGCCGCACGTTTTCCAGCGTGCTGAGCCCGTCAATGAAGCCAAGGCGGTCGGCCTGGGGCAGAAACGCAATCTGGCTTCGGGCATCAGGGTTGTAGGTCGCTCCCTGCCAAAGCGGGTAATCTACGCCCGCGCCGTCGATCAACGTCACGTCGCCGCGCGCAACCACACGCGGCGTTGCCAGGTCGCCCAGGCCAAGCAGCGCGCGCACGAAACTGCTCTTGCCGCTGCCACTGGGGCCCCAGAGCACATACAGCCGCCCCGCACGCATGCTGACGGGCGCCTGCAGCCGCAGCACGTCTGCACCAAGCGTGACTTCAAGTTCTCGAATGTGCAGTTCAACGCCCGCAGGCGGCGCGGACTGCGCCAGCGCTGGCTCAGTCGTGGTGGCGCTGTCGGTCACTTGCGAACGTCCTTCTCCAGTCGCGGCATGATCCACTCGAACTCGACTTTGCCGGTCAGCTCAGGCTTGATCACCAGCAGCGGGTCCTGCGTGATGCCCAGGCTTGATCGCAGCGCGTAAGCCAGCAACAGCTTTGGCCCACCCTCGGGCGTCAGCAGGCGGCGCTGCGCAAAGTCATTGGCGTACTCCTCGGCGGCTTCCAGCACGCCCTCTTCGCCTTCCAGCCAGCTTGGCACTAACGCGTTCTCGTACAGCTTGGGGCCCCACTTGGTCTCGAACTTTTCAATGAATTCGGCGCGGCGGTTGTTCAACACCTTGTTGAACTTCTCTTTGATCTCTTTGTCTTTCTCTTTCAGGAATGCCTCGACCTCTTCTTCCATGGCGATGCGCAGCGCCGCTGCGCGCTCTTCGGTCAGGAAATCGCTTTCCTTGGCAACTTCTTCTTCTTCGGATCCCCACCAGCTCTTGACCCAGTTCTTGACCTTGCCGTACGTATTGCCGGCTGCGTCGCCGCTCTTGCGCAAAATGCCCTCGGCAACGCCGCTGACGCCGATCACTTCCCATGCTTTGTTGGCCAGCCGGTTGAGCAGCTCTTCTTCGAGTGCAACCATCTCTACGCGCAACTCTTTGACGCTCTTGTCCAGAAGGTCGCGGTCGTCGTCGTCCAGGTTGTCAAAGCTCTCGGTCACTTCCTTGGTGACGCGCTCTTTCAACTTTGGCAGCACGTGCTTTTCAATCGCAGGCCACAGCCGGTCACGCGCGATCTTGGCTTCTTCGCGCGGGATGTCGGGGCTGATCAGCAGGCGAAACGCATGTTCCACGCTCGCCGTCGGCTCTGCGCCGCGCAACTTGCCACCGCGGGCCATCGCGCCCGCCGCAGTCGGCGTAAGCAGCACAGTGATCTCTTGCGCGCCGGCGACGACTTCACCGACTTTGATTACGCGGCCCACGATTTCGGCTTTGCCGCCAGCGCCCTCGCGATACACCAGGCCGCCCTTGCGCACGCGCAGCTCGGCGGGCACGTTGCAGATGACGGTGCTGTCGGTGTCGGGCGCGGTTTCTCGCGAGATTTCGCGCACGCCGTCAGCGGCGCGGCCCGCGGCTTCAGTCTGGGAAACGGTTGCCACGCCTATGACCAGCGCAGCCACCACGCCGACGCCCGCAACGACACGTGTCAGGCGCTGCCAACGGTACGAACGGTCCCACATACGGCACCTCCGCCCCCCAGTGTAATACGGATTTTGGCGTCGGGAGTTACAAAGCACCCGATGCGTTGTAGACCCGGCCCCCATGAAACGCGTACTGCTCAGCTGGTCATCAGGCAAAGACTCGGCCTGGACGTTGCATGCCCTGCGGCAGATGCCGGACGTGCACGTGGTCGGGTTGCTGACCACACTGAACGATGCCTTTCAGCGGGTGGCCATGCACGCCGTGCGCCGCGAACTGTTGCGCGCGCAGGCGCAAGCCGCGGGACTGCCCCTGCGCGAGATCATGCTGCCATGGCCGTGCAGCAATGAAGACTATGAACGCCTGATGAGTGACGCCTGCGCCAACGCTGTGGCCGACGGTGTCACGCACATGGCGTTCGGCGACCTGTTTCTGCCCGACGTTCGCAAGTACCGCGAAGACAAGCTTGCGGGCACCGGCATCTCGCCGATCTTTCCGCTGTGGGGCCGCGACACCACCGCGCTTGCGCGCGAGATCACCGCCGCTGGTTTGCGCGCCGTGCTGACATGCGTTGACCCGCGCAAGCTCGACCCGAGTTTCTGCGGCCGCGCATTCAGCGAGGTGTGGCCGGTCCTTCCCGCAGGAGTAGACCCGTGCGGCGAAAACGGCGAGTTTCATACGTTCGTGCACGCCGGCCCCATGTTCAGCCAGCCGATTGCGATCGAAGTCGGCGAGACGATTGAGCGTGACGGCTTCTGGTTCGCGGACGTGCTGCCGGCTGGTCAGGACATGTAGACGTCAAAGCGCACGCTCTTGCCCTTGTGCACGTGGGTTGGCTTGGCTGCCGATGGCAGTGGTGGCGCGTGCACGGGGCGCTTCACGACCACGCGGCGCGTAGCGGCTTGCAGCGCGGGCTCCAGCAGGTCATTGCCATCCTCATGCCCCAGCAGATCCTGCATGTACTGCATTTCCTTCTTTACTTTGGCGCTCTTGCGCCGGTCCGGGAACATCGGGTCCAGGTACACCACATCGTAGCGCGCCGTCTGCATCTGCTCGCGAGCGTCGGCCAACAGCAACGAGATGCGGGCCGCAGCCGGGTCCTGGCTGGAACGGTACAAGGCGTCGCGCAGCAGCGCAGCCACCACGGGCGAACGCTCAACGGCCGTCACGACGCAATTCAGCGCTGCCAGCGCGTACGAGTCACGACCCAAGCCGGCTGTCGCGTCAAGAACACTCAACTGCTGGCCGGGTTTCACGCCGATCGCCTTGGCCAGCAGCAAGCCGCGCCCGGCTTTGCGGCGGTTCTCGGCGGCCTGGGACTCAAAGTCGGCGCAGATGGGCCCCGGTGCGCCGGGGCGCGTATCGCGCAGGTGCAGGGCGCCGTCAATGTACTCAAGCACCAAATCGGCTTGCCCGTGCGGAAGGCCCAGCGCGGCGGCCAGGCCAGGGTCGGCACATGCAACGCGGCTCAATCACCCTCCTGCGCCAGTGCCGCGGCGGCATCGCCATACTCTTTTCGCTTCTCGGGCGTGGTTGCGTACTCGACGGCCCTTTCGAAGTCGCGTCGGGCATCTTCACGATTGCCGAGCAGGTGGTGGCAGTATGCGCGCCAGCCATAGATGTCATTGCCGGTTACGCGCTCGTTGATCAACGTGGTGTATGTCTCAAGAGTTTCTTCGTATTTCTCCTGTGCGAACTGGGCCTGCCCCAACCAGAACATCGCGTCGCGCCGTCGCGCATCGGTGAACAAGTCGGCCGCAAGGCGGAAGGCTGACTCAGCTTCAGCGTATTCCTTGCGGCGTTGCTGGACGTACCCAAGCAGCATGCTGATTTCCGCCTCTGCGGGTCGCAGCTTGACGGCATCGCGCAGGTGCTCAAGCGCGAGCTTGTCTTCGCCGCGCTTGTAAGCTTCGTCAGCCAGCACGTGGCTGCAATGGGCGGCGCGGCCCTCAAGCTCGACGCGTTCGTCACCCTCGGCCAGTTTGGCCGCGAGCATGAACTGGGCGCGAGCCTCGGCAAATCGGCGCACGCGCTCATAGGCGTGGCCCAAGCGCGCCTGGACTTCCCAGTCGCCAGGTGCAAGTTCACATGCCTGCTCCAGCAACGGCACGGCACCGACGTAATCGCCTCTGGTGAAGTGTTCCTGCGCCTTGTCGTACAACTCGCGCGCGCGTTTCAGGTTCGCGCTGTTGTCGCTCGACACGGCAACCGGCTTGTTCTGCACGGGCTGGGGTGGAGGCGCGCTGCTACCGCCGCCACAGGCGGCGAGCAGGAGCAGCAGGATCAAGGCAAGCAAGCGCATGAGGGCAGTCATCAGGTACCGCAAGATGATCTTAGTAACAGTGGCGACACAGCTAAAGCAGCTTCAATTCACGCGCGCGCTGCTCAAGCTGCGGCCTGAACTTCGGGTGCGAGATGTTGATCAGCGCCCGCGCGCGCTGGCGAATGCCCTTGGCGTACAAGTCCGCGACGCCGTATTCGGTGACGACAAAGTGCACGTCACCACGGCTGGTCACCACGCCCGCGCCCTCACCGAGTGTCGCGGCAATGCGGCTGACACTGCCGCCTTTTGCCGTGCTCGGCAGCGCGATGATCGGCTTGCCGCCGGCCGAGCGCGCGGCACCGCGGATGAAGTCCACCTGGCCGCCAATGCCCGAGTACGGCTTCGTGCCAAGGCTGTCCGAATTCACTTGCCCGGTCAGGTCCACGGCAATCGCACTGTTGACCGCCGCCATGCGGTCGTTGCGCGCGATGTTGAACGGGTCGTTCACGAACTCATTGCCATAGAATTCGATGAACGGGTTATCGTCGACAAAGTCGTACAGCCGCTGTGTACCCATGGCAAAACTGCAGATTGCCTTGTCGGGGTGATAGTTCTTGCGCGAGCAATCGATCACGCCTGCCTCGACAAGTTCGACGATGCCGTCGCTCAGCATTTCGGTGTGGACGCCAAGGCGCGTGTGGTTGCGCAGCTCTCTCAGCACGGCATTCGGGATAGTGCCGATGCCCAGTTGCAGACAGTCGCCGTCGTCAATCAACCCGGCCACATGGCGACCGATGGCTGCGCTCGCTTCATCAATCGAGTCCGGCAGAAGTTGCGGCAGCGGATGGTCAACCTGCACCACGGCATGCAGACGTGAAACATGGACGATGGTGTTGCCCCAGGTGCGCGGCATGCGCGGGTTGATTTCGGCCACAATGTGCCGCGCATGACGCAGCGCCCCCATCACCACGTCGGCGCTGACACCCACCGTGCACCATCCGTGCTTGTCAGGCGGCGAGAGTTGCACGAACACCCAGTCAAGCGGCAGCCGGGATTCGAACAGGGCCGGGATCTCGCTGAGAAAGATCGGCATGAAGTCGGCGCGGCCATCCTGCACGGCTTCGCGTACGTTGCGGCCGATGAAGAAGGCGGTGTGGCGAAAGCTGCCGGCGAACTGCGGCGCGACGTAAGGTGCCTCGCCCAGCGTCAGAATATGCAGCAGGTTCACGTCACGCAGCTCGCCCGCGCGGGCCGTCAGCGCTGCCACCAGAGACGATGGCTCGCTGGCGCCACTGCCGATGAACACGCGCTGGCCGGACTTCACGCCCGAAACCGCGTCGGATGCCGTTACGAAGGCTGGTTCTGCGTTGGCCATGGGAGTGAATTATAGTGTCCAGCCCAAGAATTGACCCCTCTGTGTGTATACTTTGCCCGAAACTGACATCATCGTTGCCGGAGGGTGCCCGGAATTCGGGTATTTTCCGCTGCGGCACCGATCTTGCTGATACTCTTTACCTTAAACCTCCCCTGCCAAGGTGCCGTATGCGCAAAGTCCTGCTTGCCGCGCCCGTCCTTCTGGTTGCTTTCCTTGTTGGGTGCTCTGACATTTTTGAACCAATCATCGTGCCGTGGAACCCCACCGGGCCAGGGCAAACCACGTTCGCCACGACCGAGGTGACGCTGGCAGCCGGCTTGGCCGAGTTGCAGCCTGCGGCCGTGGACACCTTGTCCGGCGCGGTGAACACGTCGCGCTTCAATTTCAGCGGTTTTGACCGGGTATATGAGCTTGAGACCCCTGCGGGGCAGGACTTCTCGTTCAACATTGTGGCGCGCGGCGGCGGCAACTTCGGGCTGACGCGCGTTTCCCTGGGGCACGTGGAAGACTCGGGCGTGACACTGAGCAACGGCGTCGAGAGTATTGCCGGCGCCGGCATGACAATCGAGGCGCCGGGGCTGAGCAACCAGGGCAATATCGTTGACGTCAACGGTGACGGGTTTGCGCGGGCAACGGTGCGCGGCAATGTGGTCGGCACGCAGGTTCTGTACGTGCGTGTGCCCCGCGCCAATGACACGCTCAAGATTGGCATTCGTATCAGTATCGGCAACCAGAGCGCGATCAACCTTGTCGGCGGCAACACGCAGGGGCCGCGACCGGGCATGACCACCAGCGACCTTTACAGCAGTGACTCCTACCAGTTCGGGTTGCCGGCGATTGCGGTTTCGGGCGACCGCTACAGCATCGTCACCTACGACGGCGATTCCAACCAGCAGTACTACGTGGACCGCCGCCGCTCATGGCTGCAGATGGATGCCCTTACGGGCGCGGTCACCGGCGCCAGCGCGGCAAGCCAGTCACCCGACAGCGGGTTCTGGCGCGACCAGGAAATCGCCGCACTCGGCAACGTGCTGGCCGTCGCGTACACGGGTTGCGGCACGGTGCGCGCAGAAATCAGCCTGAACCGCGGCGCGACCTTCTCGATTGAGCGCGACCTTGAGTCCAACGGGCTGCTGGGCACGCGCCTGGTGCAGATTGCCATGCGCAGCGATTATCGCATCGGCGTGCTGTACTGGCGCAACACCTACTCCAGCAGCTGGGCCTGGAACAGCCAGCTGGTTCTGGTCGAAGCTACGCCAAGCGGCTTTGACGCCAATAACACCCCGACCGGCTACACGTGGGGCACGGCCCAGACCGTGCACGCGCCGGGCACCGACGTGACTCCGCTGTTGATGCACATGGAGTACAGCACCGGTGGTGACCTGGTCGTGGGCTATGGCTACACCGACGTGCAGTTCAACTGGCAGACGTGGCAGGCAGTCAGCACCACGCGCTTCCGCTGCGCGGTGCGACCCTTTGGTGCCACCTACTTCACCGACACGCAACTTGACCAGGAAGTCAACGTGATGCCGTGTGACCCGCATGTGTGCCTGCTGGGCAGCGGCAGCAGCATGGAGATCTTCTACGCCTACGAAAAGTCCGACGGCGTGCACCTGCTGTACAGCAGCAACGCCGGCTTTTCGTGGCAGAACGTGGCCAACGTGCCCATGCCGGGCGCGATGATGCCCAGCGTGCACGCGCGCATGCAGGGCACCGAAAAGCGCGTTGACATGCTGTACATGTCGCCCTCGGGCTGGGGGCTCGAGCTGCACGACCTGTTCTGGCAGGACTTCACGGTCGGCACTGTGCCCACGCTGCACGTTGTGACGCAATCGACTGCCACGCCGGGCGGAACGCCGCCTGCCGGCATGCCGCAGGGCCTGAACATCACCACGCTGGGCTGGTTCGGCTATGACGCCGTGCTGGTCGGCGACGACCTGGTCGTGGTGACGCAGGAAGTGACGTACAACAGTTACGAGTATTACTGGGCGCAGGGTTGGCAGTGGCAGAACCCGCAGCAGGGCGGCGGCCAGGCTGCAGCAGCCGGCGGCGGTGGCGGCAGCGGCGGATACACTCCTCCCCCACCACCCCCGATTCTGATGCCCGGCATGACCGGATCTGTGCCGGCACCAGACCCGCTGCACCGCAACCAGTTGCGCCTGACCGTCATTGACTGATGCAAGCACATGCAGGCACAGGGCGGGCACTTGGCCCGCCCTGTTTCATTTCAGTTCGTTGGCAATCTGCTGCGCGTACACGGGCGCAAGCGCGACGCCCATGCCGCCGAACCCGGCCACATACTCGGTGCTCGCGTCCACGCTGCGCCGCGGGCTTCCACCCAGATGGCTGCCGTTCATGAAGCCCATGATGCCGGCCCAGTGGTGTTCCACCTGCCAGTTGCTGTTTCCGATAATGCGCTGGGCAAGCTGCTGCAGGTATTCTCGTACTGCCGGCGTCCCTTCTAATTCGCGCGTGGCCTCGGCGGCCCTGAACATGTGGCGTCCGCCGCCCAACAACAGGCGGCCGTCCACAAACCGGAAGTAGTCGTAGCCATGGTTCAGGTAGCCGAGGGAGTGGTCTGTCTGCGTCTGTACTGGGCTGGTCACGATCACCTGGCCGCGCCCCGGCTGTACCCGGCTTGACGCGTCCAGTTCTCCGGCAAAGGCATTCACGCACACGAACGCCCGCGAGTAACGAAGCTCGTGGCGCCGGCCGGCCGTGCTCAGCGTTGCCGTCCCGTCACCGATGTGCAGCAATTGTATGCCGAAGGCGTACTCCGCCGAAGCACCGTCTTGCAGCGCGCGCAGCAGCCGCACCGGGTGAACGCCCGCGTCGGCACGATTGAACACTGACGGCCTCACCTCATGACCCAGTTGGGCAGTGCGCACGCTGTAGACTTCTTCGCCGGTGGCGCCGTTCAGCGCTTTCAGCAACTCCCGCGTCTGCTGAGTGATTTCGTCATAATCCGTGCTGCCGCACTCATCGAGCGCGATGCCAGGAAACTCGCTGCGCACAAGCGCGATGCCCTGGCGCCGCAGCAGAAACGTTTCAAGTACCCGGTCCATGCCGACTTCGGTTGCGTCTGCCAACATCTCGCTGGCTTGCCCGCAGGTCAGAAAGCCCGCGTTGCGAGTACTTGCGCCGTAGCTGAACCGGTCGCGCTCAATCACCAGCGTACGCAGCGGATGGGGCAGCTTGCCCAGAAACCAGGCCAGCCAGCGGCCCATGAACCCGGCACCGACAATCAGCACATCCACCCGCGCCGGCAAGTCCGCCGGGGGCGGCACTTCGGGCGGCAGCTCACTTTCCCAATAGCTGGTGCGGCGCATGCCGCGAGTGTGCAATGGAATGCCGATGCCCGCCAGCCGCGTTATGGAACCATTCCATGCGGGTGCTACATTGTGCCCGGAGATGCCAGTGAAAGAGACGCGGCAAAAACTTGGGCCCAACGACACCTGCTGGTGCGGCAGCGGCAAGAAGTACAAGAAGTGCCACATGGCAGCCGACGCCCACGGCGCGTCGGCGCCTGAGCCTGAGCCGCCCAAGAAGCGCGACCCGCTGCTGCTGAACGAGCTAGAACGCAACGGCATGCGCCAAGCCGGCGCAACCAACGCCGAGTTGATGGATTACCTGCGCGACTTCATTGTTCCCGGCATCACTACCAAGCGCATCGACGAACTGGTTGCCGACTGGACACACTCGCGCGGCCACATCTGCGCCACGCTGAACTACCGGGGCAGCTACCCGGCGCACTGCTGCACCAGCCCCAACCATGTGGTCTGCCACGGCATTCCCGGCAGCTACGTGCTGAAAGAGGGCGACATCGTCAACGTGGACCTGACCACGATTGTCGATGGCTGGCACGGCGACCAGAGTGAGACCTTCCTGGTCGGGCAGGTCAGCGAAGATACGTTGCGACTGGTCCAGTGCACGTTTGACGCCATGTGGCTCGCGATTGACGCGATCAAGCCCTACAGCAAGGTGATCGAGATCGGGCAGGCGATCAAGCGTCACGCTTCGCGCCTTGAGTTGAGTGTGGTCGAAGATTACCAGGGGCACGGAATTGGCCGGCAGTTCCACCAGCGGCCCCATATCCCGCACTTTCCTGACCGGTACCACGGCCAGCAGATCCTTGAGCCGGGCATGTGCTTCACGATCGAACCGATGATCAACCAGGGCACCAAGCGCACGGTGCTCGACCGCAAAGACGGCTGGACGGTATATACCGCCGACGGCAAGCTCAGCGCGCAGTTTGAACACACAATCTTGATGACCGAAAAGGGCCCGGAAGTTCTCACGCAGCCCAGGCGCGGCCCCGCCAGGGGCCACAAGTTCACAAACTCGGTTTCAGCGGCCTAGACGCCTTGGCTTTGCCCGACGCGAGCAAGAACATCGGCAACGCCAGCGCCCCGGCCACGATCAGCCCATAGTCTTCTGGCACCCCCAGCAACACTGCTGCCGACCCACCGATCACCACCCAGATGATCGGGATCGGCAACAGCCACCACGGAACCGGTTGCCGAAGCAGCAAGATCACACCCAGCATGAAAATGATCGTAGGGCACGGCGCCGCACCAAACTGCGGAACAAACTCTGCGCCGCGACACAGAAAGCCGATTGTCCCATAGATGACCAGTCCGTATAGCGCGATGGGCCAGCCGGCAACGCGCGAGATCGCCGGCGGCGCGCTCGCCACATCGGGGCACCGCCACGCCGCCAACAGCAGCAAGGCGGCTTGCGCGACGAAGAGACCCCCGAACAGCCAGGCAGCCTGGTTGATGCGCGTGAAAAACATCCAGTGATATGCTGCGCCATTCAACGCTGCAAAGAACGCCAGAACACCCAGAGCCGCACGGCGACAGGATCGCTCCTGTCGCTGACAGGCCCATAACACGAACGGGCCAGCCGCAATCAGACCCAAGACCCAAGGGCCCAGCATTTCGTTGTACGACCGAAGCACCTCGAAGAACTCGGCCTTCGTGAAAGGTAGCTCCATGACTACGCCGTTTCCAATTGAGTCGGCCCCGTGGGCGGCGGGAACAGCGCGTCCAGTTCGGCCAGCACTGGCCCTGTCAACGTCAAGTCTGCAGCCGCCGCGTTCTCGCGCACGCGTTGCGCCTTGGCAGACTTCGGAATCGCCTGCACGCCCCTGTGGCGTGCGCACCATGCCAGCGCGAGTTGCGCAGCCGTCACGCGCAGCGGCTTTGCTACAGGCTCAAGCGCTTGCCATGACAGCGCGCCCTCGGCAAGCGGCGAATAGGCCTGCAACAACACGCCGCGTTGCGCGCACCACGCAATCAGGTCCCACTCAATGCCGCGCGAAGCGATGTTGTAGAGCACCTGGTTGCAGGCGCAGCGGCCCGGAGCAATGCGCTCGACTTGTTGCATCGCCGCCACGTCGAAGTTGCTCACGCCCCAGTACCGGATCTTGCCGGCTTGCACCAGTTGCTCGAATGCGGCAATCGTGTCCTGCAGGGCAAACGCACCGGGCCAGTGCAGCAGATAAAGATCCAGCGTTTCGATGCCGAGCCGCTTCAGGCTGGCTTCACAGGCCTTGATCGTGCCCTGGCGCGACGCATTGCCTGGAAGGACCTTACTTTCGACGAACACTTTCCCGCGCTGCCCGGCAATGGCAGCGGCCACCACTTCCTCGGCGCCGCCGCTGGCGTACATTTCGGCGGTGTCGATCAGTGTCATTCCCAGCTCAATGCCAAGCCGCAGTGCAGCCGCCTCGGCATCGCGGTCGCGCCGGTGATTGCCCATGTTCCAGGTCCCCTGGCTGATCACGGGCAATCGCTGGTCAATGCGTGAAACACTCAGGTGACGCATGGCACGATCATAGTTTTGCGGCTGACACGGACGCCACCCCATGGTGGACGCACCTACTTCAGGAGTCGAAAGATGTTGCTGTAGTCGTCGGTCCAGGGCGGCGACGCAGCCGTCTCGGGGTTCAGCGTGCCGTGATATCGCTCCAGGCGCTCCACATGGCGTGCCAGCAGCGCCCAGTCGGTGGAGTTCAAGTCGTCGCCGACGCCTTCATCCAGCACCAGTTTCCATTGCAGCCCCCGCTCACGCACCAGCGCCGATACCACGGGGTGCAGGTCGATAAACCGGTTGGTCACGTGCAACGCCAGCACACCGTCAGGCTTCAGGTGGCGCAGGTACACGTCCAGTGCCTCTACTGTCAGCAGGTGCACGGGAATGCTGTCGCTGCTGAATGCATCCAGCACCATCACGTCGTAGTCCTGCGGCTCTTCAGACTCCAGCACAAGCCGACCGTCGCCGATGGCGATGCTGACTTCAGCTTCACTTTCCGCGACGAAGGTGAACCACGTGCGGGCGACATGCTCCATTTCAGGGTCGATCTCATAAAAGCGCACCGTGTCGCCCTCACGCCCCCACGCTGCCATCGTGCCCGAGCCCAGCCCGATCACGCCGATTCGCCGCGGCCCAGTTTCTTCTTTCATCACCCGGCCGATGCCCGAATTCTCGCCGTAGTAACTCAGCGGCACCTTGCTCCAACCGGGCTCCTGCCATTGCACGCCGTGGGTGGTGGTGCCGTGCACCAGGCTGCGCCGGCCGTCCTGGTCATAGATCCGCGACACGCCAAAGAACGAGCGTGTGTGCGCCAGCGTGCTGTGCACCTGGTCTTTCATTGCCAAGCGCGTCGCGTCGGCCCATGCCAGCACGGCAATGCCCATCAGCAGCCACGCCCAGCGTGGCTTGAACCCGCGCAGCGGGCTTGACGCGTCCACTGCCACGGCGCCCCCTACTGCCAGCAGTGTCAATAGTTGCCCAAGCTCGTACTCCCAGTACATCGGCAGCACGCGAGGCGCGGCAAGGCCCACCAGCGCGCCGCCGATTGCACCCCCCAGCGAGACTGACAGGTAGAAACCGGTAAGGCGCGAGACATCGGGCCGCAGCCGGTAAAGCTCGCCGTGAAGGACCCAGCACAGGCCGAACAAACCGAACGCGAACACCGCCAGGCGCAGCGGCGTGCTGTCTGGAAAGTCGTCGGTCGGCGCAACCGCCAGCGCGCCAAAGGCACTGGGCACCACCACCAGCGCCCAGCTGCGCGTGTAGCGCCTCTCGCCCGAGAACGTGACGATGAAGCTGACCAGGTACAACGAAAGCGGCAGCACCCATAGAAACGGCACTGGTGCAAGGTCGAGCGACATTCGGTTCGTCACCGACATCAGCATCCAGACGCCGCATGCCGACAACGCGATCCACACCAGCCTTCGGCGCACCGTGGGCGGGGTGGCTGCTTCAGCGACCAGCGCCTCGGGTGCACGTTTGGCCGCAAGCAGGCCACATGCCGCAGACAGCAGCGCAAACAATCCGAACCCGATGGACCAGGACCACGCCTGCACGCCGCGTCCAAGCCAGGGCTCAACCAGAAACGGGTAGGCCAGCAAGGCGCCGAGCGAGCCTACGTTGCTCAGCGCATACATGATCCAGGGCGCGTTGCCGGGCCGCATGCGCGCGAGCCACGCCTGCAAAAGCGGCCCTGTGGCCGACAGTGCGATGAACGGCAGGCCCACGGTGCGCAGCAGCAGCCACAGAATTGAAAACGCCGGGTCGTCGCCTGGCGCCGGCTTGAGCGAGTCAGCGGGAATCACCGGCAGCGTGATTGCCGCCGCCAGCAGCACCAGGGCATGCACGATCGCCTGCGGCCGCGCCTTCAGGCAGCGAATCACCAGGTGCGCATAGCAGTAGCCCGCAAGCAGCGAGCATTGGAAGAACAGCAGCGCCACAGTCCACGCAGCCGCGCTGCCGCCATACCACGGCAGAATGAAGCGCCCCAGCAGCGGCTGCACCAGAAACAGCAGGAACGCGGAAAGAAAGATGGCGGCAGCAAAGGCGTACATGTCCAAAGGCTAACGAGAGAAGCCGTTTCGGACAGTGTGCAGGAATGATTGTTGCTGATGCCGGAATAAACCAGGGTGTGCCGGCAATGCGGGCATCGCCTTACTCGCCGCCCGTGCGGCGGGCGAAGATGAACTCGCGATGGCCGATTTTGACGTTGTCGCCGACCTTGAGCTCGTAGGCGCCCTTGATCTTCTCGCCGTTGACGATCGTGCCGTTGCTGCTGCCGTTGTCTTCCAGAGTGTAGGTCATGCCCTGGCGCGTGATGGTGGCATGCTTGCGGCTGGTCTTTGTGTCTTTGCGAATCACGAGGTTGCATTCTGGGTCGCGCCCGATGTTGAAGATGTCCGTAACAATGGCATGAAACAGCGTCTCAGTGCCGACCGTTTCTTCAAGGCCGGCCTGCACGCCGCTCTTGCGGGTGGGCACCATCGCCTCGGACGTGGGTTTGGCTACGTCGTCCGATGAGAAGTCGTCGCCGGGTTTTCGCTTTGCCATAGATGCACCACCGCCAATATAAATTCCGGATCGTACAAAACCAGAATTCACGAAGCCGGAATGAGAAGCACTGTGACAGATTCAACTAAACACGGCGCTTGAACACGTACGCCTGCGAGCCGATTTCTACTGTATCACCAACTTTCAGTTCCTGGTGACCGTCAACCTTTGTCCCGTTGATATGAATTCCGTTGCTGCTGCCCAGGTCCTCAATGATGAACTGCACGCCGCTGCGCCGGATGCTGGCGTGCTTGCGCGACACGCTGGTGTCACCCTCAATGCGGATGTGGCAATCTTTGCCGCGTCCGATCAGGAACAGGTCACCCAGCAAAGGGTGCACTTGCGTTTCCGCGCCATTGACCAACCGCACCAGCGTCGCCAGCGCTGGCGACTGCTGCGTGGAGTCGCCGGCTTCACGTGTCGGCTTTGCGACTCTGTCTGTCCCGAAATCGCTGTTGCCTCGCTTAGCCATCGCGTCCCCGTTGCACTGACGTAATTCTACCCCACAACACGACTAACGCATAGCAAGGCAATCTGTGCAGTCTGAGCCGTGCTGAATCCGTGCGCGGCTGTATACTGCGGGGCTTGCTGTAACTTCGGAAAAGGGAAACGAGATGGCTGATCCAAAGAAACAAAAAGGTGGCGGCAGCGTGCTGCTCAAGCTGGTGGTGTTTGTGGTGCTGCTGGTCGTGCTGGTTGGCGCGGGAGGCTATTTCTACGGGACGACGCTGGAAGCAAAGAAAGTCTTCAGTCAGACGGTCTCGATCAAAGGCGACGAGGACGACGTGCACAAATACATCGGCGACCTGAAGCAGTGGCCCGAATGGGGCCCGTGGAAGGATGGCGACCCCGAGATGACCTGGACGTTTTCTGAAAACACCACCGAAGTGGGCTCGTGGACCAAGTGGGTATCGAAGCACGGTAACGGCGAACTGAAATTCACTGCCGTCGACCCCGAAAAGGGTGTCGAATACCTCTTCACGATCGAAGGCTGGGAACCGCAGAAGGGTTCCATCGTCTACACGGACACGAAAGAAGGCCTCAACGTCACCTGGAACTCCGACATGGACATGAGCAACAGCATCATGGGCCGATACTTCATTAAGTTCGGCGACGCCGAGTTGAACAAGATGCTCACCGACGGCCTGAGCAAGCTGAAAACCAAAGTCGAAGCTGACTAGCCGTGCTGCGCCACACCAGGCAAAGGCCGGGCTGATCGCCCGGCCTTTTGCTTGAATGCAGCACGACAGGCGATTCCGCTTGCGGAATGCGCAGCCACGGGGGATCGTTCAGATAGCGATGGCCGACACGAATGTGAAAATCCGCCGTTGGGGCGCCGACTGGCAACAACTCAAAGCCGAGCAGGCTTTTGTCGAGGCCTCATTTCCTGTCGAGCTGGACCATGACGTCGCGCTGCAGAAACTGCTGGAACTCCAGAAGATCCGCGACGATTTTCACAAACGCACGCATCAGCCGGAACCTCCGAAGTGGGAGTGATTACTCCGGCACGACCAGCTTGCCGTCCTTTTCAACGAACCCGCCTTCAGGCACCTCGATCCGCAGCTTGGTCGCGAGCAGCTTGTCCACGTGTTCCGCGTGCTCGGGGTGCGCCTTGCGAAGGGCGCAGGCCACGCGCGCGGCATCGTCGAGCATTCCCTCATCGAAGCAGGCCATCAATGTCGCGACGCGATCGTTTTGCGTCAGCTCGGGTAGCTGCTCGTACATCCGTACCCGGGCGCCTGGCGACACTGCGTGAATCGGTTGCAGGATGATGTACTCCCATGTCGCCGCCCTGCCAGGAATGGGACGCTTCACGGTCATGCGAATGCGCCCGCCCTCGTAGCCGGTCACCAATGCCTCGCGGCCATAATTCTGCGTGGACATGCCTTCAAACTCGGCGCTCTGGATGATCGACAGCAAACGCGAGCGAATGCGCGATTCGGAACGCACGCTTGAATTCTCGCCCTGCGGCAGCAGCGGGCTCTCCGGTGCGGGTGGCAGCCGGTCTTTGCGCCGGTCAAATGCCGCGCGCGGCGGCGGGCGCTTGCCCTCGTCCTGATCGGCTGAAGTCTTGCGATGCAGGGTAGCTTCATTGACCAAGGCGGCTGCAATCTCGTCCTCCAGCACCGCCAACAGCGCAAGACCTTCCAGTGTGGACGCGGCCTGTGCATACGCATCGCGCTGCAGGGCCTCGTCGGCGATGCCGCACTGTTCGCCAATCCAGCGTTCATTGCGCAGTGCCAAGGCAGGGCGTTCTCTTTCGATGTACGAGTTCATGTCGTGGCGCTTGGCCCACTTTTCGTGATACACCGACTGCACCAAGTACCCGGCCAGCGCTTCAAGGCGCTGATGCGCCTGGCGGTAGTCGTTCTTTTGCTGCAAGTCGTAGATGTCGCCGTTGTCTTTGCCGTACCGCCGCTGCATCTGCGCCGAGAGTTCCAGCCCGATGTTGGTCTGTGCCCGCTCGACATAGTAAGCAATCATGTTGCCGGTCAGGCCCTCGACTTCTTTCAGGATTGCGTCCAGCGCGGCCAAACGCTCGTGCGGCGGCGTATCGGCATCGTTCTGCAGCGACTCAATACGCTGACGAATTTCCTTTTCTTCCTCGCTGGTCAAGCGCGTTCTTGGTTGCGACGGACTTCCGGTGCCGATGCCGGTACTGCGTGTCACGTTGCTCCGCATCGCCTCTCGCTCGGCGACGGTGTCCTCAATGCTCTGTGTCGGTTCGTCGCCCAGCCCCAGTTCTTCCACAATGTCGAAACCAAACACCACGGCCAGCACCACAACTAGAACGACAATGCCGGCGATCTGCCCGCCACGGGCAGTGCTTTTCGGCTTGGATGGCTGAATCGTCGCCTGCCAACTGGTGTCCTTGGCTGCACTGTTCTTGCGCGATCGTTTGCCGGCTTTTTCTTCGCGACGCGAGTGAATCGTGGGTTGGCCGGGGTCGATGACGTGCTTGTCCTCGACACGGGGCTTCTTGTCGTACTTGTCCTTGGTCGCGTCCGGTTTCGAGTACGGCGCCGGGGCCTGTGGTGCGACTGGCACCGGCGACTGGAAGACCGGCGCAACATCGGCAGCCTGCCGGACGAACATCGGTTCAGGGCCCTTGGCGACCTCGTTGGTCGTGAGCAGGCTCAGCACGGTCAACGTCGTGTTACCCAGCTTCAGCTCGTCGCCTTCTTTCAGCTCGCCGCTGTAGCGGTTTTCGCCGTTGTGCAGCGTGCCGGCGTCGGACATCTGGTCGGTGTAGTTCCATACATCCATGAACTTGTCGATGCGCACATGCAGCTCAGAAACGCTGGGGTCTTCCACCACGATGT
The DNA here is from genome assembly GCA_020849795.1 of Planctomycetota bacterium. Lineage (GTDB taxonomy): Bacteria > Planctomycetota > UBA8742 > UBA2392 > UBA2392 > JADJRK01. The sequence goes on along the minus strand of JADZFR010000003.1, from coordinate 28,541 downwards.
CGCAGCTGTCCCGGCGGCCGACTGTCACGCTGGCGCCGCCTTCGCGTACCGCGAACTCCCACGACTTGCCGCCGGATATGACCTTGAGGCGCATGCAGGAATGCTATCAGCATTCCCGCGCCGTACCCGCATAATCGCCTGGCCGGCACGAATCAGCGCCAGAATGCCCACCACGGGTGCGTTTCAGACTCCACCACAGCCCACTCACCCAGTGAAAGGTCGCGCACTGTCAGCACGATCTCGGGCTGGATTCGCCTGTCTCCCTGGTAGGAAATGGTGGTGCCGGCATAGCCGGGGTGCGTGCCCGCAAGCTCGATCCGATAGCCGTGATAGTCGAACTGCCCTTGGCGCCACGCGTGATCATTGCCGCCACCCATCAGCCGGTTTGCTGTCATGGTTGGCGGCAGTGGCGCGCTGCCGGCTGAGTCAGCCAGTGCTTCGGCCAGCACAATCACGCCCCTGCGGGCCTCTTCTGCGCCCTGCGCGGCCGACGTATCGCGCGACGACAGGTACATTGCGAGAAATGCTGCACAGGCGCCCACGCCCAGCAGCAGGCCGAGTGATAAGCCGGTCATGCGCTTGCGGGGCTTGGTTGCGGGCATGCACGTCAGTTTGCACGAATGCTAGGCGGCACGGCGCGCTTCACGAAAGGTCAGCATGCGCTGCTGCTTCTCGTCCCACACCTTCAGGCGCAGGCATCGCCAGACATCGAGCGGGTTGAGCGTCGTGATCGGCGGGTTCTGCAACTCCGGGATGCTGCTCATCGCCTCTTTCAGGCGATAAAACGGAATCGTCGCGTTCAGGTGATGCACATGGTGAAAGCCGATGCTGCCGGTCATCCAGTCAAGCAACGGGTTCAGCTTCATCCAGCTGCTGCACTTGAGCGACGCCTCGGGCACGCTCCATTCCTCGGGCCGCAGCATCTTCATGCCCTGGAAGTTGTGCTGGGCATAAAACATGTACGCGCCCAGTGCAGATGCCAGCGCATAGGGCAGCACAAACGCGTAGAAAGCCGTCATCGGCCCGCCCGCCCACCACAGCAGGGCAATCAGGCCGCCATGAACCAGCACCGCGGCGCCCGTGTGCCATGACTTGACGGGGTTGCGCAGAAACGGCTCAAGCGCGTTGCTGAACAGAAAGACGGTGATGTACGCGAACAGGTAGGTCAGCGGGTGCCGCGCCACGTGATAGTGAAAGCGCTGCATGCGCGTGGCCTTGCGGTACATCTCGACCGTCATGATCGGGAACGAGCCGGTGCTGCTGCCCTCAATGGTGCTTACGTTGGCGTGATGAAAGTTGTGGGTGTCGCGCCAGTACTTCGGCGGTGTCATGAAGATCAGCCCGTACACGCGCAGGATCGCGCCGGCCACTTTTGACTTGCGAAAAATCGCGCCGTGCATGTAGTCGTGAAACAGGATGAATCCGCGCACCATCACGCCCGCGCCCAGCACGGAAAACAGCAGCCGCAACTGCCACCACGGCATCAAGGCCGCCGTCGTCAGCAACGCGCCGATGATCGCCAGCGTGCTGCACAGGTGAAACCAGCTCAGGAACCGGATTTCGCGGGCAAAGGGCCGTGTGGCTGCAAGCAGTTCATTGCCGGTGCGGGGCGACGGTTTGCTTGGTACGTCGATTGCAACGGCAGGTAATTCAAGCACAGGTGCGTTGGGCATTGAGAGATTCCACAACCCAAACCGACCGTGTCAATCAGAAGGGCAAGTTTTGAAGACTGCGGGGCCTGACCCATAAGCAACGCAACGATCGGGCGAGACCTTCCCGCGCCCGCCGCATTTCCTTGCCGACGGCACTAGTGCCGCTGGTCCGTTAGCGACGGCCCTTGCGGGCGGACTTTGCCACCGGCTTTCCAGACGCCTTCCTTGCGGACGTCTTCGCCTTGGGTGTGCTTGCCGGTCGCTTGCGCTTGGGGCTCTTGCTTGCCTTCTTCGTGCTTTGCTTCATGCCGGCTGCTATGGGGTGGCGCGGCTGGTACATGCCCATCGCGCCGCCGCCCGGCAACTCGAATGATGTCGTCAGCCCGAATCCGGCGTCGCGGATCGGAGCGCACTGGTGGCCGAGTTTTTCGAGTTTCGCGACGGCCTTCTTCACGTCGTCGGTCATCAGGTACAACTGGTGCGACTCGGGGTCGCCTTCCATTGTCGGGTGCACGCCAACTTCGGCGGGCGGCAGCGCGAAGATCAGCCAGCCGTGGCCCGCGTCCACGTGCGGCCAACCCAGCACATCACGAAAAAACGCGCGGGCCTTCTCGGCGTCGCGCGCGTAAATCAGCGCATGAATCCCGGTAATCATGGGTGCAGGATACTCCCAGCGGCACGCGGCACAAGCCGCGACGGCTGCTACATACGGGCGCCAAGGGTGAAGCCTGCACTGGCGCACGCCTTTTCAAGCAGCGTGGCCTTGGGCTCAGGTCCGTTGATCGAAAAGGTAACTTCTTTGCGAGGCAGCGAGAGGGCGACGTCTTTCACGCCTTTGAGCTGGCTGACGGCGGCGACAAGTTTGTCCTGCTCAGCCTGTGGCGTCTGCGCGCCAAGGTTTGAAACAACATATCGAATCACGGGGATACTCCGACACCGGGTGTGGTGACGGAGGCTTGGACGCCCCTGCATCACCAGGCTACGGCAGCGTGTATCTTACAGCAAAACCGCCCGCGCCGCTATGCGAACGTGAAGAAGCCTTCGTGCTGGTCGACGGTGACGGTGTCGCCTTCCTTGAACTGGCCCTCAAGCAGCTTCATGGCCAGCGCGTTCTGCAGCTTCTGCTGGATCACGCGCTTCACCGGCCTGGCCCCCAGTTGAGGGTCGTAACCTTGCTTTGCCAGTTCGGCTTTCGCGGCGTCGGTGACCTTCAATTTCAAGCCGCGTGCGGACAGCAGCGCTTCGATGTGCTTGAGTTGCAGGTCCACAATTTTGCGCAACTGCTGCTCGCTCAGGCGCTTGAACATCACGATGTCGTCCACACGGTTCAGGAACTCCGGGCGGAAGTGGCGGCGCAGTTCGGCCAAAACGTGCTTCTCTACCTCGGCTTCATTGCCCGACGACCCGGCATCCATTTCCATGATCAGGTGGCTGCCGATGTTGCTGGTCATGATCACCACGCTGTTCGTGAAATCGACCGTGCGGCCCTGCGAATCTGTGAGCCTGCCGTCGTCCAGCATCTGTAGCAGCACGTTGAACACGTCCGGGTGCGCCTTCTCGATCTCGTCGAACAGGATCACGCTGTAGGGCCGGCGACGCACGGCTTCGGTCAACTGGCCACCCTCTTCGTAGCCGACATAGCCGGGCGGCGCGCCGATCAACCTCGCGACGGCATGCTTTTCCATGTACTCGCTCATGTCGATGCGCACCAGCGCGTGCTCGTCATCGAACAGGAACTCGGCCAGCGTCTTGGCCAGTTCGGTCTTGCCCACGCCCGTTGGGCCCAGAAAGATAAAGCTGCCCGTGGGCCGGTTGGGGTCCTGCAACCCACTGCGCGCGCGGCGCACGGCGTTGCTCACGGCGCTGATTGCTTCATCCTGGCCGATGACGCGCTGGTGCAGGTGCTGTTCCAGGCGCAACAGCTTCTGCTTTTCGCCCTCGAGCATCTTGGTGACGGGCACGCCGGTCCAGCGACTGACGATCTCGGCGATTTCGTCGGCCGTCACTTCTTCGTGCAGCATCTGCTTGCCGCCCTGCATCTCGCGCAGCCTGGTTTCAGCGTCTTTCACCTGTTGCTCTTTGGCGGGCATGTCTCCGTAGCGGATGCGGGCGACCTTTTCCAGTTCGCCCATGCGCTCGAAGCGCTCGGCTTCCAGTTTCAGGTTCTCGATCTCTTCACGGCCGTGGCGAACTGTCTCAAGCACCTTCTTCTCGTTCTGCCACTGCGACTTCGCGGCCTGGTGCTTCTCACTTAAGTCGGCGAGTTCTTTTTCCAGCGTCGCAAGGCGCTGCTTGCTGGCGTCGTCCTTCTCTTTTTTCAGGGCCTCGCGCTCAATCTGCAGCCGCCGCATCTCGCGCTCGAAGCCATCCAGCTCCTGGGGCAGGCTGTCGATCTCAAGGCGAATACGGCTGGCGGCTTCGTCCATCAGGTCGATCGCCTTGTCCGGCAGAAAGCGATCGGTGATGTAGCGGTTAGAAAGCACCGCCGCCGCAACAATCGCGCCGTCGGCGATACGCACGCCGTGATGAACCTCGTAGCGTTCCTTCAAGCCGCGCAGAATTGCGATCGTGTCTTCGACGTTGGGCTCGCCGACAAACACCGTCTGAAAGCGGCGCTCAAGCGCCTTGTCTTTCTCAATGTGCTTGCGGTACTCATCCAGCGTGGTTGCCCCCACACAACGCAGTGCACCGCGGGCCAGCGCGGGCTTCAGCAGGTTGCCGGCATCGGGGCTGCCCTCGGTCTTGCCTGCTCCGACAATGGTGTGCAGCTCGTCGACGAAAAGGATGACCTGCCCTTCGGCGGCTTCGATTTCTTTGAGAATCGCCTTCAGGCGCTCTTCGAACTCGCCGCGAAACTTGGTTCCGGCCATCAACGCGCCAAGGTCCAGCGACAGCACCCGCTTGTTGCGCAGGCCCTCGGGCACGTCGTTCTCGACAATGCGGCGCGCAAGACCTTCGACGATGGCGGTTTTGCCCACGCCCGGCTCGCCGATCAGCACCGGGTTGTTCTTGGTGCGACGGCTGAGCACCTGCAGCACGCGCCGGATTTCGTCGTTGCGGCCGATCACCGGGTCCAGTTTGCCGCCGCGCGCTTCCTGCGTGAGGTCGCGGGTGTACTTGGCCAGCGCCTGGTACTTGCCCTCGGCATCGGGCGAATCCACCTTCTGGGTTCCGCGCACGTCTTTCAGCGCGGCCAACACGCTCTTGCGGTCGCAGCCCGCGTCCTTGAACACCCGCGCGCCTGGAGTTTTGCCGTGATCCAATACAGCCAGCAGAATGTGATCGGCGCTGACGTACTCGTCTTTCAGCTTCTCGGCTTCTTCGTATGCCTTTTGCAGCACCGTATTGAAGTCGTTGCTGGCGTATTGCTGCCCGCCGGACACCTTGGGCAACTTGCGAATCGCCTCTTCAAGCCGGCCCGAAAGAAGATCGATGTTCGCGCCAAGTTTCTGCAGCAGCGGGCGCAACACACCATCCTCCTGCTGCACAAGCGCCAGCATCAGGTGCTCAACCTCAAGCGACTGGTTCTCGGCTTTGCGGCCGATGTCGAGAGCAGCTTGCACCGCCTCTTGGGATTTGACGGTAAGTTTGTCGAGCCGCATAGCGGGCCTTTCCGTAGACTGCCTCGGGACTCCTGAAGGCCTGCACGGGAGGCGCCCAGCCTGGGCGGCGGGGCAGGGGGGCACAAGCCCGAACCGCTTGCCAGACACCCCCGGCGCAAGCCTTCAAGCCAAGTATTGCAACCACCGTGCCAAGGGCCCGCGCCCGGCATATTCCTGCCAAAACGGCGCAGAACAAGCACGGACAAGCCTCAACCGCATTGGCGCTGCCGTTTTGGCTTAGTTTGCCCGATCACTTTCCTTACAATCAAGCCGACAGCCAATAATGGCTGTTACTCAGCTTTGACGCCATCCTGTGATTTCTTGAGTTCGGAGAAACCAATGCGCTCACTGGCTGTTGCAACGCTTTGCCTTTTGTTGATCGCGGCTTTGCATCATCCTGCTGCCGCCCAGGACAAACCAACGCTGCGCGGCATCAAGGCCTGCAACCAGGCTCTGAAGCTGTTGTCCGAGGGCAAACCGCAAGAAGCGCTGGACGTCATGCTGGCGGCCAAAGGCACGCTGGATGCCGAGGATGAATGGCTGTGGTGGGGAAACACCGGCCACTGTTATCGCGACCTGCGCAAAGACAAAGAGGCGCTTGAGCACTATGCGAAGGCAGTCGAGATTGAGCCGGACTGCTGGTTTCGGTTTTCATGGTGCCGGCTGCTGCACGAGTTCGGGCGTTGGGACGAGGCACGGCCCGAGCTAGATAAGGCCATCAGCAAGGACTACGCCGAGCGTGCCGAAAGCCTGAAGGCGGTGATTGACGGGCCGTTCAAGGCCCGCTGGCCAAACGCCTGGCCCAAGCTTGAGTGCCGCAGCAAAAAGGGCAACTACCTGGTGGTCAGTGACGTGGGCCTCACCGCGGCGGACATGGACGCGCTGGAAGAGCAACTGACCAAGCTGGACCCAAAGAAAGACGCGCGCAAGATTGAGTCGCTGCTCAAGCCGAACAACGACCTGGTCTCGCTGTCCAACCTGGCCGAGCTTGCGCGCGACGAGTACATGCGGTTCACGGGCACCAAGGCTTCCAACCTGCCCAAGGGCAAGATCTTCAAGGTGTTCTTTTTCATGAACGACAGTGATTTTCACTCGTTTGCCGCGGACTGTGGCGGAGACGGCGACACGGAAAACACGCTCGGCTTCTACGACCCGAAGCTGAAGTACCTGCAGCTCTACAGCCAGCCGGGCGCTGCCAGCAAGGTGTGCGGACTGGCGGTGGAAACGGTGGACACTTTCTTCCATGAAGGCTGGCACCAGTTTTTTGACATGCTGACCGAGCAGACGCCGATCTGGATGGACGAAGGCCTGGCCGAATTCCTGGGCCACGCAAGCGTGAAAGAAAAAGGTGCCAAGATTGAACTGGGCCTGCTGATTCGCGTGCGCGGCGACACTTACACGCGCTATGAGCGAAACCGCGCAACCATCATCGCCGGCAACCACATCCCGTTCCGGAGGTTCTTCAAGTACACCAGCCGTGACTGGCACGGAGGCGACATCAACGTGCACTATGCGCAGGCCTGGAGCGTCGCGTACTTTGCGCAGAAAGGCAATGACGCTGCGTTCACCAAGGACTACAGCAAACTGTTCTTTGAGCTGGTGAAGGGCCGCAACGTAGACGAAGTTGTCGCCGAGATTTTCCCTGACGACAAACTCGACAAGTACGAGCAATCCTGGGTCAAGTACTGGAAGTCAACCTGATCGCGAAATGAAAAACTCAGGGGAGGCCTTTCGGCCTCCCCTTCTCGTTTGCGGCTACCACATGGGGTCAGTCACGCGAGTCGCCGCCGACGAATTGCAATCAGCAGTATCGCAAGGCCACCAGCCAGCAGCATCCATGGGGCGCGGCCCTGGCCGCCGGCGCAACCGCCGCCGCCGCCGCCGCTTCCACCACCACCGCCGCCGCCGGGCGTCGCGCCAATCGTGATCTGGAACGTGTCGGTATCGGTCGCGAACGCGCTGTCCGTGACCTGGATGTCGAAGACGGATGTGCCCTGCATGGTGGGCGTACCGGAAATCACGCCTGCCGTGGTCATGGTAAGGCCCAGAGGCAGCGCGCCGTTCACGATCGCGAACGTGTAGCCGGGGGTACCGCCTGTGGCCTGGATGGTCACCGGACCGTAGACGTTGCCAACAATGCCGCCGACCAGCGTCGTCGGGGTAATCGTCGGGTTGCCGTTGGCAGGCGGGTCAATCGTGATCTGGAACGGGTCGGCATCAGACACGCCCAGGGTATCGGTAATCGTGACGGTGAAGTTGTACACACCCTGCAGCGTCGGCGTACCGTTGAACAACCCGGTCGCGCTGAACGCCATTCCCGGCGGCAAGGCACCAGCCGTGATCGAGTAGCCAAGCGCGCCGGTTCCGCCGGTTGCGGTGAATTGCAGGGCGGTATAGGCCACACCCTGTTCGCCATCCAGCAGCGGCGAGAGTGTGGTGATGGACGGTGCCGCATTCACGGTGAGCGAAATCGCGATGTCCACCGTGTTCAAGCCATCGGTCACCGGTACATCGAACGTGTAGGTACCCACGTCCAGGGCAACCAGAGACAGCGTCGGGGCGACATTGAGCAGACCGCCTGCAAGCGTGATTGAGAAGCCGCTGCCGCCCGACGGGTTAGACGCGCCAGGCACAATCGTGCCCAGGCTAAGTACCTGGTTGGTGTTGGGGTCCGAGACGCTAGCGAGGTCGATGTCGGACGCAGGCCCCATCGTTTCAGTCCAGGTAGCAGTGTATGGGTTACCGACGGCGCCAGTGCCGCCGCTTGCGCCCGAAATCGCATGTACGGGCGCCATGTCGATGATCGTGATCGTCACGTCAATGACGACCGGCGTCTGGTTGACGGCGTCTTCGAACGTGACCTGCCAGGTGTAATCCCCCGGGTCGTTCGCCGCGTTGGCAGTGCCCGTCCAGGACAGGCTGATCGGGTGGCCGGCGGCTGGAATCGTCGGGGGAACAATGCCGGCAGGCACCGTGGCCGGGGCCACAATGCTGGTGACGGTGATGTTGTCCGATTCCGGGTCGGTCAGTTCCAGGTCGGCGTTGGTGAGAGTCGTGCCCGGGTTGACGCTCATGCTGAATGGCCCGTTGGTGCCGCCGGTGAAGTTTGAGCCGACGGTGGTGTTGGCCAATGCTTCGCCGTTAGGTGTGAAGCCGGTGCCCTGGATGTCGAAGACATACGGGTCACGGTCGGCGTCGTTGTTGTCGATCGAGATGGTCATGTCGAACGCGGCGTCGATCGTCGGGTCAATGAAGATGACGAAGGTGGTGGTGCCGTTGGGGTTGATCGTGGTGGATGCCGGCGCGGTGGTCACGCCGCTTGCGGCATCGAGGTTGTTGTTGAGCGTGACAGAGACTACGGGCGTACCGGTCAGCAACAGGTCGTCAGCACCGGTGTTGCGGATTGTGAATGTAATGCTGCCGCCGGTGGTGGTGGCAACGTTGCCGGCCTGGAAGTTTGAGTTCATGGCAACCGGGGTCGTGGCCTGCAGCACTTCCATGAATGGCACAACTGCTTCGTCGGCGCCGATGTCGACGGCTGAGCCAATGGGGCGCGTGTCGCCGTCGATGTCACTGGTCACGCCCGAGGTCTGCGCGGCTGGGTCAATGCATGGCGAGCTGGCGGACAGGTGCAGGTCAAACGGCGCGGTCGTGCTGGCAAGCTGGGGGTCGGCGTTTGAGCCGTTGGTGTCGCGGCCGGTTGCCTGCCATGCAGCAAACGTCGCCAGGGTCGCCTGGTTGGAATGTACGGATGCAAACCAGAAGTTGTGGTCGCAGTTCGCAATGGTCGGCGCGCTGGTGATGCTCACCATGTAGAGCGCCGGCACGACGGTGCTGGTGCACACGACGATGTTGTTGTTCAGGTCGTGAATGGGGAAGGTCGAGCTGCTGGAGTACGCATAGATGCCGCCGGTGGTGGTCAGCGTTGACGTGTGCAGCACGGTGTTGTGACGCACGATGCCAGTGCCGCTGGCGGCATTGCGCAGGGTGATGCTGCCATAAGTGTTGGTCAGCAACACAGTCGTGGCAGGCACCGAGTTCGTGAAGCAGTTCCACACGAAGTTGTTCTCGATCAGCCCGTTCTCAAAGTACGACGAGTTCTGGCCCATGTACGCGATGCCCGGTCCGTCCGGAATGTCGTGGACGATGCAGTTGCGAATCGTGTTATTGATCGGCCGAAGGGTGGTGCTGTTGCCCTGGATCAGAATGCCGAAGTTCGGGCCGTCGTAGCACTCAATGCCTTCCACTGTGACATAGGAGGTCATGATACCCAGGCAGCCCCTGCCGGTCAGCGGTGTCTGCAGGTTGGCGCCCGTGGCGTTGCCCTGGATCTTCGGCGTCTGGCCGGCTGCCGCGCGCAACGTAATCGTGTTGGTCGCCGACACGCCGTTCACGGCCACTGCGGCGCCGCTGGCATTGATGCCCAGCGTGTACGAGATGTTGGCCGTGTAGGTGGCGCTGTCCGTGATCTCCAGGATCACCGGGCCCGTGACGCCCGCGGTTTCGAGTGCGTCGAAGGCCTGGCCGACCGACGTGAAGTCTGCCGTCGTCAGTGTCTGGTCAATCGAGTACGTGCCGTTCAACGGCGGCTGCTGCACATTGATGGTGACGTTGAATGTCGGCGAATTCACGCCGTCTGATACCTGCACCGTGTAGCTGTAGCTGCCCAGGGCAGTCGGTGTGCCGGTCCAGGTGATCGTGGCCGGTACGTTGGCGTTCACCAGGTCCGTCGGCTGGGTTACGCCGGGCGCCGCTGACACAGCCGTAATCGTGACGTTCACGGTCGGGTTGTTGGCGTCGTTGGCATCCAGCGAGGCATTCGACAGTGCGGTGCCCCGGAATATGTTGAGCACTCTCGTCGCGTTGAAATTTGAACCTGTCGTCGGCACCAGCGTCGGGGCCGGGTTGGTGACGTTGATCGTCACCGTGAAGTTCGGCGCGTTCGTGCCGTCGTTCACGTTCACTGTGTAAGTGAACGTACCGGTCGCGGTGGGCGCGCCCGTCCAACTGATGCCTGCCGGCACAGCCGCGCTGGCCTGGTTGGACGGCTGGGTGACACCGGGCGCCGCGGTCACGGCCGTGATCGTGATGCTGACGTTCGGGTCGTTCGTGTCATTCGCAACAAGGTCGGCGTTGACCAGTGCGACACCCTGCAACGCGTTGTAAACGCGCGAGGCGTTGAACCCCGAAGGTGTCGCCGGCACCAGTGTCGGCGCGGGGTTGGTAACCGCAATCGTGACGTTGAAGCTGGGCGACGTGTTGCCGTCGCTCACCACCACCGAGTACGTGAAGTTACCGGCCGCGGTCGGCGTGCCTGTCCAGCTGATGGTTGCCGGAACAGCCGCGCTGCCCTGGTTCGCCGGCTGGGTGACGCCCGGCGCCGGCGTCACGGCCGTGATGGTGATGCTCACGTTGGGGTCGTTGACGTCGTTTGCCACCAGGTCTGCCGCCGTAAGGGTGACGCCCTGCAGCGCGTTGTAAGTACGGGTGACAGTGAAGTTGGACCCGCTTGACGGGAACAGGGTCGGCGACGGGTTCGTGATGTTGACCGTAATGTTGAAGACAGGTGCATTGGTGCCGTCGTCGACGGTTACGGTGTACGAGTATGAGCCCAGCGCGGTCGGCGTACCGACCCACGACACAGTCCCGGGCACCGTGGCGCCCATCTGGTTGGTCGGAGTCGTGACACCCGGCGCTGCGGAGACTGCAACAATGGTGATATCGACAGTCGGGTCGTTCGTGTCGACCACCGACAGGTCAGCATTCGAAAGCGCCACACCGATCTCGGTGTTCAGCACCAGGCTGGCGTTGAAGCTTGAGCCGGTCGCCGGCGTGACTGTCGGGGCCGGGTTCACGACGTTGATTGACTTGCCGATCACAGGGAAGTTGCCGTCCACAGGGCCGGCGTTGGCTGTGACGTCAGTAGACGCAACAATCCGGAACTGTGCAGTGCCGGGCGTGGCGCTGGCCGCAATCTGTGCGGTCACAAAGAAGACAAGCGACTGGTTCTGGGCCGTGAACGCACCCAGCGGCGAGCCGGAGAACGTCACGGTCGAACCCGTCAAGCCGGTCACCGTGCTGCCCAGCTGGACGTCCGCGACGTCGAACTGGTTATTGGCGTTGGCGTCCACCCACAGTTTCAGGTTGGCATAGCTGCCATTGCCGGTGGTGCCGCTGTGGGTAAAGGTCACGCTGTTCACCTGCTGAATCGAGAGCACCGACATCGCGTTGAACGTGCCGACCCACTGGTCGGTCGTAAGTGCCGTGGTGACCGACGACGGGCCGGCGTTGTTCTGGCTGACGAGAAGCCCGGTCGTGTAGTCCGACTCATGGGCGCCGATGTCCACGGTGGTGCCCTGCGGACGTGTCGTGCCGAAGATGTCGATCGTCGCGCTGGAGGTCTGGCCGGTCGGGTCAATGCACGGTGAACCCGGCAGCAGGCGCAGATCAAATGGCGGCGCGGTACTGATCAACTGCGGGTTGGCACTCGAACCGTTTGTGTCACGCCCCGTACCCTGCCACAGTGCGAACGTGGCCAGCGTCGTCACGTTGCAGTGAGTGCTCGCGAACCAGTAGTTGAAGTTCGTGTTGGCAACGACCGGGGCGTACGTGGCACTGCCGACGCCGCTGCCACCCAGGCGAATCGCCGGGACGCTGGTTGACGTGGTCACCACAATGTTGTTCGAGCATTCCGCAAGCGGCTGCGCGCCGCTGGAGTTGTAAACGTAGATGCCGCCCGTGTCGGCCAGCGTGCTGGTGTGGACAACGGTGTTGTGCCGCACGATTGCGCCGTTGCTGGCCGGGGTGTTGCGAATCGTGATCGCGCCGTTGGTCAGCGTCTGCAGCGCCGGTGTGGTTGCCAGCGCCATCGTCAGGCAGTTCCACACAAAGTTGTGCTCGACCAGGAAGTTGTTCGCCCAGCCGCTGTTAAGGCCCATGTGCGCAATGCCGGGGCCGTTGGGAATGTCGTGAACCATGCAGCGACGGATGGTGATGTTGGTGGTGTTCAGCAAGTACGGCGTGGTGTTGTTGCCCTGCGCCATGATGCCGAAGTGCGGGCCGCCGAATGCTTCGATGTCCTCAACTGTGACGTAGGACTGGTTGATGACAAGGCTGCCGCGGCCGGTTTGAGCCACGGTCGAGCTTGAGCCGATCAGCACTGCACCATTGTTGTTGCCCTGTATGCCGGGCGTCTGGCCGCTTGCGGCCCGCAGCGTGATCGTGTTGGTCGCGGACGCACCAGGCACCGGCGTGACCGCCGGCAGCGGCTGCGCGCTGCTGATGCCCAGGCTGTAGGCCGGAGTTGCAACGTAGACTTCGCTGTCCGTAATTTCCAGCACGACGGCGCCGGACACACCGAAGGTCTCAAGGTCGTCAAAGGCATCGCCGATGTCGGTGTAGTCGCCTGACGTCTTGTTGATGCTGTACGTGCCCGCCATTCTCTGCACATACATGCCGGACAGAACCGGATAGATGGTGGAATCGGTTCCGCCGCTGAACGTCACGTCGCTGGCACTGGTGATCTCAAAGCCCAGCGTCGTGCCGGCCGACTGTGCCGTCGCGATGTTCACCGCCAGCAGCAAACGCACCGGCGGGTTGGTGCTTGTGTCGGGAATGTTGGCGACGGGCGAGCCCGCAAACGTGATCTGTCCTGAGGTAAGGGTGCCCGAACCAAGAACGGTGTCGCCGCCGTCCACAATGCCGTCGTCGTTGTTGTCCTGGATCAGCCGGACCAGGCTGAGGCTGGCATCGCTGATCGTGCCCGACTTCGTGAACGTGACCGAATTCAGTGTGCGGGCCGTGGCGATTGAGATGCCGCGCATGTCCATGACGACCAGGTCCGATTGCGGCGTCGCGAGCCCGCCCGCGGACGGAGCGCTTGCCAGTGCCACGCTGTTCGCGGGGTAGGTCAGCAGGTGGAGGCCGTAGTTGCCCAGCGTCGTGGCAGTCGTGCCGCTCAGCGTAGTGTGGTTGCCGGACGTCGAGTACACACGACCACGGACCGTCTCGCCGGTCGGTGCGGCGGTGCCGACCGTGAAGCCGGTGCCGATCTTGGAGTCATAGGACCAATCCACCAGCAGGCCGTCCGTGCCGTTGTAAACAAACGGGTTGGTCAGCGGGAAGACGTACCACTGCGAGGTGGCACCGATTGCCAGGGTGGACGGAGTGTAGTCGGCCGGGCCGAAGACAGTCTGCAGCGTGCCGATGTAGTTCGAGTCGAACAAAGCGTTGAGACCCGCAACCGCAACGTTGGAATGCGCAATGCGGCAGCGCAGGCCGTTGTACTGGGGCACAGCCACAATGCTGCCGGCCACGCGAATCTCGGATATCACTGTGCCAGCCGGCATGGAGACTTCGGCGGCGGTGTAGACCGTCTGGAAGCGCACGCTGTTCTGGTTGAACGGAATGGTGTTGCTCATGGTCGTTTGCTGACCAATCAGCATTTCCGGCACGCTGACATCGATTGTGACGACTACGTTGGTGACGTTGACGCCGTCCGACATCGAAATGCCGTAGGAATAGACGCCAACTGCGGTCGGCGTTCCGGTCCATGAAAGGTTGAACGGCACCACGGTCGGTCCGACAGAACCAGGGGCGGTAACGCCCGGCGCAGGCGCCGTGGGCGTGACCGTGACACTCACTGTCGAACTGTTGGCGTCGTTGACGCGCAGGTCTGCGGTCGCCAGCGCAATGCCGGGGGCGGCGAAGTACTCAAGCGCAACGTTGAAATTGGACGAGCCGGTCGGCGTCAATGTCGGGCCCGGGTCCGTGACGTTGATGACGACGTTGAAAGAAGGTGTCGCTGTGCCGTCGCTCAACTGCACGGTGTAACTGTAAGTGCCGGTTGTCGTCGGCACGCCCGTCCAACTCAGGCCATGAGGCACCGCAACGCCGAACGCGCTGCTCGGGGCGGTAACGCCCGGGGCAGCCGAGACCGCAGTGACGGTGACGTCGATGTTGGCTGTGTTTGAGTCGTCAGCGACCAGGTCGGCCGCCGAAAGCGGCACACCGATCGGCGCGTCGACCACCAAGCCCGTCGTGAACGAAGAGCCCGTAGCCGGCACCAGTGTCGGGTCGCCGGCGTTGTAGTACACTGTGCCGTTCCAGCCGCGGCCAGTGATCAAGCCGGAAAACTGCGTCGCGCCGCATGCCGACCCGACGGTGATCGTGATGTTGGAATCGGCGTAGTTTGTGGGCGTCGTGACGTTGGTGTAGTTGATGCCCGACGCCGTGGTCATCGAGATGTAGATGCCGTAGGTTGTGGAAGCGTTCAACACCAGCGGCGTATTCAGTGTTACGTTCGTGGGATTGTTCAGTCCCGCGCCCGTGGTGTTGGTGATCGTGTCGTGCAGCGTCCAGGCCGCGGCGTTGGTTTCAAATCCCACGAAAGTTCCGGTCCGCGTGTAGATCTGCCAGTCCACGCCGGCTGTAGTCGCGTCGACGTTGCAGTCAAATCGCGTAATCGTGATCCCGGATGCCCCGGTTGTAATGTTGAACATGTTGCCGCCAGTCGTCAGTCCGTTGTTGCTGGCGAACGTTGTCGTGAGCTGGATTTGCGCTGCAGCCGTGCCGGCAAGCACGACCATGGCAAGCCCGAGCAAAATGCTGCCGATACTGAATCGATTCATTGCTGGTTCCTTGTGTCTGTCCGGGAAGTCCCGGATCGACGTCAGGGTCGAAACGTCATGTGAAGGCGGCTGACCCATCTCGCCTTCGCAACGGCCACAACGAATCGGGAACCACGCGGATTCCCCGTTGTTGACCGTCCAGTCACTTACTGGGAGACGTTTTGCACTTAGCGTGCCAACGACGCGCCAGATCTAACTGTGCAGTTAGAATCTTGCATATCTATTTATATTAAAATCAGTTACGTCTTCATATCACCAAGTGATGTTGTGCGATTCTGCCGAGACGGCAAGACAATCAAGATCGATCAGAATCAATCTTGATTGCACCGATGTTATGACTTCTCCAGATTGCACCTTGGCCAACTAACCCGCTGCGACGGGCGTGCACCTGCCTGGATGCACCGCGCCTTTAGCAAGGTTGAAGGTAGGAGACCTTGGCGGGACTCAATGAAAGTCGCGAGAAACAGTTTCGGGCGCTGGCTGGCCCTCAGTTGCGGGCGCAACGTACATGCGCTTGACCCTGAGATGCACGACCTCGCCACTGCGCTCCACCGTGCCCTCAGCCACGATCGGTTGCGGGCTCAACGCGGCTTCGCGGTTGGCCTCGAAGGTTTTGGGCGTGAGCATCAGGTTTGCTGTGCCGGTTTCGTCTTCAAGCGTGAAGAACAGCATCTTTCCCTCGCCCGGCCTCTGGCGCACCACGGTCCTGCCGGCCACGCTTGCCGTGGCTTTGTGCGCCACCTGTTGAAGCTGGCGGGCCGTCAGCACGCCCTCTTGCTCAAGTGCAGCACGGTGAAATTCCAGCGGGTGATGGTTCAGCGACAGGCTTGTGGCGCGATAATCCAGGTTCATCGTCTCCACGTCTGTCAAACCGGCCAGCAGCGGCAATTTCTCACGATCTTCTGCATGTGCCAGCAGGTCGCCAGGATCCGCGCGACGACCAAGAAGCTGCCACAATGCCTCGCGCCGCGAAACTCCGGTTGCGTCAAACGCCCCTGCCTGCGCAAGAATCGAGAACTCACGCCAGCCCACGGGCCGTTGCCCCGCGTGCATTCGGCGGGCAAATGCAACCGGCGACTCAAACACTCCACTCTCGCGTTCGGTCGCAATGGCAATCGCGGCTGCCTCACTGAAACCGCGCAACTGGCGCAGACCCAGCCGCAACGCCGGCCCGGCTTTTCCCCACTCGCCAGGAGGCGCATCAAGGCCGGCCGCAGCGTAGACCCCCTGCGCTTCCAGCGTGCAGTCCCAGTGGCTCGCGTTGATGTCCACGGGGCGAACCTCCACGCCGTGGTCTCGGGCGTCGCGCACCAGCGCTGACGCGCTGTAGAAGCCCATCGGCTGGCTATTCAGCACCGACGCCGTGAACGCGGCCGGATAGAACCGCTTGAGATAGCAGCTCACATACGAAAGCAGCGCAAAACTCACCGAGTGGCTTTCAGGAAAGCCGTACTCGCCAAATCCCTTGATCTGGTTGTAGACGCGTTCAGCGTACTCGGCCGTGATGCCGCGTGCCTGCATTCCATCGATCAGCTTTTTCTGGTACTGCTCGATGACACCCGGCCGTCGCCAGCCTCCCATCGCCTTGCGCAGCCTGTCGGCTTCGCCGGGGCTGAATCCGGCAACGTCCACGGCAAGTCGCATGGCCTGCTCTTGAAACAGTGGCACACCAAGCGTGCGTTGCAGCGCGGGAATCGCATCCGGGTGCGGGTAGTCCACCGGTTCTTCGCCGTTTCGGCGGCGCAGGTAAGGGTGAACCATGCCGCCCTGGATCGGGCCCGGCCGCACAATCGCCACTTCCACTACAAGGTCATAGAACCGATTGGGCTTGAGACGCGGCAGCATCGACATCTGGGCGCGGCTCTCAACCTGAAACGTCCCGACGCTGTCTGCGTGGCACAGCATCTCATACAGCGACTTGGCCTCGGCCGTTTCGCCCAGGCCATTGGGGTCAGTGGCCAGGCAGGTTGCGAGGTTGAAACTGCGGCCGCCGTGGCTTTCAACCATCGCGAAACACTTGCGAATCGCGGTCAGCATGCCCAGGCTCAGGATGTCGACTTTGAGGATGCCTAGTGTATCGATGTCATCCTTGTCCCATTCGATCACACTGCGATCCGGCATCCTTGCATTCTCAATCGGCACCAGTTCATCGAGGCGCCCTCGCGTCATCACCATGCCGCCGACATGTTGCGACAGGTGCCGCGGAAAGCCCCGGATGCGCCGGGCAAAGGCGATGGCCGTGCGGACTTCCTTCGACGCTGGATCAAGCCCGACTTCCACCAGCCGCTTGTCCGTTGAATCGATGTCGTCAAACCAGTGATGCGACTTGGACAGCCGGTCCACCTGATCCACGGTCAGCCCGAGTACACGGCCTACTTCGCGCAGGGCGCTGCGTGTACGGTAATGGATGACCGTGGCGCACATGCCCGCCCGTTCGCGGCCGTACTTGTTGTAGACGTACTGGATCACTTCCTCGCGGCGCTCATGCTCGAAGTCGATGTCGATGTCGGGCGGCTCGGCGCGTTCGCGCGACATGAAGCGTTCGAACAACAGTTCGTTGTGGGCAGGGTCAACGCTGGTGATGCCGAGACAAAAACACACCGCGCTGTTGGCCGCGCTGCCGCGCCCCTGGCACAGGATTTCACGGCTGCGCGCGAAGCGGACGATGTCGTAGACAGTCAGAAAGTAAGGCTCGTATTGAAGCTCGGCGATGATCGCCAGTTCGTGCTCAATTGCCGTCGTTACTTTCGCGGGGATGCCGGCGGGATAACGCGTTCGCGCCCCGCGCATCGTTTCGCGCCGCAGGTACTCCGACTGGGAAAGATCGTCTTCGGTCAGTTCGTGCGGATACTCATACCGCAGTTCGTCGAGTGAAAACTGGCATGTCTCCGCGATCTCAACTCCGCGCCGGATCGCTTGCGGCATGTCCGCAAACAGCATGGCCATTTCGTCGCCCGACTTCAGCCGGCGTTCAGCGTTGGGAAACAGAAGGTGCGCGGCCTCGTCGATGCGCACTCCTTCGCGCACACAGGCCAGCACGTCCTGCAGCGGCTTGCACCCGGCGTCGTGAAAGTGCACGTCGTTGACAGCAACAACGGGCAGACCGGCCTGGCGCGCCAGCGTGATGCCGGCTGTGACACGGCGCTCCTGTCCTGGTTCAAGGTGCCGCATGATTGCAACCGACAGGCGGCCTTCGAACAACGACCGCAGTGGTGAAATGGCGGCAGCACGCGTATCGATGCCCGGATTCAGGATCGCTTGCAGGTCGCCGGAACAACGCTGCAGGTCGGCCAGTTCGAGGTTGCATTGGCCCTTGTCGGCCCGGCGCTTGCCTGTGGTCAACAGACGACACAGGTTGCCGTATCCCTTGCGACTCATCGCATACAGGCACAGCTCGATGCCTTCGCGCAACTGCACCCGCGCGCCGACCAGCAGCTTCAGCCCGCATTCCTTGGCGGCTTCATGGGCGCGAACGATACCCGCCAGGCTGTGCCAGTCGGTGATAGCAAGCGCGGTCAACCCAAGGTCTGCAGCCCGCTGCACCAGTTCGTGGGCATGGCTTGCGCCGCGCAGAAAGCTGAAATTCGTGCAGCAGACAAGCTCGGCATAGGGTGCAGCCGGCCCTGCCCGATGCGGCGGCTCGGCAAGCTTCGCGTCGCGTTCAAGTGCGGGCTTGCGAACTTCGCGCGGGCCGTGCGGATCAACGAAGTGAGGCATCAGAACGCCCCCACAATGTACCATCGTTCGCCACGGCGCTGCAGCCACCACAGGGCCCCTGCTTCGTCCTGAACCGTGTAGTAATCGCGTTCTGCGTCGTCGCCCTGCCACCAGCCGAAGTGCACGCGCTCAAGGGCAACGGGAACAAGCCGCGACTCACGCCGACCGTGCTGCCAGTGCACAGGCCTTCCCGCCGCGTCGCATTTGACCGAAACCTCGTGGGCATCAAACACCACCGCCGGTCGCGGCGCTTGCGGTGCAGCCGGCGCTGCGCCTTCACCAATGAAAGGACGATAGACAAAGCTGCGTTCAGGGCGGGCGTCGGCTGTCAACTCGGCGCGGGCAACGGCATCCGGCCCAAGGCGGCCCGTAAGCTCGTCGACCAGCGCGGCAATAGAGCGCTCCTGCACCGCGTCGTTTCCGCTGAACAGGTTGCGCTGCGGCGCCTTGACAGGGCCATGTGCCGGCACGCTGACTTCGACGCCGTCGAACCACTGCTCGGCCGTGTCTACACTCTCAAGTCGGCCAAGCAGCAACGTCGCCAGCGAGCGCGACTCGCGCGTCGGCCGGCCGAGCGGCATGGAAAACGTGACCGGCAGGCCCTCATGGGCACGCAACACAGCCTCTAGAGCCAGCGCCCCCGCATTGAGCGCGGCCAGTCGCTCTTCAAGCGCCACGGCGATGCGCTGCATGGAGAACATCAGGACGTCGCGGCGATCGGTTGGGCCTTCAAACTCCAGTCGTTCGCGCAGGACCTGCGGCGGTTGAAAGGGCGCGAATTCCTCCATGGCCGCGCCGCGAAGTTCGCGCAGGCGCGCAACCAGCACGCCACTGAAGCGCGCCAGCAGCCCATCCAGCGGCAACGCCAGCAGCTCGCCCACTTTGCGTACACCCAGCGCCGCAAGGTGTTCAACGTCCGACGCCTCAAGGCGCAACGCCGCAACCGGTGCCTGCGCAAGCGTCTGCGTGCCACCAAGCGCCAGCGTGTAAGCCGCTGTCGCGTTCTCGCTCAGGCCGGTAGCCGCAACATACCCAACCCGCTCAAGGGTGCTGCGGGCTTTGGCAACCAGCGCCTCGGCGGAACCGAAAAGTCGTTCGCATCCTGTGATGTCGAGCAAGACGGCGTGCGGACAATCAAGAAACACACGGGGCGTGAACTGGTACAGCACAGCCGCCAGCGCCTCGAAGTCAGCGGCCTCGGCCGCCGGCTTGTGTTCCACGAGGCGCAATGCGGGGATCAGGCTTCTTCCGGCCGTGGCGGTCATGCCGGGGCGCACACCGGCTGTGAACGCCGGGGCCGATGCGGCCACGACGATCAGGCTGTCGCCTCGAAGCTCGACCACCGCAAGCGGCCTAGCCGACGCTTCCGGCGCGGCCCGCGTGATCCTGTCGGTGCGAAAGTAAGGAAGATGTACGCACAGCCATCGTGTCATCATCAAGCTCAAGAAGGATCGGCCTTGGCATCGCGCCGCCGCGAATACGCAGCACTTCAACCACGATTTGTCGACCGGGGCCGGGCTCGCTGCGCGCCAGCAGCCGCAGCGCGCCCCAGCTTGCGCGGGAAAGCTCGGCGGGCGGGCGCAGCAGGATCAGCGCCTGACCGGAGGACTCAGCAGCCAATTGCAGGCGCCGCACCTCGGTATCATTGAGGTTGCCGATCGCAGCCAGCGTCGCGCACACCTGTTTCTCGCGCGCCACGCGCTCCAGCGCCCACAGCGCCTTTTTGCGGTTCGGCTCCCGCACCACAAGCAGTTTGGAAAGATCGACACCCAGCGAGGCCGCACCGGGCGGAAAGAAGCCGCCCGCAGGCTCAACAATCGCGCAAACTCCTGCCCGAACCTGCGCCAGCGCCCGCAAGCCAAGCCACCAGGCGCCGCCGCCTGCCTCGCCGAAAATCTCGGTGACCGCGCCGCACGCAAAGCCGCCTCCCAGATGCTCATCCAGCTCGGGGGTGCCGGTACAAAGCCAATGCCGCGCCTGACCCCCAAGGTCAAGTGCTCGCAAACTCTCCAGCTTGGCAAGCATCGCAGGTCGAAACATGGCCCAACAGTGTAACACGGCCGTCGACACTCAGCCGACCCATGCGCGTCATTTCGCGCTTGGGCATATGGAATGAGACGCCAGGTGACTCCCCGATCACCTGCGAAGCCCGCAACGTCAGCGCTATCCATGAATGAGGGGCGGGTTTAGAGGCCGTCGATGGGCCGCTTGGAATGTGGGTGAAAGGCTTCGTGGTGCGGGTTTGGCGTCGTTGGGTGTCTTTGGGATTCCTTGGCTGACTGCACGTTGACTGCAAGCCCGTATGCAAGCTACGCGGTCTCTGCCAGCGTCCCCGCGTCGAGATCGGGCAGCTTCGCAGCGGCGGCAGCGTGGTCCCCGAGGCTTGTGTGCGTGTAGTAGTCCATCGTCAGCGTGATCGTGGAATGCCGCGCCAGTTCCTTCGCGACGTTCGGCATGACGCCAGCGCGGGCAAGGTTTGTAATGAAGGTGTGCCGCAGGGCGTGGAAGTCAGCGAATTGGCCTTCGACTTCGTACTTGATACCAGCAGCCGCAAGGTCCGCCTTCAGCATTTCGGCCGTGTGATTCGATTGTGGCATTGCAGGGAATACCGGGGCGCTCGGTAGCATATTAGCGACGTGAGACGCCAGCAGGCTCGCCATTACCGGGCGCAAAGGCAAGGTTGCCGCCTTGCGGTTCTTTGCGTGCCTGGCCGCTACAGTGACGCTGGGTTGCTTGCCGACGAGCTGGAAGGCACTTCGGGTCAACGTGCGGAGTTCGTTGGCACGCAGCCCCGTTTCCAGTGCGAGACGATACAGCAACGCACGCCCCGGCCCGGTCATCCCGTAATTGTCCCCGCGCGCCTCCGTGCTGCCAAGCAGCGCCCGGCATTCTTCGGGCGTCAAGGCGCGGCGCTGGTGAACGCGATTGGCTTTGGCGTTGCGTCCCTTCATGCCCAACAGCGGGTCGGCGTCCATACGCTTGCTGCGCACCAGCCACTTCGAGAACTGCTTGCAGGCGGAAAGGTGGTGGTTGTATGTGGCGTCGCTGAGCTGTCGGGACTGCCGAAGTCGGTCAGCCGCAAGTAGCACGTCGCCCTCGTTGAACGCGGACAGGGACTTGCAGCCGGCCTCCATAAGCACGGCCAGCGTGCGCGTGTACTTGAGGTTGGCCCAGTTCCCGGATGCTCCCTTGGCAATCAACTCGGCCTTGTAGTCGTCCAGGTGGTCGGCAATCGCCTTCGCGGCATGCTGTCTGCGCTTGTCGAGCACACCGAACAGCGTCAGCCTGTCCCGCACCTTGGCCGGCATTGACTCGATGCTGCGAACGAGATCAGCACCGGGCAGCGCGTTGTTGCACTTGCATGCGACCAGCTTTTCGATGGTCCGCTCCAATTCCTGTGACTCCCGCTCGCCCTTGTAGGCAGGCACACGGCGGCGGATGCCGGCGGCATCCTTGAAGTCGATGTAGAACTTGCCGGACCGCTGCTTGCGGCCGCCTTTGGTGAACGTGACACGGAAGACGCCCATTGGTGATTCCTCTTGTCCGGTGCAAAGACGTGCGGAATGGTCAGGAAAGTACCCCATGAAACGGCGAAGTGCAAAGTAGAACGGCAAAGAATCTTGACGGGTCAACAGTCTGACAGCTAGCCAAGGGAGCGGGTTAGGGCGGATCGCTAGCTTCCTTGCGCGGCTTGCCCCAATACTGCTCCGGCGTCAGGTTAAAGTCTGGCAAGGACTTTGGCGGTTTTGCAGCGTCACTCGCGTCACCTGCGTCAGAGGGGCTGCGCGCAGCCTGGTCGCGCGGTGACGCATTACGTTTGTTCGCGTCACTCGCAGCGTCACCGGTTGAAGCCATGCCCGACGCGGGTTGTGACGCGCGTGACGCAGGTGACGCAGGTTCACGGGGGCAATCTCGCTGCGCCAGCTCCAGGATCCGCTTCTTGCCTGTGCGCGGGGGGCGGCGCAATGAGACCCCGGCCGATGCCAGCAGCGGCAGCAGCCGGTCAAGCTCGGTCGACAGCAGCGTTGCGGATTTTGGCATCCACGAGGGCTGCGGTTTCCGCTCATCCCAAGGTTTGACCAGTAGATTGCGCAGTTCGCTTGCCGTACCCCGGAACGGCACGAGCGCCACCACAGCCTTGCCAAGTTCCGAGTTATCAAGCAGGTCGGCGCGCTGTTCTTCACGCGCCGTAGCGTACTGGTCCAGAAACCAACCGGGCTTCCAACCTAATGCCGGGCTTGCGGCTTCGATGAACCGTGCAAAGTCAGCCATCCTTGGGGCTTGAACCTGTGTGGCGTCAAGATGCTTCAAGCCACATGAGACGGCATCCAGGAGCGCACCCAGGATGCGTGGGGCGGCCAGTTTGAATGTGGCATCGAGGACAGCCTTGGGCTTGAAACTGCGCTCGTCGATCTTCACCAGCGCAACGTCAAGCAGTCGGTCAACCAGGTCGCCACGGTTGACGTACTGCCCGATCCCGTTCAGCAGCACCGGTCGACATACTTCGGAAACGTGCTCGTCGTCGTCCGTGTACAGCGCCCGCTTCGCCGACCCCGAGCCCGTGGCAATACGGCAAATCTCATCAGAGAGCCAGACCGGCATCTTGGAGACGTTATCCAAGCTCAAAACGAGCGAGTGCGTCGCGGCGGTCAGAAGATCATCTACGGACCGGGGCAAGCTGCGGACCAGCGCCTTCGCGGGATCAATCAGCAGGCGAATGCACTCGGCGGCGGTCGTCTTTGCGCTGCCTTGCGGACCGTTGAGGTTCAGCACCGGGAATGGACCCTGTCCCGCCAGTGCAAAAACCATCCATGCCACGATGAACGCGAAGCTCCGATCATCAGCAACATTTAGCAGGGCGCGAAGTTCGGTGACGCCTCCGCCCTTGACGGGCATGCGTAGAGGGCGCGAGTTCCCACCACGAATGAACCGGACGGGCGGGTTG
Source organism: Planctomycetota bacterium (assembly GCA_020849795.1). GTDB lineage: Bacteria > Planctomycetota > UBA8742 > UBA2392 > UBA2392 > JADJRK01. Next base: position 4,996 of record JADZFR010000003.1, on the reverse strand, counting down.
GCACAGAGTCTCCAACCATCAGTTTCCACCACGATGACGCTCCAGTTTTCATCACCGATGTCCAGGTAGACACGATTGCCGACGCGAGCCACACGGTTGAACACAGGCAGTTCGGGGCCTTCATACAGCGCACGACCTTCGAGGGCACCGAGCGCATCATTCATTGCACTGCTGTTTGGTACGGTCATTCCTTCGGTGTGAGCGCGCCAGGTTAGCCAAGCCTTGAATGCCTTTGACCGCAGTCGCCTTGTTTCGCGTACAATGTCGCGCATGAACGAAGCGTATGCCGTACCTTCGCGGTCGTGGAACAGTTCAATGTCGGCCGCAAGCCTGACCAGCATGTCGGCCTGCTTGGAGACCTTTTCGCCTGGTTCAACGTTCGCCTTGCCTCGCGCGATTGCTTCGACTTCTTGCTGGTCGAGGGGCGGCTTGCACTTCTGGTTCAGTTCCATCAGCGGTCTAACGAGGTCTTCGGGCGCTATCCCAGCCTTGCGCATGGCGAATGCCTTGCGGCTCAAGAAGTCATTGCGGCTGCCTTCTTCGATGGATTCACTGGACGTATCAACGTTGGCCTTCGCGGATTTCGTCTTTTGTTTGCGGCCAGCTTTGAGAAACCAGTCTGGCGCTTCGGCAATGGCTGCATCGGGGGTACTCCATTCATAAACCCGGCCCGACTCATGCACCGATGGCGGCGCAACCACGTACCCGCCCTTGCTTTTGCGATCTACACCGTCGAGCACACCGTTGACGCTGGTAGCAGCTCCACGCATGTAGACGTGCCGCCCTTTGCCGGTGCGGGCTTCCAGGGTTTTGGGAAAGCCCCCGGAGTGCTTGACCGCAAGTTCCCCTGCCGCACTGTCCACGTCGCCGATGCAGAGCCCGGACGGGCCGCACGCGACGCCAATGTTCGCGCCAGGTTCGGCAGTCCACCACCGGCGAATCACGTCGGGGTCAACGGTGGCGTCATTCAACCCATGCCGCACGAGCGCTCCAATCGGCGCCTTGCACTTCTTACCGACGGGCGACTTGTCGCGTGGGTCGTTGGCATCGCCAAACACGGGAAACACGTGCCAGCCCCGGGCAGCATAGGCCAAGGCAGCAACCAACATTCTGTTGCCGGCAAGCGGTGAGCGTGGTACGCTCGCCATTGACTCGTGAAGGTCACCACGGTCTTCGGGTTCGGGCGCGGCGGCAACCGCGCCTTTTTCAATGCTCACGGCTGCCCCCCTTGCCCATGGCAAGCTGATACGCTGCGCTGTCGCGAGACGGGCAGCCAGCGGCTTCCCATGCATCGAGGTCAGCTACCCGCCATCGACAAGTGCGTCCGAGTCGAATAGGCGCTGGCAACTTGCCCTGTGAGTGCAGTTTCCACACGAAACTGCGGCTGCAGCTGAACCGGTAGGCCAGATCAACGTCGCGCAACAGGCTGGCACTGGCGAGGGCTGCTCTTTGGTTCTTTGACATGGTTCCACACTCCCTCGTTGTCGCCCGCACAATTTGGGCGTACACCGGAATGGAACCACATCACGCATCGCGCGGCACTTCGCATTGACTGCAAATCGGTGAATCACTTGGCGGGCGGGAAATGGCTCGAAGTTCGCTTGTAGGGCGACTTCCAAGCGACTTGGCGGCTGGTCCCGTTACTTCAGATCGACTTCCAATGGCCGGAGATCATCTACCATCCCTACGAGGAGCGAAACGAAAGTCGCCTGTACGTGGCTGTTTTGGCCCTTGCCGGTGGTGCCATCTTCCGTTGGAAGGTATTCGCCGATGCCGGGAAACAGTTCGTCCAGTTCCTTGCGGTCGGCGATCCGGCACCCCGCTATTCGATGTTGTGACCCCGCCCGTGACAGCAGGTCAACGAGTGCCGGGCGCGCATACGCCTTGATCCCATACCATGTTACAAGAGCACCGGTTCGACCTGGCTCAGGCTCGATCTTTATCCGCAGGCTGGCAGCATGGTGGCACAACGAGTCAAGTAGCGCACCGATGGACAGCGCAATAGCTTCGGCTTGTTGGGAAGAAAGCGTACGGCCTGCTTTTCGGTTGGCGAGCCACTTGGAGAAGGACAGCCCCGTTCCGAGCAACTCCTCGTGGTGAACGTGGGACGTCTTCCCGCTGTCGCTTACCTCGACGCGCATTTCCCAGAGGTGCAGCACCTTCTGGCGGCGACCTGCGGGTTGATGCCTTGCATACCATGCGTGAATCTGCGGCATGACCGAGAACCACCACCACTCAGTAAGCTGGTCCGATCCTGCAGGACGAGTATCGAGAAACTCGTTGACGGGCGAGGCTAAGGACTCGCAAAGAATCTCGCCGATGACGCGAGCCGCCATCCATGGAGACTTGCCTTGCTCGCGTAGCGCAGCGAGGTAGCTGGGGGGAGCCGCGAGCCCTGGCACGTCGCAGCGAGCTAGTGTTTGCGCCGCGAGGCCATAGTCGGTGAAACTCGCGTTTGGCCTTTTCTCATCGGCTGACGGCGTCACTTTGAATTTGTTTGGCCCTGAGTTGCCGGGGTATTCCTGTTGGCACTCGTGGAACACGCCGTGCCACGAACACTCCGGTATCTCTTCTCCGCCTGGCGGCAGGCCAAACGCTATGAGCGGTGAATCGAGCGGCGCTGACAGTGCATTGTCGATTGCTTGCAACCAGGCTTGAGTGTGATGCTCACTCCACCCTCGCGCATGTTCAAGGTCGTCCGCCCATCGCGTTTCTCGGTCCGCATCGGTCTCCATCCAATGGCGGTGTGCTTGTTCAGCTGCCAGTGCTTCGGCCCTCAGCCTTGCAGCTTCCGACTTGCTCTGCTTGGCTTGGGACTCAATTGCTTTGACGCACTCCTCACCGTGCAACTGAACCGCAACCCGAAGTTCCTGCAACCCTTTCGCCGTGAGCCGCTCGATCCGCTTCCGGTCTGTTGCAAATTTCTTCTGGATTCCCTCGCCCGACTCTTTCCAGAAGTCCGCCGCGTGGTGCAACCATGCACCGTACGCCACGATGCCCAAGTCCGCCCCCGGCACAGGCCAAGGTTGCGAAGTCGTCGCGTCCCGAAAGCCTTGAAGCATCTGCAGCGCGTCGCTCATGGTGTCCATTGTATGGATTCCCGGCACCACTCAACTGTTTGCAGAGTGTGGAGTAGATTGCAGTGGACTCGCATCCTCGCCGGCGGCAGCCGCGGGGCGCGAATGCAAGGACCAACGCGTGTAAGCAGGGCAAACTGATCACACGTGCGCGCGGGCGCGCGCGTCATGGGCTTTGGGGATTCCTGCCTGAAAAGGACTGCGGGGAGTATGACCGGACGCGCAATGCGGGCAGGTTTCGGGCGACCTTGGCGCGCGTTTCGGGGGACTTTGGACCGGTGCTCCAGCCGCCGTGCATGCGGCAGCGCGTGCTCAGCTTGCCGGTGTTAGGGTTCAGGGCAATCCTGGCGCGGCAGGCATGCCCGTCGCGACAGCGGGCACCGCATTGTGGGCGGTCGCGTTTGGGGATTGGTGTGCGGCTTGGCATGGCTGGCTACTCTTCCTCGTACGGGTCGCCGGCGTCTTCCGGCCCTTCGCCGCACATGAAGTCGATCAGGCTGGCTTTGGGGACCAACGCGCCCCTGAAGCCCTTGTCCACGCCCGCCAATGAGCCACAAGCCAGCCAGCGCATGATGGACTTCTCGGAGACGTGGGCCAGCTTGGCAGCCTCGTGAATCTCGAGCAGGTTGGGCTCGCGCCTCCAGGCGTTCACAAGGTGTCTTCGTGCGTAAGTTGCGATGAACATCGGTTCACTCCTTCGATCTTCGCTAGGTGGCGGATGGTTACTGGCTGACACCAGCGCATGTTCCAATGGGCGGCTGTGTCGTCTTGAATGCGTCTCTGGGCAGCCTTGGCCCGCGAATTACGTCGGAATAGCATCAGTTTCAGAACCCGCCGTCTGTTGTCATCGACTTTGAAAGCGGATAGTCCCGTTGTGAACGAGAGCATGTTGTCACATCGGAACACGACCACTCCTTTTCAGTCTTCCTCGCGCTAAAGCCGCCAGCGACAAGGCTTTACCCGCTTCGGTGCGCGGGCCAGTTGAATGCCCGCCGTGCCACTTGCAGCGCCGGGATGGTTTACCGGTGTGCTTGTTCACAACAGCGCGGGCGCGGCAGCGGTGGCCGTCCTTGCAGCGAGCTCGGCAGCGCGGGCGCGATTGGGGTTCCTCGACCTTGTTGCCGTGCTTGTCCCACTGTGTTGGCGGGGGAGGAACGTGCTTGAGGTAGTGCCGGTCATAGTAGCCATGGCGCAGGCGTCGCCAGAGCTTTTTGCGGGCCTTCAGGCGCACAACCGGGTCGTTGGAGAAAATGCCTGGTATGTCCCGGAACTCCTCGACGATGGGGATACGCTCGTAGTTGATGCGGTGCCGGCAACGCGTTCCGTCGCTGCGGTGCATCGGGTAGGGGCCAGTGTCCCACCACGACCACCAGCCCGGATGAGGTTCGTACTTCATGGCGCCATTCCCTACTTCCTGCGCTTATCAGACCTTGGCTTGTAGGTCTTGCGGCTCTTGCGCTCGGGCGACGGTTGCGGCATGGCTGTTCCGGGAAACGTCTCGGACCACAGCTTGCCGACGGCAAGGCCGATGGTGTCCACCAGGTTCATGTTCTTGAACCCCGCGATGGCCTTCAACGCCAAGTAATGCGGCTCAAGGATGCGCGTAGAAGTCTGTCGCTCGGTCATTGGCAACCCCCGCAAGGCAGAACAAAGTATGGCATACATACTTTGTTCTGTCCATTGCGAGTTGGGGTCATGCGCATTGCCTGCGTGCGGCTGTCGCCAGCACACTCCGAAGGTTGCTGCGCTGCCACGGCTGGCCTTGCTTGGTCTTTCGGCCTTGCTTGTTCAGGGTTTCGGCGATGATTCTGAGCGACTTGCCTTGTTGTCGCATTGTGACGATGGCGTGCAACGTCTCTTGCTCTTGCTGCTCCGGTTCGAGCGTCTTGCCGTCGCTGGACAGCCGGTAGCCAAAGGGT
>JADZFR010000002.1 GCA_020849795.1 Planctomycetota bacterium | reverse complement strand
GCCCCTTAACCCCAGGAACCCGCGGACACAGGATTTGAGTGGCACGAGGCAGGCAGCAGGAGGCGCCAGGCAGGAACTACAGCCGCCGCCGCAACTTACGCGCGCAAAGAATTTTCAGAATTCCGGCAATGACGGGAGGATGGAAGTCAGAGGTGGGGTCAGCGCAAAGCAGTTCCCGCCTCCTGTCCCTACGCCATTTGTGCCAGTGACACGACCTCGTCGAGGGGCCGTACGGCGCGGGCGAACGCTTGCCACGCGAAGTCGAGCGTGCCCCAGCGCGCGCTGCGGGGCTTGGCCAGGCGCTGCGCGCTTTTGATGTCGAGCATGCAGAAGCGGTACACGCCCGCGGGCGTTTCGTGGCGCGTGGCCGGCAGGTCAGCGACACGGCCCGGCAATTCAAACAGCCGCGTAAAGAAGGCGAACAAAAAGGCCGGCTCAGCTTTGCCTTGCAGCAACGTGCGCCAGCCCATCATGGAAAACAGGTCGGTGCGGCTGACCCATGGGCGGTCGCGGCGGCCCTTGAGGTCGAGGGCAAGAATCGCGTCGGTGCCCTGTACCATGACGTCGAAATTCTTGAGTGTCACGCCGTTCAGTACAGGCCGCCGCGCCTGTTCAACGGCCAGGGCGCGCACGCCGGATTCAACCAGCAAACCGCTGAAGGCCTGTTCATAGTGGTTCTTGGCGCCGAACATCGGGGCAGTTTAGTCGCGGACGAGTGGAAAGACTACTGCGTGAATCAGGGGTCAGCCCTGCAGCCTGGGCCAGCGCGACTCGACTTCCTTCAATAGGGGTTGCAGCACAAGGCTTTGAAGCTGGGGTTCGCCCAGTATGGACGTGAGAGGCACCCCGAACGCGCGCAGCTCGATTGGATGTTTCGATTCCGTGTTTCTTGTTGTGTACCACTTGCCGTCCGCCGGATGGTGCCCAATGCGTACGTGGCTGGACGGAACCCAGTACGTGGTCACGTCCTCAGGATTCTGGTCTCCGAAGTCGATCCAGCCGCTGCACACAATCGGCTGCGTGAGAACGGCGTCGTACTCAGGGTACAGGTCCAGGATCGCGCTCACAAAGACGCGAACACCAGGCTGACTGACCTTGAACATGCGAATCACTACGTAGGGTAACCAATCGCCCGGATACGACAGCAGAGCGCTGCCGTACTTGTAGGCTGATTTTTCCGCAAGCTCGAGTCCGTGTTCCTCGAGGCTGGACTCGGCCACGCCGAGCAGTTTGGCAACTTCGCCGAAATACTTGCGCACATCCCGCAGCATCTGGATCAGGTTTTTGCCATCGTCAGGATTGTCCATGAGATCAGCCCTTTCGTGTCCGAAAGCTCCAGTCGGGCGCCGCGTTGGAAGCCCGCCACACGAACGCGCCGGCATTGCTCTTCTTTCTGACGGTAAACGCCCAGTTCATCGGCCGACGATGGAAGCGGCTGATTCCCTCAAATGGGCGCATCTCCAGCCTGTCCAGCAGGGCAAGCAGGTCCTGCACGAGTGGTTGTTCTGACAACCAGGGGTCCCTTGCAATCACGGAAACCAGGGCACGCCACGACAACCAGAAAATGGGTGCTGACGTCTGCTGGATGGCTTTCAGTGAAGCCCGGATCTCGGCGACGGGGCAGGCACAATGCGCGGTCAGGTACACAAGCGCAAACGGCCGTTTCAATTGTTTCAGCGCGCGCCATTGCCGCGCCAATTGGTCCGCGGAGTGCCGTTCGTCGGCCACGTCTTCGGTTGCTGCGTCTGCATCGTCTTCCCCGGACTTGCCCGAGCGATACTTGGCTTCCACGCAGATTGTCGGGGTGGCCGCCCCGCGCACGTCAAGCAGGAGGTCCGGCTCGCATGCACTTTCGTCAGTATCTCGAAGCCGCGGCCAGAACTGGTAGCTCGCGTCAGAAGCGCCCTCAAGATTGAGTGCCCGGCCGTCGAACTGAGCCTGTGCCAGGAAAGGAAACAGCATGCGGTGTGCGGGCAGGTGTTTGATGACGCCGAACACGCACGAGGTCAGCATGTCCTCCATGTTCTCTTGTTCGCGGCTCAGTTTCCCGTGCAACAGTGCGTGCAGCAAACGCGCCTCTCTCGATCATCCCGCCGGTGGCCATGTTGTGCGTAAACTTGTTGCCGGTCAACGCTGTGGCGCGCGGCATTCTGCAAAGGCCAACTCGCGGAATCAGGTGAAGTGGCGGGTGACGACTTCGAACTCGCCGCGGCCCTGCTGCTGTGCCTGCAGGTCGGCATCTGTCATCAGGTCAACCAGTTCGTGAAAGCGGGTCTTTGCCTGCCAGCCCAGGTCGTTGGCGGCGCGCGCGGCGTCGCCCTGCAGAACGTCGACCTCGGTGGGGCGCAGATAGCGCGGGTCGATTTCGACGTGCGCCTGCCAGTCCAGGCCCGCGCGCGCAAACGCGCGCTCCACAAACTCGCGCACGCTGTGCACTTCGCCCGTGGCCAGCACATAGTCGCGCGGCGTGGCGGCTTGCAGCATGCGCCACATGCCCTCAACGTACTCCGGCGCAAAGCCCCAGTCGCGGCGGGCATCCAGGTTGCCGAGGAACAACTTGTCCTGCGTTCCGGCTTTGATCGCCGCCACGGCGCGCGTGATCTTGCGCGTCACAAACGTGGCGCCGCGGCGCGGGCTCTCGTGATTGAACAGGATGCCGCTGACCGCAAACATGCCGTAGGCTTCACGGTAATTGCGCGTCATGTGGTGCGCGTACAGCTTGGCAATCGCGTAGGGGCTGCGCGGCAACAGGGTCGTGTCCTCATTCTGCGGCGCCGGCGAACTGCCGAACATCTCGCTGCTGCCGGCCTGGTAAAAGCGCGCGCCGGGGCACACCTCGCGCACACTTTCGAGCAGGCGCGTGACACCCAGCGCGTCGGTCTGGCCCGTGCCTTCAGGCATCTCGAAACTGACCTGCACGTGCGCCTGTGCCGCCAGGTTGTAGATCTCGTCGGGCTTGATGTCGGCCAGCAACGCATGCAGCCGAGCGCCGTCGTTCAAGTCGCCGTATACCAGGCGCAGGCGGTAATCCTTGACGTGGGGGTCCTGGTACAGGTGTTCAATGCGCGCTGTGTTGAACGTGCTGCTGCGCCGGATCAAGCCGTACACGAGGTAGCCCTTGGCCAGCAGCAGCTCTGCCAGATAGCTGCCGTCCTGTCCGGTGATTCCTGTAATGAACGCGGTGGGCATGGGCGGACAATAGCGCCAAGGCAGGGGAAGTGGGAAGGGGAAGCAACGAGTGCTGAAATCCGACTAGCGAGAATTCACTGCGGCCGCACGGCGTCTTCGGGCGAGGGCAGAAACGCGGCCAGGCGGCCGATGAACTCAAGCATTGCCTCTGCTGCGGCTTCCTGCTGGGCACCCAGTGCAAGGCCGCCTTCGCTTTGGCCGGGTTCGCCCTTGCGCTGGATGCCGGGAAAGTAGCTGTACAGCACGTTGCCGGTGGCGGTGTCGATCAGGTCAATCTGGCCCGTCACGTAGGTGACGGCCTGATCGTTTTCCGAGAAGCTGCGCACCTCGATTTTGCCGGCGAGTTTCAGGCGGTAATGCTTGCCCGCGTCCGGGTCTTCAGGTTTGCGCACGCGCAGGCCGCGCATCTTTGCCCACTTGGAAAGCTCGGGCACGAACAGTGGCTCGGCGCCTTTGGCTGCACCCTCGACCGTCTCACTGACCTCAAACTCAAGCTCGGCGTTGCGGGTGCTGGGCAGGATGATGCTCCAGTACCACACCGGCAGCACAATGCCTGTGCGGCGGCCCAAGACACGGTCAAGGTCAAGCGTCGCGAACACCTGCCCGCCGTCGTCGCCGCTGGGCGACACTGCCAGCACCTTGCAGCGCGCGTCGCCGACCTTGCTGAAGGCGTCGTCGCCGCTGACCTGTCCGCGCAGGTTCGGTGCCAGCCGCCACGTGATCGGCACGCCCGCCGGCACCTCGTCGCGAAAGCGCGCGAACATGCCCAGTTCGCCCGGCACGCCGCCCCGAATTTCGGCCACGCCGCCGTTGCCCGACTGGCTGATGCGCATCAGGCCCGGCAGCTCCCACAGGCGCCCCGCGGCGACTTCGGCCTTGGCGAACGCAGCGCGGTCCAGCGTGCCCTCGACCATCAACTGCATGGCCAGCACGCGCGCGGCCTTGAGAAAGTACGCGCCCCACGCTTCCAGCCGGTTCAGCACGGTGCCCGCCACCGGCGGCTCAGCGCTTGCCGCAAGCTCTTTGCGCGCATCGGGCAGCAGGCTCGCGGCCCATAGCCGCAGAGTGTCGCGCGAAATCGCGCACAACGCCACGTTTTCGAAGCCATTGCCGGCTTCCTCGCGGCGCACACTTTCGCCCAGTTCGCTGACGCTGATCCAGCCGGCAGGGCCGGTGACGATGTCGCGAAACTGGGTGTTTTCGAACAAGGCCGCGTGTTCGGTCATCGGCCAGCTTGTCATCATGCGCTCAAGGCCGTCTTCGGCCTGTTTTGCGGCATCGGCCCGGGTGCGGGCCAGGCCGTATGCCACCAGAAAACGATCGGCGGGATAATCCGGGTGCTCGCCCGTCACGGCCCATTCGGGCATGGTGGCAGGCTTGATGCCCACGCCGCCGCGCGGCTCGGCGCTCTTGCAGGCCGTGAGGAAGCACGCCACGGCGAGACTCATTACAAGCACAAAGTGGCTGCGGGTCCTGGTATGTGGTAACTGGTGGATCATGAACGAGCCCGGGGGCATTTTCCGGGGGAAGTGCAGCGCCGGCAACGTCATAATGACGCAAACCACGATCAACGCAACCTGCAGACCTGAATTGCGCCCGAAAGAGGCAGCACATGAAACCAATCCGGATGCTCGCGGCACTGGCCCTTTGCGGCGTGTTTTTCAGCGGTGTGTATGCCAACGACACGGCCAGGCCGTCCGCGCCGAACATCGACAGCATCACGCTGGAAGACATCAAAGCCGACGTCTACTTCATGGCCTCTGACGAAATGGCCGGGCGCGAAACCTGCCTGCCCGAAGCGCTGATCACCGCCAGTTATGTGCGCAATCGCATGGAACGCGCCGGGGTCAAGCCGGCGGGCGAAGACGGCACCTGGTACCAGACGGTCAAGCTGGCCCATCGCGAGTGGGATGGCAAGCCGGCGATCAGTTTCACGCGCGGCGACAAAACCACCACGCTGCACTATGAAGAGCACTTCGTCGGCACCGAGGGCGCCAGTGTCAACGCGGAGTTGAAAGACGCCGAGATTGTGTTCGCGGGCTATGCCGTGGCGGACCTCGACAAGGGCTATAACGACATCGAAGGCCTAGACCTGAAGGGCAAAATCGCCCTGATCATGCGCTATGAACCCACGCCGTGGCGCGTTGGCGGGCGGCGCAACCCGTTCAGCCGCAGCAGCTACCTTCAATCGAAAGAAGCGCTGCTGCAATCGGCCGGCTGTGCGGGCATCCTGATGGTCACTGGCCCCGAGAGCCTGGGCGGCAACGACAACCGGCTTAGCCTGCCGTCGCCCGGGGCCGCCGAGAAGTCGCCGCCGCTGTACCTGGCGGGCGAGAACCGCGAGGGTGGGGGACTGCCGTTCTTTCACGTGTCGCTGGCGGCGGCTGACCTGCTGCTGGGCGGCGGCGGCGAGCTGCAACGCGTGCAGAAAGAGTTTGACCAGGGCGACTTCAAGCAGCGCCCGGACCTGTCGAATGTGAAGCTGCACCTGAGCGCGAAATCAAAAGAAGTCGTGCGCGAGTGCCGCAACGTCGCCGGCAAGATTGAAGGCGAGCTGGATGAATGGATCATCTTCGGCGCCCACCACGACCACCTGGGGCTGGGCTATTTCGGCGCGCGCGACGCCGCAACCGCGATGGGCCAGATTCACAACGGCGCCGACGACAACGCAAGCGGCGTAGCCACTGTGCTCGAGATTGCCGAGGCGCTGGCCAAGAGCGGCGTGAAGCCGCGGCGCGGGTTCCTGTTCCTGACGTTCACAGGCGAGGAGAAGGGGCTGCTGGGCTCGCGCTGGTACTGTGACAAGCCGTTGATTCCGCACGAGAAGGCGATCGCGATGATCAACATCGACATGATCGGTCGCATCCCGAACAAGAAGCTGCAATTGCAGGGCACCGCCAGCAGCGCGATGCTTGAACGGGTATGCCGCGAGTCGGGGCCGCTGTTTCCGGAAATTGAGTTCACGTTCAGCGACCGGCCGCCGATGGCTGCCAGCGACCACTGGCCCTTTTACAGCGTGGCGGGCATGCCCGTGGTGTTCCCGTTCGGCGGCACGAACGCCGAGATGCACACGGCGATTGACGACCCCGAGACGATCAACTATCGCGACATGCTGCCGGCCGTGAAATGCCTGTACGAGGTGGCATGGCGGCTGAGTGAAGACAAGGGCTACCCGGATTACGACGGGCCGGTAAAGGGCACCAAGGGCCCGAACGGCAAGCTGCGCAACCCGAAAGAAACGCCACCCAGCGACCCGAACGAGGCCCACGAGGAAGAGTTTTCAAGCAAGTGAAGTCAGCACGCGCCGCAATAATCATCCAACCTGCGCCGATGATTTGGTTGCGTCGCGGGCAAGGCTGTTGATACCATCTCGTCCTTATCATTATTCAGCGCGTTGAGCCGGTGTCGCGTGGGGCGCGTCGCCAGTACCGTGCCGGTAACTTGGAGGAGATCATGGGATCGACCAGATTGGCGCTTTGCGTTCTTGCTTTGGCCATGGGTGCCGGCGCGTTGCACGCTGTAGGCACCGACGGCTTCCCCGGCACGACTATCGGGGCGGTGCCCTACAATGACACGGGCAACATGACGGCTGCCCACAACAACACGACCAACAATTACACGGGCTTTGGCGGGTTTACCGTAGGCATTCCCGGCACTGACTACAGCGGCAACGACCACTTTTACCAGATCGTCCTGGGCACCGGAAACAACCTGACCTTTACCCTTACCGGCTCGGCCGGTACCGGGCCCGCAGGCGAGACCGACTTCGTGCTGCTGCTGCTGAATGCACAGACCGCTACGGCATCCGTCGTGGCACACAGCCAGGATTCGATCGACGACGTCAACCCCGAGAGCATGGTTGTCACCGGTGTGGCCAACGGCACTTACTACCTGGTGATTGATACCTACGGGATCGCGCCCTATCCGTACTACGGCACCTACTCGCTCAGCGTCACTGGCACCGTCGGCACGGTCACCCCGACCGGCCCGACGTGCACGATTGACCAGGCTGCGGCCCAGGCTGACCCGACGGCTGCTTCGCCGATCAACTTTACCGCGGTGTTCAGCGAAGGCGTCACAGGCTTTGACGGCGCCGACATCAGCTTTGCCGGCAGCACCGCGACCGGCACGTTGACCGCCACCGTCACCGGCGGCCCGAGCACCTACAACGTGGCTGTCAGCGGCATGAGCGGCAACGGCGACGTCGTCGCCTCGATCACCGCAGGCGGCGCCACCGGCACCGTCAGCGCGCAGACCAACCAGGCCAGCACCAGTACCGACAACACGGTCACGTACAACGGCGGCGGCGGCGGAATTGTCGTCACGGTCGTATCTTCCGGCATTCCCGCAGAGGCAGGCACGGCCACCGGCACATTCACGCTGACCGCTAACCCGGCGCCCGGGGCACCGCTGCTGGTGGACGTCACGTTCAGCGGCACCGCAACGTTCGGCACCGATTACACGGTTACCGGCGTCACGACCGGCCAGGTCACCATTCCGGTCACTGGCACAGCCACCGTGACCATCACGCCCGTGGACGACGCCACCGGCGAGGGCAGCGAAACCGTCAAGCTTAACGTGGTGACGGGCGCCGGCTACACAGCCGGCACGCCCGGCAGCGCAACCCTGACCATCCTTGATAACGATGGCGGTGGCGGCGGTGGTGGGGGCGGCGGCGGCGGAGGCGGCGGCGGCGGTGGTTGCGCCGTCGGCGGCAACTCAGCCTGGCTGCTGTTGTTGGCACTGCTGGCAGCGTTCAGCCTGCGGCCGCTGCTGCGCCGCGAGTAAGCAGGAGTTACAGCACGACCGGGTGCATCGAAACGATGCACCCGGTTTTTGTTTCGGGGGCGCTTTCGCGCGCCTTCCAAGAGCAACCATGTGTGAACATCGGTGCCCATGTTCATGGATGTGCACCGATGGTTGCTTTGGCAGTGCCTCGGTTGCGAACGCGGTCGTGTCGCCGCGGACCAGTCAGGAACACGCTCCAACAAGAAGTCTGCTTGCCCAAAAAGACAAAGGGCGCCCGTTTTCGGGCGCCCCTTCTTGCTGCTGCTCACCCCTACTTCTTGGCGAGCTTCACTTTGGCCTCGTGCTTTTCGCCTCCGCGCAGCCATGTCACCGTGACTTCAGTGCCCGGTGCCTTGGCGATCAGGATGTCGCCCAGGTCGCAGTAGTACTGGATATGCCGCCCGTTCACGTGGGTCAGAACGTCTTCGGCTTGCAGGCCCCCTGTTTCAAGCGGGCCGCCGGTCACGACCTCGGTCAGCACATAGCCGCCAACCTTGCGGTCCGGGTTGTACTTGCCCTTGAAGCCGATGGACGACTTGGGGTCAGGCAGCGCGAACGGGTCCATCATACGGCGCAGCGGGTTGTTGCCGCTGCGGCGATCTTCGGCGCGGGCGATGTCGTCGGCGCGCGGAATGTTGCCGAACTGGCCGCTCTCGGACGGCACGTTGTTGCGCGCCGTCAGCATCACGGTCTTTTCGCCGCGCAGGACCTTGAACTTGAACTCGCTGCCGCGCGGCTTGGTGCCGATTACGCCATAGTAGCGGTAGGCGTTGAAAATCTCGTAGCCGTCGATTTCCTGGATCACGTCGTTGGCTTCAAAGCCGACGTCGCCGGCTTCACTCTCAAGTTCAACGGCGGTGATGCGCGCGCCGCCCTGGTGCTTGAGGTCAAAGCTGAGCCCGCCGACGAATCCGTGCCGCACCAGCAGCGCGCCGCCCAGCTGTTCTTTCATCACGGGGATGAAGTTCTTGATCTGGTTGGCCGGGATGGCATAGCCGGCGCCGGTGTTGAAACGCTTGCCGTGGCTGGCGATGTTGCGGCCGTTGATGCCGATCACTTCGCCGTCCATGTTGAAGCTGGGGCCGCCGCTATTGCCGGGGTTGATCGAGGTGTCAATCTGGATGCTGTCGTTGTATCCGCCCTGGAAGCGGTGGTTGGCGGTGACGGTGCCGATGGTGACCGTCGGCTCGCTGCCCTGGCCGCTGAGCAGGAACGGGTTGCCGACGCTGAGGCAGATCGAGCCCGGCTCAACCTTGTCGCTGTCGCCCAGCGTGACAAACGGGACCTTCTGGCCGGGGTCCAGGCGCAGCTTGCCCAGCACGATGTCGCCGCGCGGGTCAGCGCCGATGGCGTCGGCGGTGAAGCGTTTGTTGTTGCCCGCCTGCTTGACCACCATTTCGGCCGGGGCCGCGGCATCGTTCCAGACGTGGTGATTGGTCAAAAAGTAGCCGTCTTCACTGATGCACACGCCGCTGCCGCCGCCGATCAGCACGAAGGCCGGGTAGACCTTGGCGACCAGCGCGCGCGTCTCGTCGTCGAGCTTGGTGACATTCGGTGTTGCAACGCCTTTGGCTTGGGCACCCGCGGGCACGTCGCTGGTGGACAGCGCGAAGCCGCCGACGGCCATGCTCAGTGCCAGGGCTGAAATGATCCGGTTCATGTTCTTGCCTCTTTCGTTTGACAGGCGTTGGAGCGCCCGTTGCGTTTGTTTGCTCACAGTACTCTGGCAGCCTGCCTTACGGGCGCGGGCCGAGCGTGACCTTGGCGGTAGCTTCTTCTTCGCCGCGCAGGTACTTCACGCTCAGAGTGTCGCCGACCTTCTGCTTGCTGATGACGGCCAGCAGGTCTTCCAGCTCGTTCATGTCCTTTTCGTTCACCTGCAGGATGATGTCGCCGACGCGCAGGCCCGCCTTCTGGGCGCCGCTGCCGTCCACGATGTTGCCGATTTCGAGGCCCGGCTTGTCGGGCCACTTCTTCTGCGCGCCGACGCCCATGAACGGCGACGGCGGGCGCTTGATGAACTTGCCGTCCTTCATCAGGGCGTAGGCGGCGTGCACTTCGTCCATGTAGGCGGCATAGCTGACGCCGCTGGCCTGGCCGAAGGTCTGGTGGTTGTGCATGGTGACCATGCCGACCAGCGTGCCGTCGCGGTCAACGACCGGCGCACCCAGCGTGCTGTTGCCGATACGCGCATCCAGCTGGAACGCGCGGCCTTCTTCGCGCTCAAGGGCGCTGACGATGCCGTCGTTGACCAGTGTGCCCAGCGGGTTCTGGCCGCGGCCGACGACGATGACCATCTGTCCGCGGTCAAGCGGAATGCGCTTGGCCGGGAACTTGATGATCTTCAGCGTCGGGCAGGTCTTGTCGATGATGCAGTCGAGTTCAAGCAGCGCCAGGTCGATCTGCTGGTGGCGGCCGACGACGCGTGCCGGCCAACGCTCGCCGTTGGGCAGGGTCACGGTAATGGCCTCCACGGCGTCGCTGGCGCCGGTTTCGTTGAAGTCGCCCAGGCAGCGGTCGCTGATCAGGATGTGGTTGGGCCCCACGACCAGGCCCGAGAACGGGCCAAGGTCATAACGCTGGAACGGGTCGTTCGGGTCTGAGCCCATGCCGGGGATCTGGATCGGGGCGCGCGGGCCGCTTGCGGCGGCGTCGCGGTCATAATCAATCTCGACCGACACCGTGTGCGACGCGACTTCTGCCGCGACAGCAATGCGGTGCTTTTCCAGTTCGCGGTGCAGCGGCATCGCAGGCATGTTGGCGTAGCGCGGTGCTGCGGTCGTCTTGTCGCCTTTGGCGGCGGGGGCGTCCTGCGCCAGGCCGGCAACGATGCCAAGCCCGAGCAGAAGCGCGATTGCCAGTGCTGTCTTTTTCATCTTCGTTCTTCCTTCGTAAGCAGGCTGCGCTTGCGCGGCCTGCATGCGTTTCGCGTTCTGTGGCGCCTTAGAAGTCTTCGTCCTTCTCGCCGACCACAAGGTCGACCGTGGTTTCCTTGCCCGTGGACGGGTCACGCAGCGTCAACTGGATGTGCGTGCCAACCGGCAGCCCGTAGCTGATCGGTACCTTCACCGCGCCGCGACCGAATGCGCCGCTGCGTTCGACTTCCATGTAGGCCACGCCCAGCATTTCCTTCAGCCGGTCCCAGTTGGGGATGCGGTAGTTGTCGACCCGCACCAGTTCCATGCCGACCTTGATGCCGGCTTTGGCCGCGGGGCCGTCGGCTTCGACGTCCTTGATGTAGACCTTCGGGTCGCCCGCCGGCGTGTGGGCAATGAAGCCCAGCTTGCCGCGTGCCAGCTCGTCTTCCGCAATGCCCTTCTTGAGCTGCGCCATCACCGCGCGCAGCTGGTTGCTGGGCACCGTGCAGCCGAGGTAGCGGCCTGCCATGAAGTGCCCGGTCATCATGCCGATCACTTCGCCGCTCAGGTTGACGACAGGACCGCCGTGGTCGCCGGGGTGAACCGCGACGTCGACCTCAAGCACGTTGCCCTTGTAGGGGTCGCCGTGCTGGGTTGCGTCGTCAGGATTCATCACGTCCAGGGGCTCAAAGCGGTAGAAGCCGCTGACCGTGCCGTAGCTGAAGCTCACGGTGCGGTCAATCAGCATGCTGTCGAGCGTGTTGCCCAGGCCGATGGTGGTCGTGCCCATGCGCGCGGCATCAGAATCGCCGAACTTGAGTGATGGAAGGTCAGGGTGACCCTCGTCCATCTTGACCAGCAGCGCGAGGTTGCGGCGGTCACGACCAACGACAGTGCCCGAAAACTCGGTGCCGTCGTGGGCCATCATCCAAACGCTGGTGCCGGGCTTCATGAAGACGTCGCCGCCGCTGCGGCGACCCTCAGGAATCAGGGCCGAGCCTTCCATGCAGGTCATCACGAAGTCGCCGTCCACGACGAACCCGCTGGCTGCCATGGCGCCGCCGCCGGCCATGCCGGTCTGGCCCATGGCGGCAAGGTCGGGCCGCGTGGCGGCAATCGCGACGATGGACGGAGACAACGATTTCGCGAGCGAAACCCGTTCCGACTGCAGGGATTTCAGTGTGTTGGTGCCTGGTTCAGCCTGGCTGCTGGCTGCGCTTACGGCAAGTATCGCCGCAAGGGCCAGAATTGCAGGCAGACAGGCGATGCGGAGTGCACGTCCCATCCGGTAATTCCTTTCGATCAAGCGATCAGTCAAGAGCATGCGGGTGCATGGTTTGGCGGGGCACAGGCCCCGTGTCCATGTTTCTTTTACGGAACAGGTCTTGTCCACGGGAGCGGAAAATCCTCACGCGATTTGGATTGGCTCGCGTCGAATTCAAAGACAAGTGCGAAGGCCCGGGGGCCTTCGCACTTTGGTCATTCAGGTTTTCTGCAGACTATTGTGCCGTTGAGCGCGTTTCGACGTACCTGCGCACAATCTGGTCCTTCCAGTCGCGCTTGACGCCAATGCCGCTGGTGCCGCCACAGAGCTTATCAATGTCGGAAAGTTTCAGGCTGGCGGTGCGGGCTTTGCCCTCGGTGTTCTGGCCCAGCAGAATGTACGCCCGGCTTACCGTGGACTGCACGTCAAACACGATGAACTCAAGGCGGACATCCGGGTTTTCGGTGCTCAGGGTGAAAACGTCGCCCAGGCTAACATTGTTGCCGCTGCCGACATTCAGTACTGCCACGTCCACGTCGCCGCTGCTGGAGCGGCCGATGTAGTTGGTCTGTTCAAAACCCGTGATCTGCACGGCGCCCGAGAGCTTCTGCACCGACTCGCCGCCGCCTTCCCAGCTCAACTTGTTCTTCTTGGGAAAGCCGAACAGTCCAATGTCGTGCTCGGCGTGGGTATAGCCGATACCGACCACCAGCCCGACAATCGCCAGCACTGTGCACGGCAAGGCCAGCGCAAAGGTGGCAAACTTGTCGAACTTGCCGACGGCTTCAGATTGCATCGGCTGCGACGCCTGCATGTTGCCGCTGGCTGCGGGGCCCGCTGTGGCCCTGCGCGGAGGAAGTGCTTTCTTGGCCATGGTTGCTTCCTTATTGCTTTCCGGTCATACCGGCCTGGTTCGTTGGTTTCGTCTGACCTAGCGACGCAGCGCAGCCCCGCCAAAAGGCTCGGCCGTCTTTACGCTGTCACCCTCTGCCACAAACGCACGGCCCCGGAACTCTTCGAGCAGGCGGCCGGTGGACGTGTTGTGGCTGACGTTCTCAACCACCATGCGCGCCACGAACTTGTCGTTGCGGTAGATCGTGAACACCTGGTTGACCTGCACCTTTTCATTGCGCCCGATGCTGATGCTCAGCACGCCAGTGCGCGGGTCGCTGCCCACCGCCACGACCTTGCCGCGAAGCCAGCCGCGGCCGGCTGTGTCAGCCATCAGGCGCAGGTTGGGGTCGGACTGTTCGTACCAGGCGAGGATCTTGATGGTGCGGTCGTACAGTTTGCTGATTTCGTAGTAGCCGTCTTCGAGAGTCATGGCCTGGCCGTCGATGCGGCGGATGTCGTTTTCAACCTGGGCCAGCTCTGCGATCAGCGAGTCTTTCTCGATCATCACCCGCTGGATTTCGTAGTCGAGGTTGAACACCTTCTGCTGGAAGCTGGCGATGATGTATCGGTAGCTCTGCATTTCGGCGGCAAACATGCGCGCGGCTTCGCGCACTTCGGCCAGCTTGGCGTCGTGGATGCGGCGGTTGCGCTGCGCGGTGGCGATATCGGTGCGCAGGGTGTTGATGTCCTGGATTGCGGTCTGTTTGGCGAGTTCGAAGTTGTCGGCCTGCTTGGCGCCTTCTGCTTCTTCCTGCTTGAGCAGCGAGTTGCCGTCAGGCACCTTGGCGCCGGGCAGCGGGTCGGTGCTGCCGGCGTTGGCTTGCTCATCGGGCAGGCCGTAGGGCGCCGCGCCGATGCTTTCTGCCGGCAGGCTGGCGTTGCTGCTGTCCGCGCCGCCCTGGTGGCCGCGCTCGGCCACGCTGCCGCCCATGATGTCCACGTAGCGATAGGCCAGCGCGCGCCGGATGTTGGCCTCGGCGATGAACTTCTCGCGCCAGCTGGGTTCGCTGGTGTTGCTCATGAAGATGAACGTGACAATCAACCCGACAAGCCACGCCAGGGTGAGCATCAACATGGTTCTCGAAAAGACGCCCATCGTTTACCTCTTGCACGGGCCAATCGCCCGACCGTTAGTTCCGTCAGTACCCGTTAGCGACGCATGCGCGCCATGAACAACCGTGTGATGCCTTCGTCGCCCTTCTGGGGCTTGACCGCGCTGCTGACCAGGTCCTCGATGATGCACTCGCAGGTTTCGTTCTGCACTTCCACAACGTCCACCACGGCAATCGTGCTGCCGTTGCGCATGATCGTGTACTTCTGGTGCAGTTCAACGCCGTCGCGGCGGCCCTTGTTGAGTTGCAGGCTGTTGCCCACGGCCCACAACACCTCGGCGAAGATCACCGGGCCGTTGTCGCCCAGTTCTTTCTGGATGTCCGGGCGCAGCCAGCGATAGCGGGCCTGGGTGTCCATGCGGCGTTCATGCTCTTCCTGTAGAAGGAAGTGGTGGTACTCCAGGCGCCGGAACTGCTCGTTCTTTTCGGCGTAGGTGTTCTGGGCCTGTGCCACGTTCAACAGGGCGTCGCCGCGCTGCTGGAACAATGTCGCCTTGCGGTCGCTGAGCTGCTCGACGGTGCTTTGCAGCTTCTGCACCACGTCGGTGTCGTACTTCTTGCTGATGTCGCTGAAGGGCTGGGTTGCCGCCAGCAGGTCGTTGGCGGTGCGCTCGGCGTCGCTGGCAGCCAGCGTCGCCTCGAGTTTCCAGGCCTCAAGTGCCTGCTTGGTGGCGTTCAGGGCTGCCACTTCGGCGCTGTTCTGGCCTGTGCGCTCCTGGTTGGTCGCGCGCTGGGCCAGCAGCTTGTTATAGGCGGTCTCGAGCTGGTTTTTGTCTGCATGCCGGGCCTGGCGCTCAAACTCGTACTTCTCTCGCCACTGGGCGTTTCCGGCCAGGGCAATCCAGACGTACTGGCTGAGTACCAAGCACAGAACCAGATTCACGATGATCAAAATCTTGGTAAGAATGTGCACGTGCTGCTCCCACACGCCAAATTGCGAGTGAATCAGGCTAGTTTGGTTCACGTACCGGGGGGGTGCTAGACCTTCGACGTTAATGCGTCCCGCAATCCGGTCAAGGGGTTAAATCCTTGTCCTGACGGGTTCTAACCCCGGAAATACCACGCCGTCACGAGCCAGTCATTTGGACCCGGCTTTGACACAATGCCCATGTGATACGTGTCAGGTTGCCGGCTGGGCTACTTGGGGAGATGCGCCATAGCGGGCGGACTGCCTGGCGAATTGCCCCTGATTGACAGCATGCACGCCAGCGCTATCCTTCCCGCCCCTTGCTGCCGTTTCGCCGGGATGGTTCCTGGCCGGCTGCAAGTCTTTTGAACATGGGCGTCTGCGGGGCTGTGCTTGAACGGCCCACGATCGCGGCGAACCCATGAAGGTAATGACATGAGCGAAGCAGCGATGTCGTCATTGAATTCCGAGAAGGCCCCCGACACGTGGTCGGACAAAGTGCCCCTCGTGAGCCCCGACTCACTGATCGAAGCCGGTTTTCACTTCGGCCACCGCACGCGCCAGTGGGACCCGCGCATGAAGCCCTTTATCCGGGCCAAGCGCAACGGCATCCATATCATTGACCTGAAGCAGAGCCTGCGCGGCATTATCACCGCGCGGCACTTCCTTAGAAACATCAGCAGCACCGGCGCCTCCGTGCTGTTTGTCGGCACCAAGCGCCAGGCCAAAGACGTGCTGCGCGAGCAGGCGCTGCGCTGCGGCCAGGCGTTCATGTGCGAGCGCTGGCTGGGCGGCGCGTTGACCAACTTCGCCACGATTCGCCGCCGCCTGTCGCGGCTTGAGATGCTGGAGAAGCTTGAGACCAGCGGCCAGATGGCCAAGATGCCGAAGAAGATGCAGTCGGTGCTGACGCGCGAGAAGCGCAAGATCCAGGCCAACCTCGACGGTCTGCGCACCCTTGAGCGTCTGCCGGCAGCCATCGTGGTAGTGGACGCCAGCCAGGAAGAAATCGCGATCAAGGAAGCCAACAAGCTGGAAATCCCGGTGGTGGCCATCACCGATACCAACAGCAACCCGGAAGGCGTGGACATCGTCATCCCGGGCAACGACGACAGCGTGCGTGGATTGCAGATCGTGCTGAAGTCGCTGGCCGACGCGTGCATTGATGGCCGCAAACTGAAGGAGAGCGGCCAGGGCATGGAGTTGAAGGCCGAGATTCGCGCCTTTGACGACCAGCCGACCCGCGCGCGCCAGGAAAAGCCCGCCCGTCGCCCGCAGCGCGAACGCGCCGGCCGCGGCAAGCCCCGCAGCGCCGAGCAGAAGGCCCAGATCGACGCCACCGCCGAGGAAGCAGTCAAGGAAGCCGAGTCGCAGGCCGACAAGGCGCCGGCGCCGACCGTCCGTCGCAAGCCGCCTGCCCGCAAGCCTGACGCGGCAGCGGCCCCGGCCGCGGAGTCGCCCAAGGCGGAAGGCTAACCCGGCAACCGGTATTCGTTGAAGCAGCAGGGATTTTGGATGGCGGGCGGATTGGGGGCAGGCGGGTCACCGCCGCCTCATCCGCCGCATCCGTTCCATCGAACAACCTGAGGACGAGACATGGCAGAGATCACCGTTGCACTGATCAAGGAACTTCGCGAACGCACGGGCTGCGGCATGATGGACGCCAAGCGCGCCCTGGAAGAATTCGGCGGCGACGTTGAGAAAGCCATCGACGAACTGCGCAAGAAGGGCGAAGTCAAAGCCGCCAAGCGCGCCGGCCGCGAGACCGCGGAAGGCAAAGTTGCCATCGCCATGGGCGCAGGCGGCAAGCAGGCTGCGCTGATCAGCGTGAGCACCGAGACCGACTTCACTGCCAACAACGATGAATTCAAAAAGCTGGTGCAGGGCATCGCCGACGCCGCAGTTGCGGGCCAGGGCGACATCGCCGAACTGAAGCACCCGCAGGGCGGCAGCGTAGCCGATGCCATCAAGGCGCTGGTCGCCAAGACCGGAGAGAACATGCAGCTTGGCCGCTCGTCGCGGATGAAGATTGACGGCGACGGCTTCTTCGGCAGCTACATCCACAGTGACGGCAAGCTGGGCGTGCTGGTCAAGATCACCGGTGGCAAGGGCACCAGCGACGCCGAAAAGGCGCTGGCCAAGGACATCGCCATGCACGTGGCGGCGACCAACCCGGTCGGGCTGACCCAAGCCGACGTTCCTGCCGACGTGATCGCGCGCGAGAAGGCAATTGCCCTTGACCAGGCCAAGCAAAGCGGCAAGCCGGCCAACATCCAGGAGAAGATCGCCGACGGCAAAGTCGCTGCTTACTTCAAGGAAAACACACTGCTGGCCCAGCCCTTTGTGAAGGACCCCAGCGTCAACGTAGAGCAGCACGTCAAGAACACCGGCGCCGGGCTCAAGCTTGCGGCATTTGCCCGCATCAAGGTCGGCGAAGCGTAAGAAACAAATCAGCACAGCACGCACACGCCGCGGGCCGATTGGCCTGCGGCTTGGCGTTTCTGCTCAACCCGGCGTCCCGGTTCAGCCGATCAAGCCTATTGGCGATGTCCGCCGGGGGTTTGCATGGGTGGTGGTTCCTGCGAATTGCGCACGCTGCTTGAGGCGTTTCTTGACTACCTGCGCTATGAGTGCGGGCTGGCCGAGAACACGCTGGCGGCTTACCGGCGTGACCTTGAGTTGCTGCTCGAGTTCTGTTTTCGCCGCGGCGTGCATGAAAGCGCACACGTGATCCCGGAGCATTTGACCGCGTTTCTGAGTTCCCAGCGCAATGAAAACCTGGCCGACCGCACGGTGGCGCGGCGCGTGTCGGCGATTCGGATGTTTTTCAGGTTTGCCAGCGTCGAGCTCAAGACCGATGCCGACCCGGCCCAGCACCTGATGCCGCCCAAGGTGATGCACACGCTGCCCGACTATCTTGACCTTGAGCAAGTGAATGCGCTGCTGGCGGCGCCGACAGGCGATGAGCCGCTGGTGCTGCGCGACCGTGCGCTGCTGCAGACGTTGTATGCCACCGGTGCCCGGGTCAGTGAGGTCTGCGATTTGACGCTGAACAAGCTGCACCTGGACTCGGGCTACTTGTCCGTGCGCGGCAAGGGTAACAAGGAACGGATTGTGCCGATTTCGGCCAACGCCGCAGGCGAAGTGCGGCGCTGGCTGGACCGCGGGCGCCCGGCCATGGCGCGCAAGCCCAGCGACTTCGTGTACCTTTCCAAGAACGGCAGGCGCCTGTCACGCACGCGCGTCTGGGACCTGGTCAAGATGTATGCGCAGCAAGCGGGCATAGACCCGGCGGTGGTGCATCCGCACACGCTGCGCCACTGCTTTGCGACGCACCTGCTTGAGGGCGGGGCGGACATTCGCAGCGTGCAGGAGATGCTGGGGCACGTCAGCATCAGCACGACGCAGATCTACACGCACGTGGACCAGAAGCGCCTGCGCTCGGTGATGCTGAAGTTTCATCCTCGCGCGGGCTAGGCCCTTGGCAGCGCGTCGTACAGCAAGCGCAGGGGGTGCGCGACCTGCACGCCCTGTTTGCCGTCTTCGCTGGTCTGCACGCCCTGCTTGATCTGCGTCTGGCAAATGCCGCAGCTTGTCGCCACCACCTCGGGCTTCTCGCGGTGGATGCGGTTGAACAGCGTGCTGCCGATTTTCATCGACATGTCGAAGTTATCGGTCTTGAGGCCGAACGTGCCGCTCAGCCCGCAACAGCCCGCCTGCAGGTTTACCGTGCTGGCGTGATCCAGCAGGTCCACCAGTTCGCGTGCCGTGTTGCCGACTGCAAGCACCTTGCTGTGGCAGGGCTCGTGCCACGCCACTTTACGCGACAAGGGCACAAGCTGGTTTTGCATCGCCGGTGCGCGGAAGATGCCCAGCAGCAGCTCGTGCGCGTCGATGCAGGCGTCGGCAACCTGCTGCGCATCGCTTGTGCCGACGATGCGCGCCCATTCGCGTTTGGCCGCCAGCAGGCAGCTTGGCGCGCTGAACACGATTTTTGCGCCGCGACCGGCGGGCTTGACCAGCTTCTGCACGTTTTCAGCCAGTTCACGTGATGCGCCGCGGCTGTCGCCCTGCGTGATGCGGCTGATGCCGCAGCAGTTGAGTTCAGGCACATGCACGGTCACACCCAGCGCGTGCATGATCTCGATCAGGGTGTTCTTCTCGCCGTCGGGGTCGTAGTACTCGGCAAAACATCCCGGAAACACCACCACTTCGGCGGGCATGCTGGCGCGCACATCGGCGGGCACATCCAGCGGCTT
This sequence comes from Planctomycetota bacterium, assembly GCA_020849795.1. Lineage (GTDB taxonomy): Bacteria > Planctomycetota > UBA8742 > UBA2392 > UBA2392 > JADJRK01. Next base: position 155,370 of record JADZFR010000002.1, on the reverse strand, counting down.
GAGCTTCGCCACGCCCTGGGGCTTGTGGTACTGGGGCAGCTTGCGGCGCTCGTCCAGCCCGGTGACCTTTTGCGCCAGCCCGCGCACGAAGCGGTTCTTGAGCATGCTGTTGCTGATGCCGGCGATGGTCTGGCCGCGGCGGCCCATCTTGTCGGGCTTGCTGAGCATGTCTGCGACGGCGCCGCCCTTGCCCTTGCGCTCGCCCTTGCGCTCGACGTACTGGTCTCGAAAGCGCATGGCGATGCCGGGGATATCGACCTGCGTCGGGCATTCGATGAGGCACTGTTCGCACGAGATGCAGAGGTCGAGGTTGGCTTTGAACTCGGCGTCGATCAGCAACGCGGCATCCAGGCGCCCGCTGATGACCCCGCGCAGCAGGTTGGCCTTGGCCCGTGCGCTGTACTTTTCGTCTTTGCCCACGCGCATCAGCGGGCAATAGTTGCGGCACTTGCCGCAGCCGTGGCACTTCTCGATTTCTTCCTGCACCGAGGGCGAATCCAGCACGGTACCGGTGGTGACGCGGTCGTACTTGTCGCCCACGCGCAGGAAGCTGGTGATCGTGCGGTCGCTGGCCGTGGAATCATCGCCCCGCTGGATGACTTTGCACAGCGGGTTCAGCAGGTAGCGTTCATCGAACAGTTCTTTGACTTTCACGAACAGCGGGTAGACGTCGCCATACATCTGCTTGAGGTAGGGGCTGCGCATGATGCCGTCGCCGTGCTCGCCGCTGATCGTGCCGTTGAGGCCTTTGACCATGGCAAATACTTCGTCGGCCGCCTTGCGCATGCGTTCGCGGTGGCCTTCGTCTTTGGCGTTGGCGAACGGGTTGACGTGCAGGTTGCCCTCGCCGCCGTGGCCGAACAGGTGGGCGGTGAATCCGTTGCGCTCACAGATTGCCTTGAAGCGGGCGATGAACTCGGGCAGTTTCCAGGGCGGCACGGCGCAGTCTTCAATCCAGCGCGTCGGCTTGAGGTCGCCCTTGACGCGGCTGAGGATCGGGCTGGCGACCTTGCGCACGGTCCATGCGCGATCGAGTTCTTTGGCGTCGTAGGCGGGTTCGCCGCCGAACGCGGGCCCGTCGTGCAGGCATGCGGCCAGCGCCGCATCGACGCTGGCACGGGTGGCTTCGGCGCTGTCGTCCCAGTATTCGACAATCAGCATGCTTTGCAGCTTGGCGGGAATGCCCTGGCCAAGGCGCGGGTCAGACTTTGCAGCGACGTCAATGAAGCTGCGGTCGAGGACCTCAAGCTTCGTAGGCCGCGTCGGCAGCAGCTTGACCACGCCCTGCGCCATCTTCTCGTTGCTGTCAAAGTGCAGCGTCAGGCCCGCCTGCTTGCGCGGCAGGTTCAGTACCCGCAGCTTGGCCTCAAGCAGGATGCCCAGCGTGCCCTCGCTGCCGCTGAACAGGCGAGGCATGTCCAGCACCCCGGGCTTGGAAGTGCCAATCTCGGGGTCGGTCACGACGCGCGGGTAATAGCGCTGGATGTCGCCGACCACCGGGGCGCGCAGAACCTCGAACAGGTTGTAGCCGCTGCTGCTGCGCGTCGCCTCGGGCCGTTGCTTGTGCAGCAGCAGCGCGTTCTCGACCGCCAGCTTCAGCATACTGTGGGCCAGGCGGCGCTCGGCGTCGCTTGCGTCGTCGGGAAAGTCGATGCGGCCGCCGGGCTGCACATCCAGCGGGCGCAGCTTCACGCGCTCGCCGTTGGCCAGCAGCACGTCCAGTTCAAGCAGGTAGTCCTTGGCGGTGCCCCAGCGGATTGACTTTGCGCCGCCGCTGTTGTTGCTGACCATCGCGCCCACCGTGCACCACGGGCTGCTGCTGGGGTCGGGCGGCCAGAACATGTTGAAGCCGCCAAGTTCGGCATCGAAGTCGTCTTTGACGACGCCCGGCTGTACGCGCGCGTATTGTGCCGTCGGGTTGACCTCGAGCGTCCGGTGCATGTGGACGCTGAAGTCAAGGATGATGCCCTGGCCCAGGGACTGGCCGGCGACTCCGCTGCCGGCACCGCGGCAGGTGACGGGCACCTGGTGCTCGCGGGCGAACTGCATGGCTTTGATCACGTCGTCGGCATCGACCGGCTCGACGATGCAGCTTGGCCACACCTCGACCACGCTGGCGCTGCTGGCGTAAAGGGCGCGGGCAATCTCGTCGTCGCGGACCGAGCCCTTGAGCATCCGGCGCAGGCGCGAGTAATCGAGTTTGTGTTTCTTGTCAGAGTAGGCGGTAACGGGCATCGCGCTGACTGTATCACGGCAGAACGTTGTGTTCAGGTGGCGTTGCCGTCTCGCGCTCATTCCATCCACATTGAATGATCATAGAATCATTCACACTGGAGCGATCTTGCCATGGACGAGACCTACTTGAAACGCAGCCGGGCCGTCGCGCGCATGGTATTTACAGCCAACCAGCTTTTCCGGGCTGTCACGGCTGTTGTGCGCCGCTTTGAGCTTACGGAAAGCCAGTACAACGCGTTGCGCGTGTTGCGGGGCGCCGACAAGCGCGGCGAGTCACTGACGCAGGCGGAACTGGCGGAACGGCTGATTGCGTCGCGGGCCAACACGACCTGGATTCTGGACAAGCTGGAAGAGCGGCGACTGATCCGTCGCCGCGGGCACTCCGATCGGCGCAAGAACCTGGTCGAGATCACCAGCGCCGGGCAGCGCCAGCTTGCGCGCATCGACCCCGAGTTTGAGAAGTTGCTCAACCGCGTGCTGGCCGATGTCAGTGAGGACGATCTGGGCCAGTTGCTGGCCGTGATCGACAAGTTCAAGTTCGAATAGTTTTCGGCCTGGCAGCGTGCTGCGCGTAGCGGGCACTAACCTGCGCGCCGACTGACACCTAGACGCCGCACCTCCTTTGCTATACTTGGTGAGTGCCCCCTGGTGGGTAATCACGGAAGAACGCATGGCGTTTTCCGACCTGGAAGAGCGCAAACTCGACCTCATTGAGCAACGCCTCGGCGAGCACGAGCGCTCGCAGACTGCCATCGACTGGGCGATCTGGACGCCCCGACTGGTCGGCGCCACCACGTTCACGCTGTTGATGGTGGCCGTGATTCTGGCCCCGTACGACAACCTGAACCCCGCCCGAATTGCCGGCCAGGCCATGCTGGTGGTGGGGTTTGTGACGCTGTACGGCTTCTACCTGTCGCGCTTTCGTGAAGAGCTGTTCAGCGAGCGCAGAAAGCAGATGTTCTACGCATCCAGCGTGCTGCTCAGCGCCGCGGTGACGCAGACCGTGGCCGTGATCGGCGCCGAGCGCGCACCCGAGATGCTGCAATCGGCGGTAACGCCGGGTGTGCTGTTTGGTGTGCTGCTGTTGTGCGGCATCGCCTACGCGGTGGTGTTCGACCAGCGCTTTGCGATCGACGCGCTGCTGTTCACGACGCTGGCCAATGCCGTGGTGCTGTTGTCGGCCGATGAGTTTCAGCCGATTCCGCTGACGGTCGCGCTGGCCGGCGCGCTGACGGCTGTGCTGTTCACGCGCAACTTGCGCTCGCGCTACAAGCTGGCGCTGGTGGGCGTGGCCGGCGGCGTTGCCGCGGCGCTGATCGTGGTGGCGCTGTGGCTGATTGGCGTTGAGCGCGTGTGGTCAACCGCGGGCGAGTTTACCTGGATCAGGCTGTTGTTCTGGGCCGCCGGCGCACTGGTGATCGGCGCTGCCGTCGGCGTCTTCAGCACGTTCCTGCTGCCGGTGTTTGAGCGCGTGTTCGCGATTACGACAGACTTGCGCTTGATCGAGTTGCTTGAGGGCGAGCACCCGCTGATCACGCTGATGCAACAGCGCGCGCCGGGCACATGGCAGCACACGCAGAACGTCGCCAACTTTACCAAGCGGGCGTGCCAGGCCATCGGTGCGAACGCGCTGCTGGGCGAAGTCGGCATCAAGTTCCATGACCTGGGCAAGATGGTGCGGCCCGAGTACTTCACGGAAAACGAGCCCGAGTCAAAGCTGCTGCACGACAGGCTCAGCCCGATGATGTCGGCGCTGATTATCCTCTCGCACGTCAGCGACGGCGTGCTGATGGCGCGCAAAGCCAAGCTGCCGCCGGTGCTGGAAGACTTTATCACCGGCCACCACGGCACCAGTGTGATCAAGTACTTCTACTACAAGGCCAAAGAACAGATGCGCGACGGCGAAACGATCGAAGCCGGTCAGTTTCGCTACCCCGGCCCCAAGCCGCAGCGCAAGGAAAGCGCCATTGCCGCCATCGCCGACCAGGTTGAGGCCACGGCGCGAAGCCGCTTTGCAGGCGGCGTGACGCAGCCCGATGACATCCGCACCATGGTGCACGCCGCGATCATCGACAAGCTGCTGGATGGCCAGTTTGACGAGTGCCGGATCACGATTGCCGAGTGGAAGGTCGTCGAGGACTCGCTGGTGAAGAGCCTGGCCAGCATGTACCACCACCGCGTGAAGTACCCCGACGACCCGGACAAGGACAAACGCAAGGCGGCGCTCGATGCCCGCGAGAAGTACCGGCAGGAACTGGCCAAGCGCCGCGAGCGCATCCTGACCCAGTAGGTGGCACGCAATGGAAAGCGGCAGGGCCGGTTGGCCCTGCCGCTTTCGTGTTCGCGCTGCATCAGCGACCGATCACAGCGTCTTGTAATACGCCATCAGGATTTCGGCCAATTCCGGGCGCACGATCTCGGCGGGCGGGTACTCGCCCTTGGCCAGCAACTCGCGCAGCCTGGTGCCGCTGATCGTCAACTGCAGTTCTTTTCCGAACGGGCTGGTCTTGCTGGTCGCGTAACCGCCGACACCGTTGCACCAGAACGAGTGTTCAAAGTTCAGGTTGACGATACCCAGCGCGCCGGGCGCGTAGGTTTCGAAGATCTTCTGCGCGTCGTAAGTGCCGTAGTAGTTGCCCACCCCTGCGTGGTCGCGCCCGACAATGAAGTGCGTTGCACCGTAGTTACGCCGCATCAGCGCGTGGTGGATCGCCTCTTTGGGGCCCGCGTAGCGCATGGGCGCCGGCAGGGCGGCCAGGATCACGCGCTCTTTGGGAAAGTACTTGTCAATCAGTGTGCGGTAGCACGCTGTGCGTACGTCGGCGGGAATGTCGTCGCTTTTCGTTTCGCCGACCAGCGGGTGAATCAGCAGGCCGTCCGCGGTCTCCAGCGCCGTGCGCAGCAGGTATTCGTGCGCGCGGTGAATCGGGTTGCGCGTCTGGAACGCGACCACCGACTTCCAGCCGCGCTTGTCAATCTCGGCCCGTACTTCGGCCGGCTTGTAGATCAGGCCCTGCTCGGCCGCGGGCAGGCTGTCCGGCAGCACGTCCACTTCACCTGCGACCAGTGTCTGGCCGGCGGCGCGGATGCGGGCCACGCCGGGGTGCGCCTCGTCGAGTGTCTTGAACACGCCCCTGGCTTCGTCTTCGAAACGGCGCGGATACAACTGCTGGATGGTGATCGCGCCCAGCAGGTTGCCCTGCTCGTCTTTCAGGGCAGCGCGGCTGCCGGCTGCCAACTTGCCCGCCCCCGGCACGCCAAGCGTGATCGGCACCGTCCAGGGTGTGCCGTCGGTCAATGCGCCGCGCGCGATAATGCTGGCATAGTCGTGTTCGTTGACAAAACCGTTCAGCGGCGAGTACCCGCCGATCGCCAGCAGCTTCAGGTCCCATACTTCGGCGGCGGGCAGGATGATGGCCGGCAGCTTTTCGGCCTCGGCGCGCAGCTTGGCGGGGTTGGTGGCAACGCGGTTGACCAGCGTGCCGCCGACCGGTGTGTTTGCAGGCATTTCTACTCCATGGCTTCAGGCCCGTGAGGCCGTGTTTATAGCGGCCGCGGACGAAATAGCGAGGCAAAGTGGCCGTGCTCACTCGCGTACGAAGCCGCGCTCAAGCAGGTGCTGCCAGATTTTCTCCAGCGATTCCTCAACGCTCTCGCGGCTGCTGTCGACGTGAACGTGCGGGCTTTCGGGTGCTTCGTAGGGGTCGCTGACGCCGGTGAAGTTCTTGATCTCGCCGGCGATGGCTTTCTTGTACAGGCCCTTCACGTCGCGCTCGACCAGTGTTTCCAGCGGCGCGTGAACGTGGATCTCGATAAAGCGGTCAGGCCCGATCATTTCGCGGCACTCTTCGCGGACTGCCCGGTAGGGGCTGATCGCGGCGGTGATCACGGGCACTCCGTGGCGCGTCAGCAATTGCGCGACAAAGCCGATGCGGCGGATGTTGGTGTCGCGGTCCTCTTTGCTGAAGCCCAGGCCCTTGCTCAGGTTCGTGCGCACCACGTCGCCGTCAAGAATCTCGTGCGCGATGGACAGCGCCTGCATGCGGGCCGAAAGTGCCTCGGCCAGCGTGCTCTTGCCCGCACCCGAAAGCCCCGTGAACCACAGTGTGAAGCCGTTACGTTGCGACATGAAACCCTCCGTGCGTGCCTTGTTACAAGCAGAAGCTGGATCGGGAAAGGGCCGGGGAATGCACCGGGCATGAACCAGGGCCAATCCCCGGTCCCTTCTTCCCCTTCCCCCGGTTCACGGCATATTGCGGTGCATGAACGTCATTCTGTACGTCATGGATTGCCTGCGCGCCGACCGCATTCACGCGCTGGGTTATCCGCGCGACTGCACGCCAAACCTTGACCGCATGTGCGCACAGGGCGTGGCGTTTACCAACGCGTACTCCAACAGCGGCTGGACGGCGCCCAGCGGCGCCAGCATTTTTTCCAGCCAGCACCCGTCGCGCACGGGCATTCACAAAATGCGTGACTCGCTGAATGCTGACATGCCCTGGCTGCCCGAGACGCTCAAGGGTGCGGGCTACCAGACGGTTGCATTCTCGGGCGTGTACCAGGTTTCGGCGCTGCGCGGGTTCAACCGCGGATTTGACCTGTTTGAAGACACGTTCAAGGACGCCGACACGATCCAGCGCTGCAAAGACCGTGGCCAGGACTCGCGCGGAGACCACTATTGCCTTCCGCTCAGTGAAGACCTGCATGTGCGCGCCATGCGATGGCTGGATGGCCGCGGCGACAGTTACGACCCGTTCTGCATGCTGATCTGGTCGATTGACACCCATGAACCGTTTCGCCAGCCGGACAGTTACAACAAAGAGGCCGACCCGAAGTACACCGGCCCTGTGGATGGGCGCGGCCGGCCCTTTTCGCGCGTGCGCAATCGTACCGACCTGCAGCAGTTGATCGACCTGTATGACGGCAGCCTGCGCTACCAGGATGAGAAGTTCGGTGAGTTGATCGCCGAGCTCGAGAAGCGGCAGTTGCTGGATGAAACCCTGATCATCGTGGTCGGCGACCACGGCGAAATGTTCTTTGAGCACGGGCTTGCCGGCCACGGCAAGTTCCCCTGGGAAGAGGAAATTCGCGTGCCGATGATCATGCGCGCGCCGCAAGTGCTGCCGCAGGGCAAGGTCTGCGACGGCCTGGCGCAGACGATCGACATCGCGCCGACCATACTGGACGCGTGCGGCCTTGAGCCCGAGAAGCGCTTTCGCGGCAAGAGCCTGCGCCCGCTGTGGGAAGACACCAGCAAGCAGATTCACGATGCGCTGGTGATCGAGGTGCCCTTTCCGTTTCACCGCGAGGAGCACGCCCGCGTCGTGCGCACGCCGGACTGGAAGTACGTCGAGTATCACCCGCCGCCTTTTGGAACGCGCGTGAAGAAGTGTTTCAAAGAGTTCGGTCGTGCGCTGAGCGTGGTTGTGCGGCCGGGCGTGTTTCCGATTCTGTATGGCCACCACGTTCGCAAGGGCGTGCTTGGTTTGCTCAAAGCCGCATACATCGACCCGTACCTGTTTCTCGCGGGCGTGCCGACGCGCCGGTTGTTCTACCTGAGGCGCGACCCCGGCGAACGGAAGAGCGTATTGGGTGCTGAAGCTGAAACCGCCAAGAAGCTGCAAAGTTTTCTGGACGCGCTGGACAAGGCAACAGGAGCCCGGGGCGCAAGCGACGCGGCCAAGGCAGCCGGCAACGGCCAAAGCGAAGAAGAAAAGATCGAGGCCCATCTGCGCGAGCTGGGCTACGTGGACGACTAACCTGGCAGGCGGGTCGGCGCTGATGCTACTTGCCTTTCGCATATTGGAAGCAAGTATCACGCCATGCCCAAGCGCCTGCTGGTTGTCGGCCTGGATTGCCTGGAACCTTCGCTGGCTTTTGAGCGCTGGGCCGACCGCATGCCCAACCTCACGCGCCTGCGGCAGCGCGGCGTCTGGGCGCGCATGCGCAGCACGATCCCGCCGATCACCATTCCCGCATGGCAGTGCATGGTCACCGGCAAAGACCCCGGCACGCTGGGCATGTACGGCTTTCGCAACCGCAAAGACTTCACCTACGACGCATTCACGTTCGCAGACGGCAAAATGGTCCGTGAGCCCCGGGTCTGGGACGTGCTGAGCAAAGCCGGCCACAAGAACATCATCTTGGGCGTGCCCCAGACCTATCCGCCAAAGCCGCTGAACGGCGTGATGGTCAGCGGCTTTCCGTTGCCGGATATGGAGGGCACATGGACGTACCCCGCGACGCTGAAGCAGGAAGTGTTGAGTGTCTGCGATTACATTCCCGACGCCGAGGACTTTCGCAGCGAGAACAAACAGGAAATCCTCGATACGCTGATCACCATGGCTGAGCGCCGCTTCAAGCTGGCTGGCCACCTGCTCGCCAGCAAGCCGTGGGACTTCTTCATGATGGTCGAGATGGGGACGGACCGGATTGTGCACGTGCTGTGGCGCTACACTGACGAAAAGCACCGGCATTACGTTCCCGACCACCCGCTGAACAACGCGATGCGCGACTACTATGCGCTGTGCGACAAACTGATGGGCGAACTGATCGCGCCCTACGAAAACGACCCCGACACTGCTATCGCTGTGGTCAGCGACCACGGCGCGCGCGGCATGGACGGCGGCATCCGCATCAACGAGTGGCTGATCCGTGAAGGCTACCTTGCGCTGAAAGAGCGGCCCAAAGAACTGGTCGGCATGAGCAAGCTGATCAAAGCCGGGCAGATCGACTGGTCGCGCACCAGGGTCTGGGCCGAAGGCGGTTACTACTCGCGCATCATGCTGAACATCAAGGGCCGCGAACCTGAAGGTGCGGTGGACGCCAAAGACGTGCCCGCGCTGCTGGCAGAGCTGACTGTGAAGTTGAAGGCGATCCCCGACGACCAGGGGCGACCGCTGACCACGCACGTTTACACAGCACAGGAAACCTACAGGGTCGTACGGAACATTCCGCCGGACCTGATCGTGATCTTTGGTGACCTGGGTTGGCGCAGCATCGGCAGCATCCCGCCTGAAGAAAACGCGCCGCTGCACGTGTTCGAGAACGACACCGGCCCCGACGACGCCAACCATAACTGGCACGGCTGCTTCGCCATGGCCGGCGGCGGAGTGCCCGCCAAGGGCGAACTGCCCCCGTTCAGCCTGATGGACTTCGCGCCGACAGTGCTCAATTTCTTCGGCGCCGAAGTTCCCACAGACATGCAGGGCACGGCGTTGGCGCTGTAGTCCAGACGACCACGACAAACGCCCGCATTTGCGGGCGCTTGTCGTGGTGGACTGGAGGGGAATCGAACCCCTGACCTTCTGAATGCCATTCAGATGCTCTACCAGCTGAGCTACCAGCCCGAATGAGCGCGGAATGGTAATGGCGGCGCAAAAGTCACGCAACCCCCGGCATTCCACAGACTGAAACGACGGGCGGTTGCTGCTATCCTGCGCCCATGACTTCGCCGGTTCTGCTCGTCATCCTCGACGGCTGGGGTGTTGCCCCGCCCGGGCCTGGCAACGCCGTGGCTGCCGCAAACCCGGAGTGTTTCAACGCGCTTTGGCAGAACCACCCGCACACCACGATTGCCGCCTGCGGCGAAGAAGTCGGCTTACCCGCCGAGCAGTTCGGCAACTCTGAGGTCGGCCACCTGAACCTGGGGGCCGGGCGCATCGTGTGGCAGGACATCACCCGCATCGACAAAGAGATCCGCGAGGGCAAGTTCGCCGCCAACCCCGCGCTCAAGCGCGCGCTGGATGCGGTAGGCACCACCGGGGCAATCCACCTGATCGGCCTCACCAGCGACGGCGGCGTGCACAGCGTTGACCGCCACTACTTCGCGCTGCTGGACTGGCTGAGGGGCGCCAAATTCGACGGCGACCGCGTGTTCTTTCACGCGATCACCGACGGCCGCGACACACCTCCGACCAGCGGGCTGGGCCACGTCGAGCGCCTTGAGGAAAAGATTGCGTCAACTGGCATGGGCCGCATCGCGTCGGTCTGCGGTCGCTATTACGCCATGGACCGCGACAAGCGCTGGGACCGCACGCAGCTGGCATGGGACATGTACACACTCGGCGAAGCCGAAACCGCCACCGATGCCCCGCAGTCGATTCGAGACCAGTATGCCGCCGGCGTTACCGACGAGTTCATCAAGCCCCGCTTCATCGTGTCGCACGGCGAGCCCCTGGGCCACATGCGCGACGGCGACGCGGTCGTCTTTTTCAACTTCCGGGCAGACCGCGCACGCCAGTTCTGCTGGGCGCTGACCAAGCCAGACTTTGGCGGCTTTGCACGCCGCAAGCAGCCGCAATGCACGCTGGTCACCATGACCAGCTATGCGTCCGACATTCCGGCCGACGTGATGTACAAGCCGCAGTCGCTGAAGCACACGCTGGGCGAGTGGCTTGCGGGCAAGGGCCAGGCGCAGTTTCGCTGCGCCGAGACCGAGAAGTACGCCCACGTCACGTACTTTTTTAACGGCGGCGCCGAGCAGCCGAACCCCGGCGAAGACCGCGCGCTGGTGCCCTCGCCCAAAGTCGCGACTTATGACTTGCAGCCAGAGATGAGCGCGCCCGAAGTGTCGCGCAACGTGTGCGCCGCCCTGGCCGGCGGCAAGTACCCGTTCGTGCTGGTCAACTTCGCCAACCCCGACATGACCGGCCACACCGGCATCTTTGAGGCCGCAGTCAAGGGCATCCAGGCCACTGACAAGGCGCTGCACGAGGTTGTGGCAGCGGCCGAACGGGCGGGTTACGCCGTGCTGGTGACCGCCGACCACGGCAACGCCGAAGAAATGCTGCTCAGTGCCGCCGCCGCAAGCGACCCGCGCAACCAGGAAAAGGGCACGGCATACGCATCGCCGGTAGCGGCCCGCGCCGACGGCATGGCGGCCAGCACCCAGCACAGCCACAACCGGGTGCCGCTGGTACTGTGTGGCAAGCACCCGGCGCGAAAACTGGCCGACGGCGGCAGGTTGTCCGACGTGGCGCCGACGGTGCTTGAGCTGATGGGAATCAAACCGCCCGCTGAAATGACAGGCCGGTCGTTGCTGCGCTGACAGGCCCGGAGAAATGTACGCCCATGGGGGAATCCATCCGGCTGGACATCAGCAACCTGACTGCCGACAAGGTGGGCGAGCACGGCGTATCTGCGGCGGAATTGGCGGCGCTGGACGAGCGTGTGGCAGATCTGCGCGCGATCGTAGAGGAAGAACGCTGCTGGTGGGCGCACTACTACCTGTCGTCCGCATCGGCCGCCAGCGAACTGGAAACAGTGTTGCGGATTGCGCAGCCGCGCATGGGCCGCTTTGCGCACCTTGTGCTGCTGGGAATCGGCGGCAGCGCATTGGGACTGAAGATGCTGGCGCAGTCGCTGGGATATCTTGACACGTCAATGCCTGAGCTGCACGTGGTGGACAACACCGATCCGGCGCTGCTGGCGCGCGTGCAGGCGCGGATTGACCTGAAGCAGACGCTGTTCGTGGCAGTCAGCAAGTCCGGCGGCACGCTTGAGACTGTATTGGCGCTGGGCCATTTCGTGAGGCTGCTGCAGCAGGCGGGCCTGGACCTTGCCGACCATGTACTGACGGTGACGGACCCAAAGCTTGGCCCGCTGCGCGAATTCACGCAACGCCATGGCCTGGAAAGCGCCGACATTCACTCGGCCATCGGCGGACGGTTTTCGGTGCTTACCCCGGCGGGCACCCTGCCCGCGGCGTTACTGAACCTGGACGTGGCGTCGCTGCTGCAGGGCGCCGACCGCATGGCTGGCGTGTGCGCCGAAGGCGAGCCTGCGCAGCTGTGGCCCGCGCGGCTTGGTGTGCTGGCCGCGGATTTGTGCCTCAAGCGCGGCAAGACCGGGATTGTGTTCATGCCGTACAGCTCGCGGCTTGAGTACCTGTCGGACTGGTTCGTGCAACTGTGGGACGAGAGCCTTGGCAAAGACGGCAAGGGGCAGACGGCAATCCGGGCCGCCGGCGCGACCGACCAGCACGCGCAGGTGCAGCTGTTCATGGAAGGCCCGAACGACAAGCTGCTGGTGTTTGTCCGCATCGAGAAGCATGAGCCCGACGTGGCGATTGGCGACTTCGAGTGGGACCTGTTCGGCTGCCCGTACGTCAAGGGCCGCACGCTGGGCCAGGTGATCAACGCCCAGCAGGCCGGGACAGCCCAGGCGGCGACCGAGCGCGGGCGGCCCAACGCCACGCTGGTGCTGCCGCGCCTGGATGCGGACACGGTTGGGGAATTGATCATGGGCCTGATGGCCGCCACAACCTACGCCTCCAAGGTGCTGGGCGTGAACGCCTACGATCAACCATCAGTCGAGCTGGGCAAGCGGATCAGCCGGCAGATGCTGGGCGGCGCGTGATTATCGGACGCTGGCTCGCGCTGTATTGGCCTAAAGTGCCATCGCCGAATCCTTTACGCCGATTTGACACGTCAAGTCTGTTGCGTTAGCCTGACTGCATCGCCGAGTTTCGCCCCGCGTGGGGCGAAAGCGGGGGACCCAGGTCTTCCGGGGCTAATCGCGGCACCTGCTCAAGGAGCAGGCAAGCGTAGGGCTAACTTCTTCGGCCCGAGCCCGTCAGCTAACCTCGCAGGCGTTGGAGAGGATGGCCCTGACAAGGTTCACCCTCATTCAATCGGCGGGCGCCGTCCTCGCGCGCCCGGGTTGCGGTTGGCGCCCAGACGCCGCCGTAGAGGAGCAGAGTCATGCGTTCGTGGCATCGGCTCTGGGTACGCGTTCGGGCGATGTTTCGCCAACTGAAGCCGCAGAGCATCACTGCACTTGGCTTTCTGTCGTACATCCTTCTCGGTGTCGCCGCGCTTAGCCTTCCGTTCGCGCATTCCGCCGACATCTCACTGGTTGACAACCTGTTCATGGTGACGTCTGCGGTTTCCACCACCGGCCTGGCCACCGTCAGCACCGGCGACGGATACACGTTTTTCGGACAGTTGACGATCCTGTTGTTGTTCCAGGTTGGCGCGTTGGGCTACATGACGTTGAGTTCATTTGTGCTGTTGGCGCGCAGGTCAAAGCTTCCGCCGGGTCGCGAAAAGCTGATGGCTGCCCAGTTTACGCTGCCCAAGGATTTCCAGATCGCCGTCTTCCTGAAGCAGGTGATCGTGTTCTCGCTGGTCATTGAAACGATCGGCGCCGCGATTCTGTACTTCGAGTTTCGTGCAGCCGGCATCAGCGACGCGTGGTGGCACGCGGTGTTTCATAGCGTGTCCGCGTTCTGCACAGCCGGCTTCAGCCTGAACAACGACAGCCTTGAGGCCTTCCGCGGCAATGTGGCGGTCAATGCGACGATTGCTGTGCTGTGCTATTGCGGTGGCCTTGGTTTCATTGTGCTCGTTGACGCGTGGCGCCGACTCACGCGCAAGGCATATCGCATGACCGTCACCAGCCGGTTGATCCTGCTGATCACCGCTGCACTCTTGATTGTCTTGACGCCGGTGTTCACAGCGATTGATCCGCACATTGCGTACCTGCCGCCCAGCGAGCGCTGGCTTAGCGCAGCCTTTCAGGTGATGACGGCCGGTACCACGGCCGGGTTCAACACAGTGCCGATCGCGCAACTGGGGGCGTCCACACTGTTCCTGATCACGCTGCTGATGGTGGTTGGCGCATCGCCCAGCGGCACGGGTGGCGGCGTGAAGACCACTACCGTGACTGCACTGTTGGCCATGTGCCTGAGTACACTTCGCGGCCAGCGCGTGCCGACCCTCTGGGGCAGCGAGATCCCGACGGAAAGACTGCACGTTGCTGTAACCAGCATGACCCTCTATGTGACGACGCTGTTGCTTGGAATATTTGGCGTCGGTCTGACACAGGGGAACATCACGTTGGGGCTGTTCTTTGAATGTGCCTCCGCGCTCGGGACGGTCGGCCTCAGTATGGGGGACACAGCCAGTTTGACCACCGGCTCAAAGCTGGTCGTGATTGGCCTGATGTTCATGGGAAGGATCGGTCCATTGACTGCCGGTTACGCTTTCGTGGCTCGACGCGAAACGCTACAACTCGCGCAGGCTCAGGCCGACGTGGCGTAGGAGACGGGAGAAGTGGTGGGCGACACCAGGCTGATCCATCGGATTCTGACCGACGACCGCGTCGAAAAGTGGCGCGCGCGCTGGTTTTGGGTTAACGCCCCGACGGCGCTGCTCGCGCTTGCCAGTTTCCTGCTGTTCCACGGAGAGGTGTTTCCGCAGCGCTGGGAGTCATTCATTGCACTGTTCCAGGCGTTGTGCCTGATCGTGCTGATCGGCGAGACGGTGGGTGTGTTCCTGCTCGCGCGCAACCTGAAAGACGGCTGGAAGCAGGCGCCCGGCGACACGCTTGCGCTGCTGGTCGGCGCGTTGATGGGGCTGATCCTGTTTGTGATCTCGCCTTGGGGCGCCGCGTACATCGACGAATCCACGACGTTCACGGCATTTGCCTACCTGACGCAGGCGGGGCTGCTTTGCTTTGTTTCGTTGCGCCTGCTGCGCGTCCTGAGCTTCGTCACGCGCCTGGTGCAAAGCCCGCTGCATGTCTTCCTTGGCAGCTTCGCCGGGCTGATTCTCGTGGGCGCCGGTTTGCTGATGCTTCCGGGGGCCCATGCGCCGGGGCAGGAAGTCACGTTTCTCGACGCGGTCTTCACCGCAACGTCGGCCACCTGCGTGACCGGCTTGTCGGTCCTGGACACCGGTACGGCTTGGACGCGCTTTGGCCAGTTGGTGATCATCACGCTGGTGCAGATGGGCGGCCTGGGCATTATGACCTTTGCCGCCTTCTTCGGGCTGGCGTTCGGTCGCGGCATGGGAGTCAAGGGCGCCGCGGCCGTTGGCGAAGTCATGAACCTGGACCTGATCGGGCGCGTGGGGCGCGTCACGGTCTGGATTCTGGGCACGACGCTGGTGTGCGAGGGCCTTGGCGTCTTTCTGCTTTACGGCCATTGGGTGGACGCAGCGGGCAACGCGCTACCCGTGGGCGAGCAGCTTTACTACTCGATGTTCCACAGCATCAGCGCGTTCTGCAACGCGGGGTTTTCCCTCTACTCGGACAGCATGGTTCGTTACGTCGGGCACTGGCCGATGGTGTTGAGCATCTCGTGGCTGGTGATCATGGGCGGGCTGGGCTTCACGGCCATCATGGAGGTGACCACCTTCCGGTTCTGGGCCCACCCGTGGGCACGCCGCGTATCGTTCATCAAGCGCAGGGTCAAAGGCCAGCCGATCCCGCGCCTGAGCCTGCAATCGAAGATTATCCTGTCCATGACCGTGATGCTGCTGCTGGTCGGCACCGTCGGCATGCTGGTCCTTGAGTGGAATTACACGCTCAAGAGCCTGGATTGGGACGACAAGCTGGCGGCTGCCCTCTTCCAGTCCATGGCGGCGCGCACGGCCGGCTTCAACAGTGTCGATACACCGTCGACGAGCACGGCGACGCAATTCTGGACGATCCTGCTGATGATTGTCGGCGGCAGCCCGGGCAGCGTGGCCGGCGGCATCAAGACCACGACGTTCTTCGTGATGATCCTGTCGGTCGCAGCCACGTTCAGCGGGCGGCCCACCGAGGCATTCCGCCGGCGCATTCCTGAGTCGCTGATCCGCAAGTCGCTGGTCATGCTGGTGCTGGCCATGGTGTTCATCTGTACCGCGACGCTGGCCCTGTGCGTGACCGAAGTTGATCACATGGCCGGGGAGTACTACGGTTTCGAGCATGTGTTGTTCGAAGCCGCCAGCGCGTTCTGCACCGTGGGCCTGAGCAGCGGCATGAGCAGCGAGTTGACCCCCGCCGGGCGGATCATCATCATCGCGTGCATGTACACCGGGCGCATCGGGCCGCTGACGCTGGTACTGGCGATTGGCCGCAAGGCGCAGCGAAAGTTTGAGTATCCGGAAGAGAACATCATGATCGGCTGAAGCAGGGCCGGCAGAAAGAGGGTTCGGTGCAGAAAGTTGCCGTCATCGGTCTGGGTCGTTTCGGCATGGCGCTGGCAGAGGCGCTGGCCAAGGACGGCCTGGAGGTTATTGCAATCGACACCGTGCCGGCGGTCGTGGACCAGATCAAGGACAAGGTCGCGCTGGCCGTAACTGCCGACGCCCGCGAACTTGAGACCCAGCGCTCGCTGGGGCTGGGCAAGGTCGACACGGTGGTGGTCGCGATCGGCGAGAACTTTGAAGCGACGCAGCTTGCCATGCTGGCGGCGCGGGACCTGGATTACCCGCGCGTGATTGCCCGCGCCAATGACCGCATCAAGGCCACGATTCTGCGCCGCCTCGGCGCCGATGAAGTGATCATGCCCGAAGAACAGGCAGCCCTGAAACTGGCGCAGAAACTGGCAAAGCCGGGTCTGCTGGAGGCCGTTGAAATCGGCACCGAGCACAGCTTTGTGCAGGTCAAGGCGCCCCGCGCCGTGGTGGGCAAGACGCTGCTTGAACTGAACCTGCGCAAGACGTTCAGCGTCAACCTGGTGGCGATTCGCAGCGCGGAAGGGGACGGCATCAGCATTCCCGGCCCGGAGACCACGCCCGGCGAAAACGACGTGCTGATGATCGTAGGCAAAGACAAGGACATCGACCGGTTTCTGCGTGAAACCGAATAGACAGGGCAGGGAGCCTTATGTGCCGCAACATCCGCACACTGTTCAACTTCGACCCGCCCGCGACGGAAGATGAGATTGGCGCGGCGGCCCTGCAATTCGTGCGCAAGCTCAGCGGGTTCAACAAGCCCAGCCGCGCCAACGAGGCGGCGTTTGAGCGCGCGGTGCAGGACACCGCGGCCGTCGCGCGCGAATTGATCCGCTCGTTGAAGACTGACGCCGGCCCGCGTAACCGCGAACACGAGGCGGTGAAGGCGCGCGCTCGCGCCCGGAAGCGCTTTCCAGATCGACAAGCCGGATGACGCGCTACTCAGGATCGCGGGTGGTTCCGGTCTCAAGTAGATCGCTGATCTGGCGCGCAAGGTTCAGGACACTGAACTTGAAGCGTCCCTGTGCCGTGGCTGTTTCGAACACGCCACTACTGCCCTTGCCCTCAAGTTTGCCCTCGTACAGTACCTCGCCCGTCTTGGCGTCGGTAATCTTGACGTTCGCGCGCGCAAACCCGGCGCCGCCCACGCCAAAACTTCCGCCCTTGTCCATCTCGTAGATGTCGCACTCGACGTAGGCCTTGGTGGCCTCACTGGCATCTTTGATGTGCTTGATGTCTTTGTAGCACTCGCTGTTCATCTCTTTCTGGTAGTCCACGCGCCACCCGGCAACCCAAAGGCGCCACTCTTCGTCCGTGATCTCCCAGTCCTGCAATGGCTTGAAACTGACCTGAAGCTCTGTGACTTCGTACGCGCCGGTCATCTCAAGGCGGTTGGTCTCGCGCGTCTTCTCATCAATCACCGTACGGCCGCCGCAGCTCGCCAACGCAAGCACGCCAACGAGTGAAAACATGAGCAGCATGAGTCGATGCATGATGAACCTCCGGTCGAGTTCCCTGGGCTGACTGGCTGGAATCTTAGCAAATAGTCGCCCGGATGGGCCGGTTTTGAGTTGCGCAGGCGCACCCGCTGTCGCTTGCAGCCTGCCCGGCGCTGGCTAAGGTTCGCTGGCATGGCCGGCAAAGTCCGCATCGGAGTCGTCAGCTATCTCAACGCAATGCCGCTTTGGATCGCGCTGCGGCACGACGAAGACATCGAGCTTGTGCCCGAGACCCCGTCGCGGCTTTCGGAACTGATGCGCAACGGCAAGCTGGACATCGGGCTGCTGCCGGTAGTTGAGGCGCTGCGTGAGCCTGCCCTGAGTTTCTTTCCGGACCTCGGGATCTCCGCCGACGGCACCGTGGACAGCGTCGGCCTGTTCACGCGCGAAGAGCTTGCCAATGTGAAGACTGTCGCGCTGTCCGCTGCAAGCCGCACCAGCAACGCGCTCGCACGCGTGATCCTGAACGAAGTCGGCGCCAAGCCAACATACGAACAGGTCGATGTGCAGCCCGAGGCACTGGCCGATCGAAAAGAAGACGCCGTACTGATGATCGGCGATGCCTGCTTGCGTGGCCGCAGAGCTGAACACGACCGCGTGTTTGTAGACCTGGCCGCCGAGTGGAAGATCCTGACCGACCTGCCGTTTGTCTTCGCGGTCTGGGCCGGGCCCAAGGCGCTGCTGACGCCCGCGCTGCACAAGCGCCTGCGTGCGGCGCTGCGGCAGGGACGCGAGCTGACCTACGACGCCATTCGCTATGCCGCCATGGACACCGGCTGGAGCGAAAGCGAGTTGGGACACTATCTGGAAGAAGTGATCATCCACGACCTGGGGCCGCAGTCGCTTAAGGGTTTGCTGGAGTTCGCGCGCCGCGCATCGGCATTGAATGAGCTGCCACGGTCCGCCGTAGACAAAGTGCTCGACGCCATCAAGCTTGCCTAGCCCACCTTGACCCGGCGGATCGGCACCAGCGCGGCAATGCCCTTGAGTTGTGCCATTTCGCGCGTGGCGTCTTTGCCTGCCAGGGCCTGCTGCACCTGCGGCTCGCTGAACACTTCCTCGGTGATGCAGAACTCGTCCGCATTGGCTGCATTCTGCACACGCGACGCAATGTTCACGGTCTGCCCAAAGTAGTCCAGCCGGTCATTCAGCGTCACGGCAATGGTATGGCCGCGGTGGGCGCCTACTTTGAGAATCAGGTCGCGTGTGCCGCGCTGGGTGTTGAATTGCTCAATTTCGCGGAACATGGCAAGGGCGGCCTTCACGGCCTGCTCCGGGCGTGTGAAGCTTGCCATCACGGCGTCGCCGATGGTCTTGACGACGGCGCCCTCCTGTTCCTGCACGGCGCGGCGCAGGTGTTCAAAGTGCTGCTGCACCAGGGCGAACGCGCTAAGGTCGCCGACACGCTCGTACATCTCGGTGCTGCCCTTGAGGTCGGTGAAAAGCAGCGTCAGGTCGCGCACACCCACGCCTTCGCCGGCCGCCAGTGTCTCGGCGCGAAACAAGTTGCGAAAGGTCTGGTTGCTCAAGAGCCGGTTGCCGTTCAGGAAGGGCCCCATCTGCGCACCCGAATCATCGCCATCATTGGGGCGCGTGTACACGATCAGGGGTGCGCGTTGGGCGGTGTCGTTGGTCAGCTTCAACACAATTCTGCCCGGCAACGCAGTGGCCTGGCTTGCCTGCCAGCCCTCCGGGGTCAGGCTCGCGGTGATGCCTTGCTCGCGTGCGGGATCCGAGCCTGCGGAGTAGAACAGTGTGCGCGCGCCGGCGGCTTCAAAGACCACAAGCGCCCATTGCGCGGGTACATCAACGGCAAGCTCTCTGGTCTGGCCCGGCTCAAGATACTCGCTGAAGAGGATGAGCTGACGCATCATTTCACTGAAAGGCCCCATCCCCGGCATTGTCGCGCGACGGTCGATGCGATAGCGCAGCATCAGGTCTTCGACGCTCAGGTTTTCCGGGTGGTGCCACAACAACTCGCGAACGCGCGGCGAAAGGTTGAACGAAACTGCGATGAACTCATCAAGGTGCACGTCCACACTGCTCTGACATAACTGGCAGAAGCAGCGCGACGTCACCGTGGACATCGTCCGGCAGCTTGAAACCGTGTCGGTGCACTGCGGGCACAGCAGCCGCCACTCCATGTGGAACAGGCCCTGGTGGGTTGCGTGCAAGAACAGGTCGATGGCTTCCTGCTCGGTGATGCCCTTTTCGGCGGCAAAGGTGACCGGGTCCACCCGATAGATTGCCCACGGGTCGTCACTGTGGATCAGGGCCTCGAGTTTGCTGATCGTGCGCGGCGTCCAGCGCCGCACGCCCTCAAGTTGTGCCAGTGCGCTGTCGAGAAACGCCACGTCTGCAGCTGTAGCCATGGGAAGGCTCCGGTAGGCGGCGTCGATCATAGCACCAACGTCGCGCGACGGAAAACCAGTCCGGCAAGCTGGCGCTTTCGCGGCGAGTCGGCATGTCTATAGTGCCGGCATGATTGCCAGGGCCACACCACCGGAGTTCACACTCATCGCCGACAAGGTGCTGGCGGGCGCACGCATCTCGCCCGCCGAGGGCCTGTACCTGCTTGAGCGCGGGCCGATCCACGAACTTGCGGCGCTGGCCCACACCGTGCGCGACCGCAAGATGAAGGCCGCCGGCCGCAACGAGCTGGTCACGTACGTGATCAGCCGCAACATCAACTACACCAACGTGTGCATCACCGACTGCGACTTCTGCAGCTTTTATCGGCGGCCGCTGGACAAAGAGGCCTACACGCTGGACACGGCTGCGCTGCGCACCAAGGCGCAGGAAACGCTCGACCTGGGCGGCACCGAAATCCTGCTGCAAGGCGGCCACAACCCCAAGCTGCCCTTGAAGTACTATGCCGACATGCTGGGCCTGTTTCGCGGCATGGGCCTGCACAACCACGCCTTCAGCCCCAGCGAGATCCAGCACTTCGCGATGTTCTGGAAGATGACACTGCCCGAAGTGCTGCGTGAACTCAAAGCCGCAGGCCTCGACTCCATCCCCGGCGGCGGCGCCGAGATCCTGACTGACCGCGTGCGCGGCATCATCTGCCCGAAAAAGGGCGGCGCAGACGCGTGGCTGGAACCCATGCGCCAGGCCCACAAACTGGGTATTCGCACCAGCGCCACCATGATGTTCGGCCACGTTGAAACGCTGGCCGAGCGCATCGAGCACCTGGAGCGCCTGCGCCAGTTGCAGGATGAGATGGGCGGATTTACGGCCTTCATCTGCTGGACGTTCCAGGCCGGAGGCAACCGGATGCACGACGTGCCCATGGCCGGTGCGCACGATTATCTGCGCACGCAGGCGGTCGCACGCATTTACCTGGATAACTTCGAAAACTGCCAGGCCAGTTGGGTCACGCAAGGCGGGCAGGTCGGGCAAGTCAGCCTGCGCTACGGCTGTAACGACATGGGCAGCCTGATGATCGAAGAGAACGTAGTAAGGCTGGCCGGGGCAGCGTTCCGGATGACCGAGTACGAGATTCGGCGCCTGATCAGAGACGCCGGCTACCAGCCAAGCCGCCGCAGTTTCTATTACGAGTTACGCGAAGAACCGGCCGACCTCGACACCACACTCGAAGCCGCAGTCAACGGCGACAAACGCCGCGTTGCCATTGCGGGCTAGTGCCGGCCCTTACTTCCCACACACTTCGCAGGGCCGCAATCGTCGCTACAATGCCGCGCCATGACGACAGCCACTCTGGAAATGAAGCCGCTAACACCTGAGCGGGAATGCCGCGCCTACTTGCTTTGGGAGCCTGCCAGCAAAGAGGCTGCTGTCATTGACGTTCGCTTTGACGCGGTGCAGCACACTTTGCCCGTGCTTGCCGAACTGGGCCTGAAGCTGAAGTATGCCATCGACACCCACACCCACGCCGACCACCTGAGTGGCAGCGACCGCCTGCGCAACGTGACCGGCTGCAAAGTGGTCATGTCCAGCGCCACGCGCTCGCGGGTGCCCGACCACCTGGTGCAGGATGGCTCGGTGCTGCGCCTTGGCGATTACGAGTTGCGCTTTCTCCACACGCCCGGGCACACGCCCGACAGCATGTGCATCTTTGATGGCGCGCGGGTGTTTACCGGCGACACGCTGTTCATCGGCAGCGCCGCGCGCACCGACTTCATGGGCGGCAGCAGCGAGCAACTGTTCGAGAGCTTCCGCAAGATTGAAAAGCTGGGCGGCGGCGTGCAGGTCTGGCCCGGCCACGATTACAACGGCAAGTTCAGCAGCACGGTCGGCGCCGAACTCAAGGCCAACAGCGCCTTCGCCGACAGCAAGGCCGGCCTGGTGGATCGCCTGAACATCAAGGGTGCGCTGCCGGCCAACATGGCCGAGGTATTGAGTTTCAACACAGAAGCGGGCTTGGCCGAAGCGCAGATCATCACGCCGCAGCAACTGGCGGGGCTTGGCGTCGCCGGCAAGGACTACACGCTGCTGGATGTGCGCTACGCCGATGAGTGGGCCGCGGGCCGTGCGCCGGGCGCGGTTTTTGTACCGATGCCCGAAGTGTCATCGCGCTTTGACGAAATCCGCAAGCTGCCGCACCCGATTGTGAGCATCTGCCGCAGCGGCGTGCGCGCGACCATGATGATGATGACCGCGCGCCATGCCGGCGACAACGGTTGGCTGTTGCTTGAGGGCGGCATGACCGCGTGGCAGAACGCGCACCTGCCCATGGAGAGTGACAGCGGGACCCCAAAGGTCATCGCAAGCAAGTTCTCGACGGGTGGCAGCTGCCAGTCGGGCGACCGCACCTGTGACGCGCAGTAGGCCGCATGCAGGGGGGCCTACTCTTCGGCTTCGTACTTGGGCCAGCTGGTGATGTCATCGCCGCGGCCGTACTGGTTGATGCCGTCGGGCCCGAAGCTCCAGAGCGCGTAGTCTGACGGGTAGGCGCCGGTGGTGGGATGGCGCAAAGCATCCTGCGCTTCCTGGGCCGTGATGCGCGCCTGGGTGCCATCGCTGAGCGTGATGATCTGGTCAAGGCGCCCGTTGCGCAACTCCACGATGTTGACGTAGACGAGCGGGTTGCCCCAAGGGTCGACAAACTCAAACAGGTCGCGCGAAGTGCCCACCTCGATATCCAGGGCCTGCGGCGATAGTGCGCTTTCGACCACGAGGTCCAGGTCGAGATTGGTTCGCCGCTTGTCGTTGGCAAACAGCGGCACATCGAGGTAGGGCCCGTTTTCCTTGCGCGAGCGCAGCGCCAGAATCAGCGTCTCGATGCCTTCGTTCTCTTTATTCGGGGCGGCCAGCACCTGGTTGGGCATCATCAATGCCGCCAGGTCCTGCATATTGCCGGGCGGCGCCGTGCCCCAGCGCGATGAATAGCTGTCGATGTTGGTTTTGAGAGTCTGGATCGTTGCCGTGGCCTCGGCCTGTTCGCTCTTGGAGAACGCGCCCGAGAACGCCACGACCAGCACCGACATCAGGATCACGATGATCCCGATGACGATCATGATCTCGATCAGCGTAAAGCCGCGCCTGTGCATCAGTTTCTCCGGCGTTCGCCCAGTCCGCTGTCAAAGATGAACTTGACGCGCTCAATCTCGACACTGGCCTGTGAGCCGCGGAACGCGTTGACGTAGAAGCCTGCGGTCGCCTCAAGGTCATTGTTCTTGAAGTCATTGCGGGCCATGGCGTCCGTGCGGTCCATGGGCAGCTTGACCTCGAACCCGTTGATCAGCGCGAAGTACTGCACGTCGCTGCCGTCGTCCGCGAGTTGGCGCCGGATGCCCAGCACCAAGGGCTGCTCAAGGTTCAGGGGCACTCCGCCGTAGTCACCGACATCGACATAGCCGAACTGTTTGCGCTTTTCCGGCTCTGCGGCGTTGTCAGTCTTGAACTCACGGGTTTCCCAGTACACGCGACCGTCGCTGTCGATGCCGACCATCATCGCTGCCAGCGGCAACGGCGTGCCGCCGGACGATGGCTTGCGGTACTTGGCAATGTACACGCCGCGTTCCCAGTTATCGGTGCCCATGCGCACGAACTCAGCTTCCATGGCCGCCAGCGTGCGGTGGGGGCGCTTGATCTCGATGCGGCTGGGAATGTTCGTCTCGGCCTGCTTGATGCCGACCTTGAGACGGCCGCCCTTGATGCTGGTGTTGGGGATGAACCCGGCGTCGGGCTTGGGCAAGCGGGGCACGTTCCAGCTTCCGAAATAGTCGTCTTTGCTGTCGGTATTGAACTCTTCGACATCGAAGTACTGGCGCTGGTTTTCTTCGATCTTGCGCAGCCACTCTTTGGCGTACGCCAGCGTCACGCTTTTCTGGTAGTCCTGGTGCAGCGTGCTCGATGAGAAGAAGCGTTTGTCCACGGCCCGCGCCAGGTGGTCCAGGAACGCCTGCTTGGCGTCGTTGTAGAAGCCCAGACTGTACTGGGCGTAGGCGTACACGTTGTAGCAGGCCAGGCTGGGCACGTCGGCGATCTCGCGCTCGGAGGGAGTCTGGGGCTTTTCGCCGTCGGCATACTGTGTGAGCTGGTCAATCAGCTCGCGGCTCAGGTCGCGCGCCTTGGAAAGGTAGGCCTTTCGAACCTCTGCGCGGTCGGTCGCGACGGCAATTGCCTGTGGCGCGGTCTCCGACAGTCGCAGGTACAGGGTGGCCAGGGCGAGCTTGGTCGCAGGCTGGCGCGTCTGGATCGCCAACGCCGCTGAAAAGAAGGCCGCGGCTTCTTTCATGGTGGGGGTAAGTTCGCCGGCAAAGTCGACCGATTCGCCGGCGGCAAAGCGCACCAGCAGTGCGGCCCGGATGCGTTCAATGTCAGCCAGCGCGATTTCGGCCAGCATCACCAGCGCGGGGTAGAAGTCGGGCTCGTGCTTCAGGCAGCGCGCCAAATAGTCCTTGGCAAACACATGAAGACCGGCCTTCATGTTCAGGTCTGCCGCGGCGAAATTCAGCAAGGTGTGCTGCGGGTTGACGTCAAGGCCAGCCGTTGCCGCCGCCAGCGCTTCGCGGAACATGCCGATGCGGGCATACAGGCGATATTCGGCCAGCCAGGCCTCGGCCGACAACGGGTCGATGTTTTTCGCCGCCGTGATAACAGCCAGCACGTCACCGCGCGGTGCTGCGGGTTTGTCGGGCCGGGTCATGCGGTACTGGCCGTCCGTCTGCGCGTAAATGACCAGCGCCCGCGCCATCAGCGGGTTGAGCGGGTAGACGGTGTTCGCACCGGGCGAGGCATAGCCCAGGGCTTCGTTCCACCAGGGCAGCGTCTTTACGATGTCACGAATCTTGTCGTGGTCGGCTTTCTCTTCGCCGCGTCGGGGCAGGTTGCGGTGCAGCAGCATGGCGCAGTACAGCACGCGGCCGGCGGCCCAGTCGGGGGCACCCTGCGGGATCTTGTCGAGGGCAGACGTAAAGGCGGTGAAGTCCTGCTGGCTGAACTCGAGCTCGGCCAGTGTCAACCATGCGCGGCCCTGCTCAGCCTCGGCGCCGGTTTCCAGCAAAAGCTCGTTGCTGGCCAGCTTGCCTACCAGGTCAGTAATCTCGGCCCGGGCTTCGGCAAATCGCTTCAACTCAATGAAGCAGCGCGCAAGCAGCCAGCGAGCCTCGCTGTGGTTGCGGGCATTGGCAAGGTGCGGGATGGCGGACTCGTACAGTTGCAGCCGGGTGACGAAGATGCGGCCCACGGCCAGCGAAAAGCGTTCACGGTCGGGGCTGACCACGCCCGCGCGCAGCGCGCTGAGGTAGGTGGCAAGCTCAGAATCGAGGTTGTTGCGTGTGCGGTGGAAGTTGGCCAGTTCGTCGTAAATACTCGCGAGCTTGGGGTTTCGGTCACGGATGTAGACGAACTGCGCCTGGTAAAACTGCGCGAACTCGTTGCGCTCTTCGGGGCTGAAGCCGGTTTCGCTGTTGTCAACGTTGGCAATGACATCGCGGTGGGCGGCTTCCCAGTCGTTGACGGCTTTCTGGCGTTCTTCGCCGCTGAACTGGTTGACGTAGCCCTCGAAGATGTCGACCCAGGTCTGCGGATAGCCTTTGATGGTTACCTTGGCCGGCGGCACCCAGTAGAGACGTTTTCGCTCGTCCACAACGTTCAACATGCCGGCGCCGTCGACGCGCGGCTGGCGCGGGTTGATCGCATAAAAATAGAAGCGTGAGCCCTCAGGTGCCGGCGTGCCAAGCCAGCGCGCAAAGGCGGCGCGCCAGAGCGTGGTGTTATAGCGGCGCGAGAGGCCGGTGCGGTCCCAGCGTTCGACGCGAAGCAGGAAGTCGTCGCTGGAGGCGCCGACAAGGTTGCCGCCGGAGCGGTCGGTGATGCGGTTGGGGCGAACTTCCCATTCGCGATTGGCGCCCTCCATCTGGATGATCAGATAGCGGCGCGGTGTGTCGGTGAGCGTGAACTGGCTTGCCAGCGCCGGCGCAAACAGGCCGGCAACTGACAGCAACCCCAGGCACGCGAACATTCGCGGGCGGGTGAGCGTGTACTTCTGGCGTGCGTTCCAGGTCATGTTCGTGCTCATTACTCGTCTGTTGCGCGCAACTCCACGCGGCGGTTGTCCCGCGGTACATAGGCTGCCACGCGTGAAAGGCTGGGGCGCGCGCCGGCGGCGACGTCGAAGTCGTGCATCGCCGAGAATCCGGGCGCCTGCAACTCGAGCGGCGGCAGCCCTTCATACGTTTCCTGGGTCAGCGACCACGCCGAGGCCTTGGGCGGCGAGTAGATATCGCGGTCATCGAAGAACGGCCGGTTGATGTCCTTGGCATCGGGTTGCGTCGGCGTAATCTCGGTCGGTTTCTCCAGCAGGCGCAGTGCCTTCTCGGCGACGGTCGGGTCAGCCTGGGCCGTACTCATCGTGCCGGCCCGCACTTCGGCGTCGATGTCCGATATGCCGCCGCCGAGCGGTCGCGCCTTCAATGCGATCAAGATGGTCGCAATGAGCACAATCCCGAACAGGATCTTCTCTTTCCATTCCTCAAGGATTCTGAGTGCCTTGTCCATAGCGCTACCGGAACCTTCTGGGCTGGTTGGTCTGCTGTTCCTGCTTCTTGGCCGAGTCATCGGCCGGGTACGTCGACTGCTCATTGATCTGGTATGCAACCACGGTCAGTGATGCGTCGATCAGGTTGTCCTGCGGCTGCAACAGGTCAGCCTTCTCGAATTTGAAGTCCTCGATCGCCAGATAGCGGTTCTTCATGTCGCCTTTCACGGGTCGCTGCAAGTCGATCATGAAGTTGTACAGCGACTCTTCGGTCGCGCGGATTTTCATGCGCAGCGCCGTGCCGCTCATGAACGGCTGCTCGTTGGCGGCGGCGGGCTTGGTGGGCACGCCACGCTTATCGAGTTGGTCATCGACGGCGCGAAAGTCGAGCTCGTTCAGTTCGGTGACCTTGCTGCGCTCGACGGAGCCGGCGACGCAGCGCACGATGTCGAGCATTTTCAGGAAGCGCTCCACATCGCTGCTCTTGATGTCGGCGCGGTCTTCCGGCACCTGGAAGCCGAACGCCTTGCGCGCGTTGACGTCCTGCGTGAAGTAGCGCTGGTAGCCAAGCTGGCGCTTGAGGTCGAGCATCAGCTGCGTGAAGTGCTGGAACTGGTCGCCCTCATTCGCGTTCTCGGGCAGCACGGCCAGCGTGTAATCGGGCGCGTACACAAAGGCCAGCCGCTCATTGCGCGCGGTGCTGACCTGGTTGATCGCCTGCGTGCGGTCCTGGATGCGGCGGCCCTGCATGGTCGCGGGCTCGCCCTTGAACTTCACGGCATCGCTGAACAGCGCACGATAGTTGGTCGTGAACAGGGTACGCGCCTGCGCCTGCTTTGAATCCAGGCTCAATGAAAGATCACTGAACTCGCCGCTGGCGACGATCAAGATCACCAGCAGAACAATCAGCACAGCCGCAAAGCGCGCATGTTTCTTGACGTGCTTCATCATTTCGCGCCCTCCTGTGCCAGGATGTCGAGTTCAAGCGTGTGCACGACGTCCAGGCCTTCGGCAGCCGGGTTGTCTTTGGCCGAGCCGGGAATCACCTTGGTGACGCCCTTGATGCTTGTCAGCACTCCGCGCAGGTCGGTGTTGACCTGGTTGGGGTCGGCACCGGGCAGACGCTCGATGAAGAATTCGAGCTTGAGGCGCGTGATCGGCTTGAAGTCCTTGGTGTTTGCCGGGTTGTTGCTGTCGGTGACGAGTTCGGCTGAGCGTATGCGCACCGAGTCAGGGCGTTTGGCGTTCAGCGCGATCAACACTTGCGTGGCAACGCGACCGGGGCCCGGCGCGACGAGGCCGGCTTCGGCCCGTTTGGCTGCACGCTGCGAGGCTTTTTCGTAGATCTCGATCTCGCTGCTGGCGCTGGCGTAGCGTCCGAGCGGGCCCTGCTGTGTCTTCTTGAGGTACTCGTCGGCCTCGGTCGTGCTCTTGTTGGTCAAGATATACAGCGGCAGCACGACGGCCAGCACAAGCGCCGCCGCCAGGTAAAGGAAGATGCTATGGTTCAGGAACTCGCGGCGACGGCGCACGCTGGCCGGCAGGAACTCGGCCCGTTCGGCTTTGCGGTCGGCATCGAGGGCGGCCAGCCCCAGCGCAAGGGCAAGCGCCGGGCGATAGGCCTGTGCGGTTTCGTTGCCCTTCGTGTCGAGGGCGCCGGTGTCCACGTGGGCCAGCGGGTCAAAGACCTCTACGGTCTTGCGCACCCGGTTCATCATCAGTTCGCGCAGGCCGGGGATCGCCGCGCCGGCGCCGGACAGCACGATCTTGCGCACGTCCATGGCCGGGGCGCGCATGGCCGCCTTGGCCACCATGACGGTACCCAGGATCTGCTGGAACAGGCGGGCTGCGACTTCCTGGCCGCCTTCCACGCCGCGGTCGTTGCTGAGGTTGTCGGCGGCGATGCTGGGCCGCAGGTCGATCTGACGGAACAGCAGTTGGCGCACCGCGTCGCGGTCAGCGCCGTACTCGGGCAGCAGGCGCGTAATGAAGTCGTTGACGCCGACGCTGAGCGTGCGGGCGTACATCAGCTGGCCTTCGCGCACCAGAATCACGTCTGTCGCGTCGTCGCCGATGTTGGCGTACAGCGAAACGTAGTCGCCCTCGGTGTCGCCGGAGATGCGGTAGGCCTGGTACAGCGCAATGCAGCCCGGGATCAGCGGGCCGACTTCAAGGCCGCTGGCGGCAAGGCTGTTTGCATAGTGGTCAATCACCTCTTCCCGCGCCAGCGCGACATGAATGGCGGGCGAGTAGTCAAAGTCGTTGCCGGTGATGTAGTCGGCGAGAATCTTGCCGCCTTCGCCTGCCATCTCGTCGGCTTCAACCTTGACCGACATCTCGATGTGTTTGGGGTTGGTTGTGGCCAGCGGCGCGAAGCGATAGTAGACGTCTTTGCCCGGCACCAGCGTGGCTGGCCGCTTGCCCTTGATGCCCTTGCCCTGCAACGCGCCGTAGGTTGTTCCGAGAGGCGCGCCCGCGTTGGACTCGGGCCGCTGCTCGGGGTCCGGCGCAAAGCCGGGCAGTGCGATGCAGGCGCGCAATTTCCAGCCGCCGCCCGAGCGCGCAACGCTTGCGTACAGGCTGAGGTTGCTGCCGATGTCTACGCCTGTGCCCATGGTGTCCTGGTCCCCGTTACTGCTGCAACTCTGACGCGATCTCTCTTCATCCCTCTTCTGCGGGCAAACCTGCCGGAAGCCGCCCGGTCAGCGCCTGCAGCCGCCGGGCCAGCGCGCTTTCCCGGTCCAACCATCCCGACGGCGGTGTCTCGGCCGAGAACGGCATGTTCTTCAGCCACTTTTTCTGGTCCTCGGTCAACAGCACCGACAACAGGTGGGCCTGCACGAGCTTGATGAGCTCACGCGCCTGGACGGCGCGGTCGGTGGCGATGTTCTTGAGTCCCTGCTTGTTGAAGTCGTCCATTTCCTTAAGCAGGATATCGGCCACGTCGGCCAGGCGCTCCTTGGCTTCAATGCCGCGCAGACAGCGCGGGTAGCGCTGAACGACCGTCTGCAGTTTCAGCATGCCCTGGACGTACTGCCCGCTTTGCAGATAGTCTCGCGCGCTGACGATGAACGGCTCGCTGTCGCGCTGCTCAATTTCAATTTCCAGCATGAACAGGCTTTCGCGCGCCCCTTCGGCCAGGTCGCTGAAGTCCTCGGCAACCTGCTTCAGTTGTGTCAGCGCGGCCCGGGCCTTGCGTGCTGTTTCTTTGCTGCGCTTGTTCATGCCGCCGCCCGCAAGCTCGGCTTGCAGCGTGAGCTGAGTGTCGTCCCAGGCCTTGGCCGAGCCGCGCAACTTGTCGGACGTGTCAATCGCCTCGCGCATCGCCGAGCGGTACAACTGCTCGTTGCGCGTCAGGGCCGGTACGTTGATGCCGTCGCGCAGCTCAATCAGGCGCAGGCGGTAGTGTTTGCTTGCGGCGTCAATTGCTTCGGCGGCAGCGGCGATCTCGGATTGGTTGTAGGTAAAGTCGGCGATCAGTTTCAGCGCACGGTTGACGCGGTCGACCTGGTCTTCCCCGGGCTGCACGGCGCTGAGCAGACCAAGGTTGCGCTGCAACTCGTCGCTGCCCTGCCCCGGTTTGATAGTCAGCGCCAGGCTGCCGCCGTTCTGCAGCAGCAATTCGCGGCCGCCCACGGCTGATGCCGCCCAGGCGCGGGCGCCCGGCGACTCAATCAGGTTGCCGGTGCCGGTGTCTGCGGCAAGCAAGCGACCGAACATCGAGCGTTCGGCGCGGGAGACGCCGATGTCGTCTGCGTAAGCGGCGGGGTACTTGCCATCCGGCTCAAAGCGCACGATCTCGCCGGGGATCCACTGTGGCGTGGCCAGCGCGTTCAGTGCGACGAAGCGCGCCGCCTTGCTGAAGTCGCCCGACGCCGTCTGTTCAAGGCGCGCGCTGAATGTCGCGCCGGCGTCTTTGCCGCCCAGGTTCACCAGCAACCGAACGTCATGGCCTGCCACCGGGTCAAAGTACAGGAAGCTGCCCTGGATCTCGTTGCCCGACGTCGTGAGGGTCGGCCGCTCGATCAAGGTCTGCATCGGGTCGAGGGGGTCTTCGCGGCCTTCGGCGGCATACAGCAGGATGCGCCCGCCGCGCAGCAGGCGCCCACCCGGGCCGCTGAGTTCAATGTCGCCCTCGGGCGAGAATTCCCACGTCAAGCCGGTGGATGAACTGACTTGCTGGGTCGTCATCATCGCCTGCGCGTCGGCGTGGGCTTCGACTTCGATTTCATCGAACATCACGCTGCCTGGCGTGCCGCTGATGCCCACCGCGATGCTGAACGCCTTGGCGCCATCGGGCGCGCGGGCGCTGCCCGCAAGTTCGGTCCATTCCTGCATGCGCGTACGCGCCGCAATCGGAGTCACCAGCATGGGGTCGCGGTCGCGCGGGTGGGCAAGCCACCAGACCTGTACCAGCGCGGTGCCAAGGCGATCATTGGCGAACTCCGGGTTCAGCGCGAACACACTGACGCTGATGCCGGTCGACTTGAGTTCCACGGCGTCACTCACGGCCAGGCTGATGCGGTTGCTGGCATTGAACCGGCCGATCAGCAGCGCGTATTGCCCGCCCTTTGCGCCCTCGGCCAGGCTGAAGTTGTCGGTGCCGCTGACGGAGTAGCGCCAGCCGCGCGGGAAACCGCTTTCGTCGCGGTCGTCAAAGCTCGAGTTCGCGCCCAGCAGGCCGCCGGCCCGGGCACTCGGGAACGAGCCGTCGCCGCGCCCGCCGCCTTCGCTGCTGCTGGTGGTCATCGTGTACGCAGCGAACAGGACGGCGCCGGCCACGACCAGCACAATCAGTATCTCTGCGATGGCAAAGATGGTTCCGCCGCCGCCGCTGAAGCGCACTTTCTGGGTCAAAGCCGCCATGTCGGTCTGCGATGCTTCGCGCAGGTCGGCTTCGCTGGCTTCGCCAAGCGGGATGCCGGCGGCATCGACCACGTCATCGACGTCGTCGTCGTCATCGGGCTGCCGTTCGGCCTTGCGGGCCTCGTCGAGGCGCTTGCGTACGTCGGTGCCGGCCAGCTTGGGGGCCGTCTGGCCGCTGCTTTCGTTGGGTTTGCCGTGCAACTGGAACTTGAACACCTGGCTGCCCAGCACGACTTTCATGCCCGTCTTGAGCTTGACCGGCCCCGTGATGCGCGTGCCGTTGATGACCACGCCGTTAGTGCTGCCGAGGTCCTCGATGATGTAGTCCACGCCGTCCTTCCGGATACGGGCGTGATAGCCGCTGGACCTGCCGTCGTTTTCGAGGCACAGCTGGTTGTCGTGCTTGCGTCCGATGTTGTACGGGTCGTGCGTCAGCGGATGGATTTTGTCCGGCAGGCTGCCCTGGATCAGCACCAGCGCAGCCGGCGCCACCACTGTGCGCGTGCTCTGGCTGCTGTCCGGCTCAGCGCCTGCGTCTTCAGCCTGTTCAAGGTCCAGGCCGCTGGCGCGTGTGCTTTGCACACCGGCCATGACCGTGTTGGCGCCCGGGCCGCCGGTTTCTTCGAACTGCATGTCTACGGTGCCGATGGTGATGACGTCGCCTGCCTTGATCATGCCTTCCTGGACGCGCCTGCCATTGAGGAAGGTGCCGTTCTGCGAGCCAAGGTCGACAATCGCCCAGGCGTCGTCGCGCTGCTCAAAACGGCAGTGGGCGCGGGAAAGCCGCGTATCCTTGACCACCACGTTGGAATGCTTCTCGGAACGCCCGACGGTTGCGGCGCCGGTCAGCTCGACGGGGGGGTGCTCACTCTTTTTGAAGACAATACGGGGCATGTGTGCCGTCAGGCAGTGTGCAGGTCAATCCGGGGGACCCACGGAGTTTATCCCAAGTCCATCGCCATACAAGGATTGCCGCTATCTGAACATTGCGAAAGCGGGGGGTGCCGTGGGGCGCAATCCAATCCGCGAAGGCCCCGCTATTCCCCCGCTCATTCTGAGATTGCTGCTTCATGTGCCGGCTGCGCTGCCTTCAGGTCCTCAAGCATCATGCGGATCGTTTCGCGCGCATAGGTGTAAATGCTCCAACGCCCGGTTTTGGCGCCGATGTCGTCCATCGTCTGTCCGATCAGGCGCCGGAATTCTTTGTAGTCGTCGAGGCTCATTTTCATCTCGAAGAGACGCCTGACCTGTTCGCGCGTCAAGGCCGTCGCCACCGGGTTGCCCGCTTCATCGACCCCGGGCCAGTTGTTTTCCATGAAGATCTCGAAATTGTCGCGGAAGTACCCGAAGGGGTCGGTGATTGAGCCCAACTCGGCCCGGTCTGCCAGCAGCGCGAAACAGTTCTGGCGTTTCGAGAACTCGGGCCGGACTTCGCCCATGTACTTCGAGCTTGCTGTCAGGCCCTCGACCAGCCAGTCACGAATCTCTTCGTAGAAGTGCTTGCGGACCAGTTCACGCGCGAGGTCGTCGTCCTGCATGCCGTAGGCCAGCCAGTTCATGACCATGTCTTTGATCGCGGCGCGGTTGGCCTCAAAGAGTTCGGGCTTCTTTCTGATCGCGTTGCCGACGTGGTTCTGCTCGTTGGTGCGGACCAGGGAAAGTCGGCGGTTGATGCCGTAGATGTTTACACCCAGCGTGTACTCGAAGTCCGGGTCGTTGGCGGCGGCGTCGCAGAGCAGCTTGTAGTGGTTCTGCCAGTTGGTGTCGTACCAGCTCCACCAGTTGCGGCGCATGCCCGTGTCCGTCGCGTAGTTCCAGAAGCCGCCAAGATGCATGTCGCGCTCAATGATCGACCAGTCGCCGATGGTGAGAAAGCGCTGCCGGTAGCGCTCAAGCTGGGTCTTGGCCTCGGCGTAGCTTTTGTTGCGCGCGTCCCAGTATTGTTTTGAGGACAATGCCTGCTTCATCAGGTCGATCACCAGCGGAATGCTTGGCTGGTCTCCGAACGCCATCGCCAGCTTTTCGAGGGCGGCGTTGCTCTGTTCTTTAAGCAGCTTTTCGTCCTGGATGGTCTTCCTGGCCGAGTCGATTGCCTGGGCCTGCTCGCGCAACCTTTTCAAGCCATCGGTGAAGCCCTTTTCTCCGGCTGCGATTTCGGTCAGCGCGAGACACTTGGCCGAATCGCCCTCAGCCAGGGCACTGCGGGCATCCACGTACGCCTGCGCGCGCTGGATCAGCGCTTTGTGGACGTCCGATGGCGCGCGGTCGCGCAGCGCCGCCTTGATGGCGCTCAGCGCCTGGTCGGGCCGGTCGCCGGCCAGCAACTCTTCGGTGGTGCGGGTGGCTGCGTTCAGTTCATACGTGTCCACTTCGGCCAGCGCGTCTTTCAGGGCGTCGCTGCCGCCGTGGGCCTCGATGTGCTTGAGCAGCAGAGTGCGCGCATCTTCGGGCTTGCCAGATGACAGGTAAGCGCGGGCGCTTTCAATCACCTTGCCTTCGGGGTTCTCCGCCGGGCCGCTGAAGACGGCCAAGCCGACGATAATCGCAGTTGCCAGGATCAGCGCCGCGGCGATCACGGCGATCACCATGCCGCGCGACGACTTGCCCTGGCTTTCGACCAACGCCTCGAGCGTATCCTGGTAGCGCGTGAATTCCTTTTCGGCCAGGGTGGTCAACTCAAGCACGCGCGTCTTGTTCTTTTCCTTGTCGATGTTGGTGCCTTTGATGACCTTCTGGTAGCGCTCATCGGCTTCGTCCATCGCGACTTTGTACAGCTTGATTTCGTTGCTCTCGGCGCCCTTGGGGCGGAAGGTCTTGACGAACGAAGTCGGCACCTCGGACTTGTTCATGGCCAGAAACACGGCCTCGGTGAAGTAGATTTCGTCAGGGTTGGTCGCTTTCTCAATCTTGGCGGCGACGTTGACCGGGTCGCCGAAGACGTCGTTTTCTGTGACCGTGACCTCGCCGCTGTTGATGCTGACCTTGATGTG
Organism: Planctomycetota bacterium; assembly: GCA_020849795.1. GTDB lineage: Bacteria > Planctomycetota > UBA8742 > UBA2392 > UBA2392 > JADJRK01. The sequence continues at coordinate 120,887 of JADZFR010000002.1, read as the reverse complement.
AATCGCGTGGGACTCGTCTTTGCCCACGTTGAACTTGCGCAGGGTGTGCTGCATGAACAGGCCGCACTGCACGGCGTTGGTCGGGCTCTCGAACGTGATCAAGAAAGCGTCGCCGATGGTTTTGACGATCTTGCCGTCAAAGTGCGCCACGATCGGCATAAGCAGCTCGTTATGTGTGTCGAGCCGCGACATCAGGTCCTGCCGGCTGATCGTCTCGGTGTGCTTGGTAAAGCCCGAGATGTCGGTGAACATTACGGTGAGGTTTTTCTGCATGCGGCTGGTAGACATATGCTGGCTCACTTGGTTTGCGTACACGGTCGACGCTGCATGGTGCTTGACCGTAGACTATGGACCAAACAGGGCTGATCGAGGGACCAATGTATCTACCCAAGGGGGCATTTGCACCCGTTCCTACGCCGCTGACGCGTGAAGACACTCTGGACAGTCATGCCTTGTCGGCGCACCTGAAGTGGCTGAAAAGCGAGGGCCTGGACGGCGCGCTGATCCTGGGCACGAACGGCGAGTTCGCCAGCTCTTCACGCGATGAGCGAAAGCTTGCCGCGGAAACCGCCGCCAAGGCGGAAAGCGGCTTGAAGCTGATCCTGAACGTTGGCTCTTGTGCGCTGGAGGATGTCCTGGACATGACGGAGTTCGCCTCCGACCTGGGGTACGATGCGGTGATCTGTCCGCCGCCCTGGTACTTCCGCGACGCGAGCACGCGCGGGATTGCGGACTTTTTTCTGCGCGTGCTGGATCAATCGCGCCTGCCCGTGATCCTGTACCACATTCCCCGGCTGACGGGCATCCCGATCTCGGACGAACTTCTTCAGATCGTGCGCAAGCATGAGCGCTGCGTCGGCGTCAAAGACAGCACCGGCGACGAGGCCGAGATGGCGCGCCTGCTGGGGTGGTTCCGCGATGGCTCATACATGGTGGGCCATGACAGGTTGATCGCGAAGTGCCTGGAAGACGGTGGCCGGGGCAGCATTACCGCGTGTGCGAGCGTAATCCCGGACCTGGTCAAGAGCATCGAGCGCAAAGCCGGGCAACAGGTCAAACTGAACAGTGTCCGCGGACTACTGGAGAAGTTCGGGCTGGGGCCGGCGGTGAAGGCCATCCTGCGCAAGAAGGGTTTCGGCGACTATGCCGCCCGCCCGCCACTTACCGCACTGCCGGACACGCAGGCCGAGCAGTTGATCGCCATGCTGAACATGTTCGGCGCAATCAAGTGGTAGTGTGCGCCGCTGCTATTCCATGGCCTTCTTGCAGTTGCTCAGGATGATGATGCCGAACCCGGTGCCATACGGCTTGGCATAGCCATACAGCGGGTAGTCCCAGAAACTGCCGTCATCGTATTGGCCAGCCACGACCAGCTCGCCCAGCTTGTCGCCGTACTTCGGCTGGTCGGCCTTGGCAAGCGCCAGCACGTTGCGCGATGCATGGTAGTGCCCGAAGTAGTAGTAGTACGGCGCCGTGGCGTACCAGGCCTCGTGCGGGAACTGGCGGCCGCGGCCGATTTCAATGAACACGTGTTCCGGGCCGAGAAACGTGTCGAGTTGCGCCTTGAGCATGTCCTGCGTGACCAGGCGTCCCCACAGGTTCAGCGCGTTGTCACCAGACTGGCTGCGGCCCAGGCTGCCGCGCGGCAGATTCGCCACGCCCTGTGGGTGGTGCATGTGGCCGCTGCTGTAGTAGTAGGCGCCGTTGGGGATGCGATGGCGCTGAAGATAGTCCAGCGCGATCTGCACGTTGTGGTCGCGCAGGCCTTCGCCGTCGGGGTTGGATTCGCTGCGGCCCAGGCGCAGGTCGGACTTGAAGGCTTCATGCATCGCCACCAGCGCCGCCGCCGTGGTGAACGCCGTGCTGATGTCGCCGCTGGGGCGCAAAGTGCGATAGTCAAAGTCGTAATAGCCCCAGCCGCCGTCGAGCGACTGGTGGTCCAGCAGCCGCCGCAGCTCATGTTCGGCGCGTTTGCGCAGCCGCGGCTTGTCTTTGGCAAAGCGCGCGTCGGCCATGGCGCGTGTCAGGGCCTGTATCATGTAGGTGTGCGACCACACGTTGTAAAAGGTATTCATGGTCGCGCGCGGCGTATCTGGCGCGTCAATCAGGTATTCAAAGCCCTTGGCCAGCGCAGCATTGATCTCGTCGGTGGGTGGCTGCATCAGCAGGCCCATCAGACACAGCGCGGTGCTGGCGTTGCCCCAGACGTGCAGGCTGTTGATGCTGCCGAGGTAGATGTCGTTGGGGCGCTCGGTCATGTAGCCCCAGTCGCCCTGCCGCTTCTGGTTGTCCAGCGCCCAGCGCACGGCCCGGTCCAGGTTCTGCTGGTACTTCCACACGCCCGCTGCCGGCGTGGCACCCGGCGTTGGCGTCGGCGCGGGTGCTACCGGCGCGGGCTGGTTGTCGGCACTTTTCGTACAGCCGCAAAGGGCCAGCCCGACGGCGGCAAGGATGATCAATGTTGGGCGCACGCGCACTCCTGCTGGGCAAGCAATCAGACTATTCGGGCAGCGAAACACCGACCTTGGCGCCGGGCAGGAACTTGCCCTCGGCGTTGTCCACTTCGATGCGCGCGCTGACCTTGCCGTCACGTACCAGCACGCCGATCAGCTTGACGGTGCCGCTGCCGCTGACAGCAAGCTCGTCGCTCTTTACCGCTACCTTGGTGCCCGGTTGATATTTGGCGCGGGCGTTGGCCAGCACTGGCACGGTGACGTGAAGCGTGGAGGTGTTGATGACAGAGACCAGTGCCTGCCCGCGGTTGATTTTGTCGCCCGCCTTGGCCGGCATAGCGACGCCATCATTGCCGGCAAGACCGCCCGCGAGCATTACGCCATCATGGGGCGCAATCAGCACGAGCGCTTTGGAGTCGGCTTCAAGCTTGGCATGGTACTGCGCGGCATCTTTGAGCCTGCGCTCGGCACCCGTGAGCTTGGACTTCAGGTCAGCGTTGCCGTTGGCTTTCAGGGTGTCGATGCGCTGCATCTCCAGCTCGGCGCCCTTGACCGCGCTTTCGAGGTCTTGTTCGCGGCGCGGCAGGTCTACTTTCAACCAGCGGTCGTGGCGGTCCTGGGCCATTTTGTGGCGCTCTTTGCTTTGGACCAGGCGGCGCTTGCTGCGGTTCAGCACGATGTCCTGGCTCTCCTTGGCGAGATCGTTGCCCTTGTACAGTTTTTCAAGCTGCGCCAGCTCTTCTTCCTGGTCTTCGATGCTGAACTTGCTGGATTCGAGGTTCATTTCATTGTTGCGCACCTGCTGCTTGCGGTCCACCTCGCGAAAGAACTGCAGTTCTTCGCGGGCGCGCTCAAGGCGGCGCTGCGCCGCCAGCACCTGCTCAGGAAAGCCGTCTTCGTACTGCCTGGCTGCGTCCTTCATCGCCTGCAGGCCAAGTTCGGCCGCGGTAAGGCCTTCGCGACTGCGCTCCAGCGCGTCGGCGTAGTCGGGCGCCTCAAGCTCGGCAAGTTTGTCGCCGGCCTTCATGGCCATGCCGGGCGTGGCGATCCATTTCAGTCGCAACTCGCCACTGTAGGCCTGCAGGTCCACCTTGATCTCGGTGGCCTGGGCGGCTTCCAGCTTGCCGGAAAGAATCTTGCCTTCGTCCTGGGCCTGCGAAACGCCGGCCACGGCAAGGGTGATCAGCAAGGCGGAAAAAATCTTAAGACGCATCGGAAAGTCTCCGTGGGCACATCCAGGATGAGGGAACACCATGATTACGCATATCACCCCGCCGGGGGAAGGGAAATTGTCAGGATGCGGCAACCTGTGCAAATGATAACCGCCGCGATTCACGCGGCGGTTGGGCTTGCCTGATCGAAACTACTCTTCGGGTGTTTCTTCCGGTTGCTCGTCGTCCGGGTTGGTCTTCTTGTCCTGCGTTGTCGGGTTGTTCGGGTCCGTGGGCTGGGTCTTGGGGGTGTAGCCGTCTTTCCAGCCGCCTTCCGTTTCACCCAGGATCCACAGGGCTTCGCACGTGCCGCACAGCTTGCCGAAGCTGGGGTGGCCCAGCCACGTGCCGTCGGCGTTGCGGGTCTGCATCAGCGCCTTGACGCAGATTTCGTTGATGTCCTTGAACTGGGCTTTGCCGCAGTCCTTGGCGGCGATCAATGTCCAGTAGTGGCTGAACAGCCAGTAGTAAGCGGCGTTGAACCAGCGCTCAAGGTTGTGTGGGCTGCCGCCGATGCGCGGGTTGTAGTAGTACTCCATACGGCGTACCACGTCGAGTTCGCTGCGGTAACGGATGAACTGGTCGATGATCTTCTTCAGGTCGCCGCTCTTGCGTGTGCCGTAACGGTTCAAGGCAAGCTCGCAGATGCCGTTGCGACCCTGGCAACCGCGGATGTCGATGCCCATGTTGTTCGGGTGCTCGCGTGAACCGGCCCGGTACATATAGGTTTCAGCGCCGCCGTGTGCGCTGTCTTTCTCGCGCAGGTTGGTCAAAAGGGTGGCTGCGCTGCGCAGCGGCCCCTTCAGGGTCGTGCGCATGCCCTTGATGTCGATGTCTTTCTGCACGTCCATCAACACCAGGAGTGCGGCCGCGGTTGCAAAGCTCGGGGCTTCACCCATTTCGGGGTAATACGCCCAGCCGCCTTCTTCGACGCCCTCTTCAGCGTCGCCGGTGGTGGGTTCCCACTTCGGCAGCACATACTTGATTTCGATGGACTTGCCTCCGCGGTCGACCGTGAACGTGGCCTCTTCGCCGGCGGTCAGGTCCCAATACGCGTCGCGGAACGAGAAGAAGTCGCCGGTCTGGTTGCCGTTGATGGCAGTGAAGACGTCGCCGACCTTCATGCCCGCCTTCTCGGCGGCGCCGCCCTTGTCGACGCGGTTGCACATGGCGCGGAACTGGCGGTCGACCGTCACGCCGAACTGCGGGTTGAAAGGCTGCGGCACGGCGTCGGCGATTACATCGGCCTCCATCTCTTGCCCGTCGCGCACCCACTTCATCTTGAACTGCTTGCCGGCGGGCACAGTGCCCAGGAACTCAAAGAAATGGTCGTAGCCCAGCATCGGCGTGTCGCCGACCCAGGTGACGCGGTCGTCATCCTGCAGGCCGGCTTCGCCAGCCGACAGGTCGGGGCGAATGCCGTCCACCACCACGCCGTTGTCATCGCCCTTGTCTTCTTCCTTGACGATGAAGCCGAACCAGCCTTCTGGCGCGCCACTGGCTTCAATGGTCACGCTGGTCTTCTTCTTCTTTTCGCCGCGCAGAACCTTCAGCTTGATCTTCTTGCCCGGGACGATGCCGTTTTCGTGCACCCGGAAGTCGTCGATCTTGCTGATCATGTTGCCTTCGACCTCGTTGATGATGTCGCCCACCTCAAGCTTGTCGCGGCAAGGGCTGAAGGGCAGGAACTTCTCGACGATCGGGCCTTCGCCAACGCCCGGGCTGAGCTTCAGGCCAAGATAGCCGGGCCATGTCGGCTTGATGCTGATGTCCTTGGTGAACTCGGCGCGGTCGCGCTTGATCTTGAGGCGCACCTTCTGGCCACCCTGCCAGTTGGCTTCTTCCAGGTAGAAGTCGAGCGCGTTTTCAATGCGCAGACCTTCGGCTTCGATGATTCGGTCGCCAACCTGCAAGGCCGCACCCTCAGCAGTGCCGCCGGGAATGAGCCGTTCGATGGGTGCGCCGCCGCGATACTCGGTATCGGTGGGGGGCCTCATGACCACGCCCAAACCGGCCGGACCGGAGTTCTTGAGGCGGCTGCTGATGCGGGCCTTGCGCTTCTTTTCCAGCAGCTTGGCAGTGTCCTGGGGCAGCTGCAGTCGCAGCATGGAGTTGATCATGCGGCGCGAGACAGCGCGGATTTCGTTTTTGAGTTCTTCGTCTTTGGTGACGACAAATTCGCCGTGCAGGAACTTCAGCCCCAGCGTGTAGCGCCAGTTGGCGTACCAGACGCCGAGCGGCAGCTTGCCGCGATAGACGCGGTCGATCACGAAGTTGATGGCCTTCTTGAGTGCTGCTTCGATGCGAATCGGGTCAACCTTGATGTGATAGCGCAACGACACGCCAGCCAGCGCCGTCGCAGAGATGGCGTCCACGGCCTGGTCGGCAGTCTCGGACAGGAGCGAGCCCGAGAGCTCTACGTCCCATGCGCCGTTTTCTTTCTGGCTGTCGAGCAGGAACTCAACGGCCTTCACGATCGCGGCACGAACTTCTTCGTCGGCCGGCATCTTTCCAGTCAGGTCCAGCGGCGGGTCAGGTTTCCAGCCGGGCGGCTGCATGCCTGGGCCCTGCAACGGCTGAATGCCTGAGCCATTGCCGCCCATGTCGAGCAACACGCGGGTGGGGTCAAAATCAGGGATTGGAGCCAGCTTCGGCTGTTCCAGTTCAGCGTCGTGGTTTGCGACCACGACCGGAGCAGGGGCGACTTCGATGTCCGTTCCCTGGTAGTTCGTACTGAACAGCGCCAGTCCGCAAAGTACCGCGGGAACGAGAAGTGCCCTCTTTGAGAAGGAGTAGCCCATTGTGTATCCCCTGGGGCGCAAGCGCCGAAACCGCAACCACACCGGATGAGAATTCGATTGACTGGAGACGCAAAACCTAGCTACGGAGTTCCAAGCAACTGCAAGAGGTTAATACGCATTTCGCCAAGGTGTTGATGGCTGGATTCTCTGAACTGCCACCCGAACGAGGAGTTTAGCAAGAAAGCAACGAAGGCACACCAAATGTGTGCGCGGTCATGCGGTGTCGCAAGGTACATCTGCCGGCATTTGCACATCGGCAACGAGCGACTTCCCGCGCCTGCCGGCTTCTAGTCTTCACCCTCAACTTTTCGCTCTGGTGGCTTTTCTTTCTCTTTGGCTTCCTTCTTTTCGTCGGGGCCGGGTGTGATCGGGCTGCTGGGCTTCTCCGGCTCTTTCGTGTCTTCTTCTTTGTTTCGGTCGCGGCGAACGTGGTCGGTGAACACGGGCGGCGCCGCGCGCTTCAAGAAAAGGATGGCCCACGCGCAGTTGATCAGGTTCGGTGTCGGCTCCATGCCCGGGCGGAAGCCGCGGCCATCGGTCCAGCTGCCGTCGAGGTTTTGCGCCTCAATCAAGGCCTCGGCGCCGATCATGTACCAGTCAAGTCCGTTGCTGAGCTTGCGCAGGCCGGCAAGTTCACAGCCGCGTTCGACCGAGTAAAGGTTGTAGTAAGTGCCGATGCCATCGCCGGAAATCTTCATCAGCTGTCCGTCACCCTGGGTCAGCATCTCCGGCGTATAGTAGGTAGCTGCCAGGCGCAATTGCGCGCCGTGGATGTGCCGGGCGATTTCAAACTCGAACTTCTGTTCCAGCGCATCTCGCGACTTCAGTTCGTCCAAACAGATCGCAAGGCTGCCGATGCCGGCTGCCGTAAACTGCATGGTGTCGCCGGAGCGCGTGACGCTGTATGACCACCCACCCGCTTTGATCTTGCCTTTGTGCACAACGGCGGTCCGGCCGACGCCCTCGCTGGTGTACTCAAACTCCACGGCTGGCGCGCCCTGCACCTCGGCATAGGAGTCGATCAGGCGCTGCGCCTCATTCTTGAAGGTCGTGGCCGAAACCTTGGCGCCCAGCGTACTGCCGGCCTGGTAGGCAAGCACCGCGAACTGGGTGCAAGAGTTGTCGCTGTGGGTAAGCTTGGAGCTTGGATAGTAGCCCCAGCCGCCCTGCAACCCGCGCGAGCCGTCGAGCTGGCCGATGATCGCGTCAATCACTGCCATGTGGTCGCGCTTGACCAGCTTGCGAATTTTGGCGCGCGCTGACTCAAACTCTTTGGCGGTGTTGGCGCTGAACATGCCGGCTTCTCGCATTTCCGGCTCGTACAGTTTCTGGTAGGCCATCAGGATCAAGCCGGCGTTGTAAGTGCCGACGCCGCGCTGCGACATTGCCTCGCATTGGGTCGTGAGCTTGTCAAAGCCGCGCGTAATGACCTCAGAGTCCCGCGCGTAACGGCCATGCAGCAGCGCCAGCAGGCAGATTCCGGTGTTGCCGGGTTGATACTCGTTGGCGCCGCTGAAACTGCCGTCGGCGGTAAGCCTGGTTTCAAGGAATGCGCAACCGTCTTCAATGGCAAAGCCGACGCGATCATTGAAGCTGCCGCCGTCCTGGCGTTCCTGGCTGGCATGCAGCAGCGCGAACGCGTGCAGATAGCGGCCGATGGAGGACAGCGTGTGGGCAGACATCGGGCCGCTTCCGCTGCGCAGCAGTCCGCCGCACAACGCGACCGCGGCCAGGGCCGTCTCGGCGCTTTCGATTTCATCGCGCTTGGTGATGCGCGTTCCCAGGCCCAGGTCGTGCAGCAGGTTGTTTCGGCCCACGAATGCGCCGCGCAAGTCGGCCTTTGCGGTTGAGCGCGTGAGGCAGTCGCGCTGCCAGACATCCATGCTGGTGCGGGCCGTGGTCATCTCACTGTGCAGCCCCCAAAGGAACAACAGGCCGGCGCCGCGTGGCTCAAGGCGCTCCCACTGCTCGGACCATTCTTCGAGCTTGGAGGTGACGGTCTTCAGTTGCTTGGTCAGGGTGCTCTGGATGGACTTCGACAGCAGGCCTTCGGGCGCGTTCAGTGCCAGGCTCAGGGCCATCATGCCCATCTGGTTCGTGTGCTGGGTCTGGCTGAACTGTTCATACCGGGGGTTGGTGGTCCAGCCGCCCTTGCGCACCCATGATTTGCACAGCGCGCGCAGGTCGGTTTCCCAAAGTGAGGTATCGACTTTCACGCCCGAGTCGTGGGCGCAGCGCAGGATGACGGCGCGCCACATGTGGTTCGCAAACCAGTTTGCGTGGGCAGTGTCCTTGTTGACAAATGGCGAGTTGGTCGCTGTTGCCGCCTTTGTCTCCTGGGCGGCTTTGTAGACCATTTCGGCGCGCTCTTTCAGTGCTTCCGGCGAGCGGGCGTCGCCACGCAGCAACGCGGCGCGGCAGATCAGCGCCTGGATCGCCGCCGGGCCGAGAAGGTTGCCGGTGGTCGAAATCTGCGTGTCCATCATGCGGCGCAGGTGGTTGTCGGCGGCGGCCGTCAGCGGCATGCCGCTTTCGATCACGAGCCACAGGCGCAGGGCCTCAACATCTGAGAACGCTTCCGTGGTAGCGGCTTCAAACGGTTTCAACGAAGAAGGCCGGTAGCGCCTGCCTTTGAACAGCTCCTCTTCAAACTCGGGGCGCAGCAGGTATCGAAGCGCGTTGTAGAGCGCCTTCTCCTGCGGGGTCAGTGTGTCGGCGAGGGCTCGGGCCGCTTTCAGTTCATTGGGGTCAATCGGTGCGGGTTTGGGTGCGTCTTCGGCGGCAACAACAAACGCGCAACCACAGGCGAGCAGCAGGGCGCAAGGGAGGTAGCGAAGGATGCTCAATGTCTGCTCCGGTGAAAGGTGAACCAACTGGGCAGACATAAGGTAGTGGATGGACTGTCAAAGCCAAACACTATTGCCGATTCGCCATTGCGGATCAGGGGACAGTGGTGTGTTGCATTGCGCTTTGGCGATTTTGGGTCGCCGCGTGCCCCGACAAATGAAACGGGCGGCGGCGTTGCCGCCGCCGCTCGCAGGCGCTTGTACTAGACCGTTGATTCGGCTGCCTCGCCGTTTGCTTCGGCGTTTTCGTCTTCGCTGTCTTCGTCGTTCTCGTCGGATTCCGAGGTGAATTCAAGCTCCCACGGGCCGTCCGGCTCAAACTGGGCGAGCGTCAACTTGGTGATCACTTCGCTGGTGTCTACATCGGGGCCCCAGCTCACGCGGTCCACGGTGTCCTGGGCGGCAACAAGTTCCACACTGTCTTCGTTGCCAACACTCCAAGGCGCCTTCTCAAGAGATGCGCGCAGTTCTTTGAACGCGTCGCCCGGGGTCAACGTCCCGTAGTGCCACGGCGCATCGTGCTGAAGGTCTTCAATCGTTGCGGCGTGCTCGCCATCGATAAAGATATTCGTCTTCTCGGTCACTGTCTCTCCTGTACCCGCCGATGCTCGTCGAGGTGGAAACGTCAAGCCCGCATTAATGCGGGCATACACTGGGGGAAGCCGCCCTGTCACCTTGCTGCTTCGGTCAACTTCGACGCGAGTTTGAGGTGAACATGGCTCCTGCTCCTCCTTCTTCCTATCTAATCGGAATTCCTTCCCGGTGCGAGTCGTAACACGGAATTTCCGCGGCAAGATTTTTCGACGCGTCACAATTCGTGGAGTGCAAAACGCACAGTCCGACAATCGCCGACGCGCCGCTGCAGCCAAACACCGTCGCAGCATGCTGCCGCACACGCCTGAACGAACGCCCTGCGCTGGAACTTCCCGTTCCGCCCTGTCAACTAAATACCAGCCGGTTAGTTCACGCCCAGGTGATGCGACGCAACATGCTCTGGCGTTTGGATTTCCGACGTTACTGACACCTGTCATGCAGTTTGGCACATAAGTCCCACAAACTGCCAAGATTGCCCTGTCTGAATTTTTCCAGATTCCGTAACCCCAAACAAAACAGACACTTGCCCAAAACCCCTTATTTCTCGCCTTTCCCCGCTAGTCGTACCCGTAACTTCTACTGTTACAATCGCGAGCGTCGGGCCCTTCCCGGCGTCCTGTTTGAAGGTTGTGGATTCCAATGGCCTATCGCGTCGTGAAACTTCCGCTGACCACCACGCGCACCAGCACGACACGCGGTCGTACTCTGGTTCGGCTGTCACGAAAGCGCGGCAAGCTTCCACGCTCGAGTTTCTCGGCCTTCCAGATTCTCGCGCGGCGCCTTTCGCGCCACGAGTTCCGCATTGGCTCTGACAAAGAAGACGGTTGGCTGCGCTGGTTGCGCCAAGCCGGAGGCGCCAAGCGCCACAGCGACGCCCTGAAACTGCTGACGCGCGGCGATGCCATCGCGGTCGTGGTACCGCTGGTCAAGGGTGTGGCTGCGCCGCGCATGGACGAAGTGATGCGCATGTTCGCGGGGCTTGAACTCGCGCGGCAGCTTCGGGCCAAGCGCATCGGCAAAGTGGTCACGCTGCTGTGGCCGGCGATCGACATTGGCGAATGGGGCGAGACCGGCATCAGCGCGATCATGCAACGGACCGGCGAGCTCGAAGACGTCGGTTTTCGCGGCGGTGCCGCCCACAAGTACATCGAGGGCCTTCGCGGCACTCTGCCGGGCACCGGCTTTTCCAGCCTGCTGCTTGACCAGCTTGCCCGCGCCGCCGACGACGATCCTGACGTCTTCAAAGCCCGCCTGCTGCTGCGTTGGTTCGACGACGATAACCTGACTGTCCTGAAGCCGTCCGCAACCGCCGGCTATGAACTGAACCTGCGCAACCTGTTCACACAGCTACCGCTGGTTGCCGCCGTTGGCAGTGGCAGCCCCGTGGCGGGTGTGCCGGCGGGCGAGCCTGTGCCCTACCCGGGCGGAAGTGCCACCGTCATTGAGGGCAAGGTCGAGAGCTGGCTGTCCAAGTTCGGGTTACAGCCCGAGGAAGTGCTTGCCAGCGAAGTGCATCCCGACGACGCCGTGAAGCGGCACCTTCCTGAGGATATTCCGGGTGTGTTCAGCGAAGTCAAAGAACGGGTGCTGTCCGAGTTGCTGCGTTTCGAGATGGGCCTGAATGACCTGGGTTTCAACCCCGAGAACGACATCAAGAAGCTGCTGACGAACACCGACATCGGGTTCGACAAGTTGCGCCAGCGCGCAACGACCGAAGCTGCACGTGAGATGGACGTGAACGGCAAACAGCTTGCCAAGCTGTTTCACTACCTGCTGCCCGACGGCAAACCGCAGCAAGAGGTGATGAGCCTGCTGCACTACCTCGATTTTTATGGCCCCGACTTTCTTGAGGGTCTGCGCACGAAACTGCAGTTCGATGATGTGAGGCACCAGGCAGTGTATCTGGCTGATGAGGATGCAGTCGGGGGTTAGCAGGCCCGCCGGGGTTTGGCGTGCTGCGACCTGCCAGGTGGAATGAAAAGACTTTTCGCGGTACGTGTGACGCCATGTTGCACGTGCACAGGGCCCGGAGCGTTTGGCGGCGCGCCGGGCCCTCCCTATTTGTGACCATCGGCAGGATGGGTGGCACGATCTGCCGGCGATCACTACACTGCGCGTATGCAGCAGCACACCAGCCAGCAAGATCTTCAGACAATCCGCGCGGCCCTTGAGGCGAACTCGCGCCTGACCTCACTTTCCGGTGCTGCGCTGCTGATCTCGGGCTTTCTGACGTTCTTTGCAGCCGGCTTCACCGCGCAGGCCGGCTTGTCCGTGGGCGAGGCGCGGGCGGGCCTTGAGGGCGAAGTCCTGCGGCAGATGGTGCTGATCTGGTCGGCGACGCTGGTGGCCTCAGCAGCGCTTAACCTGCTGGGCATGCTGCGGCGCGCGCGTTCAGACGGCTTTCCGCTGGCTGCACGCCTTGGGCGGCGCGTGCTGTTTGCCATGCTTCCTGCGCTGGCGGTGGGGGGCGCGTTGACGCTGGCATTGACCATGCAGGGATCGTTGCAGTCAATTTTCGCCGTCTGGATGCTGTGCTATGGCGCGGCGCTGATTGCAGCGTCGGCGCACTCGTTGACCAGCGTGCGCATGCTGGGCATGTTTACACTGATCGGCGGCGCGCTGGGCGTGATCCCGGGACTTGAGCTGGACTTCGTACTATTCGTTGCAACGTTCGGGGCGGGGCATTTCCTGTTAGGGGTATGGGTAGGAGTACGCTATGGCTGGTAAAACCAGGCTCAGCCCTGCCATTGAGCTTGACGGCGTTGTGCACGAGCGTGTACGGCTGGCCATTCTGTCCGCGCTGGGAAGCCACGGCCGGCTGAGCTTCAACGAACTCAAGGCACTGACGGACACGACCGACGGCAACCTGAGCACGCACTGCGGCAAACTTGAGGGCGCTGGTTTCATTCGCGCCGCCAAGGGCCTGTTCGGCCGGCGCACGCGCACAAGCTATGAGATCACCACGGCGGGGCGCGAGGCGCTGCTGTCGTACCTGGAGCAGCTTGAGAAGATCATGGGCGAGGTGCGGGGCCACTGATCCGCACCAAACGGAGGCATGCATGCCGAACGAATTCATCGTGGTCGAACGCATCGTGAACCAGCACGAACGCCATGACCCGGACGCCAAGAACCCGGGCTTCTTCGGCGTGGACAGCGAGACGATGATGCTGCGCAACTATGGCCAACTGGGCTATGTTCTGGTCAGCGTGGTTACAGAGCCTGTAAGCCACGACCAGTCACGCAGACTGTTCTACCTGATGAAGACGGCGTGAGTGTCGTTGCGCGGTTAGTGGATGATGATCTCGTGCATGCAGAACCGGCATGCACGCCACCCCAAGCCCCGGCCTTTCGATGCTGATCCTGTGCGCGCCCGACAAGTTCAAGCAGGCGTGTTCTGCGGGCCAAGCCGCGGAGGCACTGGCAGCGGGTGTCCGGGCCGCAGGCGCGGACGCCCGCGTGCTGCCGCTTGCGGACGGCGGCGATGGCACCCTGGAAGTGCTGAAAGCCGCGTTTCCGACCAGCAAACAAGTGGCCGCTCGGGATGCCCTGGGCCGCGACGTGCCGACGGTGATCGGCGTGAGCGCCGACGGCAAACGGGCCATGGTTGAGAGTGCGCAGGCCTGCGGTTTGTGGCGCCTGGCCGAGCACGAACGCAACCCTCTTGAGACCGACACGTACGGCGTAGGCCAGATGATCAAAGCCGCGCTGGAACTTGGCGTGGACGAGATCCTGCTGGGCCTGGGCGGCAGCGCCACCAGCGACGGCGGCGCCGGGATGTGCGCGGCATTGGGCACGAAGTTTTTCGACGGGAACAATGCTGAACTGTTGCCCACTGGCGGCCGACTGAAAGACCTGCGCCGCGTTGATTTCAGCGCGCTCGACCCGCGGCTCAAGACCGTGCGGTTGCAGGCGATGTGCGATGTGATGTCGCCGATGCTCGGCCCCCATGGCGCAAGCCGCAAGTACGTCGTGCAGAAGGGCGGCACGACCCGCGCCATGCACAAGCTGGAAGAGGGCCTGTCGATTTACGCGCAATGCGCGCGCAACGCCGGTGCAAGGGCCGATGGCCTTGAGCCCGGCAGCGGCGCCGCGGGCGGCATGGGGTTTGGCACGCTGCTGCTTGGCGGCAAGCTGATTGAGGGTGCCCGCAAGGTGCTGGAATTGATCGGGTTCGAGAGGTTGCTCAAGGGCGTCGATGCCGTGTTCACAGGCGAAGGCAGCTACGACGAACAGACCGCCGACGGCAAGCTGATCGCGGCGCTGGCGCACGCCTGCAATGCCGCCCATGTGCCGCTGGTGGTGCTGGCCGGCACCACGCGCCCTGTCAGTATCGAGGGTGTGACCGCGGTCTTTACGATCTCGCCCCACGGCGGCCGCCTGCAGGACAGACTGACTGAAACCGAGGCTGCCCTGACGCAGCACGCTGCGGCAGTGACCCGCCTGCTTGCCCGCTAGCATGCCGGCGTTGCTTTGTGCAAGCTGTCATCATGCATGGTCTTCTGGTTGGCGGAGTGTTGGGCATGGCCGCGGTTGCGTTCATGGGCGCGTTTCGCTCGGTGCGCAACTGGCAGACTTCGGCCCGCCGGCCGGCGCGGGCCGTGATGATGGTGCAGGTGGCGTTGCAGGTGTTGCTCGGGTTGGCCTGTGTCATATTCGGTTTGTGGTTCATGCTGTTCGGCGAGTGACTTGCCAACACTGGAACCTCGGCCCCGCCCTGCTAAGTTGCCGCCATGGACGTTGAACGCGAAATCATGGAGCAAGACGTGCTGCTGGTCGGCGCGGGCCCCGCAAATCTGGCCTGCGCCATCAAGCTGATGCAGCTTGTCGCCAAGCACAACGAGGCTGCTGAGACCAAGCTGGAGCCGCAGGTCAGCATCATCGAGAAAGCCCCCGAGATCGGCCACCACCAGCTTTCCGGCGCAGTGATGGACCCGCGCGGCATTGCCGAGCTGTTCCCGGATTGGCAGCAGCAGGGCTTTCCGGTCGAGTCGCCCGTCAAGAACGACGCGATGATCGCGCTCAAGGACGCCGCCCGACGCGGCGGCCCCAAGTTTGTGCCGCCGAGCATGCGCAATCACGGCAAGTTCGTCGTCAGCCTGAACAAGGTCGTCAAGTGGCTGGCATCCAAAGCCGAAGCCGCGGGCGTCAACGTCTTCCCCGGTTTTCCCGGCGCCGACGTGCTGTACGAAGACAACCGCGTCAAGGGCGTGCGCGTGCGCGACATGGGCGTGGACAAGTGGGGCGATGCCAAGGACGGCGAGTTCATGCCTGGCGGCGACCTGACCGCCAAGGTCACCGTACTGGGCGAAGGCACGCGCGGCAGCCTGGCCAAGCACCTGGTCCCGAAGCTCAAGCTGGACGCCGGCCGCAACCCGCAGATGTACCAGATCGGCGTCAAGGAAGTCTGGAAGCTCTCGGAAGCCGGTCAGAAACTGCTCAAGCCGGGCGACGTCTACCACACCATGAAATACCCGTTGCCCAAGAACGTGTTTGGCGGCGGCTGGGTGTACGGCATGGCCGACGGCCTGGTGAGCATCGGGCTGGTGGTGGGGCTGGACTACAAAGACCCTACGCTTGACCCGCACCAGTTGTTCCAGAAGTGGAAGTCACACGCGTGGCTGAAGGGGATACTCGAAGGCGGCGAGATTCTGCATTACGGCGCCAAGACGATTCCCGACGGCGGCTATTTCTCGATGCCCAAGCTGTCCGCAGACGGCTTGCTGCTGGTCGGCGACACGGCGGGCTTCCTGAACAGCATGCGCCTGAAGGGCATTCATCTGGCGATCAAGTCGGGCATCATGGCAGCAGAGACGATATTCGACAGCCTCAAGTCGGGCGACTTCAGCGCGGCTGCCCTGCACAAGTACCAGAACCGATTCGAGGCAAGCTGGGCCAAAGCCGAGCTGTGGGGCGTGCGCAACTTCCGCCAGGGTTTCCAGCGCGGCGAAAAATTCGGCATGATCAATGTGGCCTTCAGCATGATCACCGGCGGCCGCGGGCTCAGCTCACGTCTGTCGGCAGAGCCCGACTACAAGGAGTACCGCCGCGTCGCAAAGCCCGGCACCACACCTGCGCAAGCTGCGTCGCAGTTCGACGACAAGCTGACGTTCGACAAGCTGAAAGACGTGTACTACTCGGGCAGCACGCACGAAGAAAACCAGCCCTGCCACCTGCAGGTGATTCAGCCCGATGTGTGCATCACCAAGTGCACGCAGGAATACGGCAACCCGTGCCAGCACTTCTGCCCCGCCAAGGTGTACGAGATGGTGCCCAAGGACGAGGGCAAGGGCATGAGCCCGCAGCTGAACCGCGAAGGCGAAGGGCAAACGAACGATCAGGGGCTGGTGCTGAAAATCAACGCCAGCAACTGCGTGCACTGCAAGACATGCGACATCAAAGACCCGTACCAGGTCATCAACTGGGTCGTGCCGGAAGGCGGCGGCGGGCCGATTTACACGAACATGTAGTTGCGGCTACTTCGCGGCCAGCCGGCCGACGGCCATCTCTTTGAACCGCTGAAACAGGTGCAGGCTGTCGTGAGGGCCGGGGCTGGCCTCGGGGTGATACTGCACGCTGAACACCGGCAGCGTCTTGTGGCGTATGCCGCTGACCGTGTTGTCATTGATGTTCATGTGCGTGATTTCAACGTCGGCGGGCAGGCTCGCCGGGTCCGTCGCGAAACCGTGGTTCTGGCTGGTGATCTCGACCATGCCGGTCGCAAGTTCTTTCACCGGGTGGTTCGCGGCGTGGTGCCCGAACTTCATCTTGAACGTGCGTCCGCCGAACGCCCACGTCAGCAACTGGTGGCCAAGGCAGATGCCGAACACCGGCAGACGCTTCGCAACCAGTTTCTTGATCTCATCAATCGCATAGCCCAACGCAGCCGGGTCGCCTGGGCCGTTGCTCAGGAACACGGCGTCGGGCTCCCACGCAAGAATCTCGGCGGCGCTGCTGGTGGCGTTGAACACGCGCACGTCGAAGCCGACCTGCACCAGGCAGCGCAGGATGTTGCGCTTGGCGCCGTAGTCGATGGCTGCACACTTCAGGCGCGGCTGGCCGGGTTTGAGCACGCTGGATTCGGCAAACTCGGACTCATAGCCGGCGCGCATGTCCCACGCAGGGCGATTGCTGACGACCTTGACGAGATCCTGCCCCTCCATGGTCGGGCTGGCTTTCACTTCGGCAAGCAGCGTCCTCTCGTCGGTGTCGGGGGCAATGACACCGCGCATCGCGCCATGGCGGCGCAAATGCAGTGTCAGTGCGCGAGTGTCCAGTCCGTCGATCGCGGGCACATTGTGGTCGAGCAAGAACTCGTGCAGGCTCTTCAAGCTGCGTTGGTTGCTGACGATTCCGCTGAGTTCGCGGCACACGAAACCGCTGAGCCACGGTTTGTCGCATTCGTCGTCTTCGGCGTTGGTGCCGTAATTGCCGATCTGCGTGGCTGTCATCGTGACGACCTGCCCGGCATAGCTTGGGTCGGTGATGATTTCCTGATAGCCGGTCAGGCCGGTATGAAACACCACTTCGCCGAAGCCTTTGCGCTCGGAACCAAAAAGACGGCCGCGGAAGGCGCGGCCATCTTCAAGCAACAGAATTCCGGGTGTCCGTTTTGTCATCGGGCGGGAGTATAGGTGGCAGGCTGTCGCCCGCAATCCCGCGCCGCATAAAGGTTATCCACACAACTGCAAACACTGCCAGCACACACAGCGTCGGCGTGCCCAGCACCTGCACCCAGACCAGCCAGCCGCCCTCATTGTCAATCATCGGCACAAAGCACAGGGCCAGCACCGCGATACACAGTGCCCACGCGATGCGCCGAAGGCGAGGTGTCTCAGCGGCGGCAAGCAGTGGCCCAAGCACCAGCAGCAGCAGCGCCAGGTGATGCGGCCAGAACAGCAGATTGCCAAGGGCAGCGGAAAGCAGCGCCAGCCCGGCTGCGGCATTGCGGGCATTGCGTTGCCCGCTACGTCGCCATGCCAGCAGCAGCGCCGCGGCAAACAGCAAACACCCCAGGCCGAAACCGCCCCACTTGCGCAGCGGCTCGGGCGCCGAGAACAACAGCGGCGAGCGCTGCTTCAGCGAAGTCGCAAGCCGCTGGTCGTTGCCAAGGTAGCGATTGACGACAGCCCCCAACGAATTGTTCGGCGCGCGGACGCCGCCGACGTCGTCGGGCGATTGCGACTTCACGCGCGGGCTGACAATGCTGTCGGCATACTCGCGCGTCAGCTCGATGTTGCGGGCGACGCCGTCTACTACGCCGTGCGCGGGAACCGTCCAGACCAGCGGCGCCAGCCACAGCGCGCTGCATCCGACAAACATGGCGCCGGCCGCTTTAAATCTTCGCTGCGCCAGCAGCACCAGCAGCAGCACGATCGGGATCACCTTCAAGTGCGCGGCAGCGGCCAGCAGCAGGCCGCCGCGTATGGTGCGGCCGGCCTCAAGCTGCCACAGGCCGGCTGCCACAAACAACACCAGCAGAAAGTTGACCTGCCCTTCGCTGAAGTTGGTCCAGGCGGCGCCAAAAACGGCAACCAGCAGCGGCAAGGCAAACGAAGCTCCCTTGCTGTCTTCCTGCCCCGCCGCCGAAGTCAGCGACCCCAGGCCGGTCATGCTGCGCAGGCTTGCATGCAGGCCCACCATGCGGCCGGTCACGACAAAGGCACCAACAGCAATCAGCCATTGCATCATTGCCCAGGCGGCATATCCAAAGCCGCGCGGCAGCCACGTCAGGGGTGCCATCAGCGCCGCAAAAAGCGGCGGGTAGATGTACAAGCCGATGTCGTTCTCAGGGTCCGTGGGCTCGGCGTACAGGTCAACCGCGCCAAGACGCATGCGTGTACCGGCTTCCCAGTACACTGCGATGTCCATCGACCGTGCCGACCAGAACGATGGCAGATACGCCGCCAAACCAAGCAGCACCGCCCATCCGCACGCCAGCAGCCAGGGCGAAAGCTTGCGCTTGATGTCCATGCTAGTTGTCCGACATCTGCGAGATTCGGTCCGCCCACCATTCCAGGTGCTTGGCGAAATCGTCCGTCGTCAGGCGGTGAGCGGCGGCTTCGCGCACGGGCACCCCGGTAATGTCGCACAGGCCCTCAAAGCAGCGATCGAGCAACCCCTTGTCGGTGGCGCCCGTGAACACCGACCCGGATGACGAAATGTCCCGGTTGATACGGCTGGCGATGTCATGAATCGCGGTGGCGCCGCTGCGGCCGCCCAGGCCGACCAGGCTGCTCAGCATCGCCGTGCGCACCATGAACTCGGTTTCGAGGGGCCGACCAGAGGCATCGCGGTCAAAGGCCACGCGGTTGCGCAGTGTGCGCACGACCAGCAGACGGCGTTCATCCAGCGGGCCCGAGTAGCGCAGTTTGCCCAAAGAGATGGCGCACTCCATGCGAACTTGCGTGGACTCGTCGGCCAGGGGGCCGGCCATGGCGTCAATCAATGGCTCGGCATCTGCAGGATCGCCCAGGTTGCCAAGCCCCTGCGCCGCCGCTGCCCGCACGTGCGGGTCTTCGTCGGCTGGCTCGTCGGTGCTGCCCAGCAGCAGCGTGGTCAAGTCCGCGCGCAGCTTGCTGCGGTCTTCGTCTGCGACGGCCTGGGTTTCATAGCGGATGACTTCCCGACGCTCGGCGGGCGCATTGCGGCACCCCGCCAAAAAGGCGGCAAACACGAGTGCAAACAAAAGGAAGTAGCAACGCATGCGGCCCGGATTGTCGGGACCGACAGCGGTTCGTCAAGGACACAGCCGCCCCGCGGACCCATCGTTTCGCTCTCGCGACGAGTCGCAGCCTATCGCGCATATGCAAGGCTGATTGCGTTCAGGTCCGCCGCAGGCAGCCGCGCGGAGTAGAATCACATGTGCCCCTGCATTCCCTTCGGGAGAATCTTATGAATCCGGTCTTTCGATTGACCACTGTGGCATGCGTAGCTGCGGTGGGCTTGTTTGCTCTCTCTACACCGCCGTTCGCCCAAGAGGCTGAAGAGGCGCAACCGGTCGTCACGAGCCATACCTACACCATTCGCGGCGTGTCACGCAGCGAGATGCGCCTGGGCACCCGCACCAATGCGGTTCGCGACGTGCTTGCGCCGGACCGTTTGCTGGGCGGCCGCGTGCTGGAACGCGAGTGGGACACCTGGTCGCTGCGCGACTCGGGAGACGAGGCCCGCTGCTGGGAAGACCTGAGTGACGTGATCAACCTCCTGGACGATTTCTGCGGCATGAACGACGAGGGGTGCCGCGTGGTCTCGGAGACCAGTGTTCGCTTGACCGGTACTGCAGAGTATCACCGCCGCATGAAGTGGGTGATTGACGCCCTGAGTGAGGTCAGCCAGGCGCGGATCAACGTTGTAATCTACCGGCTGAATGACGGCCACGTCGGCAGCCCGCTGGTGCCAGCCAGCGAAGTCGCAACCCGGGCCAAGGACGCGCGCATGGTAGGCGCGATGGCAGGCGGGCTGGGCGACCCGCTGGTATTGCAGCGGACAGAGCACACCACATATGTAGCAGACCACAACTACGATGTGGCAACCAGTGCGAAGGTGGCAGAGCCAGAGGTGTCCACCCTGAACACCGGCGAAGAGATAGTGGTAGGAGTAGTGTCCATGCCGGACGGCCGCCTGTGGTTGCAGGGCTGGCAGGTTTCGACACAACTCAACCGTATGCGCAATCGCGAAACGACTGCCGGCATGGTGGAACTGCCGGACGTCGCGTACCGATATGTGCCGATCAGCGCCGAGCTTGAGAACGGCGGCGCCGTGATTCTCGATGGCGGCGATGGGCGGCGCCTGATGGTGACCGCACGTTGTGACCGTACGGTGCGCGACCAGGAACTCAAGTGCGACGACGGCACTGTCCTCAAGCTGTTAAATGTCGCGGGTGCCCTGCGCGGCCATGGGCTTGGTGATGCGTGGCTGATGACTCCGAACAGTGAGGAGTGGCTGGGCGAGAGACTGCTGCCACAGGTCACGATTGAGCCGATCGAAGACGGGCCCTACAACGATGCAGCGATCGTGCTGGGAGAAACGCTGGTTGACTTCGGCAATGACATCATGGTTGTCGGCCCCTATCTGGGTGTTCGCTTTGCCGCCCTTGGGGACGATCAGACTGCTGAGATCGAGCAGCGACATAGCCTGCTGCAGGCGATTGAACAGCGTCGCAATCGCGGTGGCACGGTGGCTGTGCGCTTGACGGCATATCAGCTCAAGGACACCGCGGCACTGCCGGCGGGAGTGCTGTTGGGCCGCCCCACAGCCGCGGATGCCGCCGAGCTGGGCGTACTTGCGGGCAAGAACGTGATGTCGCGGATCTTGGGAAGCATGCCCAACCAGGCCAATGACCTGATGGACCTGCGTCTTGCTTCGCTGGTGCGTGATTACGAGGCAATGACGGCAACCGAGGTCGCGGTGCAGGACCCGGTGATCGGCACGATGGTGCTGGGCAGCCAGTTCCGGTGGGTGGCACGGCTGGCGCCGGAAGGCCGCATGCAGATTGAGTTGCGTGCCGGCATCACGGTCGGGCCCACGGAGTTCGAGGTCGTGAACCCCGGCGAACCGCAAAGCATCGAGCGCTCACGCAGCGCGCTGGCGCAGTTGCGTGTCGTCGACGACCTGGCGGTTGGCGAACGCCTGGCGGCGGTCAGTCCAGCCGCCGGAATCGATGGCGAACTGATCGTGCTGGTACTCGAGCGACTCAAGTAGCGTCCAGATGTCGATACAGCCAGATAACCCCGGCGGAAACGCCGGGGTTATCTTGTGCAGCGTGGCCGGGCAGTGTTCAAACGGCATCCAGCACTTGCCGGTCGTGTTCGCTGGCCTTGATGTCGGTGATGACGGCACTGATCTTGCCGTCAGGCGCGATCACAAAGCTCACACGTGCGGCCGCGAACAGGCCGGCAACGCCATATGCGCCGGCGACTCGCTTGTCCGGGTCACTGAGCAGCGTGAACGGCAGCTTGTCGTTTCGCTGAAAGACTTTCAGCGCGACGGGCGGGTCATAGCTTACGCCAAAGACTTTCGCCTTCTGTACTACAGTGGCCCAGTTGTCGCGAAGGCTGCACATCTGTTTCGTACAGATCGGGCTGCTGGCGCGGGGGTAGAACACCAGCACGATTGGCTTGTCTCCAAGCTGGTCCTTCAGCTTGACCGGGACGCCATCCTGGTCGAGCAGCGTGAAGTCGGGGGCGTCGTCGCCGACGCGGTTGCCCGGCTTTGCGGTGTATCGGCCAAAGCCGGGAATCCACATGAGTGTCCTGGAGTGTCAGGAAAAGGTGCCTTCTGCGGCCCAAGATGACAGAACGCACCGCGGGCGCAATGCAGTCCGGTCGGCAGCGTGATACCCTGCAACTATGAAGGTCGGTCCAGCACGCACAGCTTCCATCATTCTTGGCGCGGTGGCAATCACCGGGCTGTTTGCGTGGATCGACCTCGTTACGGGCACGCAAGTGCGATCGGCGATGTTCTATGTCGTGCCGATTGTGATGGTTGCCTGGACGCTTGAGCGCCGCTGGGTCGTACTGATTGCGCTGCTGGCGAGCCTGTCGTGGACAGCAATCGAATTCTACACCGTAGACTTCGACCATCCGTTCATCGGCCTGTGGAACGAGGCAGCCGCGCTGGCCATCTTTCTGATGGTCGGACTGGCGCTTTCCACCGTGCGGCGCGAGCAAAGGCAATTGCAGGATGCCAACGCAAAGATCAGCGACCTGCTTGAGGCCGAGCATCGCGACGCGCGCACGGACGCGCTGACGGCGTTGCCCAACCGGCGC
The DNA here is from genome assembly GCA_020849795.1 of Planctomycetota bacterium. Lineage (GTDB taxonomy): Bacteria > Planctomycetota > UBA8742 > UBA2392 > UBA2392 > JADJRK01. The sequence goes on along the minus strand of JADZFR010000002.1, from coordinate 98,215 downwards.
GACTTTATTGAGAGCCTCGGCTTGGAGATTGCTCGTTCGCGACGTGACGGCAAGCCGCTATGCCTGCTTTACCTTGACCTCGACAATTTCAAGAAGATCAATGACAAGCACGGCCACACCGAGGGCGATGCTGTCCTGAAACGCGTTGCCGCGGCCCTGCGAAAACAGTTGCGCGCTTCCGATATGCCCGGGCGCATCGGCGGTGACGAGTTCGCGGCCTTGCTTTGGCAAGCGGAGCAGCCGGGCGCGAAACTGGTTGGCGAGCGAGTGCTGCAGGCGGTGCGCCAGATTGGCGCCGATTACCCGGCCTGCAAGCTTGGCGTCAGTGTCGGTGTTGCGTGGTTCGAACGGCCGCCCGCCGACCCTGAGGAAGCGCTGGATGGCGCCGATGAAGCCATGTACGAGGCCAAGAAGGAAAAAGACCGGGTAGTCGTGGTCAATGTCGAGCGTGAGCCCACCCAAATCGACACCGGACGCGAACCTCAACCGGCCGACCTCGCGTGACGAAACCAAGGTTGCTGGCTACACTCCTCGCCGATCGCACTCAGCCGAAACCGGCTGGCACGAAAACCAAACGCGCAGGAGAAGAAACCCGTGGGTCTACTGAAAGAGTTCCGAGAGTTTGCCGTCAAAGGCAACGTGATTGACATGGCAGTCGGCATCGTGATTGGTGCTGCCTTTACCACGATCGTTCAGTCGCTGGTCAAGGACATCATCACGCCGCCAATCGGGTACATACTGGGAAAGGTCGATTTCAAGGACCTTTCGATCAAGTTGCCCACGGACACCGAACCCGTGACGATCAACTACGGCCTGTTCATCAACGCAACGATCAACTTCCTGATCGTGGCATTCGCGATGTTCATGGTCGTGAAGGGCGTCAATCGCCTGCGGCGCCAGCTCGAAAAGAAGAAAGAAGAAGCGCCCAAAGAGCCGCCCAAGCCGACCAAGGACCAGGAACTCCTGTCCGAGATCCGCGACCTGCTCAAGAATCAAACCTGAGCAAACAACGCCGCCAGCTTTTGGGCCCGTGCGCCGTATGTGTATGCCGGCGCGGCGCGCAGCGCATTGGCTGACAAGCGCGCCGCGAGCTCTCGGTCTGTGGCCAACCGGCCCAGTGCTGCGGCCAGCGCGTCGGCTTTGCCTGCGCTGTACAGCACGGCATTCTCGTTGTCTGTCAGTACCTCGCGCGCGCTGGGCACGTCGGCGGCCACGATCGGCAGGCCCATGGCCATGTACTCGAACAGCTTCAGCGGCGACGTAAAGCGCGCACTGATGCTGGCCTGAGGCGGCAGGGGGTGCACGGCGCACGCCGCGTGCGCCACCCGCGCCGGGATCTGTGGCTGGGCAAGCCTGCCTGCCAGTTCGACGCGCTGCCCAAGCTTCAAATCAGCGATGCGCGCGCGCAACGTTGCTTCCTCGCTGGGGCTGCCGCTGCCGACGACCAGCAGGCGCAGCGCCGGCGCCAGCGCAATCGCCTCAAGCAGCGTCCCCAGTCCCTTCCAGAATTGAAGTGTGCCGACATACGCGACGGTCTTGCCGTCGCCGCCCCGCCACGTCGGTTTGAACACGTCGGTGTCCACAGCGCTGGGAACCACAGTGGCAGGGCCCGTGAAGGCGTAGCGTGACCGCACCTCATCCAGCAGCCCCTGCGTGATCGCAGCAACGCCAGCGCACCCTGAGTAGAGCTGGCGTTCAAGCGTTTCCAGGCGCTGCACTTGCCGTATGCCCTTGCCGCCATCCTGCGCCCACAGCGGCCCGACAAGATGCGCCTCATACACCAGCGGCAGATCAATCCGCCGTGCAAAGTGCGCCGCCAGCTTGTCACTGCGCAGCCACAGCACGTCAGCATTGGCCTTTGCGATGGCTTTGCGGCAGGCGCGAAAGAACACGTGGTTGATCGTCAGTCCCGCCAGCTTGTGCACACTCGGAAGTGTCTGGATGTGCAGGGCCGGCGGCAGACTCAGCCCAAGATGGTCAGCGGCATAGGCATGCACGCGCTGTGCCGTGTCGGGCGTAAACCAGCGAACGGGATGAACGGCTGCAACGGATGCCAGTGTGCGGACAATCGCCACCCAGCGGGCTTTGCCCGGGTCAATCGGTTCATGGTGTGCAAACGCAACCTGCATGCCGCCATATCAAGGAACGCGGTGCCCAAGCGCAAGCGACCACAGGCAATTCGCCGGAATTCACCGAACCTTCGTGGCGCACACTGGCTCTGGTTTCTGTCAGGCTTGCACGGGATCGGCAATGCTGCGAACCTTCCAACGGAGAAGCGATGGATCGCCAAACAGCCGAGCAGCTTCAGCGCGCCCGTGCCGGAGATGTCGAGGCGTTTGCGTACGTTGCTACGGCGTTTCGCGAACAGCTTGTCGCGTGGGCGCGGCCGTTCACCATGGACGCGGAAGATGCGGCGCAAGAAGCCTTGCTGGTGGCTTACGCGAAGCTGGGCGAGTTGCGCGAACCAGAAGCATTCGCGGGCTGGTTGCGGGTCCTGGTACGCAGCGCGGCGATTCGGCAGTCGCGGCGACGGCGGCCGGACGCACTCGAACCCGCGGAAGCGCCAGTCGAGGAAATGCCGAACGCGGCCGAGAGCCGCGAGTTGCAGCAAGCCGTGCATGGCGCAGTACGCGAGCTTACGCCGGCGCTGGCCGCAGTGATTGAGGCGCACTATATGCGCGGCGAAAAGCTGGAAGAGATTGCACACGCGCTGAATCTGCCGCTGGGCACCGTGAAGCGCAGGCTCTTCGAGGCGCGGGAAAAACTCAGGACGATGCTGGCTGGGCATTGGACCGGCGGCGACGACGAATGGAGAGGATGAAATGACCGACCAACCCGATCATATGACTGCCTGGATCCGCTTTGACGAGTGGATCAAGAAAGCCATCGAACTTCGCGGCAGCGACATCCTGATCGTGCCGCGCTACAAGCCGCAAGTACGCGTCAACGGCGAATTGCAGGCCCTGGATGACCTTACCATCACGCCTGAACAGACCGGCTGGATTCGCAGCAGCCTGTTCCAGCAGGGCTACTATGCGCCGCCGGCGGGCACGCTGCAGGTTTCGCGCAACATCGGCGAGAACAAGCTGGCCGACATCACCTGCGCAACCGCGGGCGGCGTCGCCAGCATCACGATCAAGCTGCATGCGTCCTCGATGCCGGCACTGGACGATGCAAACTATCCCGCGGCTGCGGCAATGAAGAAACTGCTGGAACAGCCGAACGGTCTGGTGATTGTGGCCGGCCCGCACGGTTCAGGCAAAACCACCACGCTGTACGCCATGGTCAACTGGATCAACGAGACCCGGCACGTTCACATCTGCTCAGTCGAAAAGCCGAGGCACTACCTGTTTCCTGCTGCCAAGGCTGTTGTGCAGCAGCGCGAGGTCGGCCTTGACGGCAACTCGCAGACCGAGCTGATCCAGGCTGCCATGCAGCAGGATTGCGACGTCATCATGGTCGGCGATGTGGAAAACTTCGATACACTGGCGGCCTGTATGCACACTGCGGAAACCGGCCACCTGGTGATTGTGCAGGTACACGCCAACAGCGTACAGGAAGCGGTGCAGCGGCTGGTGGAAGCCGCCCCGGCGGGTCTGGAGTCATTGAGCAAGCGGCAATTGCATGCCACGCTGCGCGGGGTTGTGGTGCAGCGGCTGGCGCGCAAAAAGGATGGCCGAACCCGCATCGCGCTGTGTGAAGTGATTGGCGAGGGTGCTCGCAAGTTCATCGATGGCGGCACGCCCGACGCGGGCTTTTACAGCGCGCGGGCGCAGGACGAAATCAAGCGCCTCGAGGGCGCGGGCGAGATATCGAAGGAAGAGGCTGAACGGCTGAGCCGTGAGGTGGGGGCCTGAAGAATCCTACGTTTGTCACAGGGGCGGGGGAGGCATTCCCCGCTCCCGTTCGTTAATATCGCACAAGACCGCACAGGACACCCGCCATGGAACAAGACAAGTCGACTGGGCCACGTGTAGAGGATGTGCCGTCACTGGGGGAGAAACAACGCCATGCGCGCCGCCACGAAGCGCTTGAGAAGTTCGGCGACGTACTGGTGCGCCAGGGCAAACTGCGGCGAGACCAGCTTGAGCATTCGCTTACTGTCCAGAAGAGCACTGGCGGCCTGATCGGCGGAGTGCTGGTCGAGCTGGGCCTGATCACAGAGAACGAGCTGGCGGACGCACTGGCCGAGGCGCTGCACTTGGAGCGCGCCGACCTCAACCGCATCGGGGCCGTGGACCCGGATGCAGCCCACCTGATTCCTGAGGTGATTGCCCGCCGCCACAGCCTGATCGGCATTCGGTTTCAGCGTGCCCCCGCGGGCAGCAGTTCACCGGACCGGATTGTGGTTGCGATGGTTGACCCCAGCGACTTCATGGCGCTGGATTCGGTGCGCGCAGCCACCTACCTCGAGCCGGTACCCGCCGTCGCCACCAAGGGCCAGATCTATGACGCCCTGGGCAGCGCCTACCTGGAAAGCCCGCTGACTCTTGAGCAGGCCGTCGGCGAATTGAAAGACTTCAAGGTCGAGTCCGGCAGCGACGTCGAGAAGGATGACTTCACTCGCCTGAAGTCAGAGGCCGGCCTGGCACCGGTCGTACGCTTTGTGAACTCCATTTTGTTCGAAGCCGCCCGCATGAAGGCCAGCGACATTCACATTGAACCGCAGGAGCATTCCCTGCGCTGCCGTTTTCGCATTGACGGTGACCTGCGCGTGGTCGCGCCGCCGCCCAAGCACCTGCAAAGCGCGATCGTCAGCCGCATCAAGATCATTAGTAACCTCGATATCTCGGAGCGGCGCCTGCCCCAGGACGGCCGTCTGCGCATCCGTTTTCTGGGCCGCGTGATCGACGTGCGCGTCAGCACCATGCCCACCCTGCACGGCGAAAAGGTCGTGCTGCGCCTGCTCGACCAGGGCGCATCCAACATTGACCTCGATGCGCTGGGTTTCGAAGCAGAACTGGTCAAGGAGTTTCGGCGCATCATCACGGCGCCTCACGGGATTGTCCTGCTGGTCGGGCCCACGGGTTGCGGCAAGAGCACGACGCTGTACAGCTTTGTTCGCGAGATCAACAAGACGAATGTCAACATCGTCACGGTCGAAGACCCCGTGGAATACCGCGTCGAAGGCATAAACCAGACTCACGTCAAGAGCAGCATCGGCTTGACCTTCGCCAACTGCCTGCGAACCATCCTGCGTCAGGACCCGGACGTGGTCATGGTCGGCGAGATTCGTGACCTTGAGACGCTCGAAGTTTCCGTGCGCGCGAGCCTGACCGGCCACCTGGTGTTCAGCACGCTGCACACGAACACTGCAATCAGCAGCGTGACACGCATGGTCAACATGGGCCTGCCGGCGTACCTGATCTCCGCCACATTGATCGCCGCGCTTTCCCAGCGACTGGTACGCAAGGTATGCAAGACGTGCGCACAGATGGTGGTGCTGCCCCCCGGCCCGCGCGAAGCCGTTGAGCGCATGCTTGGCCAGACCATCGACTTTCCGGTTGCGAAGGCTGTTGGCTGCAAAGAGTGCGGCTACACCGGCTACTCCGGGCGTATTGCCGTGACAGAACTGTTTGAGCCCGACCACGAAATGCGCGAATTGATCAGCCACGGGGTAGAAGAGCACGTGCTTGTCGAGCGCGCCCGGGAAAAGGGGATCCCTGAGTTGGTGCACAACGCCGCGCTTAAGTTGCGTCGCGGGGTTACGACGATTGAAGAAGTATTGAGCCTGGGCTTTCAGAAGGGCGACGACGCCGCCCGCTTGTTCGTGCCCAAAGGCGATGGCGCGCAGGATGTCGTACTGGATGAAAAAGACGCGCCCGAGGGCCCGACGATTGAGCTTGAGGCAAAGCCCTGATCACGCACCGGCGCGTGATCCATCCGGTTAGCGTTCGAAGTACTTGCGCGCGGCATCGCGATAGCGGCGGGGCAGGTTTTCGTTGTCGTCGCGCGTGTTCACGCCCTTGCTGCTTGCGTCACGTCCGCTGGCTTCGCGGCGGGCCGCCTCTTCTTTCGCCTTCTCCGGGTCCAGTTCGTTCTCTTTTCTGTCCGGGTCTTTCTCGCCCTTGCCCGTGTCGGTGGTCTCTACGCCGACGTCTTTACCGCCCTCAATTTCGGGCGACTTGCCATCTTTGCCCTTGGCATGCCCGCCGCCATCGGTTCCGCGCGGGTCGCCGTTGCGGCCCTTCTGGCCAGGCTCCTTGTCTTCACCGGATGGCGTCCCGCTTGCAGCCTCGCGCGCCTCTTGCCACTGCTTCAGCAACTCTTCGGGCACGGCGTCTTTGGCCCAGTCCGGAATGCCCTGCTCGCCGGGCTGGCGGCCCTCTTCTGCTGCGCGCTCCATCGCCCGGCGCGCCGCATCTTCCAGGCCCTCGAAGTCTTTGCCCTTCTGCAACATCTCGCGCAGGGTTTCGGCGTCGATCTCCATGCGGCCGGCCAATTCCCGCGCAGCTTCTGCCAGTTGGCGTGCCTGCTCGGGTGTGATTTCGCCTGACTCAAGTTTGCGCAACAGCTCTTCTGCCTGCTTCGAGTCAATATCGCGCATCGGGCTGGCAGACTGCGAAAACTCTTCCAGCGCCTTGCGCAGCGCCTCGGCATCGACCATGCGCATCGCCGCAATGGCGGCCTCAATTTCGGCTTCGCTCAGGCCCTGCTCGGTCATGCTGTCGCGGGCGCGCTTGTCGCGGGCAGCGCGTTCCCTGGCCGACTTTTCATCCAGCATGCCGCTCAGCTTCTCGGCGGCGCGGCGCAGGGCCGGGTCGTGGGGCGCCTCAGCAGCCGCTTTCTCCACGGCTTCCCGCAGCTTCGCGGCTGCGTCGGGGTCGATCGTTCCGTCGTTGTTGCGCAGCTCTTCGGTGAGTGCTTCGATGGCGCGGCGGGCCTCTTCGGGGTCGGCATTTTCGATAGCCTCGGCCAGGCGTTTCGTGGCGGGGCTCTCGCTCAGCTTCTCGCGCGCGTTACCGCGTGCTTCTTGGGATTCTCTTTGCGACTTGGCCCGGTCGACCAAGCTGTTGGCTTCGCGCAGGGCGCGTTCTTTGTCTTGTCCGCCGGCTTGGGCATTGCGCGCCAGTTGCTCGATGTCGTCTGCCAACTGCTCTTGCTGCTGGGCGCCAAGGTCTTTGGCTTTCTCAGCCGCGTTGCCCGCGTCGCGGGCCAGCATGGCCGCCAGGTTCGGGTCCACGTCAGTCTTGGCGGCCTGCTCTCGCTGCCTTTCTTCTTCTTTGTCGTCCTGCACAGCCGCGTGCACCACCCGGCTCAGCGGCACCAACGCCAGCAACACAACCAGCGCAGCAAGCAGCTTTCGCAACAGCCGCGGCTCAGGCAGGCGCCGGCGCAGCAGCGAGCGAACGGCATTCTCGGCGACTGGTTTGGCGAACGGGCTGTCCGGGTTGGCGCGCTCAAGCTCCCAGGCCGAGATCACGTCGCCTTTGCCGCCGCACCAGGCGTCGGCCGCCATTACGACCGTGCGCTCGTCCGGAATGCTGAGCCACGCCGCCAGCATCCAGGCGACGGGCAGCGCGATCGGCACGGCGAGTGTAATCCAGTAAGCGTGCTCACCCAGGAAGTTCTGGATCCACGGAGCAGCGACAACAAGCACAAGTGCCAGCAGCAGCCCGCACAGGGCGGCATAGCTGAAGACGCGCAGCATGACCTGCAAACGAAATGAACGGAGGCTGCGCTGAAGGTCAGTCAAGTTGGTCCTCTGTTGCATTGTAACGATTCCCACACCATACATTGCTGCGAAAAACCGCGGCACTTGTCATTACTACTTGGACGAGAACGGCTTGGACGCAGTTCCCGGAGCGCAGGGTGGGTGTGTCAGGAATTGACGCAAGTCGTTTGCCTTCATTCAAATGCGTTGACGCTAAACCCGCTGCCTGCTAGGGTTTAGTCAACCCCCGCCGATGCATATCTTCGGTTCCTCGCTGATAAGCAGCCCATCGGGTGGCTTCGGTGCGGGCGTGTACGGGGTGTTGCCATGATGGAACGTCTGAAACTTGGTGAGATGCTTCTCAAGAAGTCTCTCATCACCAAGGAACAGCTCGATACAGCAATCGAGTACCAGAAGTCCCTTGGCGGCAAGATCGGCAACATCATCGTCAAGCTCGGATACATGACCGACGAGGGCCTGACGCGCGAGATTGCGCGCCAGTACAACATGGAAGTCACCGACCTCGCGAACATGATTCTGCCGGTCAACCTGCTCAAGGCCGTGCCCAAAGACATCATTGAGAAGCACCATCTGATCCCGGTACACCAGACCGACAAGGTCCTCACGGTGTGCATGAGCGACCCCACGGACTATGAGGCGCTGGACGAGCTGCAGTTCGTGAGCGGCAAGAAGATTGAAACCACGCTGGCGACGCGCGACTCGATCAAGCGCGCGATTGCCGAGTTTCTGGAAGAATCCGACAAGGCTGATCGCAAAGCCGCCGGCATCACCGGCGGCAAGCCGCCCAGCGCCGGCAAGTTGCGCCCGGCCAGCAGGGGCTCATTGGCGGCTTTGCGCGAAGCGACCGAATCGTCGCTGGTGGATGAGGTTCGTGAGCGTTTGAACCAGGCAGGCGTAAAGGGTGTGAGCACGCAGACGCTTACCCGCGCTGAATTGCGTGCTGCCGTGATTCCTGTGCTGATCAAGAAGGGCCTGATCAGTGAAGCCGACCTTTTCGACGCCGTGATTGAAGTTTTGAAGCGCAAGGGCGTGATCGACCAGCGCGAATTGACTGACCGCGCCAAGGATCTGGGTGGGCGCTGACAATCCGGTCAGGCGACGCTAGACTGAACGTACCATGCAACAACGCGAGGCATTGGAATGAAGACGTGGACCTCGGCTGAAGTGATCCCTGAAGTCGCCCGCTCATGCGGAGTCGATGCCGGCACGACGAAACAGATCGTCGATGCGGTGCTGGGGTTTATGCGCGACCAGTTGACGGCGGGCAACCGCGTCACTCTGGCCGACCTTGGCACGCTTTATTGCGGCAAGGGCAAGGGCAAGACCGTCACTGTGCCGGGGGCGGACACGCAGGATGCAATCGAGGGTGCCCACGGCTTGAATTCAGCCGACGTGCAGAAGGTCGCCGCGGGGCTGACCGACGCGCTGATCGCCAAGGTCATGCGCCATGACGTCGTGGACCTTGAGGGCTTCTTCCAGCTTCGCCTCAAAGAGCGCAAGGCGTCGATCGTGCCGGCTGAAGACGGCCACGCGGGCGTCAAGACCATCGCCGTCACGAAGCGCAGCGTGGAACTGGCAGCGGCACCGGCGTTGATTGACGCGGTCGCGCGCGGCGCAATCGAGTTTGAAGCAGCAGGTCGACTGAAAGAGCAACTTGATACCGCACGGGCGAACAAGATTCTGCTGGCCAGCAAGGACGCGGAAGACCCGTTCATCAAGACCATCGAGTACCACTTCAGTAAGGCGGGCTGGATCGTTGAGGTCGTGACTGCGCTGCAACAGGCCAAGCAGTACCTGATTGAAGACCCGATCAGCCTGATCATCGTCGATTGCGTGATGCCGGAAGCAGACGCGGTGGTCGAGTACGCCAAGACCCACAAGAAGTCCAGCCTCGTGCCGATTCTCGAGATGCTGCCCGCCGGCAAGGAAAAGGCGTGGTTCAAGACCTTCCGCTTCATGGGCAACGAGCAGCTTTCGCAGCCCTTTGAAGTGAAGGACATGCTTGAGCTTGGCGAGCGCGAGCTTGAACGCAGCACGGAAGAACAGGCGGTGTTTGAGCAGGAAGTTTACTTCCGCTTCCCGACCGAAGACCGCTGGATCGACCGTGCCAACGAAATCGCGGCGCGCCTGTTCAGCGACAGCGGCCTCAACGAGGGCCAGCAGGTGCAGATGTGCACAGCCTTCCGCGAGTCATGCAGCAACGCGGCCCAGCACGGCAACCGCCACCGCCGCGACCGCTTTGTGGATGTTGAGTACTACCTCGATGCAAAGCGCCTGACGGTGGTCGTCAGCGACCAGGGCAAAGGCTTCGACTGGCGCCTGTACGTGGCGCCCGAAGACGGCGCCGTTGACCGCGTGCGCGAACGCCGCAAGGCTGGCAAGCTCGGCGGCCTTGGCATCATGCTGATGACCAAGTGCGTCGATAAGGTCGAGTACAACGACGAAGGTAACCGCATCACGCTGACCAAGTTCAAAGAAGAGCGCACCAAGGCCGGCGTGGCACAACCGCAGTCAGCCTTCCAGCGCCGGTAGTTGCTGCACCACCATCAGCCCGGCCATTCGTGGCCGGGCTTTTTGTTTCTGCGCCTTGCATTGGTCCTTCGTAATTGGTTATTGGTCATTCGCCAGGTCCATCGAGAGAGAGCATGCCCGCAAAACCAGCCCGAGTCCGCGTTGCACCCTCCCCGACCGGCGACCCGCACGTGGGTACCGCTTACATGGCGCTGTTCAACAAGGCGCTGGCCGACACCACTGGCGGTCAGTTCATCCTGCGCATCGAAGACACCGACCGCACCCGCTACGTCGCCGACAGCGAGGCCCAGATATTTGACGCGTTGGGCTGGCTTGGCCTGACGCCCGACGAAGGACCGCACAAGGGCGGCCCCTGTGGCCCGTACCGCCAGAGCGAGCGCCTGCCGCTGTATAAAGATGCCGCGGAACGCCTGATCTCTGAGGGCAAAGCCTACAAGTGCTATTGCACCAGCGAGCGGCTTGAAACGTTGCGCAAGATCCAGCAAGCCGAAAAGGCCAAGCTGCTGGGCTATGACGGCTTGTGTCGCGGCTTGAGCGCCGCCGAAGTCGCGGCGAACGATGCAGCCGGCAAGCCCTGCGTCGTGCGTCTCAAGATGCCCCGCGAGGGCGAGATTGAAGTACGCGACCTGTTCCGTGGCAAGCTGACCTTCATTGCAGCCGAGCAGCAGGACGCGGTGCTGTTGAAGTCAGACGGCTTTCCCACATACCACCTGGCGATGGCGGTGGACGACCACGCCATGGGCATCACGCACGTGATTCGCGCCGAGGAGTGGATCCCCAGCACGCCGCTGCACTTTGAGCTTTACCGGGCGTTCGGCTGGGATGCGCCCGTGTTCGCGCACATGCCGCTGCTGCGCAACAAGGACAAGAGCAAGATCAGCAAGCGCAAGAACCCGACCAGCCTGCTGTGGTACCGCGACGCGGGCTTTGTGCCCGAGGCGCTGCGCAACTTTCTTGGCCTGATGGGCTTCAGCCTGCCCAACGACCAGGAGATTTTCACTTACGAAGAGTTCTTGAAGCACTTCGACCTGGCCAAGGTCAACATCGGCGGGCCAATCTTCGACTTGCAGAAACTGCATTGGCTCAATGGCGAGTACATCCGCCGCCTGCCCGCCGCCGAGCTTGAGAAGCGCCTGGTCGAGTACGCGAAGCACATGATGCACCGCGAGCGCGAGTTCGCGGACCTGCCCGAGGACCAGCTGCCGACCGAGACCTTTCTGCGCGACTTCGAGGTCAAGCGCCGCGTGCGCTCGCGCGTGCTTGGCGGCTTGGCGGCCGAGCTGATGACCAGCTATGAAGTGAACCCGCAACTGTTGGCGCCGATCATCCCGCTGATCCAGGAACGCATGCACACGCTGGGCGAAGCGGCGGACTATCTGCCGATGTTTTTCACCCGCGAGTTCGCGTACACGCCCGAGGACTTCATCCAGAAGAAGGGCACGCTGGATGACGCAAAGAAGGCGCTGGCAGCGGCCCGTGAGATGCTGGCCGCAAGCGACTTTGAACATCCCGAGTGGCTGCAGACTATGGACGAACAAGCCCGCGCCAGCGCCGAAGCCCTGGGCCTGAAGCTGGGCCCATTCCTCGGGCCGGTGCGCATCGCCGTCACGGGCAGCAAGGTAAGCCCGCCGTTGATGGAGAGCATCCGAGTGCTGGGCAAAGAGGAAGCGCTGCGCCGCATTGATGCCGCGTCAGCTGCCATATAGCTGGGCCGCGTGGGCACGGGGGCAATCGCGGCAACGGGCACTGGCCCGGGCGCCCCGCAGACCCTAAAACGCCGGTGTCCCTACCGGAGACTTTCGTGAGCAACAACCTGATCGAGTGGTGCACTGCCGAAATTGGCGCGCTCAAGGCGCGCAGCCTGTTTCATATGCCGAAGGTTCATCAGTCCGCCGTCGGCGCCCGCGTGATGATTGACGGCAAGCGCGTAATCCAGCTTTCCAACAACAGCTATCTGGGCCTCTCCACCCATCCCAAGGTCGTGGAAGCCGCCCACAAGGCGCTGGACAAGTACGGCGTAGGTAGCGGCGCAGTGCGCCCGATCAGCGGAACGATGGACATTCACGTTGAGTGCGAAGACAAAATCGCCAAGTTCAAAAAAACAGAGAGCGCGCTGCTGTTCCAGAGCGGCTTCACAGCCAACGTGGGCGTCGTCAGCACACTCGCCGTTGAGGGCGACCACATCGTCAGCGACGAGCTGAACCACGCCAGCATCATCGACGGAGCAAGGCTAAGCAAGGCCACGCGCGCCGTGTACAAGCACAAGGACTATGGCCATCTGGAAGAACTGCTGAAAGAGGCGCGCGGCGCCAAGGGCATCAAGGGCAAAATCCTGGTCGTCACCGACGGCGTATTCAGCATGGACGGCGACGTTGCCGATTTGCGCGCCTGTGCCGATGCCTGCGACAAGTACGACGCGATCACCATGGTTGACGACGCGCACGCCACCGGCGTGCTGGGCGAAAAGGGCCGCGGCACCGTCCACGACCAGCACGTGCACGACCGCTGGTCGCTGACCGTCGGCACGCTCAGCAAGGCCATTCCCGTCGTGGGCGGCTATTATGCAGGGCCCAAGGTTGTGAAAGAGTATCTGATAGCCAAGGCCCGGCCGTTCCTCTTTAGTGCTTCAGCGCCGCCAGCGGTTGTGGCAGCCGTCAGCGCATGCTTTGACGTGCTGGAAAACGAGCCGCAGCACCACGCAAAGCTGTGGGAGAACACCAAGTTCTTCAAGCAGGGCCTGAAGGACCTGGGTTTCAACACCGGCAGCAGCGTCAGCCCGGTGACGCCGGTGATCGTGGGGGATGGCGCCAAGGCGGCGAAGTTCAGCGAGATTCTGCTGGCGGCCGGCGTGTACGCCCAGGGCATCTACTTTCCGATGGTGGCAGAGAAGCTGTCGCGCGTGCGCACGATTGTCAGCGCCAGCCACAGCCGCGAAGACCTGCAAGAAGCGCTCGACATCTTCAAGAAGTGCGGCAAACAGCTCGGACTGATTTAGACGATCGTGATGGGAGAGCAGTCATGCTTCTTGGCACGTGGGAGATCATCGCCATTTGCGCAATGTTGGCAACGGCTGCTGCAATCGGGCTGATTTTCGTATTGACCCGCCAACGTCGCTTACAACATGGCCTTGGGGGCTACCCATACAATCACTTTGCCCCGAGCCAGTGGCCCCAAGGCGCGCCCCACGACAACTTTTCCCCGCATGAGCCTGGACTTGCCGCGCCGCCGCAGGAACCGGGTGGGCCGGATCCGCGTCCATAGGGGTGACGAGGCCGAGATGAACTTTCTGTTGCAGGAGGGGCACACACTTTTCGGAATTCGCAGCGAGTTGATCGTCGCCGTGATTCTGGGCGGCTTTGCAATTCTGGCGTGCATCAGCGCGTACGCGGCGCAGCGCTGGGCACACCAGTGCCACGTAGAACTCAAGAAACTGAACGCCAGCCTCGAGAAGATGCAGAAAGAACAGGGCGGCATCACGCCGCCTGAACGGGTTGGCAGCTATCTGGACGAACAACATCACGACTGATCAGGGCAGACACAGCATCGCGTCGCCGTAGCTGAAGAAGCGGTAGTCGCCTGTAATTGCCGTCTCATAGGCGTGACGTGTCAACGTCTCGCCCAGCCACGCCGCCACCAGAAAGATCAGCGTGCTGTTCGGCAGATGAAAGTTGGTCAGCAGCGCATCCGTGCATCGAAAGCGCCAGGGCGGATAGATGAACAGCCGGGTTTGCCCGGCACCGGCCTGAAGAAACCCGCGCTCGTCGGCAACTGTTTCAACGGTGCGGCAAGCGGTGGTTCCGACAATAACGACGCGCCCGCCGCGCAACCTCGTCTGTCGAACGGCGCCGCTGGCTGATTCCGGCACGACGAAGCTCTCCGCGTGCATGTCGTGCTCTTCAAGCGTTGCCGTCTTGAGCGGCCGAAAGGTGCCGGGGCCGGTGTGCAGTGTGATCGCGGTACGCGCGATGCCGGCAGAAGCGCAGGCGGCCAGCACTTCGGGCGTGAAGTGCAGCCCCGCCGTGGGGGCAGCGACCGCGCCCTCGTGTTCGGCGATCACGGTCTGGTAGCGCTCGCGGTCGAGCTGTGCGTGCTCGTCATCGACCTTGTCCCGCCGGATGTAGGGAGGCAGCGGCATCCTGGCATGTTGCATCAAAAACTCGTCTGCGCCGGCGGCTGCCTCGATGTTCACCAGCCAATGCCCCGGGCCGAAGGCGTCGCGCTGAAGCAGCGTTGCGGTGGCGCCCTCGAGTACCAGGGCTTCGCCTTCGTCCAGTCTTCCGCCTGAACCGGTCAGCGCCTCATATGCCGTGGATCCATCCGTTGCTTGCTGGCCGGGCAGTTGCTCTCCGACTCGCCGGATCACGAACAGTTCGACTTGGCCGCCGGTGCCCCGGCGTTGCATATGCAGTCGACACGGCTTGACGCGCGTGTTGTTCATCAGCAGCAGGTCGCCTGCGGCCAGCAGGCCCGGCAGGTCGCGAAACACATGGTGCTCGATCACGCCTTGGGCGCGACGCACGACCATGAGCCTGGACTCGTCGCGCCGCAATGCAGGCACCTGCGCGATACGTTGAGGCGGAATCACGAAGTTGAAGGTGTCGCTGCGCATGGTGTGCCCAAGAACCGGGAAACGGTAAGCCTCAACTCTTCCCGTTTCCAGCCTTCCGGCTGCCATGCCTGATGGCGGCCTGGGCAGCGGCAAGCCGGGCGATCGGCACGCGGTAGGGGCTGCAGCTAACGTAGTCCATGCCGACGCGGTGGCAGAAGTCGATGCTTTCTGGGTCGCCGCCATGTTCGCCGCAGATGCCGACCTTCAGCCCCGGGCGGGTGGCGCGGCCGAGCTTTACGCCCATCTCTACCAGTTTGCCGACGCCCTGCTCGTCGATGGTGGCAAACGGATCGGTGGGGTAGACGCCCTGCACCACGTACTCGATCAGGAATCCCTTCTCGGCGTCGTCGCGCGAGACACCCAGCGTCATCTGTGTGAGGTCATTCGTGCCGAAACTGAAGAAGTCCGCCTCTTCGGCAACCTTGTCGGCGGTCAGGGCAGCTCGTGGCACCTCGATCATGGTGCCGATTTTGACCTGGACCCTGGCGCCGCGCTCGAGGTTGAAACGCGTGAGCTGGTCTTCGATGCGACGCCGCAGCCGGCGCAACTCATCGACCGTGCCAACCAGCGGAATCATGATCTCGGCGTCGACCTTGCGCCCGCGCCGCTCTGTTTCGCGTACGGCTTCAATGATCGCCTGCACCTGCATGTCGTAGATCATCGGCTCCACAATGCCCAGCCGGCACCCGCGCAACCCCAGCATCGGGTTCACTTCGTGCAGTGCAGACACGCGCTCGCGCACCACCTTGACCGGTACCTCCAGCTCATCGGCGATCACTTGCTGGATTGCCGGGTCGTGGGGCAAGAACTCGTGCAGCGGCGGGTCCAGCAGCCGGATCGTCACGGGCAGGCCGTCCATCGCCTCAAACAAGCCAATGAAGTCTTCCCGCTGCATCGGCAGCAGGTGCGCCAGCGCGGCCTGCTTTTGCTCGAGGCTGCGGGCAAGGATCATTTCCCGCATGCGGTTGATGCGCGCGCTGTCAAAGAACATGTGCTCGGTGCGGCACAAGCCGATGCCCTGCGCGCCGAACTCACGGGCCTTGACCGCGTCGGCCGGGGTGTCGGCATTGGCCCGCACGCCCAGCGTGCGCTGCTCGTCGGACCACTGCATGACGGTGCTGAAGTCGCCAGAGAGCTCGGGCGGCACCGTGGGTACGTCGCCCAGCATCACCTCGCCCGTACCGCCGTTGAGACTCAGCACGTCGCCTTCACGCACGGTATGCGTGCCGACGCGAAAACTCCGCGCATGCTCGTCAATCTCCAGGCTGGAACAGCCGGCGACGCAGCACTTGCCCATCTGGCGCGCAACCACGGCGGCGTGGCTTGTGCGGCCGCCGCGTGCGGTCAGGATGCCCTGGGCCGCGGCCATGCCCTTGATGTCCTCGGGGCTGGTCTCTTCGCGAACCAATATGACGCGTTCGTTGCGCGCGGCGTACTTCTCTGCGGTGTCGGGGTGGAACACGGCGCGGCCTTTCGCGGCACCGGGGCTGGCGGGAATGCCGGTGGCGATCACCAACTTTTTTGCCTTGGGATCGAACGTGGGGTGCAGAAGCTGGTTCAGGCTTGAGGCTTCAATCTTAAGCAGCGCTTCGTCGCGCGTGAGCAGCCCCTCGTCCACCAGGCTGAGCGCGATACGCAGCGCCGCGCGTGCGGTGCGCTTGCCGTTGCGCGTCTGCAGCACGAACAATTCGCCGTCCTGGATCGTGAACTCAATGTCCTGCATGTCGCGGTAATGCTGCTCAAGCGTATTCCGCACCTGCATCAGTTGCGTGTGCACGGTCGGCTGACGCTTGGCCAGCGCGTCAATGCTCTCGGGCGTGCGCAGGCCGGCGACCACGTCTTCGCCCTGGGCGTTGAACAGGATGTCACAGAAGAACGTGTTTTCGCCCGTGCTGGGGTCGCGCGTAAAGCCGACGCCCGTGGCGCTGTTCTCGTTCAGGTTGCCGAACACCATGGCCTGCACGTTGACTGCAGTGCCGATCAAGCCGTGAATCTTGTGGATGCGCCGGTATTCAACGGCGCGCATGTTGTTCCAGCTTCGGAAAACGGCCTCGATTGAGCGCTCAAGCTGCTCCCACGGGTCGGTCGGGAAGGGCTTGCCCGTCTGGCGTTCATACACCTTGAGTAGCAGCCCGACGATGCCTTGAAGCTCCTCGGCGGGCATGTCTGCATCGCGCACGACTTTCGTGCGCTTCTTGGCGGCTTCGAGTTCTGCATCGAACTTCTTGCGCGGCACGCCGGCAACCACGTCACCGAACATGGTCACGAAGCGCCGATAGCTGTCCCAGGCGAAGCGCGCGCTGCCGGTTTCTTTGGCCAGGGCTTCAACGGTGTCCGGGTTCAGACCCAGGTTCAGCACGGTGTCCATCATGCCCGGCATGCTGGCTGCGGCGCCGCTTCGCACGCTGAACAGCAGGGGCTTGACGCCCGCGCCAAACTGGCGGCCCAGCCGTTTCTCAACGTCGCCGACGGCGGCGCGCACTTCCGCCATCAGGCCGCTGGGCATGCGGCCGAGCGCGTCGCTGTAGGCTTTGCAGCACTCGGTCGTGATGGTGAATCCCGGCGGCACGGGCAGCCCGATCGCCGCCATTTCCGCCAGGTTCGCGCCCTTGCCGCCCAGCAGCGCTTTCATCGAAGCGTTGCCTTCGGCGGTGCCGCCTCCGAATGCGTAGATGCGTTTGCCGCCCATGTCGGTCCCCGCCCGAGAATAGCTCGCGGGCGAGTCACGCAAAGACCTGTGGATACCCGGCGCCGAGTCGAATCTTTCGGGTTCAAGGATTCCGGGCGTCAGCCTGCTTGAACTTGTGGCAAGCGAGCGCATGCTTTGCATCCATGCGCGTGCTGACCTACAACATTCACAAGGGTATTGGCGGGCGGGATCGCCTGTACCGCCTTGAGCGCATCATCGAAGTCATTCGTGAGCAGCATGCCGACATCATCAGCCTGCAGGAAGTTGACCGAAACGTAAGTCGCTCGCGCTTTGACGACCAGCCGGCGTTGCTTCAGCAGGCCTTTGGCTTTGAGTTTGCGATCTACCAGTTCAATCATCGCGTGGGCGATGGCGGCTATGGCAACCTGGTGCTTTCGCGCTATCCGATTGCCAAGCGTCACAACATTTCGTTGCGCTACCGCGGTCGCAAGAATCGGCGCGCGCAAGTGGCGATGATCCAGGCCCCGGGCGTGGATTTGCGGCTTGTGAATTTTCACCTTGGACTCGGTGAAAACGAACGCCAATGGCAAGTGCGCCATCTGTTGACCCACGAGAGCTATTGTGCCTTTCAGGATACCCCGACGCTGGTGGCCGGTGACTTCAATGACTGGCGCAACACGCTGCACCGCGGGGCCTTGGCCGAGCAGGGCCTGACCCAGGTCACGGCGCCTCCTTCAAAGTTTCGCAGCTTCCCGGCGTACATGCCGGTGGGGGCGCTTGACAAGGCCTTTGCATGTCGTCGCATTGTGATCGAAGGTGCCCATGTCGTGAACAGCGACCTTGCCCGGCGCGCCTCTGATCACCTTCCGTTGGTGGTTGATTTCAACGTAAAGTAATCTACTTGTCCGGGCGGATATCCGTACAATGTCGCCCCGGACAGGGGCTTGGGCGGGTTATGCCAGAGAGGCAAAAGTCAATCGTTGCAGCCATTCTTGCCGTTCACAGCGGACGCATTTCGCCAGACGAGGCGGCTGCGATGCTGGAGGACCCGGGCAAGACCTCATCGCTGGTAGACTTTGACGGTGACGTGCCGACGGTTTCGCTTTCAGGCATTGAGGGCCAGTACGAGTTGCCGATCATCGACGTGCTGGAAAACCCCGAGTTCCAGAAGCGCGCGTTGAACGACATCGGCATCGACGAAAAGGCGCAGCAGACGCTTTTCAACTTCGGCGGCAACGGGAACCCGACGGATATGCGCGTGCTGCGCGATACGTTGCACGCGGTAGCGACCACGGGCCGCGAGCTCGCGGGCACCGACGTCCGCCCGCGCAAAGAGACGGCGGCAGCTTCCGAAAGCCCCACGCAGGCTCCAGCCAAGAATTCCACACTGCGCATCACGACCAGCCGCTTCGCCGACAACTTCGGCATCCAGAGTGAACGTTACGACATCAAGAAAGAGCATGCCCGCGGAGGCATGGGCCGCGTGCTGCTGGCCCGCGACAAGGCAGTCGGGCGCGAAGTTGCATTGAAAGAGCTGCTGCCGGGTATGGTGGGCAGCGCGACGCTGGCGGCCAGCGTGCCGGCGGGCGTCAGTGAATCCGGCGGCATTGTTGAGCGCTTCCTGCGTGAGGCCAAGATTACCGGCCAGCTTGAGCACCCGAACATCGTGCCGGTCTACGAAATCGGCCAGTATCCGGACGGCAACTTCTACTACACGATGCGCTTCATCCGCGGCAAAACGCTGGCCGAGCGCCTGCGCGAGATCCGGAAGGATGAAACGCTGGGCAAGGAAGAAAAGCTGCCGGCGCGCATCAAGCTGCTGGATCAGTTCACAGACGTCTGCAACGCCATCGCGTACGCGCACAGCAAGGGTGTGATCCACCGCGACATCAAGCCTGAAAACATCATGCTGGGCGATTACGGCGAGACGCTGGTGCTCGACTGGGGCCTGGCGCGGCTGAAAGGGCAGGAAGACAAGGCGATGAAGGCCCTGCAGAAGGGCTCGTTGGCGCTGAGCAAGTCGCTGCTCGACTCCGACAGCCAGGCGCTGACACTGGACGGCAGCATTGTCGGCACGCCGGCCTATATGGCGCCCGAGCAAGCCCGCGGCGAACTTGAGCACGTGGACGAGAAAAGCGACGTCTACGCGCTGGGGGCGGTGCTGTACCAGATTTTGACCGGCCACCCGCCGTTTGAAGGCCCGATGGCGGCGCTGATCGTGCAGCAGGTGCTGGCGGGGCCGCCGGCCCGGGTGCGCACCCGCGAGCCCCAGGTTCCGCCCGAGCTTGAGGCGCTGGTCGAGCGCGCCATGGCCCGCGAAAAGGCCGAGCGTCTGGGTTCGGCGCTTGAACTGGCCAGCGAGGTCAAGGCGTTCCGCGACGGCCGAACGCTGGGAAGTTACAGCTACAGCACGCGCGAGATGATCGCGCGTTTCGTGAAACAGAATCGCACAGCGGTCAGCATTGCGGTACTGGGCGTTCTGCTGCTGATCGCGGGCGCGATTTTCGCGCTGCAGAGGCTTACCGACGAACGCGACGCGGCGATGACTGCCCAGAAAGACGCCGAAAGCGGCAAGGCTCTTGCCCAGGGTGCGCTCGACATCGCCAACCGCGAACGCAAAGAGCGCGAACGACTGGAAGCCGAAAAGCTCCGCAAGGACCAGGAAGACTTCAAGCTGCGCGTGCGAGAGGCAGAGCAGGTGCTGGGCACCATTGAGGGAATGCGGATTGAGCCCGCGCTGCTGGACCTTGAGCAGCGCCTGTCGCGATACGATGCAGAATTGAAAGGGCCGCCCGCGCGGCGCATGCTGGAGCTGTCGCCCGACGAACAGATCGGCAACAGCGTGCTGCTGTCAAACATCCTGGGTTATGTGTCGGCGCGGCAGAACCTGCTGGACCTGCTGGACGGGCCCGCCGGGGCAGAACTGCCGGGCGTGTTTGAACGATTCGACCTTACCCTCGAGCGCGAACAGTTGAACCAACTGCGCCAGCGTACAGCACGGCTGGCGTGCGTGAACGGCGACTTCACGCTTGCGGAGTTCCTCGTCGCGGGCAGTTCCATGCCGGCAGAGCTGATCCGACGCGAAAAGGCCGACATCGCTTCAGCGCGCGAAGCTCTGTTGAACCTTCACGCCACGCGCATTGACGAGGCGCTGTTTGATGTGCGCAGCGGCATCGGTCGCGCCGGCCGAGACCCGGCGGCACCGACACTGGACGAGTACACACGCCGGCTTTCGCAGTACCGTGAGTTCCAGACCGTACAGATCCTGGGCAAAGAGCTGGATCGCCTTGCCGCGCGGCAGCGCGCGGAGTGGTCACGCAGCGACGTTCATCTTTCGGTACTGGCGTGTCGGGTTCTGGGCAAGGTTGAACAGCCGGCGGCCACGGTGCCGATGCTGGCGAAGTTTCTTGAGCGGGTCACGACGCCGGAGGCGATAGAGGCAGCGGGGATCGCGCTGGGTGACACAGGCAGCGGCGAAGCAATGGATGTACTGCTGGCTAATGTGCGCAGACGAGGCATCGATTATTGGCGCAGCATTCAGGGTGCGCTTGCCCGTTTGCCGCTCCCGGCGCGGCTGCGTGGCCCGCAGTCGGCCGACGAGTGGCTTGATCTGGCCATCGTGCGTGGATCGCGTGGCGACTTTGTCGGTTCCGCCGATGCGGCCACGCGCATGCTGAACCTGTCCGAAGGCAACACCACGGCGCTGCTGGTGCGTGGCATGTCGCGTGCCGAGGCCGGGCTGCTTGCCGACGCGATGACCGACTTCGACAAAGCACTGAAAGCCGACCCTGACCACTACGAGATCAGGCTGGCGCGTGCACTGGCGCGCAACGCATACCTTGACGGGGATGCGGCGATTGCCGACCTGACGGCCGCCATCGCCCTGCGACCCGACGAGCCGCGCGCTTATCTGCACCGGGCACGCATTCTGGCGTTGCGGGCGCGCGTGGCCGATGCGCGCGAAGATTTTGCCAAGGCTGTGTCACTGGACCCGCTGCACATCGGGTATCGACTGGAGTACGGCGAGCACCTTCAGACACTCGGGCGCGCGGCGTTTGCCGACGCAGAAGCCGAGTTTACCAAAGTGATTGAGGCCGCGCCCGATGACTGGCGCGGCTGGTCGGCCCGCTGCGTGCTGCGGCGCGATACGGGATTCGGCGGGTGCATTTCGGACGGTCTTGAAGCCACGCGCCTGAACCCGAAGGCGGCGGCAGCCTGGAATTTCATGTCGCAGGCGTACTTTGGCATGGGCCTGCTGACGGACGGAATTGAAGCGGCGACCAACTCGGTCAATGCCGACCCGACGCAGTGGCTCGCGTACTACTACCGCGGCATCCTGTGGCTGAAGATGCAGGAACGAGAAGACGGGGCCGCCCGCGGCACCGGCCTGGACGCCCGGTTTGAAGAGTCGCGCAACGTGACGCTGGGCCGCGCGGTAAACGACTTCCGCAGCGTGGTGGCCCACAACCCGCAGGACTTCCGGTCGTGGGCGTTGATGGGCGTGACGCTGGTGGATCTGGAGCGCTACGAAGAGGCACGAATCGCGTGTATCAACGCGCTGAACCTGGCCCCGTTCGGTGGCTTTCAGGCAACGATCGGCATGAGCAACCACCTCGTGCGCCAAGCCCTGCTGGAGATTGAGGGTGCAGCACTGGTGAACCGCAACCCGGGCACCACGCCCGAACTTGTGCGCGTGGCGCAGTACCACATCCAGCGCGCCAGTCGCCACCGCAGCAAGGTGGCCGAGTACCGGCTTGCGATGGCTCGCCTCAAAGAGGCGCGTGATCGAATCGCGCCGGACTCGCCGGCGACAGAGCGCTATGAGCTTGCCTCGGCCGAGTATCGCCTGGTCGGTGCGTTGATTGCCGCCGAGTATTACGCCGATGCGTTGCGACTTGCCGACGCACGTATCGCGTCGGGCGAGTATGTGTTCCCGGTGGCGTGGGTCAGTCGTGCCCGTGCGCTGGCGGGCTGGTCAGCGCACGAGCTGGATGCGCGCTTTGAAGAAGTCGGCATGGACGACGCCGAGCGCGCCAAGGCAAAGGCCGCGTTCGATGCCATGACGCCAATGCAGCATCGCGAGCGGGCAGACGAGTTCATCACGCAGTGCTTTGCCGCCCTTCACACGGCGGTCAGCAACGGCCTGAAAGACGCAACGACAGTGAACGGCGACGCGACGCTGGCGCCGCTGCGCAACGATGAACGCTGGGCAGTCCTGCAGGCCGCCATGAAGATCAGCACGGCCACGCCGCCGGCAGACCCGGGCGACCCGACACCGATCGTGGTGCTTGTGTATGTGAACGAGCAGGGGCCCGCCTGGCACGCAGGACTGCGCAGCCACGACGTGGTTGTGGAGGCCAACGGCGTCGCAGTCACGACGCAACAGGATTTCTTCAACCAGCTTCGCTCGGTTCAGCCGGGCGCCGAGTACATGGTCAGGGTGCGTCGCTACTTGCTCAAAGATGCGCGTCTTGTGGCGCAGGTCGGCGAAGATGGCAAGCCGGTGCTGGGCCCCGAGGGCCTGCCGGTGTGGAAGTACACCGAGCATGAGATCAAGCTCAAGGGCGGCTTTCTGGGCCTCCGCCTCGAGACGTGCGAATTGCCGTCGCCGCTTTACCCTTGACCGCTACCACTCCAGCGGGTTTCCGGTCAAGCCATCGATCGTAACGATGCGTTCAGCGCTGCGCCCCGGCGAGCCAAAATGCAGGTTCCAGACGGGCAGGAACACCGGTTTGACGGTCTTTGGCGTGGCTTTAAAGCGCTGCTTGAAGCTGGCCTTGATCACATCGTCAGCCTTGCGAGTCTTCAGGTCAGATTCGCGCAGTTTCAGGTTTGCGGGCGCCGCCTCTTCCAGCGTCGTCTTGCCGTCGAAGTCGATGATGCGACTGGCGTACTCGCCGGGTTGGTCGTGCAGGCTGATGCCTTTGTCGCCGTCATACACGACAATGCGCAGGTTGTAGGGGTGCATGTACACAAAGTCGACCATTTCGTCGTGGTCGCGCCCGAAAAGCCGCTTGATGAAGGCGCGGGTAACCTTCTCGGTGAAGCCCAGCTGCATGACCAGCCGGTACTCGACCTCTGCCCGCTGCAACTCTTCGTCTTCACCGATCAAACCGAAAAAGCTTGTACGTCCCCGCAGCTCGCGCGCCTTGCGCTCGACGTCGTTGCTGGACACGCGTGTGATCAGCGCGCTGACCTTGCGATCTAGGCCGAGATCGGGGCGCAGGCCCCCGGCCACGCTGAAGTAGCGCTGCACGCGCCCGTCTTTCCATTCCTTGGCGCGGCCGGCTTTCACCAAACGGCGCAAACGCGCGCGGGCGGCACCTTCTCCGATGCCTGCTTTGGCTGCAAAGTCTTTGGCAGCCATCGATGAGGCGCGCAGCAGCAACTTGTCGGTCTCTTCCAGTTCAGGGTCGGGCTTTGGCGGTGCAAGGATTGCGGATGCGGATCTTGCGGGGCTTGCGAGTTCTTCAGCGTCGTCTGCCTCGACCTCTTCCACTTCTTCGACTTCTTCTTCGTCAATCTCGTCATTGTCGGCGGCGTCCGCGGCCACTTCCGGCTCGGCTGCGCGTGCTGCTGTTTCCGACTTGGCCGAGGTAGCCTTCAGTTCCGCTTCCAGAGCGTCGAAGCGTTCGCGCATTGTCTGAGGCGGTGGGGGCGGCTCTTCGCCTTCCGGCGTAACTTCCGGTTCGGCAGGCTCGACCGGAAATGTGTACTCGTCCACCAGCCGCTCAATGCGGTCTTCATCGAGCGTTTCGTGTTTCGTGTAAAGCCACCGCGTTTGCAGACTGCGGGTGTGGTCGAAGTTGTCGGGGCTGATCAACAAGAACTGGCCGGGCTTCTGCGCGGGCAGCTCTTCCATGATCTTGTCCACGTGCACCGGGTCGAGCGACTTGACCGTCGGCTGCACCTTGGCCATGTCCTGGCGCGTGGTCATGCGCCCCAGCGCCCAGGTGCCGAACTGCGCCATCGCCTTGTAGTCCACGTCTGCGGGGTTCTGCGTTGCCATCAGGCAGCAGATGCCGTACTTGCGCGCCTGCTTGAACATCAGGCTCAGTGCCGGCTTGCATGCGGGCTTGCGCACTGGCGGGATGAACGGGGCCACCTCGTCGATGTAAAACAGCGCCTGCGGCTCTTTGCTCGGGTGTTTAAGCATCCAGGCGTAGAGCCGCTCTGTAAGCGCGGCGACAAAGAACTCTTTGTCCTCCTGGGTGTTCAGACTGTTGAGGTAGATGATGGAAAGCCGGGTTTTGCTGTCATCGGCGGCTGCGCGTTCGCCAAAGCCCAGCAGGAGGTCAATATCGAGCGATAGTCCTTCATGGAACAACAGGCGGCGCGCGCCGACATCAAGGCGTGCCAGTTTCTGGCAGGCCTGGTCGATCTTGCGCGCATCGAGCAGGTTGGCGAACTCGGCCTTGCCGGCATCGTCGAGGTGCAGCAGCCAGTGGGTGAACTGCTGCAGATCGCGCGGAAACTTGCCGCGCTTGTGCAGGCCGGTCAGTGCGCGATCGAACACGGCGACCAGGCCGGCGCCATCATCGCCCTCAAGGTCGTACCCGAGCAGGCTTACAATCATCGTCGCCATGCCGGTGATGGCGTAGACGCGCTCGCGATCAGGCATGCCGCTGATGTCTGAGCCGACGGGGTCGGCCGACATGGCGACACCTTTGCGCGACGCGGGCGTAAAAATGACGGGGTCGATGGTTGCCGCAAGTTCGCGGGCGGCCTCAGGGTCGAGGCCTTTCTCGGCCAGGAACTCCGGGTCGTCCAGGTGAAGCGCAAGGCTGCAAAGGTCGCCCTGCGGGTCGATGCAGATGGCGGGTATGCCCGCGCGCAGCATTTCTTCGGTCAATGCCTTGCAGAACACAGTCTTGCCCGAGCCGCTGCTGCCCAAGGCCATCACGTGGCGCAGCAGGGTCGACGAGTCAAGGGTGATGGCCTCTGGCGGCGATTGCACGCCATCGGGGTCGGTCTTCGTTACCCGGTCGAATCCGACGAGCAGTTCAGCCATAGGACCCCCATGAAGAAGGCGCCACCAGGGCGCCTTCAGGAAACACGTTCAGTTGCCCACTACGGCGTGGCAGGCGCCTGCCGGTCGCGTTTGTAGTCCTGCACGTTGTGCTGGTACAGCATCGTGTCAAACAGAATGTAGCCGATCATCCATGCCACCAGCGCAAACGAGCCGATCAGGATGAAGAAGTTGAAGCGTTTGTCGTAGCGCAAGTGCATGAACCAGAGTGTCACCACGCTGGCTTTGATGCAGGCAACGCCGATCGCGCCCACGACATTCAGTCGACCCAGGTCGATCTGCGCGATGCCGACGGTGATCACCGTGAGAATCAGCAGCGTGACCAGCACCTTTACCAGCGTCTGCCAGGGGCTTACGTGGCCGATGGTGCCGGGCAGTTGCCCGTGGTGGTCGTCGTGTGCAGCGTGCGCTTCAGACATATTGTGATGCTCCAGGCTCACTACCCGATCAGGTAAAGCAGCGGGAACAGGAAGATCCAGATGATGTCAACGATGTGCCAGTACAGCGCCACGTTGTCGACCGCGCCATACCAGCGACGGTTGAAGTGCCCCTTCAGGGCGCGGATGAACAGCCAGATGTACAGGCCCATGCCGACCAGCACGTGCAGGCCGTGCAGGCCGGTCATGCAGAAGTAGACGGCGAAGAAGCTGCCGACGCCCATGTCTTTGAGCTTCTCGCCCGTCATCTCGGGATACTTGGCCAGCAGTTCCGGCGGCAGGTCGGCGGTTTGAACATGAAAGCCCCCGCCCCATACGGCGCCGATATGCAGCTTGTGGGCGTACTCAAAGTACTTCACCACCATGAACGCGCCTGCGCACAGGAATGTCAGCGCCAGTGTGATCAGCAAGCCCTTGCGCTGCTCCAGCATCGCGCAGCGCACCGACCACGCAGCCGTCAGCGAACTGACCAGCAGCACGACCGTGTTGGCCGCACCCATCTTGGTGTCAAGAAAGTAGTGGGCGTAGTGAAACATCTCCTGGTGATTGCCGCGATACACGGCATAGGCCGTGAAAAGGCCGCAGAAGAACAACAGCTCCTGTCCCAGGAACAGCCACATGCCCAGCTTGCCCGAGTGGAACTGCTGGTGCATGTTGTCAAAGTGCATCGCCAGCTCTGGCGGCCGCGCCGGCAGAGTCTCGTGCTTGGTGTCGTGTTCTGCTACGCCCGTGCTCATTTAGTGAACCTTCGAAAGCGTCTTGCCCGTGTCGATGACTTCCTGCTTGAGGCGCCATCCGGCTTCCTCAGACTCGTACTCCCAGTTTTCGTAGTCGTAGGCGCCGGTGACGATTGGCGGCTTGGTGAAGTTGTGGAAGTCAGGTGGTGATTCGGACTGCCACTCCAGGCTGGCCGCGCCCCACGGGTTGTCGGGTGCTTTGCGACCCTTGAACAGCGAATGAATCAGGTAAATCACCTGCAAGCCGATGCCGCTGCCCAGAATGTAGGCGCCGATCGTGCTGGCCTGGTTGAACACGGTGAATTCGTCCAGATAGTTCGCATAGCGCCGCGGCATTCCGCGAGTGCCCGCCACGAACTGCGGCATGAACGCAAGGTTGAAGCCGATGAACACGAGCAGCGCGCCAATGCGCCCCAGCGTTTCGTTGTACATGCGGCCGGTCATCTTGGGCCACCAGTAGTGCACGCCGCCCAGGAAGGCGTTGACCGTGCTGCCCACCATTACCATGTGGAAGTGCGCGATCACGAAGTAGGTGTCATGCAGGTGCACGTTGTTGCTGATGCTGGCCAGGAACAGGCCCGTGAGCCCGCCAATGCCGAACAGGTAGATGAAGTTCAACCCGTAAATCATGGGCGTCTTCAGGTCAATGCTGCCCTTGTACATCGTGGCCACCCAGTTGAAGACCTTGATGGCCGACGGGATCGCAACCAGGTACGTCAAGAAGCTGAAGATGATGCCCGCGGTCGGCGACTGGCCCGACACGAACATATGGTGGCCCCACACGATGAAACCGATGGCCGCAATCGCGATGCTCGACCACGCAATGGCCTTGTAGCCGAAGATGTGCTTGCGCGTGAACGTGCCCATGATCTCGGACTGCACGCCCATCGCCGGCAGAATCATGATGTACACAGCCGGGTGGCTGTAGAACCAGAAGAAGTGCTGGTACATGACGGGGTCGCCGCCGTACTCGGGCAGGAAGATGCCGACATGGAACATGTGCTCGATCAGGCTCAGGCCCAGCGTGATGCCGATGACGGGCGTCGCGAGCACCTGGATCAGGGACGTGGCGTACAGCGCCCACAGAAACAGCGGCATGTCGTACATGCCCATGCCGGGCGGCCGGAGCTTGTGAATCGTGACGATGAAATTCAGCCCGGTGAGAATGCTGCTGAAGCCGAGGATAAACACAGCCATGTACGCGAAAATCAGGCTCATCCAGACGTGCTGTCCCTGGCTGCCGCCGCCCATGGAATAGGGCGGATAAAGTGTCCATCCGGTGTCGAGGCCGCCGAACACGAGCACGGCAACGAAGAAGCACAAGCCCATCACGTACAAGTACCACGACAACAGGTTGACGCGCGGCAAGGCCAGGTCTTTCGCGCCAAGCTGCATGGGAAGAATGAAGTTGCCCAGTGCTGCCGGTATGCCGGGGATAATGAACAGAAACACCATCACCGCGCCGTGCAGCGTAAACATGCGGTTGTAGAATTGCTCCATCGTCGCGCCGAGAATCCCGTCTTCGGCGCCCGCGGGGGCGCCGTTCCAAAGCACGGTGCGCAGGCTGATCGCAAACACGCCGCCCAGCAGCAGCGAGAAACTCACCGCGCCCAGGTACATCATCGCGATGCGCTTATGGTCAAGCGTGACCAACCACGACCCGAAGGTCTTGATGTGGTTCAGGTAATGCTTGCGCGGTTTGTCGTGCGCAGCGGGTTTTGCAACAACACCACCAGCCATTGCTTCTTCCTTGTCGCAGCTACTTCAGCGTCTTCATGTAGGCGATAATGCCGTCAAAGTAGAGTTCGTTCTCGGTTCCCCAGTCAAACGGCGTCATCGCTGATGGCTTGGCGAATCCGCCGGCGATCTTGGCGTTAGGCTCAAGCACCGACTGGCGCACATAGTTCTCGTCGTAAGGCACCACTGTTCCGTCGGCGAGTTCACGGTCTTTGCCCCACATGCCTGCCCAGGACGGCCCCGTGCCGGCTTTGCCGTCTACGGTGTGGCATGTGCTGCAGAACTGCGCATGAATCGCCCTGCCCCGGTCTTCTGGGTTCAGGCCTTTCAGGTCGCCGTCTTTCTTGATGCCGGCAATCCACTCGGCTTCAGTCTCGTAGACGTGGACCTTGGTGATCATGTTGGAGTGACTGTCGCCGCAGTATTCGGTGCAGAACAGGTCAAAGCCCTCAGGGGGGCTGAGCTCGATCGGGCGGAACCAAAGGCGGTTGTAGCGCCCCGGCACGCAGTCCTGCTTGATGCGGAAGGCCGGGATGAACATGCTGTGCAGCACGTCGTTATCCGGCGCCGTCATCACGGCCTGGTAAGCCTGGCCCTTGATCAGGTGAAGTTCCTTGCAGAAGTACGTGCCGCCAACCGGCTCGCCGGAATACTTGAATGTCCAGCGCCACTTCTGCGCGGTCACGTTCAACTCGTAAACGTCGTCTTCCGGCGGAGTGATCATCTCGAGGTACCAGTACGTGCTGATGAAGAAGACGACCATCAGCAATGCCAGCGGCACCAGCGACCAGGTGACCTCAAGCTTCGTGTTGTGGGTGCTGGTGACCTCTTCTTTATGGCCGGGGCGCTTGCGGTACTTCACCATGAAGTACAGCGTCGCGCCGCAGATGGCCACGAAGAAGATGATGCACAACCACAGTACCAGGTCGTAGACGAAGTCATGACCGGCAGCCACGCTGGAACTCTGCGGCGGGAACCAGAACGACCCGGCGCGCCCCAGCGGCAACAGATTTGACAGGCCTTGCACGAAGATCATCAGGTCGCTTCCACTTTCAACTGCAACTTCTGCAACTTTGAACGCCGCGATTTCCGAAGCTCGTAGATCCACCAGTAACCGACAAACGAGAACAGGAAAACCAGCACCCCTATACCACCGATGCGCATGTACATGAACGCGCGGCCCATGTTGTCTGTGTACTCAAGCGTGAAGCAGTTGAAACCGAACCCGGTCTCGTCTTCACTCTTCTCTCCAAGCTTGCCCGCCGCAGACTCTGCCAGGCGCGCCTGCACATCCCGCGGCTCGAAGTTCAGGTTGCGCATGTAGTGCGAAATCACGCCTTCGCCCGTTACCACAAACGCAGCCGACTTGTGCCGCCACTCGCCGCTGTCAGCGTCGAACTTGTAGCTGTAACCAAGCGCGGCTGCCAGCGACAGGACTTTCGACTCGTCTTCGTTCACGAGGAAGTGCCAGCCCTTGTCGGCGTCTGCCTTGCCCAAGGCACCCAGGTAGCGCAACTTGGCAAGCTTGGCGCGCTCATAGGTCTCGCCCGGGTTGATGCTGATCGTCAGCAGCACGAACTCGCGCCCGGGCATCCACTCCATGTCCTTGAGGCCCCGCGCAAGTTCGGTCAGTTGCAGGCTGCACAGTTGCGGGCAGTCGGCGTAATTCAGCGTGATCATGACTGGCCGGCCAGGCTTGAAGTACTGCGCCAGTGTGACCGCGCGGCCGTTGTCGTCGGTGAATGGCAGGTCGAGCGGAATACGCTCGCCGATGCGTTCGATGACATCCACGCCCTGCAATTCGTACTGAAGACGGCGGTTAGTCTGCGCAGGCAGCGCGGCTGCCAGAGCAATCAGGATTGCCCCAGCAAACAGCCAGAAATGCGGCCTGCGCGCCATATCTTGCTCACTCCAAATCACGAGTGCGGGCGCCGTGCGGCCCCCGCCGTGAGGGGTGTGCTTTAGCATTTTGCGGGGCGCGTTTACAGGGTGTTTTAGGTGTGGATTATTGCCATGAGACACCTGTCCCAACCCGCAGAAATGGACGTTGCCGCCCCGAAATGCGGGCAACGCCTGGCAAGCGAGGGACGCCGCTGATTCTGCGGTTCGTTATGGTGGAAATGCGCACCTTGCTTTAGATACTCTGCACCTGTGAGAACACGGACGTGAAGCCGACGGCAGACACCCTCAACCCATGGCAGCGGGCGGCCCACCGCCTGGCGCAGGTTTGCGTCGGGCTGGTGCTGTTCATGATTGCGGTGGGGGCGATGGTGACGACGATCCGGGCCGGCGACACAAACCCCGGCTGGTCGTGGCGCTTCTGGGAGTGGATTACGACGTGGTGGAGCAGCGAAGGCGGGCGTGCATTCGAGGACGGTCATCGGGTGATTGGCACGCTGGTCGGGTTTGCTGGTATCGCGCTGGCTGTTGCCATGTGGAAGGGAGAAAAAGGGGGCCGCCGCTGGTTGGGCACAATTGCCCTGGGTTTGATCGCGGCGCAGGGCTTGCTGGGCGGCCTGCGGGTGCTGGTGGTCAGCGATGCCGAAGTACGCGATGCCGTGCTGGGCATGACCGGCGGCGGCCACGACGTGGAGTTGCGCCGGGCCGTCAAGGCGATGATCCACGGCGTCACCGCACAGGTGATTTTCGCCTCTCTGGCGTGCATTGCCGTGGTGACATCGCCGCGCTGGATTGCGGCATGGAGCGTGCAGAAGTCTGAGGCCGCACTCGGCACCCGCCGTCTGAGCGTTGTTGCGGGACTGCTGGTCACTGTGCAGCTTGCGCTGGGCACGATCGTGCGCCAAACCGGCGAGCATGTGCTGGTACACGTGACAGGCGCCTGTACGGTCACGTTGGCGGTGTTGTGGCTGCTGCTGCGGGTGTTTCGTCACCATGGCCAGTTCGCACCGTTGCGGCGCATCGGGATGGCGCTGGGCGTGCTGCTGGTGGTTCAGGTGTTCCTCGGTATCACGCCCTGGATTCTGACCAACGGCAACCTCATCTCCTTCGAACCCGGCAGCCCGGTTGCCCTGATGCGAACCGCGCACGTGACGGTAGGAGCGCTCATCCTTGCGCTGAGCGCGGTGCTGGCACTCTGGCTGCACCGGCTTGTCGTTTCCGCAACTCCGGACGAACACGGCGCACTGCCGGAGTACCCGTTGATGCAGCGGCTGCATGACTACTGGGTGTTGACGAAGGCCAGGTTGTCAGCGCTGGTCATGGTCACGGTTGCCGCAGGCTATCTGCTGGCGTTGCGCCGCATGCCCGATCTGTTTGACATGGGCACGGCGCTGGTCGGTGTGGCCATGGTGGCCGCGGGCGTGGCCGCTTTGAACCAGTACATTGAGCGCGACCGCGACGTGCTGATGAACCGGACACGTAACCGGCCGCTGCCGTCTGGCCGCATGAATCCCCGCGAGGCGCTGGCATTCGGGCTGACGATGGTGCTGGCCGGCACGTTGTTGCTGCTGTTCATGGTGAACTGGTTGTGCGCGCTGCTGACCTTCCTGACAGCCGTGATCTACGTGTGCGTATACACGCCGATGAAGACGCGTACGACGCTAAACACGCTGGTGGGTGCGATCACAGGCGCACTGCCGCCAGTGGCAGGCTGGGCCGCGGCAACCGGCACCATCGGCCTTGAAGCCTTCGTCCTGTTCGCGATTCTGTACGTGTGGCAGTTGCCGCACTTCTGGGCGATCGCGCGGCTGTACCGCGAAGACTATGAGCGTGGTGGCATGAAGATGCTGGCGATTGCAGACAAGGAAGGCGGTTTCATCGCCGGGCAGATCGCGCTGTGGTGTGTGGTGCTGCTGGTTGTCAGCTTCCTGCCCGTGCTTGTCGGCATGGCGGGCAGTCTGTACGCAGTGGGCGCGCTTGTGCTTGGGTTGGGTTTTCTGGCCTCAGGCATCCTGAATGCGGTGATGCGCACGCGCGCGACCACGCGCGGGGTGTTTTTTGCGTCGTTGATCTATCTGCCGCTGTTGCTGGGAGTGTTGCTCGCCGACGTCTGGTAGTCATTGGCAGTCGGGGCAAAGGCCCCACACTGTAACGCTCAGTTCATTCACGCGCCAACCGGAGGGTGCCTCCGGGCGCTTGGGAAGTTTCTCGATCTCGACGCATTCGACGCGCCCGCATCGCGTGCAGCTTACGTGCGCGTGGCTGTGCGCATGGTGTTGAACGTCGCCGGCCAGCTCATACATCTCACGGCGCCCGACACCGCGGACCGATCGCAGCACGCCGGCTTCGCACAGCGCCAGCAGGTTTCGGTAAATGGTTGCGGGGTCACCCCCGCTCTTGCCGCAGATCTGCACCGCATCATCCATGCTCACGGGCAATTCTCGTTCCAGCAGTGCAGCCACCAGCGCCGTGCGGCTGCCGGTGACGCGCAACTTGGCGCTGCGCAGAATCTGCCTGGCACGCTCGTTCATGGGCGCATGCTAACGGGGGCTGGCCGCCGGGCAAGCAAGCTCAAGGTGCCGTCTGGAATCGGCGCAGGAACCCATAGCCCTGCGCGATGCGGTCTTGCAGCCATTGCTGCCAGCGCTGGCGCAGGTCGGCGTGCTTCTTCGAAAGCAGGCATCTTGCAACGTTGCGGGCGTGCAGGCCCAGCAGGTCGATCATGATCGTGAATTCGGGCGGCGTTGATTCGATCGCCTTGTTGGCAGCCAGAGTTTGCGATTCTGCCTTTGCACGTGCACCGGCAAGGCGCGCGGCTTGTGCCAGGTGGATGGCCGACATGACAGCACGCAGTGGCGGCGAGTTCACGGGCGGCGGAGTGGTCTCAAGCAGCTTCTCATAGGCGCGCAGGTGGGCGCCTTTGCGACGTGTCAGCAGCGCGTCAATCAGCAGCGCGCGATGCGACTCGTACTCAAAGGACGGCACTTGCTCTACAGAGTCTCCGATCGACTTGCTGACCAGCACGTGCAATTCTTCTGCATCTTCGGCCAGGGCCGCCTCGCGCATCAACAGGCGTGCCCGGCCACGCGACGGGTTGTCCCTGCGGCGAAGTTCACCGATGCTGGTCAGGTCGGCCAGCAGTTCGCCGCGGGCCTTGAATATCGCGACAAACGCCCTGTTCTCGGGGGCTGTGGCCTGGTACGCGGCGTGAATCCGGGCCAGGCCCGTGCGAATCTCCCCCAGCTCGAGCTGGAACCCTCCAGCGATGCTCTCCAGTTCAAGGTAGTCATGAGTGCCGTGCATCTCATCTGTCGTGAGGTCCAGCGCCGCCTGGCACACGCGCAAACCTTCACGCAGGCGTCCACTGTCGCGCAGAGAAAGCACGTAGTTGCCGGCTTCGTCGATGCCTTGCTTGGTGGCAAGGCCGCCCTCAAGCAGGTTGCGCGAGAACAGCCGCTGGTGGAACTTCAGCGCGTTGTCAACGCGCCCGCAAAGGTGTTCGTGCATGGCCTGCAGCCGGTCAAAGTCATAGAGCAGCGCTTCGTCGTCACAGAAACGCGAGACCTGCAGGGCTGCTTTGCGCACGCCTTCGGCTCGGTCAAGTTGCATGTCTTTGTGGAACATGCGGAAGCGGTTGACCAGTTCCTGCATCAGCGGGCGTGTCTGGGCGTTCATGCGCTCGCGCAGTCGCTCATAGGTGTCGATCGCATCACCCAGATCACGCAGCTTCTTCTCCTGATCTTTGCCGGCAAGCGCACCCAGCCGCATACGCGCCACCGAGTTCAGGGCGTGCACCAGCTCAAGCATGCTGCCGCCCAGTTTGGCGGTGCCCGGGTCAACCTCAGAAAGCAGCGCACCTCCGGCGCCGGTCAGCAGCCACGCGGGGTTGATCTCGAAGGCATCCACGAGTGCCGAGCAGAACTCCACGGGCACCTTGCCCTCGCGCATGTAGCGATGAACGTTGGTCAGCGGCGTCTGCGTACGGCGTGCGATCTCGGACAGGCCGTAGCGGTCCTTGAGTTCATTCAGGCGATCACGCACAGCGGCCTGATAGTCGGCGGGTCGGCCCGCTTCTTTCCGTTTTTCCAAGGGCGCCTCTCTGTCTTCGAAAAGCGGAAGGGCAAGTTTCGGCCAGTCTAAATCAATTCTTCCGGTTTCGGTACACTTCTTCTGCGTGGAACGGCGGGCACAGAGGGAGAACCATGAAGGCACTGGCGACAATGATCCTGCTGGCACTGGCAGCAAACCTGGCGGCGCAGGACTCGGGCGACGCGCCGGCAAGTTACGGCACGATGTATTCGTACTTCGGCAGCTACTCGGGCAGCAGCCTTGGCGCCCTGAACGGTGACGACCCGGATAACCCCGTCGGCGGCGACTGGGTCAGCGACGACGATGACGGCCTCGTCGGCACGCCCTTCTGGAACCCCTGGTCGGCGGACAACTCGCTGACCGTCCATGTGAAGGGGTCGGGATGGCTGATCATCTGGGTGGACGCCAACGACAACGGTGTGTGGGAATCCACCGAGCGCTATCGCTACTCGCCGCTGTACGTCGAGGGGCCGGCAAACTTCACCTTCAGCAACATTCGCCTGACCGCGACGCGGAACTTCGCACGCAACGGCGCGAACAAGGTAGCGGTCCGAATCACGCTGCAGGAAAACATGGGCGGCGGCCCGCGGCTTGTACCAAATGGCTTCTTCTATACCGGCGAAGTCGAAGACTGGCTGATCGACGTGGCACCGATCACCTTCAGTGTCGCGACGCTTGAACTTCCGGAAGCGATAGAGGGGCAACCCTACCAGTCGGACATCACGGCGGTGCACGGCCGCACGCCCTTTCAGTGGTCGGTAGTTGGCGGCGCGCTGCCTGCCGGCCTGAGCCTCACCGCATCCGGCGACAACTTTCGGTTGGCCGGCACGCCGTCGCCCGGGGCCGGCTATGGCGCGCAGACTTATTCTGTCACGGTGCAGGCTACCAGCGCGCAGCAGGTGGTGGCGCAACGCACGCTGACGGTGCGCGTGCTGCCCGCGCCGGTGACTGCACCGTTCAAGGACACGTTCACCAACAACATGGGCTGGCAGCTCGACAACACCTGGACGCGCAGCGTCGCTACCTATTATGTCGGGGGCGGCTCCAATCGCACCGGCGAACTAACGTCCGAGCCCGACTTCGACTTCACACCCGGCACACACGACAACATGATCCTCGCCGACAGCATCGGCAGCTACTACGTCTACAACGGGTTTCTGCCGCAGCCGCTGTGGGCAGTCTCGCCGATCGTCGACTGCAGTGCGCTTGCAAGTGTACGGCTTCGTTTTCGGCGCTGGCTCAGCACACGGCGCACCGCCGACTGGGGCATTGACCGCGTAAAGGTACAGGTCAGCGTTGACGGCACTAACTGGACCACGGTCTGGTACCCAAGCGTAGACAGCACCGCCGAGGCGCTGGTCGATGTGGCATGGTCGCTGTGCGACTGCGACCTCACGGCGGTCGCCGCGGGTCAGTCCCGGGTACAGGTGCGCTTTGCCATCGGGCCCGCCGCGGACGCTTCGTACAACAACCCGGGCGTCACGCCGATGCCCGATGACTTTGCCGGGTGGTGTATCGACGACGTCGAGATCGGCGCACAACCGGAAACCACTTTGCAAGCAAGCGCCTTTGACGTGCAGACAACCGGCACGTTGATGAACCCGATTTCGAGCATCGTGTACCCGCAGCTCTATCCTGGCAGCGTGCACCAATGGTCGGCGCTGGTTGACAACCCCGGCACGGTGCCGCTGACCATCACCGAGTTCGAGGTTGGCGCCACCATTCCTATCCAGGCCGGTGCCACCAACTATGACATCCAGGACTATCGGCTGCATAAAGACAGTTGGCAAAACGTAGGCACATGGGCGTTGAGCGTGCCTGTTGTTGTGCCGGCGGGCAGCAACGTTGTGCTGAACGGGACGTTTACGTGCACTGGTGTGGCACCGTATCGCGTCAATCAGACGTTCCAGCTCAAGCTGTATGTCCGCGGTGACACGCCGTCGGGCGCAGGCTTTGAAGCAACAGATACCCTGGACGTCGTGTTCTCGGGCAGCCCGCAGCCGGGCCTGCATGTCTGGGAAGACAACACGGGCGGCACCGGCCAGCACGAAATTTTCAATGGCGCTGGCTGGGGCGGCCTGCGTGACTACGGCACCACCATCGCCGGCGGCGCGAGCAACTGGACGCTGATCATATGCAAGAACACAAGCAGCAATTCATTCTCCGTGGACCCGCCGTCGCTGACGGGCGGCGATCCTGGCGAGTTCGAACTGTACTGGCTGAACCCGTGGACCTCGGTCCCGGCCCAGGGCCAGAACAACGTGTGGTTCTATGTGCGCTTCAAGCCG
The DNA here is from genome assembly GCA_020849795.1 of Planctomycetota bacterium. Lineage (GTDB taxonomy): Bacteria > Planctomycetota > UBA8742 > UBA2392 > UBA2392 > JADJRK01. The sequence goes on along the minus strand of JADZFR010000002.1, from coordinate 61,533 downwards.
ACCAGCGCAGGCATCAAGACCGCGACCGTGACGTTCACCCACACCGCAGGCAACACCACGTCGCCATTCACCTTCGGCTTGCGCGGTGTGGGTGCATCGGCGGGGCCAGTGATCCGGGTGCTGGACACGTCATCGGGCGGCCTGATCTCTAATGGTTCAAGTGCCGTTGGCGGCCTGGACTTCGGCAACGTGGACATCTATGGCGCGCCGGCAAGCCTGACGATTGAAATTGAAAACGCCGGCAACCAGGACCTGGTGCTGACACAGCTTCCTACCATCACCGGCGACCCGGCATTCTCGCTGGATACGACGCAGACCGTGCTGCTGGTCCAGCCATCGCAGTCCACGACTTTCGTGATTCACTTCGCGCCAACGGCAACCGGCGCTCGCGGTGCCTTGATCAGTCTACCCCACAACGACACGGGCACCGCGACGCCGTTTGAGTTCAACGTTGCCGGCTATGGCATCATCAATGCGCCGGTGCTGCGCGTCACGCTTGCCGCACCCAACGGCACGCAGGTCGCGCCGGGGGCCGCGGCCGCCGGGCCGACACAGTTCGCGCCCCGCGACGTGAATGCCGGTGCAAGCATGCCGCTGGATGTGTTCGTTCACAACGACGGCTGGCAAAGCCTGGTGCTGGGCGCGTTGCCCGTGCTGTCCGGGACGCATGTTGGCGACTTCGGCATCGACAACGCCGCCATGACGCTGGTGATTGCGCCGAACAGTTATGCTTCATTCGTGCTGTGGTTTGACCCTTTGGCGAAGGGGCCAAAAGCCGCCACCGTCGAGTTCACGCACAATGATGCACAGGTGGCCAGCGCGTTTACCTTTGCGCTATCGGGCATGGGCGAAGACCCCAACGGCGTGGTGATTGCAGGCTCTACCCTGCCCACGGCAAAAGTCGGCGACCTGTATGCCGAGGTGCTGCCCGCCGGCAACGGCACGGCACCGTACACATGGGCCCAGCTGGCCGGCGCATTGCCGCCGGGCCTGACGCTTGACCCCGACGGCACGCTAACCGGGACGCCCGTCGATCCGCACGGCATGTACACATTTCGTGTGCGCGTCACCGACGCGCTGGGTGGCACGGACGAGCGCTGGCTGCACATTCCGGTCGCGCCAGCCACCGGGCATCTCAGCAAAGGCGGAAGCAGCGACGGTGGTGGCTGCGTGGCGGCACCGGCTGGCGCCGCCGTCTGGGTGTGGTTGCTGCTGGTCGTTGCTGCAGCCCGACGCAAACGCAAGGCATGAACGCAGTGTGCGTAGTAAGAAGGACGGGTCCGCCCGTCCTTCTTACTTTATCGAAGGTTGCCAAGTCGCCCGCCGTACGGCTTCGGCCGCGGTTTGCGCTTGAGCGTCCGCTCACTCAGCGGTTCGACGCACTTGGCGTCATCGTTGCGCAACCGGCTTGCGCGCGCGCTGACGCGATACTCGGTGAACCAGTCGTCCGGGCACTGCCCAAGCATCGCGTCGATGACTTCGGGCGCGGTCGCCGGGTCAAGCCACGCTGCCCAGTTCGCCTGCTCAAGGAACACGCCCATGCGGTGGTGAAGCGGCTTAACGAAGTTGTTGGGCTCACAGGTAAGGATGACAAACATGTCTTCACCGCCTACAGCATAGATCGCCGCCAGCGCCAGCGGCCCGGACGCAACCGGCCGCACGCAGTGAACCTCTTTCGGCACGGGCCATTCGTACCAGCCGGTGATCGGAACGATGCAGCGCCGCGCGGAGATGGCATCGCGAAACGGCTGCTTGTCGCGCGCGGACTCACTGCGGCAGAACTTGTGACTGCCGCCGATGCCGCGCTGGCGTGCGGTGATGCCCCAGCGCATGGGCCGCACTGCAACGCGCCCATCGCGAATGCAGACCACATGCACGCTCTGGCCCGGCCCAACGTTGTAGCGCGGCGCCCAAGCGTCGGCGAAGTCGGCACCGAAGGGTCCGAACAATGCAGCAGGAACGGTTGCATCCTGGATCAGGCGGCCGGGCATGGGTCCATCCTCATTGCACGCCGTCACGTCGCCGCGACTTCAGGCGACGCTTCTCTTGCCGGCCTGCGCACGCCGCAGCGCGCCATCAGCGTTGCCAGCGACAGAGCGCCCGCCAGCCACAGCGTGCCCGCGCCCAGCAAGTCGCCGACCGGCCTGTCGGAAAGCCCGCTCATGCGCCCCAGATAAAGCACCGGGCGACGCAGCGGGTCACCGCCCAGCACGTCCTGGCTGAACCCGAGCCACGGGCATCCGCTCAACGCCCAGTTGGATGCGGTGTCGCGCAGCACGGGCATCGCGTCGAAGTAAAAGGGCAGTCCGCACAGTGCCAGCCACCCGAAGGCAGCCGCAACGCCGAGCACGCGGCCGAGTGCGGCGAGGCTGCCGCCGATCAGCGCGGCAGGCAGACACCACACGAGCGCCCGGAACCACAGGGCAGGCTCGGCGACCGCCAGCACCGTCACGAATGCAGCGCAGGCCGTCATCGCGCAAAGGGCACGGCGCACGGCATCACGCAAGTTGTCGGCGGGGCCGACGGCGACCACGCCCAGCGGCATGGACAACGTCACGGCAATCAACGCCAGCGCTGCCCGGTCGATGGCTGCCAGCGGCGACAGCCAGGTCGCTACGGCAACCAGTACGCCCGCAGACATGCCCAACAGCGCGGCAAAGCCAACATCCTTATTCGTCGTCGAATTCGTCTTCAGGGATAGGTACCTCAAGGAGCTCGTCATCATCGTCGGCTTTGTCGAACTCTTTGAGCAGTTCGGTCAACGCGGCTTTGGCGGCCCGCTGCTCAGCTTCTTTCTTGTTACGTCCCACACCGGGGCCGAAGCTGACACCATCCACCTGAACAACCACGTGAAATTCCTTTTGGTGGTCGGGGCCGACTTCGGTGATGACCCTGTAAGTCGGCGCGCGCTCGTTGCGCGACTGCACCAGGTGTTGCAGCGCGCTTTTGTAATTCTGCTGAAACTGGTGGCTGGTGATGCTGCGAATCACGGGCCCCAGGTCGTCCTCGACAAACTTGCGCGCTGCCTTCAGGCCCCCGTCGGCGTACACTGCGCACAGCAACGCCTCGTACAGGTTGGCCAGAATGCTGACCGGCAAGCGCGCCCCGCCCTCGCGGCGCACACCCTTGCCCAGGTACATCAACTCGGCAAAGCCGCGCTCGCGCACGCGGTCGGCGAGTACCGCGCGGGACACGGCGACGGACTTCACGCGTGTCAGTTCGCCTTCGGGGAAGTCGGGGTACCAGTCATACAGCATTTCGCTGACGATCAGGCCCAGCACGGCGTCGCCCAGGAACTCCATGCGCTCGTTGCTGGGGTGCTTGTTTGACTTGGCGCTGCTGTGCGTAAGCGCGTTGCGCAGATGCGTGATGTCGTTGAACTGGTGATTCATCAGCGCAGCGGCGCGTTCCATGCGGTCAGCATCAGTGCCTGCAAATGTGTGTTTGCGCGATGCGGACTTTGGCTTGTCGTCCGCCGTTTCCGTGGACATGCGTTGCTCCTCAAGACTTGCGATGAGGAGTCCGGGAAGCCCCGAAATCGGGACTGCGCGGACAACTCACGACCCCTTCAGCTTAGGGCTTATAGCCGCGCTGGCAAGGCACGACGCCAACGGGCGGTGCATCAACAGAGACCAGACAGCCTACGCGACGCTCCAATTCATGCGCCAACCACAGGAAGCCGCGGACGCTGTTTCGGCAGTGTTTTCAGGATTGTGTGGGGGATGAAGATGCCCCACGGAAGCGCTGCAATATCCACCCGAAAAAAAAGGTGCGGGGGTGGGTTTGAGATTGGAAACTTGAAACCACAATCCGCCGCAAAGTCTTTCAACAACGTGAGTTGCGCGTCGACTGGTGCCAAGAGAGCGCAGCACTCGTGGGGTGTGCCGAGATCGTGTGTCGCATTGCCCGGTACACTGATAGCAACCAAAGGGGGAAGTCATGCACGGACTGCAGATCACGAATCATGCGCGGTGGCGACAGGCTTCGCGTTCCATCTCGGACCACGCCATCGACGCTGTGCTCACCTTCGGCAAGTGCTTCTGGGCTGGTCGCGGTTGTTTCGCGTACTTTCTGGGTCGGCGCACGGCGGTCAAGGCGCGGCGCAAGTTTCGCGTTAGCCTCGAACAGTTCCGCGGCATCGCCGTCATTGTCGGGCCCGACGGCACGCTGGTCACCGTGCAGCACAGGGACAAGCCGCCACGGCACTGGAAACCGGCTTAGGCGCCTTCGCCCTTTTTGTGGGGCAGGCGCACGCTCTTGTTGGGCAACTTGTGGCCGGGGTTGGTCGGCGGTGGTTGCGTGGCGTTGGGCAGCTTCAGGCTGCTGCCGGGTTTCACCGGCGGTTTGCGCAGGCTGCCGGTGCTGGTCTTGGATGGGATGGCGTTGCGCACACTGCTGGTGTTGCCCTTGACCGTCCCGGCGCCCGGAAGACGAACGCTCTGGCCGTTCGGCCGAATACGCACGCTGGTGTTGTTTGGCCCGGGCACGGGGTTGAACTTGCCGGTCGCATTGCCGACAGCCGTCATGCGCTGGGTACTGTGAGGATTGCCGGCGCCAAGCTTGAACTGGAAAGGGTTGCCGGGGTCGTTGGCAGGGTTGTACTGAAGGTCGGCTGCACCCTCCAGCACCTCGGTCACGTCGTCCACTACTTCGCGCGCACTCTGGTATCGGAAGTCGCGTTCTTTGCTCATCATCTTCTCGATAAAGTAGTGCATGTGAACGCTGATCTTGCCGCCCTTAAGGCTGTGCTGGTTCAGGCCTTCCATCACCTGCTTGGCCATCACTTCCATGCTGTCTTTGCCGGTGAAGGGCAACTCACCGACGACCATGTGGTACAGCGTGGCGCCCAGGCTGTAGATGTCCGCCCGGATGTCCAAGTCGGCTTGGCCCTTGGCTTGCTCGGGACTGATGTACTGCACCGTGCCGCAAGTTTCATCCTCGTACTGGCCTGCAAGGTCCTTTCGAATCGGCGCCGCAAAACCCAGGTCCACCAGCACGACGCGGCCATCGCCGGCCCACATGATGTTGTCGGGCTTCACGTCGCGGTGGACTACGCCGCGCTCTTGCATGTACGCCAGGCCGCGGGCGGCCTCGGTGATCACGTAAATCGCCTTTTGTTCGTCAAAGGGCCCGTCGCGGTCCAGCAGGTCCTGGATGCTGGGGCCGTCGATGTACTCCATGCTCATGAAGTACAGCGGGTTTTCTTTGCCGGCTTTGCCGTACTCGAAGCCCTTGGCAATGCTTTCGCACTCGAACTCTTTGAGCAGTCGGCCTTCGCGCAGAAAGCGCTGGACGAACTTCTCGTTCTTGACGTGCTTGGGAAACAGCACCTTCAGGGCGCACTTGCGCTTCGACTCTTTGTGAGTGGCCAAAAAGACTGTGGCCATGCCGCCCTGGCCGATTTCCTTGTGAATCTCGTAGATGCTGATCGTGCTGGCCATCTGCACCGTGACGTGGTCGCCGACGCCCGGGATATCGATCGCGCCGCCCGAAAGATTGCTGGCTTGCTCGGGCGTGAGATACTTCTTCTTGAGGGCGATCTGGACCAACGGCAGGTCCATGCCCTTCTGCTCCGCGAGGGCGGTTTGCAGGTCCATGCATTCCTGGACCTGCTCTTTCTGGATCAGGCCCTGCTTTACAGCAAGGGCCATGAGCATGACTTCCTGCTTACTCGCCATTCTCGGCGTCCTCGAGATCGTCAATCAGGATCTCGTCGCACATCTTGTGTATGCCGTTGATGACCAGGACGGTGATCAGTTCCCGTTCCATGGCTGGAAACTCATCGATCCGGTCTTTGATCGACATCAGCCGGTCGCGGATCTCGCCTTCCATCGCATCGATCTGCCGCGAAAGTTCGGGGTGCGCGCGCTTGATCTGGCGTACGCGGTCGAAGATGCGCGTGACCATTCCCGGCGTAGGCTCTGCGGCCTTTTCGGACTGCTGCTTCTTGCCCTGCGCCATGCTGCATCCCCAAGCAAAGAGATCATGTTACGACAATTCGCCAAAATTGTGCGAAAGATTTGGCGCTACCAGCCGCATGAGGGGACGGTAATATACACGGGCTGCCGCTGGTAGCTATGGGGCCTGACAGGAGTGGATAATGCCATATCGCAAGATTGCGGTGCTGTTTCTGGCACTCGGTTTCGCTTTCGCGGCGGCAGGCATGGTCGCCGGCCAAGCCAAAGACGAGAAACCGGCCGAGAAGAAAGAGCCCGAAAAGCCCCTGACCAAGGCCGAGTTTGACGACCTGATGGAAAAGGAAGTCAAGGACGCCTGGAACAAGCTCAAGATCAACGACAAGAAGAAGATGGGCGAAAAGGCCGCCGAGGCAGCCGACGTCATCGCGGCGGCTGCCGCAAAAGTGTTGCGCTATGACGGCAAGGTGCTGAAGGGTGAAAACAAGGACAAACTCGCCCGCGAGCAGAAGGACTTCAAGGACTGGGTCGACGCGATGAAGAAGCACGCCGAAGAGTACGCCAAGCACGCCCGGAAGGGCGATTGGACCAAAGCCGCGGCTTCGCGTGAGAAGATCAACGAAACCTGCGGCGCATGCCACGACGTGTACGAGCCGCCGAAAGAGAAGTAGGTCCGGTGGCGGAATGCGCAGGCGCCTGTCGTCGGGTTGAGAATTCCATATGTATCGTACGTTTCACTTGCTCTTGCTTTGTGGGGTGCTGGTCGCCGTCGGATGTTCCGGCGATGGCGACGAGCGTCAAAAGAAACGAGATGCCGACCGCGCTGCCGCGATCGATGAGTTCCGGCCTCGCCTCAGGGCGCAGCTTGACGCGATGTATGCGTGCGCGTCGGCGGCCCAAGCGGCCGCCAAGGAAGGTAAGCCGGCCCCACTTGCACTGGGCGAGCGCGCTGCGCCGGTGCTGGTTACCGGTTGGGACAAGGATGCCAAAGGCAACGGTATGTTGCTCGGTCTGCCCGAGAGTGGCGACTTTCACCAGGACAACCGCGAGCGTTTAGTCGACGGGCTTGGTTCAACGAAGATCTTTGACGAGATCGAACGCGCCCTGGCCGGGGATGCGAATGAGTCAGCGACTGAGTTGAAGGAACTCTTCGCGACGCTGCTTTCCTTTCGTTATGTGTGCGTCGTCGTGCAGGATGCGTACGAACCCGGAGTAGTGACATTCGCCAGCGGCGGCGAGTACGGTGCGGTGGCGTCGTTCCGGTCCGGCAGCTTTCAGGGCCGGTGGTTTCTGTTCGAGATTGCCGGGGGCGCGCTGCTCGGTGGCGGTGCGTTGGATGTCCGCAACTCGAAGGACGTCAAGTTCAGCACCAGCAAGGGTGACGGCAAGGACACCGCATATCAGAAGAAAGTGCGCGAAGACGCACAAAACCAGCTGTTCTGGGACATGCGTGCCGTGGTGCAGCGCACCGTGATCGAAGCCGTCAAGTAAGTTCGGCGTACAGGTAGTAGTGCTCTTCTTCGACGTCGTGCAGCGGCGCGTCGATGACCTTCCAGCTTTCGTCAATCTTGAGCAGTGTCCGGAACTGCTCCATGTGCATCCGGTCGCGGAACGTAATGCGTTCGGTGACAATGCCGGCCGGGATGTCGCTGGCCCAAAGTTCTATGCCGCCGAAGTCGAACCCCTTGTTGCGGTACCATGCGTGCAACTGGTGCAGCGTGTCGAAGGTCTTGTGCGTGGCGTCGCATCCGCACATGTGGCGACGCAGCATGACGTAGCCGGTTGACTCGATCACCTTGACCTCGGCGCCATCGTGCACGCCCATCTCCAGAGCGCGCGTCGGCACTTTGGGCGGGTGGGTATCCAGTTTGACGGGGGAGATTTCAACCAGTTCATCGCCCGCAAGTTGATAGCTGCGTACCTTGCCGCCCTTGTAGACGTCGAATCGCCCCGCCGGGTTGGGCACGAATGGCGGTACGAACGACAGCACGTCCGATTGGTAGGTGCCATCGTTGTTACTGCTGAGTACGCGACCTTCAAACAGCGGTGCGGCGCCGTAAATGTCCAGGTAGCTGTGCACGATCGGCGGCGGGTCGCAGGCCACGAACTCTTTGCCGAATTCGGTGGCGCGCTTGATGATGTCCAGCAGGCCGGCCACGGCAGCGCTGTCAATGTGCTCAACCTGGTGCATGTGCAGTATGCGGTGCGCCCTTACGTTCTGGATACCGGCGCGTTCTGTCGCTTCCAGGATCTGGGGAACCGAGTGGTGGTCGACCCTGGCGGGCGGCGTGAACACCACAGCCTCAAAGTCTTTCGGAATCACGATCGTCATGAGGGCTCCTGCGCATGGCAACGTCGGCGAGCCTAGACTTGTTTCCGGTAACTCGCGAGAGCCCGCGACTACCCGTGCGTGGCAGCCAGGCGAGTGCTTTCGTCGCTGGCGTCGCGCTCAAGATTGCGCAAGGCCTCGCGCCGTTCTTCCCAGCGGCCGATGCGGGCGTCAATCACGTTGACCGTATGGTTCTTCATGCGGCGCAGGGCCACCACCATGTCGCTGAACACCATGCCCGCCAGCGGCTCACAACTGCCGTCCTTGACGCGCGCCAGGTGGCTGTCACGCACATTGTCAGCCGCAACGTTGATGGCGTCGGCCATCCTGACCAGCGCGCGTACGTCTTCGTCATGCATGTCGGCTTCATGGTGTGTGACCACGAACTCCATGCCGGCCCGCGCGAACTCTTCTACCTGCTTCATGATGATGTCGAGCTCACGGTTTGCAGCATCAGAGAGCTTGAGGCCGTCCCGGAACATGCGCGCGCGGTACTTGGCCAGGTTCTGGCAATAGTCCGCGACCGACTCCATTTCGTCGCTGATGCGTATCAGCGCGTAGGCACGCTTGGCCTGCTCAGCCGTCATCGGCAACTGCAGCACTTCGGTGATGAACAGCGTGACTTCCATCTGGATGTTGTCTGTCACCTGCTCCAGGTGGTCCACGCGCTGAAAGATGGCCTCGTCGTCCTGCTTCAGCCGCGCGTATGCCATGGACTTCTCCATGGCCTCAACCAGTACTTCACGCATCAGCCGCAGTTCGCCTTCGGCTTCTTCCAGTGCCAGTTCTGGCGATATCTTCGACAGGTCGCCTGACAGCTTCAGGCGCTTCTTGCTGGTCTTGCCCTTGTCAGGTTTCAGCCAGACCACGAACTTCACTAGCAAAGGCAGCAGCGGCAGGAACAGCAGGTTGTTGGTGATGTTGAACAGGCTGTGTCCAGCCGCGATCTTCATCATGATCAGCGGGTCGACATGCGCGGCCGTGCCCTCGCCGTGCACGCTGAACAGCGTCGAAACCGCGTCGGGTGTGGATTCCACGAACCAGGTCACGAACTGCGTGTACCACGGGAACAGCAGCACCATGTAGCTGACACCGATCACGTTGAACATGATATGCGCCCAGCTTGCGCGCTTGGCGTCCAGCGTGCCGCCCATCGCCGCCAGGTGCATGGTCACCGTCGTGCCGATGTTTTCGCCCAGCACCAGCGCCGCTGCTGTCTGGTACTCAATCTGGCCGGTGGCCGCCAGTGACATGGTAATCGCCAGCATGGCGCTGCTGGATTGCACCACGAACGTGAGCAGGCAGCCGATCACCACGCATGCCAGGATCGACCACAGATTGTCGGCCGTGAAGTAGGCCATCGCGTCGCGGAAGTCGGTCGTAGCCGACAGCGGCTTGAACCCGCTGGACATGAACTCCAGTCCAAGAAAGATCAGGCCCAGGGCGATCAGGATGCGCCCGACGCTCTTCCACTTGGTCTTCTTGGCAAAAAAAGTTGGGGCGAGCCCGATGCCCGCCAGCAGCAGGCCGTACTTGCCGACTTTGATGGCAATAATCCAGCCTGTGAGAGTCGTGCCGATGTTGGCGCCCAGGATCACGCCCACGGCCTGCGTCAGATTCATCAGGCCGGCATTGATGAAACCCACCAGCATCACCGTTGTGACTGAACTGGATTGCACGATGCTCGTCAGCACCACGCCAACGCCCATGGCGACGACACGATTGTTCGTGAGCCAGCTGATCAGCTTGCGAATGAAATCGCTGGCGAGCGCCTGCAGGCTCTCGCTCAGGATCTTCATGCCGAAAAGGAACACCGCCAAGCCGCCGAGTACCGTGTAGGCGAGTGTGAACCAGGCTGATGCATCCATAAAAGGGCGGCTCCGGCCAAACCGAGCGCGAACATAGCAACCCCCAGAGGGTTATTAAGAGAAAGTAAACAAATCATTAAGCGCGCCTGCGCTGCACGGCTGGCAATCTGCCGGTTTGGCCTTAAAACAGGCCGCTCAATGGCTCCGGTACAGAAAAGTGTGATTGCTGCCGTACTTGCGGTCCGTGAGGGAAGGCTCACACCGGACGAAGCTGCGGAACTCATTGCCGGCGGGTTCGGCGTGCCCCATGGCGTGCCTGAGTTGCCCGACGAGTTCGATGGCGGCACCGTGGCCATCAGCCCTGACCTGGTTGACGTGATTGCCGCGCGACTGGATGCGGGCCAGAACCTGGAGGGGCTGAAACTGGATCACAGTGTGATGGCCGCGATCGGCGCACTGCAAGCAAGCGGTCGCGAACAGGCCTCGATCCGCGACACCCTGCTGAGCATCAGCCCCACGCGCTTCGTTGCCAGCCCTGATGATGATGTGATAGACGCATCGGAGTCGCAGACGGACTCAAACCGCCCGACGCAGCCTCCCGTGGGGGCGGTCTCAACGAAAAAGCCCAGCAGCCAGATCCTGCGCGCCGTTGCCCGCGACGAGCGATACAGCGTGCAGAAAGAGCATGCCCGGGGCGGCATGGGGCGCATCCTGATCGCGCGTGACAATGTAGTGGGCCGAGATGTTGCCCTGAAAGAACTGTTGCCGTCGCGCCGCGGCGGCGGAAGCACGCCCGCAGACAGCGACGGCAGCCGCGGCTTGACCGAGCGATTTCTGCGCGAGGCCAAGGTCACTGGCCAGCTCGAACACCCGAACATCGTCAGCGTATACGAGATCGGCAAAAACGCCGACGAGAGCCTGTACTACACCATGCGCTTTGTGCGCGGGATAACACTTGCGGCTCGCCTGACCGAGATTGAGCGCGACATGTCGCTCAACAAGAAGGAAAAGCTGGCGGCACGCCTGAAGCTGTTGGACAACTTTGTAGACGTATGCAACGCCATCGCGTTCGCGCACAGCAAGGGCGTGATTCACCGCGACCTCAAGCCCGAAAACGTGATGATCGGCGAGTATGGCGAAACCGTCGTGCTTGACTGGGGGCTGGCGCGGGTGCGCGGCCAGGAAGACACGGTGCGCGACCAGTTGGCAGCCAGTACCCGGTACTTGAGCCAGAGCGTCGTCGCCAAAGACAGCGCGCAGCTTACGCTTGACGGCAGCATCGTAGGCACCCCGGCTTACATGGCGCCCGAGCAGGCGCGCGGAGAGCTCGACGAAATCGACGAACAGACCGACGTGTACGCGCTGGGCGCCGTGCTGTACCAGATCTTGTCCGGCAAGCCGCCGTTTGAGGCGCCGGTGGCTGCATTGATTATCCAGCAGGTGATTCACGGCAAGCCCCTGCGCCTTAGCGCCATCGCACCCGAGATTCCGCCTGAACTTGAGGCCCTGGTCGGCCGTGCGATGGCCAAAGAGAAGTCTGACCGGCTGCGCAACGCGCGCGAGTTTGCAAGCGAGATCAAGGCCTTCCGCGACGGGCGCACGCTCAGCACCTACCAGTACAGCACGCGCGAACTGGTGGCGCGCTGGGTCGACAAGAACAAGAAGGCCATGATCGTCGGCATGCTGGTGTTCTGGTTGCTGATTTCCGGTGCGGTGTGGCACTACTTCACTCTGCGCTCAGAGCGCGACCTGGTCGAACAGAAGCGCCAGGAAGCCGACACTCTTGGACGCGAAGCCAAACTTGCATACGGCGAAGCGCGCTTGGCGGAGCAATCGGCTCGCGAGCAGAAGGAACGCGCCGAGGCCCAGGCCGACGAGGCCCGGCAGGCACAGAAGAAAGCTGAAAAGGCCGAACAAGACGCCCGCAGCGAAACGGCTGCCAAGCAACTGGCCCTCGAGGGTTGGGACAAGACCCTCGCTGACGCCTATGCCATGCGGATTCGACTGGCACTAAGCGAGCACGACCACAACGCCGCCCTGGCATTTGCCGCAGCAGCGCTGCGAACCGCCGAGCAGCCCGAGGCACGCGGCGCGATCATGGCATGGGACGGCGTCATGCCGCTGCTGTGGCACTTTCCTGGCAAGCTGGAGCGCCTGCCCGAGATCTTTGAGTTCTATCCAGTGCGCTTTTCTCCGGACGGGCGCATCCTGGTGACAGGTACGCCGGATGGCCGCGTGCTGTTTTATGACCTGGCCTCCGGCGAGCAGGTGGCTGCCCTGAATGCGCAGCCGTCGCAGCAGCTCAGCGTTGCGCTGCATCCGGCGGGACATGAGCTGGCAGTCGGCAGCCAGAACGGCAAGGTGATGGTCTTTGACCTGGACCCGCGGACCGGCTTGCCGCGCCTCGAGGGCGCCCGCGTGCTTGAGATTGGCGGCGGCGTAGGCGGGCTGGCCTACAGCCCCGACGGCGAGATGCTTGCCGCCTGTGACGAGCGTGTGCACCTGTTTGAGTCACGCGGGCTGCGCAAGCTGGGCATCTGCGAAGGCAAAGCCGGCAGCGTGTTTGTAAACGCGACGTTCAGCCCCGACGGCAGCACGCTGTTGACCTCAAGCCCGATGCTGGACGACCTGTTTGTGCGTGTGTTTGACGTTGCATCGCTGAAGCTGACGCGGACGCTGATCAGCCTCGATGCCAGCAACGAGACGTTCACGGCCTGGTCGCCCGACGGCAGCATTGTCGCTTGCTGCACCATGCAGGGCGAAGTTCGCATCCGCGACGGCAAGACCCTGAACGTGGTCGATACCCTCAAGCTGCACACCAGCCTGGTCGTGAACGCGGCCTTCAGCCCGGATGGCCGCTACCTGCTCACGTCGTCAACCGACGGCACCCTGCGAATCTGGGACTTCCAGCAAAGCCGCGAACGGGCTGTGCTGAGCGGGTTCGACACCTGGCCCACGACCATTGCCTTCAGTCCCGATGGCGGCTCGTTTGCCGCCCGCGGCGCCGACGGCGACATACGCGTGTGGGCGATGCCGCCCGCCCAGGGCGGCGCGATTACGACCCACACGATGGACGTGATGGATGTACGGCATTCACCCGACGGCAAGCGCGCGATCACGGCCAGTTGGGACGGCAGCGTGATTGTGTGGGAGACAGCAACGCGCAGGCAGCTGGCACGTTTTCATGTGCTGCTTGCGCGCTTCTTTTCCGCCGAGTTTCTGGATGACGATCGCGTCGTGGCGGCCGGCACGTCGGGCGTGTTTGTGTGGAACATTTCTTCGGGCGCCGAGCTCGGGCGTCTTGCCAGCGGCGACGTGTGTCTTGACGTGTCGGTTTCGCGCGCCGGCGGCGTGTTCACGTTTGCGCACTATCGCCAGAACCACGTGATTGATTCCGCCACGCTGAAAGAACTGCGGCAGGTGGGCCGCCATTCGCAGTTCATCATGGGCACCGACCTGTCACCCGATGGCCGGCTGTGTGTCAGTTGCGCCAACGATGCCACGGTGTTCGTCACCGAGGTCGAAAGCGGCAAGGTGCTGCGCACCATCAACCTGACCGGCGGGTACGCGTTTGGCGTGCGCTTTTCGCCCGACGGCAGCCGCTTTGTCACCGCCGGGACAAATCGGCTGGTCGAAGTCTTTGAGACCGCCACAGGGGCACGGGTGCTGTCGCTGGCCGGCCACGAGGGCGCCGTGTTTGGCACGCGTTTTTCGCCCGACGCGCGGTTTCTGGTCAGCACCAGCCAGGATCGAACGCTGCGCATCTGGGACGCGAGGACCGGCGCGCCGCTGGCAGTGCTCAAGGGCCACGCAGAGACGGTGACGCGCGCCAGCATCAGCCCGGATGCAACTACCATGATCTCGGGCTCGCAGGACGACAGTGTACGCGTGTGGTCGCTGGCCAGCCTGCAAGAAGAACGACGAGTGCTGATCGCGCGGGTGGAGTCCGCGGTCGGGCTTACGGTCCCCGAAAAGGAGTTCCGCGCTCGCACGCAAGCGGGCTGGCCCGGTGTGGGGGTGCCGCCAACCGTGCGTGACGAACGCAGCCAGCGCTCGGCCGCGATCAGCCGGCATGCGCTGGAGCGCGAAGTTGCGTTCGAGGGCTGGCGTTATGAAGACCGTGATGCCGGCCCCGGTGCGCGCGTTCGCCATTACTTTGCGGTTCGCGAGCGGCGCGACGTGAAGGCACCGCACCCGGGGCGCGTGAACTACGCGGCATGGTGGGCAAACCGCCACCCCGAGCTGGCGCAGTACCTGCGCGTACCCGTGGTACGCGTGACCGAAGTCAGCGAAGACGGCGCCGCACACGCGCTGGGCCTGATGGTCGGCGATGTGATCGCGTCCCTTGCGGGCAAGGAAGTGCCGGACCGCGAAGTGCTCAAGGGCCTGCTAGACGCGCAGACGGGCGCTTTTGAAGTGGAGATCATCCGATACGCGCGCGATGAAAACGGCAACCCGTTGCCGGTGCGCAATGCCGACGGGGAACTCGTGCTTGCCGCAGACGGCAAGGCGCAGTGGGAGTTCAGAAGGTTAAGCGTGCGTTTTGAATCGGCCCGGCTGGGACTGCGCGCCGGCGACGACACAATGTTCAAACGCCCGAGCCGCTAGCCCAGTCGCAGATACGGCGGGTGGCGGTGACCACGTTGGGGCAGTGCGTGAAAAGGAAGTCCTCGTCGATCTGCACGTTCTCGTCGGCTTCGAGCATGCTCAATGTGCGGGCGCCGTCGAAGTCAACGTACGCGAGACGCGCCGTCAGCTCGTTCCTGGCCCGGCCGAAGTCGTGGCCCGGTAGAATCGCCACGCCCGTGTCTTCAAGCAGTTTCTCGCACAAACCGGCGCTTCCGGTGATGCCGCGCTTGCGCAGGCTGTCGTGCAGCGGCCCGAAATCAGGAAACAGGTAGAACGCGCCCTGCGGCGCCAGCGTGCGAATGCCCGCCGCGTTAAACCGTTCGGCAATCCAGTTTCCCAGCGACTTCAATACGCGGCGCACGCGCCACAGGTAACGCTCAATCTCGGTGCCGCCACGAAACGCCCGAACGGCGGCAAACTGGATCGGTGCGCTGGTGCTGGTGTAGGTCTCGCTGGCGACGCTGGCCATCGCGTCCAGCAGCCAGCGCAACTGCCGCGGAAACGTGAATGTGCCGAGGCGCCAGCCGCCGGCACCGCACCACTTGCTCAGGCCGCTGCTGATGATAGTGCCCTGCGGGTAGAAGCGCGAAATGCTGACATGCTTGCCCTCGTGGTGCAGCTCGCCATAGATTTCGTCGCTCAGGATCAGCAGCCTGTGCCGTTTCGCCACTGCCGCAATCTCTTCCAGTTGCTCGGCAGTGTAGGTGCGGCCTGTTGGGTTGCTTGGGTAATTGAGCACGACAAGCCGCGGACGTTCCGGGTCTTCTGCGCAATGGTCGGCAAGTTGCTGTGCCGTCATCGACCAGTCGTTGGCCGGGTCGGTGGGCAGAAAGTCCACGTTGCGGCCGATGATCTTTGCCTGCGGCGCGTAACTGACCCATGCCGGCGTAGGGATCACGATGTCGCCGTAGTACACAAGCTGCAGCAGAAACATCAGCTCTTTGCTGCCGGGTCCGATCAACACGTCGTCATGAGTGGCTGCACAACCTTCGCCGCGCCGGTGATAGTCAGCCACGGCTTCGCGCAGCAGGCGCAGTCCGCGCACGGGCAGGTAATCCTTCTGCCAGGCGTTGGCCTTGAGCTCGTCAACGATCACACCAGGAACAGGAAAGGGTGACTGGCCCAGGCCCAGCTTGAAGATCTCGCGGCCTTCTTTCAGCAATTCGTTGCAGCGCTCGTTGATGGCAACGGTTGCCGACGGCTTCATGCCCCGGATGTTGAGGTTGATGTGAACTTCGGGCATGCGAGTTGAGTCGCTCATGCAGCCATCTTGCCGCCAAGGCTCGCCGCAGGCCAGACAACACTGCGCTGACCGAATCAATTTTCGAAATCGCCGACCCCGCGGCACCACCTCATTCGCTGTTTTCTTGAGTCGCGCGAGAGGCCGTTCGCGCGACGGGATATCGGCTTAACCGGCACCGGGCAACCACCAAACAGGAGACACCAATGCAGATTTCCCAACCAAATAGGATTACACGCGCGGCGCTGGTGCTGTGTTGCCTTGTCATCACCGCCTTCAGCGGTGACATTCGGAACCAGGCAGACGGGAAAGGAACCAACGACGCCGCGAATGCGCGGACGCGAGGCTCATGGGTGGTGCGCGATGTGGCGAGCGCGGGCGACATGCCCGAAGGCACGCACTCGCTGGTAGTGCGCAGCCCGGGCGACTTGGTAACTGTGCTCAAGGCACTGCCGACCAACACCTCTGTGAGCTCCGTAGCGCTGGAGGATTGCACCGCAGTGGATGAAGATGCGCTGCGGTCGTTGTGTGACGCTTGCGCGTCTATTTCCACGCTTGTCTTCCGTCGTTGCGACGTCGAAAGCGCGGGCGGGCTCATCAGCGCGAAACGCATGCGCATGCTGTACTTCGAGCGTTGCACGAAGTTTCGCGGTGCCGGCCTGGCATCCCTTGCCGCACTCAGTGAACGCAGCATTGAAGGCATTGCACTTGGCGTTACCAGCCTGGCCATCGATGACTGCGCCAGCTTCGGCGCCGAGGGCATGGCCGAAGCTGCCGCGCTTTCGAACTTGTACAGCCTAGTGCTGGTGAACCTGCCGAGCCTGAAGCCCGGGGACTTTTCGGCGTTGGCGGCGTCGGACGTCAAGGTACTCAACCTGGTCGGAATCGACGCCGCAAATGGGCTGGCGTTGCGCGAGGTCGCAAAGATGTCCCGCCTGGAACGGCTGGCATGCAGCAAGTGTGCCGCCATAGACAACAAGGCAGTGGAAGCATTGGCAGGACACAAGACACTCGAGCGCCTGAGCCTGAGGCAATGCGGCATACAGACCGGGATCGGCCCGGTGGTGGGACTTCTGCCCGCGCTCAAGGCTCTGGCCCTCAGCGCTCCGGAGGACGTGGACAAGCCCGACTTCGCGGCGCTTGCTGAGCACCCGAATCTGCAGGAGCTGTCTGTGACGGATTGCATGCACGTCACTGACGAGATGCTGGGAGTGCTGGCGGCATCCTCAAATGTCACGTTTCTCGACTTCTCCCGTTGCACTGGCCTGACAGACGAGGGGTTGTTGTTTCTTGCATCGATCAAGAAGCTCACGTACCTGCGTATTGCCGGCCTCGATGGGATAAGCGAGGAAGCGCTACAGGCGTTGAAGGCCAAACTGCCGGGGCTTACGGTCGACCGCCAATGAAGTCAGTTCCGGCTGGACGAGCGCCCACGGCTTAGCATTGCCGGCGGGCGTTCTTCCAGTCGGGGGTCTGGTCCGGGCAGGATTGGACGATCGCCCGCCGCGGCAGTTTCATGTGTAGTTACTTCCGGAAAGTTTGACCCCATTCGGCTTGTTCGTGCGCTTGTCTGTCATGGAAGCCCTGCTCATGTCCCAGGACGTCACGCCCGCAGCCATCATCCAGCGCCATCAGGCCGGCGTGTGGCGGTATTTGCGCGTGCTGGGTGCGAGGCCTGAGGAAGCCGATGACATCACGCAGGACACGTTCATCGCGTTGCTTCGCAAGCCGATTGAGTACCGCTCTGAGCGCGAAACCGCGGGCTGGCTGATGCAGGCGGCGCGGCATCGCTTCATTGACCTGCGGCGTCGCGACCGCAAGGGCCCTAGCTTCGTGGACATGGCGGGCGTCAACGAAGCATGGCTGGCATTCGCCGGCGAAGATGGCGGCGACGAACGCATGGCCGCGCTGTCTGAGTGCGTGGCGGGGCTTGAGCCGCGGCAACGCGATGCAGTCAAGCTGCGCTACAGCGAGGGCGCGACGCGCACCGAACTCGCGCAGCGCCTTGAAGTCGACGAAGAGGGCGCAAAGAGCCTGCTGCGGCGCGTGCTGGCGCGCCTCCGCAAATGCATGGAAATGAGGCTTGGCCATGAATGATACAGCACACGAGCACGTACTGGCCACGATGGTCGAAGACCTTGTTCAAGGCCGCGCGGCACCGGACTTGACCGATGCGATCTTGAGCGGCCGCGTCAGGGCCCAGGCTCGGCGCAGGCCGCGCGGCCGCCTGATTTCGCTGGTTGCCGGGCTTGCCGCTGCCGCGGCTCTGGCGTTGTCCGTGTACCTGGTTGCCACGTCGCGGCCCGCGCAGCCGTTGCCCGAAGACGTGATTGCGGGCCCCGCCTCTGTCATGGAAACAGATGAAGGTTCGCTTCGACTGAGGTCGGGTTGGGCGCTCATCACCAGCGACCGCCACGAACTGACCGTGCATGAACACCGCCTGCGCGGGAAACGCTTTGCCGTGCACGCCGGCGGCATGCCCGACGAACAAACACTACTCACCATGTCCGGCTGGCTGGACACGCCGGATTCACCACTGTCCACCAAGGAGATCGAGATGTTGACGAATGCGAAAAACTGGATTGCAAAAGGCAGCCTGGCGCTGTGCGTGTTGAGCGGCAGCGTGTTGTTCGATGGCGTGGCCATCGACGCACAGAAGGCGGACGACGCCCGCACGCCCGACAAGGAAATTGAGCCGCCGAAGGAAGCTCGCACCGGCACAAGCTGGGAAGTGAAGACCGTTGCGGACGCGGCAGCCATGCCTGCTGGCACCACGGCAGTCTTCATACGCAACGCCACAGAGACCCCCGAGATTCTCAAGGCGCTGCCCGCGAATGCCAGTGTCAAGGGCGTGCGCATTGACGACAGCACTGACCCCGGCGAGGAGGGATTGCGGGCGCTGGTGGCGGCATGCCCGGTGATGCAACACCTTTCACTGGCGCGCACACCTCTGGCAAGCGTCACCGGGCTGGCTGCCGCCCGCAAGCTGATGTCCCTTCAGGTCGAAGGCGCGGAGACTTTCAACGGCGCCGGACTCGCTGAGCTTCAGTTTGACGACAGCCCAGGCGCCAGAAACGAAGTCGCGGTCACCAGCTGCAGCGCGTTCGACGATGCAGGCATGAAGCACCTGGCAAAGGTGCGCGGGTTGCAGGTTGTCGTGCTGAGTGACCTGCCGCGCGTCACCGCCAAGGGCTTCGAGGGCTTCAAGGACCTTGGACTCACAAACATGCACGTAACAAAGCTGGCTGGCTTTGACACCGAGGCAGCGGCGCACGTGGCGGCAATGACCACGCTGACATCTCTGACCGTCAGCGACAGCAAAGTCTTTGGCAACGATGCCGTCGAAAGACTGGCCGGTCACCAGACACTGAACGCGCTGTACTTGAACAGGTGTGCCGTGGGGCCGGGTGTAGGCGCATGGATTGCCAAGTTGCCGGTGCTGCGTTCGCTGGCCATCACCGGCAATGACACGCTGGGCGCCGATGACCTGCGACAGCTTGGCGGCCTGGGCAACCTGCGTACGCTGTCGCTGGCCGGCAGCAAGAGTATCAGCGACGAAGGCTTGGCTGCGCTCTCCGAGTCGTCAAAGCTTACGACGTTGAACATTTCGAACTGCCAGACTCTAACGAATGTCGGGGTGATGTCATTGCGTGCGTTGAAGTCGCTGCAGACGGTGAGCGCGCAGAACCTCGAGCAGGTCACCGACGAAGCCTGGGCGACACTGCAGGGCGAGATTCCCGGGCTGACGATCAACAAGTAGCCCCGATGCCCCTCCGTTCCTCCAAGGGCCCGCAATTGTGCGGGCCCTTCTCCTGTGCAGCCGGATCAGGGACGGGCAGCGGCTTCGGCTTCCTGGTAACTGGGGAACGTGCCCAGAGTGGTGCGCTCGCCTTCCATGGATTCCTGCACAACGGCCCAGCAGCCGTCGGCTGTTTGCTCAATGTGGATGTGTTTGAACATTGCAACCTCCGGAGAGAGCATAGCGGGCAATGCGACACACATTCGGCGGTGGGGGAGTTCTTAATAGAAGGTGAACAACTGACACACCCCAGTAGTTATTGACGCGTCAATAGATGACGCAGTCTGAGCCCGCAGAGCCATTCCCAAGTCATTTTAGTTTCATATCTTGCGCGATTGCCCTTGACGCCATGCGCCGGGCCTTGTTACAGTCAGGCCGCCAGAACAGCCGCGCACCGCGGCATTGCAGTACGGCCGGCCTCACGCCAGATCAGCGCCAGCCGCCCAGAACAGACAGACCTGACTTTGGACCGCGCTGAGTACGTGCTCTTGCACCAGTGTGTCTGCGTCGACGGTCAAGATGCGCAAGGAGGTTCGATGATCGAAGAACGCAAGTTCAAGGTGTTCACGCGTGGCTCGCTGGACAGCATTCCGCAGCTGGCCAGGCTTGGTGCAGAGCGGCGGCTTGCCATGAAGGCTGTGGCGCACGTGTTGCCGTTCAAGGTGAACAACTACGTACTTGAGGAATTGATCGACTGGGACAACGTCCCCGCCGACCCCATGTTCCAGCTGACGTTTCCACAACAGGGTATGCTCACACCGGACGACTTTGAAATCATCTCAGGCATGATGCGCCGCAATGCGCCGGCGGCAGAGCTTGAGCCCGAAGTCAAGCGCATTCAGTACAGCCTGAACCCGCACCCCGCAGACCAGAAAGGCCTGAATGTGCCGCACGAGCACGGCTGCGTCGTGCCGGGCATGCAGCACAAGTATCGCGAGACAGTCCTTTTCTTTCCGATGGCGGGCCAGACATGCCATGCGTACTGCACCTACTGTTTTCGCTGGCCGCAGTTTGTCGGGCTGGACGACATGAAGTTCGCCAGCAAGGAAGTTGCCGGCCTCGTTGAGTACCTCAAGCAGCACAAAGAAGTCACCAGCGTGCTGTTCACGGGCGGCGACCCAATGGTTATGCGCACCGAGTTGTTGCGCCAGTACATTGCACCATTGCTGATCCCCGCACTGGACCACGTCGCCAGCATACGCATCGGCACCAAGGCACCCGCCTACTGGCCCTACCGCTTCACCCACGGTGCCGACGCCGACGACCTGTTGAAGCTGCTCGGCGAAATTCGCGCAGCCGGCCGTGACTGCGCCGTCATGGCCCACTACAGCATCCAGCGTGAACTTGAAACTGAAGTAGCGCAGCTTGCCGTCAAGCGACTGCGCGACGCGGGCGCCACCGTGCGTTGCCAGGCGCCGCTGATCCGGCATGTCAACGACAACCCCGACAACTGGGCGCACATGTGGCGGCTGCAGATCAGGCTGGGCGCCGTGCCGTACTACATGTTTGTTGAGCGTGACACCGGTGCGCGCGGGTACTTTGAGGTGCCGCTGTGGCGCGCCTACGAGATTTTCACCGAGGCGTATCGACAGGTCACCGGCCTGGCCCGCACCGTGCGAGGCCCCAGCATGAGCTGCACGCCGGGCAAGGTAATGATTGATGGCATTGCCGACATTCGCGGCGAGAAAGTGTTCGTGCTCAAGTTCGTGCAGGCCCGCGACCCGGCATGGACCAATCGGGTGTTCTTTGCCCGTTTCGACAGCCGTGCCACATGGATGGACGACTTGAAACCGGCGTTCGGCGAAAAGGAGTTCTTCTTTGAACCTGAAATGCGCGCCATGCGCTCTACCGGCGAGGGTCGCGTCTGGTTGCCGACTGAGGTTGAGGCCCTTGAAGAAACGTGGCGCATCAACATCCCGGAGCCTGAGCGCGGCATGGGCAGCAACGTCGAAACCGGCGAGCACGAACGCCCTGATCTGTCGTAACGCGGCAAACGCAACCGAACCGGACGCACATCGTTGCGTTCGGTTTTCTTTTCCGCGTATCTTTACGCGGCTTGAACGCGTCTCTATCACTGGTTGCAGACGCAACTCAAAGGAGAACCACATGAAAAAGTTCGTATGGACCATGGCCGCCAGTGTGCTCGCGCTGCTGGCAATCGGATTGGCGCCGGCATTCTCGCAGGAAGCCGGCGAGGAAGCGCCGCAGGAAGACCCCTGGGCCAAGCTGCACACGCCCGGCGAAGAGCACAAATGGCTGGCCGAAGAGGAAGGCAACTGGGAAATCGCGGGCAAGATGTGGAGCCCGGGCCCGGACGGCAAGCCCATGGAAGCGGCTGTGAAGGGTAACGCGCGCCTGAAGATGATGTTTGACCGCTATCTGGCTGAAGAAATGACGATCACGATAGGCGAAAGTGGCGTGGAAATGAAGATGATCGGGCTGATCGGCTACGACAACAGCGCCAAGGAGTTCTCGGCGATGTACGTCGGCAACATGGGCACGGGCATGCACGTGTTCAAGGGCCAGCGCAGCGACGAAAACAAGGTGATCACGCTCAGCGCCGAGTACGTAGAAAAGGGCCTGGGCGACATGAAAATCAAGGAGCGGCTCACGAACACCCGCAAGAGCAAGGACGAAGCGCTGCTCGAGATGTGGGGCAGCTATGGCGATATGCCCGAGATGAAGATGATGGAAGTGACCTACACCCGCAAGAAGTAGCACAGGCTTGGACAAAAGAGCGGGCGGCCCTGTGGCCGCCCGCTTTGATTTTCTGTTTTGCAGATCGTCAGGCGCCCTTCACCGCGGCCACGAAGTCTTCGAGATCTTTGAACTCGCGATAGACGCTGGCAAAGCGCACGTAGGCGACCTTGTCGAGGCGCTTCAGCCCCTCCATCACCATTTCGCCGATTACGCGCGTGGGTACTTCGCGGTCGTACTTGCGGCTGATCTCGTTGTCGATTTCCGCCACCACTTCGTCGATCTGGGCGGCAGAGACGGGGCGTTTCTCGCAGGCGCGCTGGATGCCGTGGCGGATTTTTTCGCGGTCAAAGGGCGCGCGGCTGCCGTCTTTCTTCACCACACGCAATGGCGTTTCTTCAATCCGCTCGTAGGTGGTAAAGCGCTTGCCGCACGCCAGGCACTCGCGGCGCCTGCGCACGACACCACCGTCGCTGCTGGAGCGCGAATCGACCACCTTGTCATTGTCGACACTGCAGAAAGGACACCGCATAGGCTCAACCGGTAGTGCGTCAGTAGCATGCTACGTCGCTTGTGTCACGATTCCACAGAATTGTACGGATGCACCACAATAGACAGGGGTTAGAATCGCCGCCGTCTCGGTTGTGTCGTTCGTGTAGGGGTAGCAGGCGCGCAAGGCAATCGACCCCAACACAAAGCAGGATGCACAAATGCGCTGTTTCACGTTTGATCGGGCAAGGGGGCATGCGCACAGCGACAAAGCCCAGCACGCGTCTTGCGTCCCAACTCCGAAACCAGAACTCAGAACCCGGAACCCGCTGCTTTCCGCGTTAGTTTGCCCGCGATCGCACCACTATCCCTTGAAGCTGGGTAATTTCGGGGTTCCTTGCATGCGCACCGCATTTCGCGTTTCACTGCCGCTTTTCGTCATCGCCTTGCTGACGGCTGTCACCATGATCCATGCTCAACCGCGGCCGCCCATTCCCGGCGGCGGCCGCATGCCCGGTCGTCCCGGCGGCATGCCCGGTGGCTCTGAGGGCGACCACTACAACCTTGGGCCACTGGGCGGCAAGGCGACACTTGAGAAGAGCCCGTCGGGACTGACTGTGCAGAAGGTGATAACCGGCGCGCCTGCCGAAAAGGGCGGCGTCAAAGAAGGCGACGTGATTACCGGCGCGCCGAAGAGTTTTGGCGCTGACGCCTATCACGAACTGGGCGAAGCAATCGAAGCCGCCGAAGCGCAGAAGAAACCAAAGGATGCGGTCGTCAAGCTGACCATCCTGCGCGCCGGCAAGACCATCACCGTGGACTGCGAAGTCCCCAGCTATGGCAAAGACGCCAAGGACTTTCCCGGCGGCAAGATGCGCGACGCTATCGTCGATCGCGCGCTCGAATACCTGGCCGCGCAGCAGCAGGGCGACGGCGGCTGGGAGTGCCACCTGTCCGGCGACAACGGCCGCGTGGTGATGACCAGCTTGTGCGGCATGGCGATGCTGGCCGCCGGCAACACCGCCGCCAAGGGCAAGTACAAAGGCAACGTGGCCAAAGCCGCGGGCTTTGTCGCAACCAACATCGGCAAGGAAGACGAGATGTTCGCCCGCGCCGCAGGCAACGGCGCGAACTGGAACCAGACCAACTGGGGCATTGGCTACGGCGGCATCTTTCTGGCCGAGGTGCAGGCGGCATCGCCTCAGAAGGGCCTGGACGAAAAGCTGAAGTGGGTGGCTGAGACGATTCTCAGGAACATGGAGGCCAGCGGCGGCTTTGCCCACGGCCCCGGCGGCCCCAACGCGCTGAACTATCTTGAGCTTGAGATCGTCAGCAACTACTGCGTCGCCGCGCTGGGCGGCTGCATGGCCAACGGCGTGGAAGTCGACAAGACCAAGATCGAGGCCATGCTCAGCTACATCCAGAAGTGCGGCGGCGGAAAGGGCGGCGTCGGCTACAGCACACAGCCGGGGCAGGTCGGCTGGGGCGACTGCGGGCGCACGGGCGGCGCGATCATGGCGTTCGGCGCCGTGGGTCGCGACGACCATGCGTACTACAAGAGCATGGTCGGCTTCATGCGCTCAACGCTCAACGACATCATTGACGGCCACGTGAGCCCGACGATGCACCACCTGAGTGCGGCATGCGCCAGCTATCGTGAGGGCAGCAAGGTGTGGGAAGAGTACTGGAAGGCGCAGCGGCGCGAGGCGACGATGCTGCGCTGCCCCGACGGCACGTTTACGGGCCGGCCCACGAAAGAAAGCGCGCAGATGGGCCGCAACAACGACCTGGATTTAGGCAGCGTTTGGAACACGGCGCACTGGACGATCATCCTGTGCCTGGAGAAAGGCAACTTGCCCGTCTACTTCGGCAAGAAGGGCAAATCCAAGACCGGCAAAGAGAACGACGAGAAAGAAGACAAGCCCAAAGACCCAACCACGGGCGAAAAGAAAGACCCCAAGCCGCCCGAAAAGAAGAAACCCGACATCGACGAAGCGATGGAGTAGGGGCCGCCCTCAATCTCCACGGTGCGAGTTTGCATTGCATTATCTGCTGAGATGACTAAGTTGAAAACAACCGGAGGTTTGCTATGAGCGCGACCAAAGGGCTGGGCTGGGCTGGGCTGTAGCACCCTTCTAGTTGCATTTGCTGTGCATCGTGCCTCTTCCGTCGAAGGCCAACAGCCGCCACCAATCTTGTACGACCAGGACGGCAACAACCTCATAGACCGCAAGGCTGCGGAAGTCCACAAGGGCGAACCAGTGTGGCTCGTGGACGGGCGTTTCTACGACGTGGGCCGAAACCCCGACCCGACGCCCGGAAACGCAAAGACAGACTATGGCGACTACCGTTGCCGTGTCACGCACATCAAGTTTGACACCTCGCCCGACGTCGGTGCTGGCGATGAGCCAGGTGAAGGGCTGCAATTGGACAGGGGCTGGCTACTCCGCTCAGCGCATGTTGACGACGGTAGAGCGAAAGGCGAGTGGATATACAAGTGGGCTGAATATCCTCACGCAGGGCGCCATGAACCGGCGTTGTATGCATGCAAGGAGACAATCCAGATTCAAGTGCGCATCGAGTGTGCAAACGCCATCGCGTCGGCGCACGTAGGTGCGCGCGAAGTAGTAGCGCCGGGCGAAAAGCCCCAATGGCGCGATGTCGCCAAGACGCATGTTGAATTCGTGGAGAAGATCGCGGGTAAGTTGTGGGTCAGCAAGGGACCGCCGCTTGATCCGAACGACCCAGCCGCCGGAAACTCCGAATACGTTACGATGCAACTCGTGCAGCCCATCCGCAATGACATCAACAAGTCCCTGTGCACTTGGCAGTGGTATGTCGATGGCACGTCGTCAGCCGGTACGCCCCCAGGCACACCGTGCTTCGCCAAAGATGTGTGCAAAAACAAACTGGATGGCTGGGAGATCAACCGCTCCGAGGGCTATGTCCAGCAAACCGACGATAAGGGCAACACCATCGACGTGCCCGTGCCACACACCTTTTACACAGTCCTAGGCAAGCCGACCGATCCGTGGTACCGCGAATTTGTGGCGACGCCGAACCAATTGGTCGAAGCCTTTCCGTGGGTTGAAGCAATGGAGTTCGCCATCATCCAACGCGTGCGCTTAGAGGGCTTGGCGGATCCAGACTTGGCGGCCAGTAAGGTGGCGGACTTTTGCTATTCCGGGTACGGTCAAAAATACGACCACGTAAAGGGATCGTCCATGTGGGTGGCCTATGGGGGGAAATGTGGTGAGGTTCCAGTGTATAGCTATGAATTTGCCAATTACGTCAGCGCTGGTGATGGCGGGATAATCAACTGTTACGACCAAGCCTGCTCCGTCACGACACTGATTACCTTGATGACCGGGCTCGATGCGCAAGTGGCGTGGCTTGTCGAATTCGGCTACGTGCACAAGGCTCAGCTTGTGGGCGGTGTTGACACCAACAACCCGTTCTGGGGAATGAGCAACGTATATGTTCCAGACAAGGTTGTGGATGCCGATGACACTATGTGGAGATTGAAAGGTGCGCTTCGTAAACGGAGCACGTTCCAGAATCACACATGGTGCGAGGTAAGCGGTGGCAAGCTGTACGACGCGACCGTGGGCGAGAACGACAGTCCCTACATCTTCGCCGGAAGAAGCGACTATCGAAACGCCGCCTGCGACGTTTCAAAGACGGGCGGCGGCATTGACTGGCGCGATGACGAGAAGGTGCCCGCAAAGCGCGACGTTGCATGGAACGTGCCTGCCCCTTACGAACCATGGTTGGACACAGGTTACACGGATACGGTTTACGCGATTTCAACATCGGACGATTTTGGCAACGGTGCGCAATCGGTCGAGCACGCGAACATGGCGCGTGTACGGCTCAAGAAGCTGAATCTACGCTAGGGTATTCGCGGTGCGTAACGAGCAATCCAGACGTTGGACAATCATATTCTGCATCGTGATCTTTGCGATTGCAGTTGGTGTTGTGTTGGCCTTTCTACATCCCCTCTCGCCGGACAACGAAAATCTCCATAGCCAAAGCACGTCCGGTTTCCCGCCGGATAGTCCGACCGATCCGACAAGTAACAAGACTCATCAGAGTGAGCGCACAACGAATGCGCCCGATGGGAGTGTGGCTTCAACTAATGGTATCAGTTCGTCCGACCCTCGTCCCGACCCTCCGACTCCTGATCGGCCGCCCATTCGGACAGTACGCGCGTTCCCCGACAGCGTCCCCGATCATCCCATGTCGTTAAACGCGACAGAAAGCGAACTGAAGCGCATCGTAAACGACTCGACCAAGCCACTAGAAGTACGTTCAGAGGCCAGCCTAAGGTTGGACAGGGGTTTCAGCGACTGGCCCGGCCGCAAGGGCAATCGGCTGGGTGGATACCTTTTCGAGCCGGAGCGGTTTTCTCAGCTTGATGGCTGGGCGGTTTCGTACGACAACTTGTCGCTTCCGACGGAGTGGCCCCATGAATTGGCCTTGCCAGTCGGCGTGACTCGCGACCTGTCGTTGACCAAAGCAAACGCAAAGCTGTTTGTGCGAATCAGCGTGGCCGTGTCACCGCAATGGGCCCAGTACAGCCTGTTGCAGCGCACGGCGATGTCTTCAGCCCTTCCGGTCCTTCCTCGCGGAGGCATCATCACAGGAGGGGCAATCGGTGATGTTCTTGATAGCGATGTAGGGGTCAATGCAGCCGTATCCAGCGGACGACTGCATTTCACGCGCCGGAACGTG
This sequence comes from Planctomycetota bacterium, assembly GCA_020849795.1. Classification (GTDB taxonomy): domain Bacteria; phylum Planctomycetota; class UBA8742; order UBA2392; family UBA2392; genus JADJRK01. Next base: position 33,893 of record JADZFR010000002.1, on the reverse strand, counting down.
TTTGTACGTCTATCGTTCAGCGGCGACGAGCAGACTCAATTGGATATCTGGCGGTTAGCACGGGAGATTGACTTTCAGATTCGTGAGCAGGGTGTGGATGCCAAGGAGTGGGCGGAACTTGGCGGCATCTGCCCGATTATCCATGAGTTTGCCATCGATGAGTCCGTCCTGCACACGCATCCATTTGAGAAGAGCCACAAGCCTGTCCGAGTCAACGTTGAGCCGCGACCCGGCATGGACATCCTGCTGGTTGCCCCGGATAGCCGTGAGCTGGTTTCAGTCGATACGCGTCCCGGCCGGGAACGGGTTCAACTGAACATCGGCCGTGCCAAGCTGTACTTGGCTGAGCAAGAGCCAGTTGCCGCCCGCACTTGGCTGATGGCTTGCGACAGGAAGTCCCTGCTGTTCAGTGTGGCGGCCCTCGACATCGAAATCCGCCGCTGAAAGCTGCGTCTGATTGGGGGCCATCGGCCCGCGAACTGACATTCCACAAAGCCGCTATCTTTGGAATCCCATGGCGGCTCTGGGCTTGCTACACTTCCGGCGTTGACCACTTTTGGCGGGAGCGAGCATGGGCCTTTTTCTTGAGATCATCGAATACCAGGAAACACGCGCTGACGAAATCAGCCATCGTATCCCTGAGCGTGGCAGCGCCGAGTTCAAACTCGGCGGCCAGTGCATCGTGCGCGAAAACCAGGTCGCTGTCTTCTGCGTCGGCGGCAAGGCAGCCGACATCTTTCCGCCGGGCCGCCACACCATCACCACGCTGAACATCCCGGTCATTACCAAGTTGCTCAGCCTGCCGTGGGGCTTCAAGTCGCCCATCCGCACTGAGGTCTACTACGTCAACACCAAGATGTTCACCGACCTCAAGTGGGGCACCAAAGAACCGATTGCCCTGCGGGACAGCGACTTCGGCCTGGTGCGCGTGCGCGGCTTCGGGCGTTTTGCCATTCGCGTGATCGAACCGCTGGTCTTCATCAACAACCTGGTGGGCCAGGACGACAGCTTCCGCACCGACGAAATCGAAGACTACCTGCGCGACCTGATTGTCAGCCATGTCAACGACTGGCTTGGCGCGAACATGAAGTCGATTCTTGACCTGCCCGGCCACTACAAAGAGTTCGCCGAGGCCATGAAGCCCCACCTGAACGCAGCCATGGCCAAGTTCGGGATTGAGCTGGTTGAGTTCTTTATCAACAACTTCAACCTGCCCGAAAGTGTGCAGAAGGCGATCGACAAGCGCGCCGAAATGGGCGCGATCGGCGATGTCGGCAAGTACGCGCAGTTCCAGATGGCCGACGCCATGCGCGACATGGCCAAGAACCCCGGCACAGGCAACAGCGCCGGCATGATGATGGGCATGATGATGCCCGGCATGATGATGAACCAGTTGAACCAGCAGCAGGCACAAGCCTTGCAGCAGCAAGGCAAGAAGCCCGACCAGTACGCAAGCTGCCCGAAATGTCAGGGCATGAACGAAAAAGACGCGCGCTTTTGCAGCCACTGCGGCGAAGCGATGCTGGTTGAAAAGCGCTGCCCCAGTTGCGGCGTGAGCATCAAGGCCGACGCCAAGTTCTGCCCGGATTGCGGCTTCAAGATGGGCACAAAGCCCAAGTGCGGCGAGTGTGGTCACGAAAACCTGCCCGACGCCAAGTTCTGCGTAAACTGCGGCGCCAAGGTGGCCGTGAAGACGTAGCACCGACGCACAGTGACATCAGGCGCGGGCGCGCTGCCCGCGCCTTTGTTTTGCCTGCAGCGCCGGAATGGCCGTGTTACACTGCACCAATGATCGCACTCTCCGACGACCGCACACTACACCACGGCGTCCAGACGCCGGCCGCGTACACGCTGCTGCTGATTGCAGTTCTCAGTTTCGGCGCGGCTTGGGGCTTGCAGTTGATTCTCGCCACCAGCGCGATCCGCGGCCTCGAAACGCAGCCGCAGGCTTACTGGTTTGTGTACTCGCTGCTCGCGGGGGCGGGCGCAGCCGGCTTGTGGGCCGCGTACCGCACGCTGCGGCAGCGCATCGCGTTGATGCTGTCGCGCCGCACGCACCGTGCCAGCCTGAGCGCCAGTGAAGTAGCCGGGCAGTATCTGCTGCGTCGCGAGACTCGTGAACGCAATCGTCCTCTCCACGGCATCGGCGGCCCTTGCCCACAGCACTGGGTCAGCTACCTGCAAGATGCATACGCGGCAAAGTGAAGGCCATTCCACGTCGTTCCAAGCCCGGTCAAACTCGCTAACCTGAGCCCATGCGCATAGTTCGCATTGTGCTTGGCGTGTTCGTCCTGCTGCTGCTGGCTGGTGGCGTCGCCGGCGGCGTGTGGGTGCTCTACGAACACGGAGGCGGCGGGCTGCCCGTTTCGGTTGCCTTTGACGAGGGCAAGGGAATTTCATCGGGCGACGAAGTCGTCTTCGGTGACCGCCTGGTCGGCCGCGTCAGCAGCGTCGATGCCTACGGTGACGGCGTGCTGGTGCATGCGGTGATTGCAGCAGAACACGCCGAATTGCTGCGCGACGGCTGCCGCTTCTGGATCGACAGCCGGCTTGGCAGCACGATTTTGAACTTCGACCGCAGCATCGGCGTGCCCGCGCTGCCGGGCCAGCAGTTCAAGGGTTTAAGCGAGCGGCCGGTGCCCGACCCCGAACTCACGCCGGCGCCGCTGGCGAGGCCGCTGAAGGTGCGCCCGGTGTGGCTGTGCGAGGTGCGGGCGACGCTGACCACGCGTGTCGGCAGTGAAGAGTCGATAGACCGTACGCGCAAAGGCGCGGGCGCGATCGTGCACGTCAACGCGCAGGGCGACCTGCTGGTGCTGTGCCCGGCATGGCTGATTGAGCCGGCGGGGCCGGTGATCGCGCAAAGCACTCGTGTCGAAATGATCGGCGAAGGCACGCGGGTGGCAGACCTGGTCGAGCAACGCGGCGAACACGCGGTCCTGCTGGTCCGGGCAACGGCCTATCGCGAAAACGCGGCTACCCTGTGGCCGCACGAGCTGGCGGATGGGCAGGGGCTCGTGCTGACCGACTTTGACGGCGCCAGCTACCCCGCCGAGGTGCGGCAGGGCGGCGTGGACTTCAAGGGCGTGCTTGAGCAAGGCAACGTGGCGCTGGTCGATGGCACCAAGCTGGCGGGGTTTGCGCTGCCGAACGTGGGCCGCAGTTCAGGCGTGCGCTGGATCAGCCTGCACGGTGCCGGTACCACGATCGACAACGCGCAGTCCAAGCTGCGGTAGCGAAGGCGACCCGACTGTACCGGTCGCGGGCGCCTCGCCCGCGGCAGTTTGCTATCATCCCGCCATGTCCAACCGCATTGTCCACGGCGACAACCTGGATGTGCTGCGCACCCTGCCTGATGCGAGCGTGCGGCTGATCTACATCGACCCGCCCTTCAACACCGGCCGCGAACAGAAACGCCGTGTGCTCAAGACGGTGCGTGACGACAGGGGCGACCGCACGGGCTTTCAGGGCGAGCGTTACAGCACGCATGAGCTTGCCGCACGGGCCTACGACGACGCCTTTGAAGACTACCTGGCGTTTCTGCGACCAAGGCTTGAGCAAGCCCATAGAGTGCTGACTGCCGACGGCTCGCTGTACTTTCACATCGACTATCGCGAGGCGCACTACTGCAAGGTGTTCTTGCTGGATGCCATTTTCGGCCGCGAGTCGTTCGTCAACGAGATCGTCTGGGCGTACGACTATGGGGGTCGGCCGAAGTCGCGCTGGCCCGCCAAGCACGACACGATTTTCTTGTATGCCAAGGACCCCGGCAACTACGTTTTCAACACCGACGAGGTCGAACGCGAGCCGTACATGGCGCCGGGGCTTGTCGGCCCCGAGAAGGCCGCGCGCGGCAAACTTCCTACCGACGTGTGGTGGCACACGATTGTGCCGACCAACAGCCGCGAGAAAACAGGCTACCCCACGCAGAAGCCGCTGGGCGTACTGCGCCGGATCATTGCCGCCAGCAGCGAACCCGGCGACACGGTCTTGGATTTTTTCGCCGGCAGCGGCACGACCGGAGCCGCGTGTGTTGAGCTTGGCCGCCACTTCATCCTGGTAGACAGTAATCCAGAGGCGGTGGAAGTGATGAAGCAACGCCTCGGAGTGCCAGCTTCTTGATTGGCGTGTTCGCAGCCTGTCAATCGATCCACTCGGGAGTGTGGCCTTCTTTGGGCGGTTTTGGCGGCGTCGAGTAGACTTCAATCGTGTGGCCCATGGGGTCGGCGACGGTCCAGCCCCAGTAGCTGCCCTGGCGCCAGGTTGGCTTCTCGGACTGCGCCCGGGTGGCGGCTTCGCGCAGCCGCCTTACGGCGCTGACAAATTGCTCCCAGGGAAAGTGCAGGCTGAAACTCATCAGCGGCACGGACTCGACCTTGGCCTCGCCCGGCTGCCATGCCCAGCGCAGTTCGATGGGCAACGGGTGGTCCCAGCGAAAGAACATGATCTCAAAGCCTTCGGATTTGTAGGTCACCCACGCCCAGTTCTCGTTGTCCAGGAACGCGCCTTCCTGCATGCCCAGGAGTTGGGTGTAAAACTGCCGCATCGCCGACACGTCGTTACAGAACGCGTACAGAAAGCGCACGTTGACAGCTGGTGCAGGCTCGGCCGGCTTGTTCATCGCCATCGTTTTCTTCTTGGCCATATCGCCCTCCACCGTCAGATTCAAGCCGGTTAACCAGCGTTGTCACTTGCGAAATCGTTTTGCGCTATGCGGCCGGGAAAGGGCGTGCCGTCCAAACCGGCTCAAGATTCAGGGCCAGCATTGCCGAAGTCGTGAATGGTCCGTGCCTGCGCGGATCCATTCGCATCGGGAGCAAGCAATGGCCGGCAAGACACTCAGCACGCGCGATACCCTCAGCATGCACAGCGTGCGCAAACTGCTGAACAAAGAGCTGGTGCAGGAATGTGCGGCTCTCTCGCTGTTGCTCGTGGTTGCCTTCATGATTCTGGCCATCGTCAGCTATGACCCTGCCGACATCGCCGGCGCGGTTTGGCCCGTCAACGATGAGCCCCACAACCTCGGCGGCCGCATCGGCGCCCTGGTGGTGCATTACGCCTACACGTTTCTCGGTGTCGGCACTTACCTGCTGGTCGGCGTGCTGGGCGTGTACGCGACACTGATCTTCTTCCGGCGCAAAGCCGCCGACTGGCCCGTGCGACTGATCGGAACCGTGATGCTGGTGGCTACGTTCAGCGCGATGTTCGGCGACAGCTATGCCGACAGCGGCATCATGCCGTCGCGCGGCGGCGTGATCGGCACCACGATCTTCGGCCTGTTGATGGCGAACTTCGGCATGACGGGGGCCTTCCTGGTGCTGGCGTTCACGATGCTGCTGAGCTTTCTGCTGGCAACGGACATCCTGTTCTACCCGATTATCCGCGACCTGCTGCACCCGCTTGGCAGCGACGACGAGGCCATCTCGGGCCCGCTGACGCCGCCCCAAATCCCTGACCCGATCATGCCCCATGAGCTGGAGCAGCAGCAGGGCGGCAACTGGCTGACCCGCCTGCTCAAGCGCCAGGGACCGCCAGCCGACGCCGAGGAAGCAGACGACGGCGACGACAGCGACGAAGACGAAGACGAACTGACGATCGACTTCGAGCCCGACCTCGCGCTGATCCCGGGCGGCGAGCCCGCACCGGCACCTGAGCCGCAGCAGGTAGGTGCGCGGCGCCCCGTCGTCGAGAAGCCCGCACCAGCGCCGATCGAGACCGCAAGCGGCGAAGAGTGGGAAGCCGCGTTGGCCAGCTACCGCCTGCCGGAAGTGGCGATGCTGAATGCCGGCAAGAAGCGCGACACCAACCGCGCCAAAGCCGAAATGACACGCTGCGCCGAGATCATTCGCGCCACGTTCGCGCACTTCAAGATGGATGTGCGGGTGGTCGACAGCATTCCCGGCCCGACCGTGACGACCTATGAAATGGAAATCCCGCCCGACGTCATGCTGAACAAGGTCGAGCGCGTGAAAGACAACCTGGCGCTCAACCTGCGGGTGCACGGCGTGCGCTTCGTGACCCAGACCGGCAAGAGTACCGTCGGCATCGAAGTACCAAACCACACCCGCGACATGGTCAGCTTTCGAGAAATCCTGGAAACCGCAGAGTTTGAAGCCGCGAGCAAGAAGATGGACCTGCCCATGGCATTCGGCAAAGACGCGCTGGGCGTGCCCGTGATTCGTGACCTGGCTGCCATGCCGCACCTGCTGGTGGGCGGCGCCACGGGCCAGGGCAAGAGCGTGTTTGAGAACGTGCTGCTGGCAAGCCTGCTGATGTCGCGAAGCCCGCGCGATTTGCGCATGGTAATGGTGGACCCCAAGCAGGTGGAGTTCGCGCCGTATCGCGACGTGCCGCACCTGCTGGCGCCGGTGATTGATGACTCGCGCCGCGCGGTCAGCGTGTTTGAGTGGCTGGCCGAAGAAATGGAGCGTCGCTACACGCTTTTCAAGCACACAGGCGTGCGCAAAATGAGCGAGTACAACGAACTCAGCAACCGCGAGCGCCGCAAGCGCCTTGAGGACGCGGGCGCCGACCCCGAAAGCGAATCGCATCTGCCCAGCATTGTCGCCATCGTGGACGAGTTGGCGGACCTGATCCTGGTAGCCAGCGACACCAAGATTGACGAACTGATTGCCCGCATCGCCGCCAAGGCACGGGCCGCGGGCATTCACCTGATCCTGGTCACACAGTCGCCGCGTGCCGATGTGCTGAATGGCCTGATCAAGTCGAACATCCCGGCCCGCGTCAGCCTGCGTGTAAACACCGGCAGCGAGTCGCGCATCGTGCTGGACCAGACCGGCGCTGAAGACCTGATGGGCAAGGGCGACCTGCTGATGGTCATGCCCGGTGACCCCCGCGCCGTGCGGGTGCAAAGTGCCTTCATTGCCGACGACGAAATGAACCGCGTGCTCGACACGCTGCGCAGCCAGCTCAAGCCCAATTACCTGATCGACCCGGCCCGGTTTGCCGGTGGCGGCGATGGGGCAGCGGCCGGGGGCGGCAGCGTCGGCGACCTGGACCCGGACTTTGCAGCCGCAGTTGACCAGATTCTGGCGGCGGGGCGCGGTAGCGCTAGCTTTCTGCGCACAGCCATGGGTCTGGGCCACACCCGCGCCACGCGCATTATCATCCAGATGGAGCGTGCAGGAATGCTGGGCCCGGCGCGCGGCAGCAAAGAGCGCGAAATCCTGATCAGCTTTGAAGAGTGGGAAGCCCGCAAAGCCGCAGGTGACTTGACGGGTCAAGGTGGCGTGTACGACAGCATGGTCGCGGCCTGAGATCGCGGCAGGAGACATGGCATGAACGCAATCAAAAGCTGCCTGCGCCACGGGCGCGTGCTTCCGGCTGCGGCACTGGTCACGGTGCTGGTGTTGCTGGCTTTCGACCTGGCGGCATTCTGGGGCTGGCAGTTGCGTCCGCTGGCCAGTGTTGACGGCGTCGAAGTTGCAGTGTGGGCTGTGCTTTGGGGTACGGCGTTGGCCCCGGCGCTGCGCTGGCTGGTGCTGCGCGAGTCGCGCATGCGCTACCAGGTTGCTGCGGCGTTGGGCGTGATGGTGGCGTTCTCGGCCATGCATCCGTGGCACAACGGTTATGCCGTGCCGGCCGAAATGCCGATCCGCGCCGAGAACGAACGCTCAGTGCCTGCGGACGCGGTAGTGAGATTTGAAAGCGGGCCGCTGACCGCAGCTGCCCCAGAACGCTGGTAGCAGGAGCGGCTAGTCGTGGGCAACGGTGCCGGGTTTGTCCGGTGCCGTCACAGCCGGGCGCTCGTGATCGTGCTGAAGTTCTTTCACGCTGTCCTGCGCGGCGTCGTAGAAACCCTGCGGGAAAATGCCCAGGAAGACCGTGCCAAGCACGGTTAGGCCCAGCGCGAACTTCAGGCCCCAATCTTCCTTGCCCGCAACCGGCCGGTCGTCCGGGTCGCGGAAGTACGTGTAGGCAATCACGCGCAGGTAGTAGTACGCGCCCATGATGCTGGTGCAGATACCGATGATGGCCAGCGTCAGGTAGCGCCCGCCCGCCGCAATCGTCTGTGTGAAGATGAAGTACTTGCCCATGAATCCCGCCGTAAGCGGGATACCGGCCAGCGAGAACATGAAAATCGCCATGCCGATGCCGACTGCCGGCTTCTTCCATGCCAGGCCGCGCAGGTCGTCGATGCTCTCGATGTCGCGCCCGCCGCTGCTGGCATACACCAGCATCGCAAAGGCGCCGCTGGTCATCAGCGTATACGCCAGCAGGTAGTACAACACGCCGGCGTAGACTTCACTGTTGCCGCCCGCCGCCGCCAGCCCCATCAACAGGTAGCCGCTGTGGGCAATGCTGCTGTAGGCCAGCATGCGCTTGACGTTGCGCTGGCTGATCGCGAACCAGTTGCCCAAGATCATGCTCAGGGCCGACAGCAGCCATAGCGCGTACCCGGCAAATCCCAGGTCCCCGAAAAAGCCTTCGGCCGAAGCCGTGGCCGGGAATGCCACGACCGCAAGCCGGATCAGTGCGCCAAAGGCCGCGGCTTTGACTGCGACGGCCATGAAGCCTGTCACGGTCGTGGGCGCGCCCTCATAGGCGTCCGGCACCCAGCTGTGGAACGGCACGGCGCCAACCTTGAAGGCAAACGCGATCAGGATCGCGCCCATGCCGAAGGTTGCCATGATCTCGGTGCCCTGGCGCGCCGCGAAAATCGCAGCCAGCTTTTCACCAATCGGCTTAAGCTGCACTTCGCCGGTGACGCCATACAGGCAGGCCATTCCCAGGATCATGATGCCGGTGGCGAAGGCGCCCATGATGAAGTACTTCATCGCGGCTTCGGCACTGCGGCCGCTGCGGCCGTGCAAGCCGGTGAGCACATATACGCTGAAGCTGAGCAGCTCGATCGACAGGAACAGCATGATCAAATCGTTGCTTACCGTCAGCAGCACCATGCCGGAAGCGGCCAGCAGCAACGTGATCAGGAAGTCCGCCAGGTTGACGCCGATGCGCTTGACGTAGCTGAGGCTGGCAAACATCGAGATGGCGGTGCCGATCAGGATGCAGATGACCAGGAATGCGCTGAACTGGTCGACCAGCATGGCGCCGCGCATGATGGTCTGCGGAGGCGCGTCCCAGTAAGGGTTCAGCGACACAAACGCGAGCAGCACGCCGCCCAGCGCTGTGAAGAAGTTGAACATGCGGGTCTTGTCGGGGTCGTCGCCGAACAGGTCGATCAACATGACGATGGCCGCCGCGACGAGCAGCCATACCACCGGCAGAAAGATGTCGAAGTCGCCAACCAAGTTCAGCCCCTATGGGGCGCGAATCATGCCTTGGCTGAACTTGAGGCGCAACAGTCCGAATTGGAGTCGCGCTCAACCGTCGGCGGCGGGGGCGGGAACGTTCGCGAAGCGCGGGTCGGGGGCGATTCCCAACTCGTCCAATCGCGACTTCTGGCTTCGGCTCAGCGTTCCGCGCTTGGCTTTGCCGCGCTTTCCGTAGCGAAGTTTGCGGCGTTGGTCCTTGACCCACCACGCCAACGACTCTTCCTCGTCAGATTCCGGGGTGTGGCGGGATGGGTGGCGACCAAACTCACGAATGAATTCAAGCAGTTGCTTGTAGCGCGAGTCCCAATCCTTTGGTGTTGGGGTCTCCGTCTTGCGCCGACTGCGTTTTCGTTTCGCCTTTGCCATCGTGGCTGCTTGCCGTGGTCGAGTAACATCACTCTGACTTGACTACTCTGGGCTGGGCGCCGTCACGGTGATCTGGCGCTTTTCTGTAAACTGACCAAACCACTCCTTGCCGTCCTGCACCATCCGCCACTGCATCTGGTACGTGCCCGCCGTCGCCGGCGCGGTGACCATGAACTGGAAGCTGTAAGTCTCACCCGGCCGGACCTCAACGCCTGCCGCGATGCTGACGCGCCCCATGCCCCATGTCTGGTTGTCCTGCGGCGACTGGCTGCCCAGGCGCCACGGCTTGTTGCCTGCGGCTGTCCAGGTGGTGTCTCCGCGGTTTTTGACGACAACTTCGACAGAGTACTGCTGACCGGCAGTCATGCTGCTGGGCACCGTCATGCTGACCATCTGGGCATAGTTGCCCTGGATGTCTTCACGCACCGGCACGGGCAGCAGCGTGTCGAGCGTACCCGCCGGCACCGGGCTGCCTTCAGTGTTGAAGCTCTGGTGCGTGCTGGTCTTGGGCACATAGAAGTAGAAGCTGCCAGTGGGTACTTTGAAATTGAAGCGGCCGTCGCCACTGACCTGCATCTGGAAGAAGTTGCCGTCGCGACCCTCGGTGCCGGTGGTGGTGATATGTGCGCGCACGATGCTGCCGCCAAGGGGCTGGCTGTTCTCGGAATCGACCACGACCCCGGTCAGGTCGTAAGCCGCCTCAAGCTCGATGCTGAATTCGCGCTCAGGAATTTCCTTCAGGTTGTTGAAGTTGGTGAACGCAACTTCACTGCCCCAGTAGGCAACGATCTGGTAATTCCGGACCCAGTGAAAGTTGATGTACTTTTCGCCGTTGGCGTCGGTCGTGCCGATGTCGAAGTGGCGCTTGTAGTCGTCGGGATCGTCGCCTTCAGCGTCGTTGCGATAAATGTGCACGTGGGCGCCCGCCTGCGGGTTGCCGTTGTTCGTGACGATGATGCGAATCTCGTTGGCGCTCACCAGCGTCATGTCCAGCGGAGCCGGGTCAGCGCCTTCGATGATGACCACCTTGGCTTCCTGGTAATAGCTGGTCTTGAAGGCCGTAATCGTGTACTCGCCGGCCTTGAGCTGACCGAATTCGAAGTAGCCGTAGATGTCGGTCGTGGCGGTCATCTGCCACGGATTGTTCTTGTCCCTGCTGAGCCCCACGCTTTCGAGGCCGTTGCCCTGGCTGTCTTTCACCGTGCCCTTGATGATGAAGGCGCGTTCCAGCACCAGCTCGATCGTCCCGCCATCCTGCACACCGGCCAGGGCGTCGCTGGTCAGTTTGGCCTCAAAGAACCGATTGTGCACGAACGTGGCTTCGTAGCTCACGCCGTTGACCAGGCTGAGCGGCATGCTCGCCTTGCCCTCAGGCAAGTTCAGTGCCAGCACCTGGGTCTTGGGCGCCTCTACGCCCTCGGGCGGCTGGCCGTAGACCGGCTTGATTGTGACCTGCACGCCGGTTGCCGGCTCGTTGGGGCTGGTGGTGATGTTGACCGTGATCTTGCGGTCGATGCGCGCGTCAAAGGGCTTGACGTCAAAATCCACCGCCACGCTGTCGGCGAGCTTCAGGGTCACTTCGCGTTCTGTCGGCAAGTAGTAGTAGGTCTTGCCGTCGGTTGTGAACACGGGCAGTTGCCGCAACATCTCGTCGGCAATCGGAAACTGGTTGACGATCTTGACCTTGTGCTTGCCGTCGGCGATGCCTCCAAGGTTGTAGGCGCCGTCAGCGTCGGTGGCGCCTGCGGCTTTGCCATCCAGGGCCAGTGTGACGGTCGCGATGCCAATGCCGCCGGCGTGCACACGGCCGGTAATGCTGGCGCCGGTGATCAGCGTCAGCGTCACAGGGCCGGCGTTGCTCCGCGGTGCGACCCTGACCGAACTGTTTGCGCTGTAAAGGTCACCCAGGTGTGCCGAGACCTGCACGTCACCATTACTGAACCCGCCAAATCGAAACTCGCCGTTCTCGCCGCTGAGCACGGAGTCCCAGGGGTAGCGATTGGGCCCCTCGACGTATGTGCAACGCACGGTTGCGCCGGCGACCTTTTCGCCGCGGTCGTTCACGACCACGCCGGTGAGCGTGCCTTCGAGGTCCAGGTTGACCTTGACGTTGTGGTCGTTGGCCAGGACCTTCTCATCTTTGGGCGCATAGCCCTTGGCTGAAAAGCGCAGGTTCACGTCATTGCGGAAGATACGGTCGGTGACCATGTCGATGGTAAACTTGCCGTCTGCGTCAGTCATCACGCGCAGGCCGTCATCTTTGGCCCAAACTTCGGCACCCTCAATCGGCTTATTGCCGGTGTCAGCCACCACGCCGCTGATGCCCTTGGCAGATTCCAGCATGATGCTGACTTCGCGCTTGTCCTCGCGGAAGTTGAACACGCGCGACTTGTAGGGTGCATAGCCGTTCAGCTGTACCTCGAAGACATACAGGTAAGTGTCGGCCAGCTTGATCGCAAACTCGCCCAAGCCGTCCGCGCTGATCTTGAAGCGGTTGACCGGCGCCGAGGTGTCGCCCTGCTGGTTGGTTTGCAGAATCTCGACCTTGGCGTAACTCACGATGCCGCCGCGCTTTTCGCGCACCTTGCCGGTGATGCGCACAGCCGGCATGAGCTTGAATGTGGCTTCCGCGCCTTTTTTGAGGTCGGGGATGGCCAGGGGTTCGAACACGTCGGCGTAGCCAAGGGCGGTAATCAGCACGCTGGTTTGTTTCTCGATGCTGGCGGATTGCAGGGCAATCAGTTCGGCGAGTTCTTTCTCGCTCCAGACTGCCACGCCGTGCCGGTTGGTGCGCTTGACCATGGCATCCAGCTTGTCGCTGATGCTGACTTCGCCACCTTCGGTTTCAAGGCGCGTGCCACGCAGCGGAAAGTAGACAGTGGTGCCCGGCAATGGGCGTTCGTCTTCGCGCTTGACCACGCGCACGATCAGGTGGCCGGGAACGACTTCGTTGATCTCGTCGGGGTTGACGGTGGCTGTCGCTGGCAGGTCGTCTGGATTGGTGGGGCCTGTGCCCTCAGCGCCTGTGCCGGCACGCGTTGCGCGCTTGCCTTCCGGGTCGTCGGGGTCCAAGGCGCGGTTGGCGCGGCGGTTGATGTCCCATGCGTCAGCTTTGCCGTCGCGGTCTTGGCGTGCTTTGTCGGCGGCGGCGTCGGCATCATGGTCAGAAGCTGTGCCGCCGCGGGCCTTGCCGCTGCTTGGGCCTGAATCCTGAAGCAAGAGATAGCCGCCAACCATGGCCATCAGGACGATGGCGCCAAGAATCGTGACCAAAACGCCGGAACTGCCCTTCATCCGCCCGCCCCCGAACGCCAGCCTGAATAGTGTAACCCCTCATTAACGGACGGCAACGCGCACTTCCTGTAACAAATGTTGCCGGCGTATGTCCCAGGCGGGCCGGTACTCGCTGCGCTGCCCAGTCGGCTGGACGGACTCTTGCGTGTGGAAAACCCACGGCTATCATTCGCCGCTCCAATGGCGGCTGCGGGTATCCCTGCACAAGGCACGGGCCCGTCGCGACGGCATAAAGTCAAGTGAGACGAGATATGAAAGACGGCATCCATCCCAAGCACAAGCACACCCAGGTCACCTGCACCTGCGGCAACAAGTTTGCGATTCTCACGCGCCACGAGAAACTGAGCGTGGACATTTGCAGTGCGTGTCACCCGTTCTACACCGGCACGCAGAAGTTCATTGACAGCGCCGGCCGCGTAGATGCGTTCACCAAGCGCTTCCAGTGGGACCAGACCCAGGCCGCCAAGCAGGCGGAAAAGGCGGTCAAAGCGCCGACCCGCAAGATCAGCAAGGACCTGAAGACCGAGCTGGAAAAGAAGAAGGTCTTCGGCAAGAAGAAGATTATCCCGCAGCCCGGCGACAAGGGCGAGTAGCGCAGGTCATTCGCATACCGGCGTGGGGCGTTGCCTCGCGCCGGTTGTTATTCCCACTACTGAACAGGCAACACACCGAGTTGCTAGACTGTACCCATGCTTGATGTGCTGAAACAACGCGCTGACCGCTACCACGATCTTGGCAAACAGATCGAAGACCCGGCCGTGTACGGGAACAACAAGCTGTTTGCCGATTACCAGCGCGAACGCGGCATGCTGCGCGAGCAAGCCGATGCCTACGCAGCCATTGTCGCCCTGCAGGCGCAGATTGCGGGCAGCGAAGAGATCTTGAAGGACCCTGCCGCCGACAGCGAGATGAAAGAGCTTGCAGAGGTCGAACTGGGTGAATTGAAAGAGCGTTACGACCGGCTGTACGCGCAGGCCCAGGACATGATCCTGCTGGACGACGAAGACGACGCGCGCGACGTGATTCTGGAGATCCGGGGCGCGGAAGGCGGCGACGAAGCCACGCTGTTTGCGCGTGAACTGATCGAGAACTATGCCCGCTGGTGCGCGCACCGCGGGTTCAAGCTGGAAGTCCTGGACGAAGTCGAGTCCGAGGCGGGCGGCTTGAAGAACGGTACATACCGCATCAAGGGCGACCAGGTCTGGAAGGCCTTCAAGTACGAGGGTGGCGGCCACCGCGTGCAGCGCGTGCCGGTGACCGAGACCCAGGGGCGCATTCACACCAGCCTGGCAACGGTGGCGGTGCTGCCCGAGATGGAGGACGTCAAGATTGAGGTCAAGGAAAGCGACCTTGAGGTGACAGCGGCGCGCAGCGGCGGCCCAGGCGGCCAGAACGTGAACAAGACCAGCTCACGCTGCCAGATGCGGCACTTGCCTTCGGGACTGTTCGTGGACTGCCAGGCGACACCCAGCTTTCACAAGAACCGCGACGAGGCGCTACGGATTCTGAAGTCCAAGCTGTATCAGATGGAAAAGGAAAAACGCGACCGCGAGCAGGCGGCCAAGCGCGGCGTGCAGGTCGGCAGCGGCGGCCGCGGCGACAAGATTCGCACTTACAACTTTCCGCAGGATCGCTGCACTGACCACCGAAGCAAAGAGAGCTTCCCGTTACAGAAAGTCATGGCCGGCGACCTCGACCCGCTGATCGACTCGTGCCGCAAGTGGGAAAAGGAAGAAAAACTCAAGGCGCTCTCAGCCCAGACCGCGTGAAGCTGCGGTTTGGCGCGCCTCGCAAATTCGCGGCCTATCGACCCTGTTTTCCCGCAACCGAACTTCGTAAACTTCGCCCACAACTCATAACCATAAGGGGCGGTCATGGCAGGCTATCCTCCACAGCAGGGTCAGAATCAGTACGGCGGTCACCCGCAGGGTGGCTACCAGCAGCAGCCATACGGGCAACCTGGCTATCCACAGCAGGGCTACGGCCCCCCGCCGGCACAGGGCACTCCGGGCCTGGTCATTGCAGGGGCGATTCTGGCGCTCGTGCCGATCTGCCCGCTGATCGGGGTCATTCTGGCGGCAGTCGGCCTTGGCGAAGCCAAGCGCCGCAACGCCGGCGTGGGCCTCGCAAAGGCTTCGATCATTGTCGGCATCATCTGGATTCTGCTGAGCATCATCTTGAACGTTGCCGTCCGCATGTAGCCGGTCAGCCAGTGCATGAACAACGGGGCCGCGCGATCGCGCGGCCCCTCATTCGTATGGCGAACTAGTCAGCCTTGCGGTTCTCGAGCTTGTCGAGGCGATCCTCTGCCTTGCGCAGCTTCTCGCGCAACTCTTCCATCTGCTTCTCCGCCGCCGGGGCCTTGGGCTTGGCGGATGCCCGGATCGATGCAGCGGCGCGCTTGACAGCTGTTTCCTCTTGTTCGCTCAGCCCGCGGCCGTAGGCCTCGAGTTGCCGCAGCGCCTCGGTCGCGCCCGCTTCGCGCAGGCCCATGATGACCATGCGGCGCACGCGCCCATCGGGGTCGCGCAGCAGGTCTCCCATGCGCTCCACGGCTTGCTCGCGATCTGACTCTTCGGCAAATCGGGCGTATGTGCCCAGTGCCATGGCGGCCCATTGGCGGGCGGGGTTTGCGCTGCCGCCGTATCTGGTCACGTCCAGCAGCGTTGCCAGTGCCTCGGCGTTGCGAGTCTCGGCCAGTGCACGAAACGCGCCGGACTGTTCCACACCCAGCGGCGTTTCTGTCCGGGCCGCCTGCACGATGCGCTCAAAGGGCGCGGCTTCGCGCTGCGCGCCCAGCATTTCCCATGCCGCTGCGCGGGCACGGTGCAGCTTGGGGCCGCTTGCCAGAAACTGCTCAAGCGCTGCCTTGATTGCCGGGTCGCGAAAGGTGCCGGCTGCCCGCACCAGCGCCTCGCACACCATGCCGTCCTGTTCAACGCCCAGCAGTTCCGCCAGCGCCTCGATCGCGGCCTGTTGCGCCGATGCCGCCAGCGCGCCGGCAAAGCGCACGCGGGCGCCCCAGAACTTCTCGCGCTTGTAAGCGTCGCGAACAGCCGCGATGCTGGCGCGCTTGCCGCCCTTGCACAGTTCGCGCGCGGCATGAATGCGCCCGACCACGTCGCCGGCGTTCAACTGCGCCTTCAGCTTCTCGTCGCCGGGATTGAAGTCGAGTTTGCACACGGTGCGGCACAGGGGGTCGAAGCGCACCTGCTCAGGCTCTTTGTCCATCGGGACGACGAACGCGTGCTTTGCCTTCTCGATGCGGATGGGCTTAGTCTGGGCCGTGCCGTCGATGGTCCAGCCAAGGTCGCTGCCGAACTCAAACACCGGGATACCATCGTCCGTTTTCTGTGTTTGCTCGACTTCGAAGGTGCCTTCCTTCTTCTTGCTGTCATAACTGAAACTCACCTTCAGCGCGGGGTAGCCCTTGCTCTCGATCCATTGCTCGAACCACTTCACGAGCGAGCGCCCGGAGTGCGTTTCCATCTTCTTGCGAAAGTCGTCTGTCTCGACCACTTTGCCGCCGTACGTCTTCACATAGTCGCGCACGCCGGCCCAGAACACGTCGTTGCCAAGCTCGTGCCGCAGCATATGCAGGCGCACCGCGCCGCCGGGGTAAAGGTGGCGGTCGTACATGCTCCACGAGTGGTCGAACTTGCGCGTCATGATCGGCCGCATGTAGCTGCCGTCGGCTTCAGCCAGGTAAGCGTGCAGGTTGCTGTAGAAGTCATAGTCGCGCTCTTGCGCGCCGCTGACGTCTTCCAGATAGCAGGTTTCCATGTACACCGCCCAGCTTTCCTTCAGCCAGGCGTGGGCGAAGTCGCGGCACACGATGTGATCGCCGAACCACGAGTGCGCCATTTCATGCAGGTTGATCTGGTCGACCTGCCAGGTCCATTCCTTGGCCAGCGTTTCATCCAGCACGAAGCTGCCGTCCCAACTGACCAGCGAGATGTTCTCCATCGCGCCGCCGATGCCGGGCAACGCGAACTGGAAGTACTTGGGAAAGGGGTACTCGTCGCCCAGCTTTCTCGTCATCCAGTCCAGCATTGCACCGGTGCGTCCGAAGCTGCGCTTCAGGTCCTGCGCGCTGCGGCTGCGCTCGCAGAAATAGGCGATCGGTTTGCCCTTGTGCGCGCCATCGTCGCAGCGCGTGAAGTCGCCCAGCGCAAAGCAGGTGATGTAGCTGGGGCAGCCGGTCTTGAGTTCCCAGTGCGCGGTCTTGGTGCCGTCCTTGTGTTCTTCTTCTTTCAGCAGCGCGCCGTTGGCCAGAATCGTGAAGTCCTTGCGCGCGCGCAGATGAAAACTCAGCGCCGGGCGCGCGTTGGGCAGGTCTACACAAGGCAGCCAGTGGCGGGCGCGCTCGGTTTCATGGTCTGTCGCAGCCCACGTGCCGGCGTTGGGGTAGGCGGCGTCGGGTTTGCTGAAAAACAGGCCCGTGACCGGCTTGACGACCTTGTAGCTGACCGCGAGTTTGCGTTCTTCGCCGGCCTTGAAGGCGTCGTCCCAGGTGACCCGGATGCGCTTGCCATCGTAGCTGTGGTGCAGCTTGCGGCCGTCGGCGTCGCGAACCGTGACGTCCTGCAGGTCCACGCCGTGCAGCGTGAGCTGTGCGGTCCCGTTGCGCACGGCGCGCAGCGTATTGGTGACGGTGCCAATCGCACTCTGCGCGTCCGTGTCGACGTGCAGGTCGATGTCGAGGTGCACGGGTTCAAGCTCAAGGTCGGGCGGGTAGTGCGGCTCGGCGCCCGGCATCACGAAGTCGGCCAGGCCAAGCTCGCTTGCGAGGTGATGGATCGTCATCTGTTCTCCTTGCAAGCCTGATTATCCCGGGCACCGCCAAATGCAAGCCTTGGGCACGAAATCTTGACGCGTAAAGAGCCGGTGCGTGCGCCCCGGCATTCGCGCTTGCGTACTGACGCGGGCATGCGCTAACCTGTCAGGTCCTTTCCAACCATCACAAGGAGAGCAGCCATGATGCGAAGCCTGCTGATTGTCCCGGTGCTCGCGATGTGCGCCGCACCGCTTGTGGCACTGGAGTCACTGGAACAGGCCTGGAATCACCGCCCCGCTCGCGCCTTGCAGCTGTTTGACATGCCCGACAAGCGCCTGCCGGTTTACGGGCAATTGCTCGATGACAGCGGCCCCCGCACCACCGAGCAGATGTTCGGGGCCGGCGCGTCGCTGAGCCTCGATACCAATGCCCTGGGCCTTGGCTTCAACGGGTTCTTTGATTTCTATTTCACACCGTGGATCGCAGCCGCAAGCCACGTCGGTGTCAGTTACGGCTTTCTTGGTCGCCAGTACCAGGAGGGCGGCACCGGCATGGGCTTTCACGTCGCGCTGGGGGCGCGTTTCACGTTTGACCTGCCGGATTGGGAGTGGTCGCGCTGGCTGCGCCCCTGGGTTGCGTTCTACCCGGTCGGTTTTCAGTTGTTTTCAGCCAGCGAAGACTTTGACCCGCCCGGCAGTGACGACGAGGGCACGTTCAAATACTCCGACATCTACTTTCACATGATGGGCGGCGGCGGCGCGGACTTTTACCTGACTTCGCTGATCGGCTTGGGCGTTGGCGTGTACTTCTACGGCAGTTTTGGCGGCAGTCGGCACAAGCAGGACGGCGCGACCATTCGCACAAACGGGCTGTTCGGCATGTACTTTGAGTACGCGCGCGTGACACTGCGGTTTTGATGTTGCTGGCAATCGGCGCAAGCGAATCCGCAACCACCGGCGGGCACGGACCCCATTTCACAGTTGGCAGGCGTTCCTAAACTCCGGGGCTGGAGAGTGCATTGAAGCTGCTGAACAAACTGCTCGGCAAGAAAGACCCGCCCGCAAAGCCTGAGGCAAAGCCCGCGCCTGCACCTGCGCTGCCCGCGCCTGTGGACCCGGAGGCCGCTGCGCTGGTCAACGGCCAGGGCGCGCCGACCGATGGCGGCAACGGCAACCGGAAAGGGCTGTTCCGGCGCTTTGAAAGCGGCATTCGCCGCAAGGTCGACAGCTACGTTGACAACAAAGCCGACGAGCTGCTCGATGACGCCACCCGCCGCGCCGAAGAGTTCCGGCAGCAGACGCTGGATGCCGTGCGCGAGCACGCCATGGAACTGCTCGATGTGACCGAGCAGCGCATTGACGAAAAGATGGTCGAGATTGAGTCGATGCTCGAGCAGCGGCTGCAAGCCGAGCTGAAAATGCGCCTGCGCGCGATGTTCTGGACGCTGGTCTTTGTACTGATTATGGCGCTGGTCAGCCTGGGCTACGTATGGTTCAAGCAGCAATCCGGCCTGCAGGGCGAAAACACGCCCGCGTCAAACCAGTAGTCACATCTTGTAAAAAGAAGACAGGCGGCTGGGGGGTAGATCGCCGCCTGTCTCTGCGTGCGCCGGCAGGTCGGGGGGACTTGACCGGGCGCACGAATCACGTCTGCACTTGCGTGCGTCACAAACTGAACGTCAAACGCGTACAGCATATTCCAGTGGGCGGGGGGGCTTGCCCACTGGTCTACGCTGCATCGCGCGGAAGCTTCATGAGCTGCACCGGGTCAACCCAATAGCTCATCACCGGGCCGTCGTGCTCGACGATCTGGAGATAGATGCTTTCCGGGCCAAGTTCCGGGCAGTGGTCGAGGACCACGCAAACGAAACCGCTGTTCAGGTCAAGCACGCGGTCGCCAAGGTGGACGCGCTTCTGGTGGGTGTCCACTACGTTGTCGGCGAGCATGCTGCGTGTGATTACTCGTGTCATGACAAACCATCTCCTTGTGCGCGATGCGCACTCTTGCCGGCCCACAGGCCGTGTTCTACGCGTTTCGGGGTAGGCGGCTGGCCCGCCGCCCGGGGCTTTCGCCCCTGGGTCTGACTGCCTCTTAAACGTCCTAGACGCTCCGAAGTTTCGACAAATCCTGTTGTCTCTGCATCAACCTTCCGTGAGTCTCGTGTCAATTCGGAGGTGGCGCCGTGCACCGTGTCCCCGACTTTCGTCATTGCCAATTAACGGCTTGCGGTTTCTTTTCGTCTGCTACACTCCGCGCGCCGATTTGTACCCACAGTGATTACCCCGCATGAAAACCACCCGTTACCGCGAATTCCTGTCCGTCGTGCCCAGCCCCGGCGTGCGTTTGTGTGCCCTTGAGTCTGGACGCTACAAAACCATTCGCGCCCGCGTTTTCTTCCTGGATTCGATGGTAGCAGGCACTGCGACAGCCAACTCACTGCTCGCGCATGTGCTGCGCACCGGCAGCGCGAGTCACCCGTCGCGCCGTGAGCTTGCCCGCGCCTGCGAAGAGTTGTACGGCGCGGCACTCAGCGTCGGCGTGACCCGCTTTGCCGACGTGCAGGCCCTGGTCGGCACGATTGAGTTTCCTGCGGACCGCTTCTTGCCAAAGGGTTCCAAAGAGCTCGAGCAGGCGCTGGCCTTGCTGTGCGAAGTACTGACACAGCCCGCTCTGGACGCTGCGACAAGCGTTTTGCGTGCCGAGAACATCGAGCAGGAGAAGTTTCAGCTTGAGCAAGAGTTGAACGCCCTGCAGGACGACAAACCGTCGTGGAGCGCATTGCTGGCTGCCCAAAGGACTTATGCCGGCACAGCCGGCGCAATTTATGAACACGGCAAGGTCGAAGACCTGCCCGCCCTTGATGCGGCCAATCTGACGCAACGACACCGGTTGCTGCTGGGTAACGCGCAGGTGTTGGCCTTTGTAACGGGCCCGGTGGGGGAAGAGCGCGCACTGAAAGCGCTGGCGAAGGTGTTGAAGCTGCCCGCGGGCAAACGCCCGGCCTTGAAGGCGGCAAAGATTTTGACGCATCGCAAGACCGTTGGCCGTGATCGTGTGAAAGCGCAAGCCGAGCAGACGCACCTGCACTTCGCCTGGACCGGCGCCGGTGTGTATGGCCGCGCCGACTTTGCGCCTTCGCTGTTCGCCGACGCCATGTTCGGCGGCATGAGCACCAGCCGCCTGTTCAAAATTGTGCGCGAGAAGCACGGCCTGGCCTATGCGGTGCACAGCAACTATCAGCGTGCACGGGGCGTGATCGGTGCCTCGGCGGCGGTGGACCCGGCCAAGGCGGAAAAGGCGCTGAGGCTGATCCGGAGCGAAATGGCACGACTGGCAAAGGGCGGGTTCAGCGACGATGAATTCACAACCGCCCGCGAAAGCCTGATCGAAAGCCGCAAGTCAGCCATGGACAGCATGGGTGCCCGGGCCGGCGACGCCGTGCTGCAACATACGCTCGGGTTCAAGCAGAAGCCCGAGGCGCAGATTGCGGAAATCAAGAAGGTAAAGCCCGCGCAGGTCAGGGCGATCCTGAAGCGCCTGCGTCCTCACACCGAGTTCAGGCTGGGCTAATCAGAGGTTTCCGCAACAAGCTGGTACGGGCCGTCACCGAGCCAGCAGCTCTCGGCCACACGCACGTCATGCATCCGCCAGCGGTCCCCGCCCTGCAAAATGGCACGAAACGAGGTCACCCCCCAGGGAATGCGGCTGAACGCGAAAGTACCGTCCGCGTTGATCTTGACCCTTTGCGCGAAACTGATCGGAAGATCGGCTGTATCCAGGTCGATCTCAATGCAATCCCGTTCGTCCCATGTGTAGCCGGCAAGTTCAAGCCGCCCCGCCGCGGCCGCCCATGGCCGCATTCCGACGGCCCAAGGCCCTTCAGCGTTGCCGCCGGGCCCCACCGTTGCGATGCCGCTGAGCCCGCCGTGCGGCTCTTCAGGATTTGCATGCCGGTGAAAGGTCATGTAGCCCTGCGCCTCGAACTGCAGTGTCTGGGAATCTTTCAAGTCGGGCTTTCCAGTGTCGTCGAGGGCGTGGTGGCCGATCCAGAGCGCGAACCGTCCTTGCTCGTCAGCAAAGGTGAACTCGCCGCACCCGCAGAGCCCACTTTTGACACTGCGCCAGGCGCAGACGTGACGATCGGCGGGCAGGTCTACAGAATTCATGTTGAACAAGTGCTTGATGGCGGAGGAAAATGGCTTCACAACGTGGTGACCGTGACCGAACCCGACGGCACCATCAATTCGTTCGCTCCGGCGCTTACGATCACGCCGGTAAACGATCCGGCAACATGCCCTGTGCAACTGTGGGTAGGAACACCGGGCGACGACAACAACATGACAGCCATTTCGAACGGAGTCTGGGCGGGTATCCCTGCCGTGATGATTGGGCTTGGAGGTGATGACACCATCGACGGTACAATTCTGGAGGACATCATTGTTGGAAACGGCGGCAATGACGAGATTGGCGGCGACAAGGGCGCAGACAAAATCTGGGGCGGGTCAGGTAACGACTTCATATACGGATTTGAGGGCGCCGACACGATCGTTGGCGGACCGGGGGACGACGAGTTGTACGGG
Source organism: Planctomycetota bacterium (assembly GCA_020849795.1). Taxonomy (GTDB): domain Bacteria; phylum Planctomycetota; class UBA8742; order UBA2392; family UBA2392; genus JADJRK01. The sequence continues at coordinate 11,580 of JADZFR010000002.1, read as the reverse complement.
CACCGACAGGGTGACAGCCTGTGGGGGGAGGACGGTTGTGACAAGCTGTTCGGGCATTGGGACAACGATGTGCTGATCGGAGGCGCCGATGACGACATAACGTTGGAAGGCGGCGACCTCGATGACACGGTTTGGGGAGGCGCAGGCGACGACACAATCGCTGGAAGTACCGGCGATGACAAACTCTACGCTGGTGCCGGTGGCGACAAAGTTTTTGGCAATGACGGCCGCGACCAAATTTGCGGTGGCGGGGGCGATGACACTATTGACGGTGGAGATGGCGACGATGCGATTTCCGGCGATGATGGTGATGACGCCATCAATGGTGGCTACGGCGACGATGCTATCTGGGGCGGAGAAGGCAAAGACAATCTGAACGGCCAGGACGGCAATGACTTTCTGGACGGTGAATAGGGGTCTGACGAGCTGATCGGCCACTTGGGTAACGACCGTCTCCAGGACGTGCTGAGCCCCCAACTCAGTGACATCCTGAACGGGGGCGTCGGGGCCGACCAGCTAAACTGTTTTGACGGTAATTGGGGTGGAGTCGATGTCGCCTTTGGAGCCTTGGGGACGGACGAATTCTGGGCTGACGAATTTGGCAACCCTTTCGGTTGGTTTCCCGGCGACGATCTGCCTGACCGCAACGTCCTTACGGAAGCGTGGCACACATTTGCCACGATGTTGTTCCCGGCCAACGGTTTGACGAAGCCAATCGAACCCTGATAGGTGTCCCGATATCCATGGAAACGATGCGACTGCGTTCCGTTGCCGGCTGGGTTAGCGTTTGCGGCGGGTGGCTTGGTGCGCTACTTGTTTGAGGCGGGTGACCGGGTCATTCGACGGGGCCGCATCCTCGTCGTCGGGGCTTACGAATGATGCCGCCCATTCGCTGGCGTACAGCGCCATGATGCGCGCGAGTTCGTCGGGCGGGGGCAGGCGGAAGACGGCTGTACTTACCGCGTCGTTCGGGTCATGGTCCACGCCCGGGGGCATCAGGTACCAGTCTTTGCCGAGTTGCGTGAGTTGCGGGTGCGCGGGCATGCCGTGTTTGTTGACGAGCTCAAGATAGATTTTGACGGCGTCTGACATGCCTGCGCATGCTAAGCGAAGATGCGCCTTGGGCAAGGCGCACCTTTCGCACAGTCGATGAAATTTCCTAGCTTGCTGTCAGCATGACCGTGCCGCGCCGGGTGTACGTTTCTTCGCCACTCTTGCGGTACAGCACCTCGACCAGGTACTCGCCCTTGCTCAACTCGCCAAGGCTGGCGTGGAATGACTGCTTGGTGATGACCTGCGCAACGATGCCATCGGGCGGCGTGGCTGTGACCTTAACCTGGATGCGCCCCTGCGCATCAGGCTTGCTGACCTCGTCCACCTTCAATTCCCAGCCGGGAGTGGGCATGTTCACGTGAAGAATCACCGAGAACTGCGGCGGCGCCGACTTTTTGAGCATGATCTCGGTTTGCTCAATCCAGTTGGCGCGTTCCGTCAGGCTCCAGGCTGACTTGGCTTCTTTGTCTTCTTCGGCGGCTTCCTTGGCGGGCTTGGCATCCTGGGCATCGACGGGTTGCGCACGTTGGCCGGCAATGCATGCGGTGCAAAGCAGCAGCGCGAGTGTCAGCAGCATTTTCATGGCGTGTCTCCTTGGTTCTAGGACGAACGTCGTTGTCAGTCGGTTCCATTCGTGGCGTGCAGGAATTCTGGCACGATCTTTTGGTGGTGCAACGGCTCACCCGAAGCGGCGGCGGGCTTCGCGCTCAAACACCCTCGCGGTCGCCTCGTCAAAGTTGCAGAAGCGTACTGTTTGCAGGTTGCGCATTGCATGTTCATCCAGCCAGTTTTCGATGGTGTCAAAGAAAGTCTTCGCGCACAGTTCTTTGGGAAACCCGAAGACGCCGCTGCTGATCGCCGGAAAACTGATGCTTGGCAGCTTGTGCTGCTCGGCGAGATTCAGGGCGGCCGTGATTGCCGCAGACAGTTTCGCCACTTCGTCGCCGCTGCCCCAGACGGGACCGACGGCATGAATCACCCGCGCCGCAAGCTTGCCGCCGTCGGTGATGGCAGCGCCGCCTGTGGGTACTTCGCCGTGGGCGGAAACCCATGCGTCGCATTGCTGCTGCACCGCGGGGCCACCCGCATTGCGAATGGCGCCAGCCACGCCCGAGCCCAGTTGCAGCCGGTTGTTGGCGGCATTTACAATCGCGGCGACCGGCTCTGAAACGATGTCGCCCTGCACCACCGCCAGTGCGCAACCCTTGATTTTCCGTTCCCAGTGCAGCGTGTGCATGGCGTCCTCGCCGGTGTTTGGCATGATGCCGCGGCTTGCATGTCACAAGGACACTAGCATGAACTACACCAAGGTTCCCGACCTGAAAACGCAACTGCCCGGCCCCAAGGCAACGGCGGCGATTGCGGCTGACAACGAATTCATTTCAACCAGCTACACGCGCGGCTACCCATTTGTGATGGCCCGAGGTACTGGGGTCGTTGCCGAAGACATTGACGGCAACGTGTTTCTGGACATGACCGCCGGCATTGCCGTGAACGCCACGGGACACAGCCATCCGCGCATCGTGAAAGCGATTGCCGAGGCGGCGGAAAAGTTCACGCATATGTCGGGCACCGACTTCTATTACCCGGTGCAGGCGCAACTGGCGCGCATGCTGTCTGAGAATACGCCCGGCGGGCCGCGTCGCGTGTTCTTCTGCAACAGCGGCGCCGAGGCCAACGAGGGCGCGATGAAGCTGGCGCGCTGGTACACCAAGCGCCCGTACCTGATCAGTTTTCGCGGCAGCTTTCACGGCCGCACGTACGGCGCGATGTCACTGGGGTGCAGCAAGGCGATTCATCGCAACCATTTCGCGCCGCTCGTGCCCAGTGTTCTGCATGCAAACTACCCGTACCCGTACCGCGCTGCGCCGCACCTGACGACGCCCGAGCAAGTCGGCGCCGACGCGCTGGACTACATCGAGAACACGGTGCTCAAGCGCGAGGTGCAGGCCGAGGAAGTCGCGGGCATCTTCGTTGAGCCGATCCAGGGCGAGGGCGGCTACGTCGTTCCGCCAGACAACTTCCTGCCCGGCCTGCGCAAGCTGTGCGACAAGCACGGCATTCTGCTGATCTTCGACGAAGTGCAAAGCGGTATGGGGCGCACCGGAAAGTTCTGGGCGCACGAGCACTTTGGCGTCGAAGCCGACATCATCACCAGCGCCAAGGGCATCGCGTCCGGCCTGCCGCTGGGCGCGGTGATTGCGAAGCGCGACATTATGACCTGGCCGCCGGGCAGCCACGCCAGCACGTTCGGTGGGAATCCCATCGCGTGCGCGGCCGCTGTCGAGACCGTGAAAATGCTGAAGGAAGAGCTGATTGCCAACACAGCCACCGTTGGCGCGCACCTGAAGGCAAAACTTGAAGAGTGGGCCAGGGGCTGCAAGGTGGTCGGCGACGTGCGCGGCAAAGGCCTGATGATCGGTGTCGAGTTCGTGAAGACAAAGCAAGGCAAAGAGAAAGACCCCGAGTTGCGCAACCTGGTCGAGCAGACGGCGTTCAAGCGCGGCTTGCTGATTCTGGGCTGCGGCGAGAACACGATTCGCTTCTGTTCGAGCCTGGTGCTGAAGAAAGACGAGGCGGACCTGGCGCTGTCGCTGTTTACCGCTGCCGTGGACGACGCGGTCAAACAGCTTGGCAGGTAGCAGCGGGTGCTTGCCGATGGTGCGCCAGACGCGGCACGCAAGACAGACGACGCATGACAAACGCCCATGTCATTGAGAACGTCCGCCGCGTAGCTACCTGCGGCACCGGCGCGCCGCTGCTGGGAACAGCCATGCGCGAACTTGGCGTATTGGCCGATGACCCTTGCGTGGCTGTGCGCGATGGCCGCGTGGCCTATGTCGGCGCGCGTAAAGACCTGCCCGCGGAGTTTGCCAAGGCACAGCGCATCGATGGCAAGGGCGGTGTACTGACGCCCGGGCTGGTGGACTGCCACACGCACCCCGCATTCGTGAAAGGTCGCGCCGAAGAGTTTGCGATGCGACTGGCCGGCGCAAGCTATGAAGACATTGCGGCGCGAGGCGGCGGTATCTTGAGCAGCACCCGCGCCGTGCGCGAAGCCGACGACGCAACCCTGACGGCGCAGACCACCCGCAACCTGCTGCGGCTCCGGCGCCACGGCGTCGTTGTCGCGGAGGGCAAGTCGGGCTACGGCTTGAACCTGAAAGACGAGTTGCGACAGCTGGCAGCCATTCGCGACGCCGGCGAACTAGCCGACATGCACACCGTGCGCACCTGTCTTGCGGCGCACAGCCTGCCTGCCGAGTTTCGCGGCAATGACGCGCGGCGCGCCGAGTATCTGCGGCTGGTAGTCGACGAGATTCTGCCGGCGGCGGCACGGGGCGGGCTGGCACAGAGAGCCGATGTGTTTTGTGAACAGGGTGTCTTTACGCCTGACGAAACGCGGGCCATCGCGCAGGCGGCCGTGAGGCTCGGCCTGCAGGTCACCATCCATGCCGAGCAGTTGCACCTCACCGGCGGCGCATCCGTTGCCGCGCAGGTGGGGGCGGCCAGCGCGGATCATCTTGAGTTCCTTGACGATGCCGGTGCTCGTGCCATGGCTGCTGCCGGTACGTGTGCGGTGCTGCTGCCGGGGTCCACTTACGCGCTGAAGATGGACCGCTGGGCTGACGGCCGCCGCTTGATCGACATGGGCTTATGCGTGGCGCTGGCGACGGATTTCAACCCGGGAAGCTCTCCGGTGGCGAACCCGGCGTTCGTAATGAACCTTGCGGTCATGCACTGCGGATTCATGCCCGAAGAGGCGCTGGTAGCGTTCACGGCCGACGCCGCGCATGCGCTGCGACTGCCGGCCGGCGAGTACGGCGTGATCACGGCAGGTGCGCGCGCGGCATTTGCGCTCTGGGACGTCGACCATGAGCGCGAGATCGCATACTATGCAGGCAGCAATCTGTGCGAGGCAATCACGTGTCCCGGCTGGCGCTCATAGTCCTGATGTTGTTCGCGCCCGTGCTGATTGCGCAGGACGACCCTGCCGCCGCCAACGCGCAGGAAATCGCCGAGTTGATTTCTCGCCTTGCCAGCGACGACTGGCGCACCCGCGAGCGGGCATCGCGTGACCTGGTCGGCATCGGCGAACAGGCCCGCGAGCCGCTGCGCAAGGCACTCACGCACGATGACCCGGAGGTGCGCGTGCGGGCCAGCGCGGCGCTGATCCGCATCGGCGAGACCTTCAGTTTTGCCGTGCAGTGCGCCGCGGGCGACGATGAACACCTGGCCCAGCACGGCCGCGCGTCACTGATGAGCCTGTTTCGCATTGACGACCCCAAGGTGTTGCGCGAACTGACCGCCCGCGAAATGCAGGTACGGGGCTATTCGTACGGGCCGGGGCTGAACATCATCAAGCCGCCGCTGCTGGCGCTGGCGCAACTTACGGCGGCATCAGGCCTGCCGATTCTGGTATCCGGTGATGCGCAAGAGCGCATGCGGCGTATTCTTGAGCTGCCGACGATGACCATCCAGGTCGGTGGCGACGCCAAACAGTTGTTGTGGATTCGTGATGCGCTTACCCGTGCGATGCAGATGGCGCTTGGCAACCCCACGCCTGACAACGCGCTGGTGGTCAGGCCGATGCGACTGGGGCGGGCGCTGTTTCTGTACGTCACGCCGGCGCAGGGCGGCGGCAATGTTGCGCAGCGCTGCGGGAGCGAACTGATTGCAGCGCTGCTGGCAGACGACGCCAGTTGCGTCCGCGCGGCGTCGCTGCTGGCCCAGGGAGCCGCCGGCGAATCAGAATCTGCCGCGCGTATTCGCAAGGAGTACGCCGAGAATCCTGCGCTGATGCGCCTGATGTGGCTGGCGCTTGCACTGGGGGCAGACGCTGAGACCGAGGCGCTGGTGCGAAAGAACGACACCGAGCAGGCCGTCAAACTACTGGCTTCGCGCGACTGGACGGTGCTGGACATGGCGGCGCGGTTTCTGCGCTGCCTGGAGCCGACCACGCGCGGCAGCGTGCTGTCACCGACGATCGAAAGCACCAGCGATGCCACAGCCGTCACCTGTGCGCTGTGGCTTGCGCGCGATTGCCCGCTTTCCGATGCCGCGCGCGAACGTTCGCGGCGTCTGCTGGCAAGCCGCCAGGATTCGTTGGCGGCGGCGGCGGCTCGGTGGTTTGCGGGTGCCGATGAACTGAGTGATGCCGAGCTTGAGGCGGTGTGGAAGGGCGGCGAAAACCTGCCCATCAACACGGCGTTCTTTCAGGCGACGAGTGAACTGATCAGCCGGCCAAGAGTTGCCGAGCGACTGACTGAGCGCGCGCGTACGGCGCTGCGCGGCGCAACGCCGACGCAGCAGGCCCTGGCGGCGCAAGTCCTGGTTGGCCGCGCGGTAGACGATGATGTAAGGGTCGTGATCGAGAAGCTGAGCAGCGCAGCCGGCGACGTTCTGCTGGCGCGCCAGTTGGTCGGCTTGCTGCAAGGCGTTGCGACGCTGCCTGAGGAGTCGGAGCAGCGGCTGCTTACCGCGATCACCGACCCGAACGTTACGACCCGCAGCGTGTATATGCGCGCGTTGCGTGCCCTGGACGTGAAACTGCAACTGTCGATTTGCGAGAAGGCCGAAACGCGTCTGCTGGAGCTTGTCGGCACCAAGGCCAAAGAAGGCGTAGAGGCAGCGCCTGCCGACAAGTGGAAGGACGCGCCCGCCTACGTGATGCTGGCGCGTATCGCCACGCTGGGTATTCGGGCCGGGCAAGGCAGCATGGAATCGCTGGATGCGCTGGCCCGTTTTGTGGAAAGCGACAACCTTGAGTACGCCAAAGCCGCAGGTGTCGCGGTGTGCGACGCGCTGTCCGGCGACGTGCTGTTCCAGACTTTGGATGACTGGAAGACGCGCGTTGGCCTGGTCCACGGGCCGGCGGCGGCTGTCGAGGGTTATGCCGAGATCTGCCGGCGGGCGGCAGTCGCCAAAGACCGCAACAGCTTCCGGCGCGCCTATGGTGCTGCGATCACGATCAACGTGCCGAATTCATGGCAGATCAGGAACGAACTTTCGCGGCTGCAACTTGAGATGGCCGCGGAGCCGGACGGCGAGACGCGGCAGCGCATGCCGGCCGCGCTGAACCTCAGCCAGCTGGATGTGGACGTGAAGTAACAGTTACGACCACCGGCCCGCAGTCGGGCACAGCTTGCGCAGGAAGCACGTGTCGCACTGGGGTCTTTTCGCCGTGCATACCGTTCGCCCGAAGGTCAGCAGGTTGTGGTGCAGGCTGTAGGCGCGCCCGGGCGGAATCATTGGTTTCAGCAGGGCGAACGTCTTGTCGCGGTTGCCGCCGGTGTCGATGACGCCGAGGCGGTTGATGATACGGTGGACGTGCGTGTCCACGGGGCACAGGTCGGCGCCCAGGGCTTCAATCAGAGTCACGCTGACCGTCTTCACGCCAATGCCTTTCAGCCTGATCAGCGCATCCATTGACGCGTCAACACCCAGCTTGCGGATCGCCGCGTCCAGCGAGTAATCGCCGACGGTGTCTTTCAGCCAATGCAACAGCGCCAGGATCGCGCCGGACTTGCTGTCCGGCAGACCGGCTGCGCGGATGTAGTCGGCAAGTTGTTTCTGCGGCAAACGTGCCACAGCCGCCCAGTCGGGCGGCTCCACGGCGACAGCGGCGTTGGACAGGCGCAGCGCGACCTTGTCGATGTTGCCGGCGGCGTCGCGCGGCAACCGGCTGGCGTCTTTGCCGGTGTGTTGGCCGGGCAGGTGTGCCGCCAGGTTCTGGTAGCCGCGCAGGGCGTTGGGGTCCGTGGTGTTCTGGCTCAGGATCGTGAGCACCAGAACTTCCAGCGAATCCTTGGGGCCGTCCCACACGGCGACGCCAAGGTTGGCCTCGAGCAGGCCGATCACGCGATGCAGCCGCTTGCGCGGGTCCGCAATCGGGCGTGAAGCCGCGACGGCCTTTGGCGTTCCGGTACGTGTGAGTTTGGTCAGGCGCGCGGGCATGCCGCGAAACTAGGTCGCGCGTTGCGCGGCGCAAGGCGTTCGTGGCTTACTCGGCCCATGCAAGGCTGGTGACAGTCCAGCGGCGCTGCGCGTACTCAAGGTTCAGGTGCAGTTCTTTCCATTCGCCGTGCTGGCAGACTTCGGCCTCAACGACGGCGTTCAGGCCCTGCTGGGTGCAATCCACAACGCGGAAGTCATCGGCAAAGTCGAGGGTGTTGACCTGCGCCTGAAGCCAGTCACGCGCGGCGTTTTCAGGGGTATCACGCCGTGCGGCCTCACCCAAGGGCGTCAACAGGGCGTTCAGAAGGGCATAGCGCAAAGTACCCATGGCATCCTCCATGCCATGGTTGGGGAATGGCATGGCCGGATTTCATGAAACTACCCTGGGCCTGCTACGCGTAAAACTCCTGCAGCGGGCGTACGGTTTCTTCGTCGCCCTTTAGGGATTGCATGGCTTTGATGGCGGCTTCGGCGGCGCTGATTGTGGTCAGCGTGGGCACGCCTTTCATGATGCTTTTCTTGCGCATCGTGGCTTCGTCGGTGTGCGGGTCTTTGCCTGAGGGCGTGTTGATCAGCAGCACCAGCTCGCCGTTGATCACCAGGTCCAGCACGTTGGGGCGGCCTTCCTGGATCTTGTTCACGCTTTGCACCGGGATTCCGGCCGCACGGATGATGTCGGCCGTGCCTTTGGTGGCCACGATCTCAAAGCCCAGATCGTGCAGCTTCTGCGCAATCGGCGGCAGATGCTGCTTGTCGGTCCTCTTTACGCTGATGAACACCTTGCCAGTGCGCGGCAGCGCCTGGCTCGCACCCGCCTGTGCCTTGGCCATCGCGCGGCCGTATGTCACGTCGATGCCCATCACCTCGCCCGTGCTGCGCATTTCCGGCGCCAGCAAGGTGTCGGCACCCGGGAACTTGTTGAACGGAAACACCGGCTTCTTGATGCTGTAGTGCCGCGGCACGATCTCGTCGGTGAAGCCGAGGTCGCGCAGCTTGTGGCCGCACATCACCTTGGTGGCGAGCTTGGCAATCGGTACGCCGATGGCTTTGGCCACAAAGGGCACGGTGCGGCTGGCGCGCGGGTTTACTTCAATCACCCAGACCTGATCGTCCTTGATCGCGAGTTGCACGTTCATCAGGCCCTTGACGTTCAGCGCCTTGGCAAGCTTGCGCGCGGTTTCGCGGATGTCGCGCAGGACGTTTTCGCTGAGGTTGCGGGTGGGAATGCTGCACATGCTGTCGCCGCTGTGGACGCCCGCGTACTCAATCTGCTCCATGATGCCCGCGATGACGGTGGTTTCGCCGTCGCTGATGCAATCGACGTCGATCTCGATGGCGCTGTCCAGGAACTGGTCAATCAGGATCGGCTTGCCTTCGGCGGCTTCCACCGCAAGGCCGACAAAGTGGCGCAGCTCGCCTTCATCGTAACAGATTTCCATCGCGCGGCCGCCCAGCACGAAACTCGGGCGCACCAGAACCGGAAAGCCGATGTCGCGCGCGGCTGCCAATGCCCCGTCAATGCCGGTGGCCATGGAGCCTTTGGGCTGGCGGATGCCGAGCTGCTTGACCAGCGCATGGAACTTCTCGCGGTCGCTGGCGGTATCGATGCTGTCGACGCTGGTGCCGATGATGGGTACGCCGGCTTCATGCAGCTTGCGGGCAAGGTTGATCGGCGTCTGGCCGCCGAACTGCACGATCACGCCCTTGGGTTTCATGACGTCGTAGATGTTCATGACGTCTTCGAAGGTCAGCGGCTCAAAGAACAGGTCGTCGCTGATGTCGAAGTCGGTGCTAACAGTTTCCGGGTTTGAGTTCACCATGATCGACTCGATACCCAGCTCGCGCAGCGCCATGCTGGCGTGCACGCAGCAGTAGTCGAACTCGATGCCCTGGCCGATGCGGTTGGGCCCTCCGCCGATGACCATGATCTTGTCGCGATTGCTCGGCACCACCTCGGTCTCTTCTTCGTAGGTGGAATAGTAGTAGGGCGTCTTGGCTTCAAATTCGGCGGCACAGGTGTCGACCAGCTTGTAGGCGGGCTGCACGCCAAGTTTCTTGCGGTACTCGCGCACTTTGAGTTCGGTGGTGTTGAACATCACGGCAAGCTGCGCGTCCGAAAAGCCCATCTGCTTCGCTTCGCGCATCAACGCGACGTTCACGCTGTCGAGTGTGCGCACACCGCGCAGGTCGCGCTCGAACTCAAGGATCTGCGAGAAGTTGTCAATGAACCAAGGGTCGATGCCGCTGAAGTTGCTGATTTCGTTGGGCGTCATGCCGGTGCGCAGCGCGCGACGGATCGTGAAAATCCGCTCTACACCCGGCGTGATCAGGCCCTTCTTCAACTCCTGGCGCGAGACTTTTCGCGTGTCGCGCGCTTCCTTGATGTCCGCGCCAAAGCCGGCGCGGCCGGTTTCAAGGCTGCGCATCGCCTTCTGGATCGCCTCTTTGAATGTGCGGCCGATGCTCATGGCTTCGCCGACTGATTTCATCTGCGTTGTGAGCACCGGGTTCGCGCCGGGGAACTTCTCAAAGGCCCAACGCGGCGTCTTGACCACGACGTAATCGATACTGGGCTCAAAGCTGGCCGGCGTGGCCTTGGTGATGTCGTTCTGCAACTCGTCCAGCGTGTAGCCCACGGCGAGCTTGGCCGCGAACTTGGCAATCGGGAAGCCGGTTGCCTTGCTGGCCAGCGCACTGCTGCGCGACACACGCGGGTTCATCTCGATGACGATGCGGCGGCCGGTGCGCGGGTCCACCGCGAACTGTACGTTGCTGCCGCCGGTTTCAACGCCGATCTCGCGCATGATCGCCTTGGCGTCATCGCGCATCAGCTGGTATTCCTTGTCGGTCAGCGTCAGCGCGGGCGCGACTGTGATCGAGTCGCCCGTGTGCACGCCCATCGGGTCGAGGTTTTCAATACTGCAGATGACGACAAAGTTGTCCTTCTTGTCGCGCATCACCTCAAGCTCGAACTCTTTCCAGCCGGCCAGGTACTCCTCGACCAGCACTTCGCTGGTGGGGGACAGGGCCAGCCCCTTGCGGCAGATTTCTTCGTATTCGTCCTTGTTGTAGGCAATGCCGCCGCCGGTGCCGCCCATGGTGAAGCCGGGCCGGATCACCGCGGGCAGCCCCACAGGCTCAAGCGCTGCCTGGCACTCAGCCCAGGTGTGGGCTACGACGCTGGTGGGCAGACCAATGCCGATTTTCTGCATGGCGGCCTTGAATGCTCCGCGGTCTTCAGCTTTGTGGATCGACTCGGCGTTGGCGCCGATCATCTCGATGCCGAGCCTTTCAAGGATGCCGCTCTTCGACAGCGCCATCGCGGTATTGAGCGCGGTTTGGCCGCCCAGCGTCGGCAGCAGCGCGTCCGGGCGTTCTTTCTCGAGGATCTTTGCGCACATCGCCGGGGTGACCGGCTCAATGTACGTGCGGTCGGCCATCTCGGGGTCGGTCATGATCGTGGCCGGGTTGCTGTTTACCAGCACGACCGAATAGCCTTCTTCACGCAGCGCCTTGCAGGCCTGTGTGCCGGAATAATCGAACTCGCAGGCCTGGCCGATGATGATCGGG
>JADZFR010000001.1 GCA_020849795.1 Planctomycetota bacterium | reverse complement strand
GATTCCGGACTTGGGTGGCCTACTTCAAGACTGCCTTCACATCCAGCCGAATGCGCGCGATGGCAAACGGTTCGCGCTCGCCACTCAGGCAGAACTCGTCCAGCAGCACAGCCGCATCGGCGGCCACCTTGCCGCTGAACGCGCGCTCTTTGTTCAGCTTGATCGTGATTTCGCCCCGGTCGTTCAGCATCGCAGCCGTGACCCATACGGACAGGCGAGTCACATCGTGCACGTCGATCGACAGAGTGGAGCCGTGCTTGCCCTGGACCCGCCCAACGTGGCGCTTCTCTGGCCTGGGTATCGTTTCGGTAAAGGTGTGCAACTCGCCGTTGCGCTCGATCTTCAGGCTGACTTTGTCACCGGCACGTTTGCGCGACAGCAGCATCCTGATCTCGGGAAAGTTGGCAACATCGCTTCCATCAACCTGGAGCACCACGTCGCCTGCTTCCACACCCATGAGCTCTGCGATGCTGTCTTTGTCGACACGGCCGACGCGCGGCGCCGCCATCTGGTTGAAGTCAGACGGCACCTTGATGCCCAGGTCAATGCGGTAGCTGCCGCCGCCCCTGGGTTCAGGCTTCTTTGCCGTGTTGTGTTTCTTGTCCAGCGGGCCAGTCTCGTCGATACTGAGCCAACCGCGCCGACCCAGGCTGCCCCGATCGGCGCTCCAGTCGATGTCCGCGGGCCGTTCGCGCCGCCAGGTGTCCACCAAGCCGAGATTGCGCGGAAACGTGACTTCAGGGTCGCCCCAGTCATGGCCGGCTTCGGGATAGATTTCCCACTCGATATTCGCGCCATCTTTGTTGGCGGCTTTGTACAGCTTTTCGATTTCGCGGCCGGGGTAGATCGGGTCAATGCCGCCGTTCATGGCAAAGATGTTGGCGCCCTTGAGGTTGCTGTAGCAGTGGGTCTGGCCGTCGGTAATCGGGATCAGCGGGTCGCCGCACATGGGCAGATAGCCGGCGAACGCATCCGGCGAGCCAAACGCCATCGCAAAGCTGCCGCTGCCGCCGTCGCTGAAACCGCTGACGAACACGCGATCGCTGTCGATGTTGAGCAGCAGTTTGGCCTGGCGGATGAAGTGGTGAATGTTGGCGCGGCCGGCATCGCGCCACCAGGCGGCGTTCATCCATGTTTCGTAGCAGTCGGCAGAAGCTGCCATCACGACCACGGGGCGGGGAGACTCGCGCGTTTTCAGGTACTTGGCGTACCAGCGCATGATCGCCACACCGGAATCCACGGGTGCAGCCATCACGCCGCCGTGCAGGCAGACAATCAGCGCAGCGGGCGTTGTGCCGTCGTAGTTGTCCGGCAGCCACAGCCAGTAAGGACGCGTGAACCCGTCTGGACACGTCGTCGAGAGTTTGTGCTCTCCGGCAGCCAGCGGCTTGGGGCGCGGATAGGCTCGAATCAACTCGGCCAGCTTGTCAGCGCCGAGCGCCAGCAGTTTGGGCCGCAAGTCTTCGCGTGAGTCGGGATCATGGAGGTAGCTGTCAAGCCAATGCTGGGGGTCGTCATCCTGCGCAACGGCAGGAGCCCTCAAGGCACACAGGCCGAATGCGACCAGAAGAAAAACCCAACAGACCCGAAAGACCATGTCGCAACCCATAGTAAGCTAGCCCGATTGTATGTTGGCCAAGCAAGCAGGAGGCAAGGCACCCAAGACAAGTTCGCGAATGCACAACGAAAGCCGCGCCAGTTGCAGAAGTAAAGAAGCCAAGCAAGCAAAGGCAAAGCAGGCGAACAAGAAAGCAAGAGCCCGGAGCGCCAGCGACGGGTTGGCAAGCTGACACAGTACGGAGCGACTACCATGGACAAACCCGAAATGCCCCGGGCCGACAAACGAGTCTCCATTGAGGAATCGGGGCAAGTTGAGCTGCGTTCAGACTCGATCGAGTGTCCGTTGTGCGCGGGACGCGGAAAGCTGGCTCGCGTCGAATTCTATGAGAAAACGGGGATGCGCGAGCCGTCACTGATTGCAGACCTGAGTGCAACCCAAGCCGTCGAGCGCATGCATGCGAAGTTGTGGGCGGACTTCCGAGGGCAAGTCAGCGAACAGGTTAGCGCAAAGACCAAGGATCTTGATCAGAAGTTGCTGACGTTGGCAGCCGAGAAGCGGGACCTTGAGCGAGACGTTCAGCAATTGCGCGAGGCGCGCGACACCGCGGCCGCCCAAGCTCGCGCCGATCAAGAGAACAAAGACAAAGGCGTTCTTTTGAAAGAACGAAAACAACTTCAGGACCAGTTGGCGACACTCCAAACCGAGCTGAGTGACCTTCGCGCGCTGGCCAAAGCATACCCGCAGCAGGAGAAGAACGCTGTAAACAACGCCATCGTTGCCTTGGAGAAGAAACTGCACGGTCTGGAACTGGATCGGTCCAACCTGACTAAGGAGCGTGAGGCCCTCACGGCAGAGCTAACCGATGCGCGTCAACGACTGGAAGCCACCAAGGGCAAGGTCGAGGAGCGATCCTTCGAAGACATGGCAGCAGAGATCCCCGGGGTTTGGATTGAAAACTGGAGCTCCAAAAAGCAGTCGGGCGACTACCACATAGGCCTTTACGACAAAGACGGCGAAAAGCTCATCGCATCGAAAATCGTGGTCGACAACAAGGACGTAGGCCGACTGACAGACACGGAGATCGAAAAACTTGTTCGCGATGCACTCCATCACCAGATTGCCATCGCAGCCATGGTAGTTAGCGATGAATCCGCCCTTCGCCCCAAAGACAAAGACGCCAGGTTTGCGTTCGTCGGAGGTGTGACAGTCTTGAGAACGACCAGGAATTGGTTCCAACGCGATCTGGATTTGCTCAGGCCCCTGATGAAGCGGCAGGCTGAAGAGGGGCCGGACTTCATGAAACGAAACCTTGCGGTCGCAGTTGAGGTTCGGTCACATATGAAGGCTATCGACAACATGGAGAAGTTCATGCGCTTGGCGCGTGAGAACGCTGAGAAGGCGGAGAGTGCGCTCAAGAATTACCGTACAACGATCGAGGAAGTCTGTCGAAACGCCGGCGCACGCGACACAAGCGTCACAAATGACGAGGAGTAAACGCGCCAACCACTTGTTGGCGCGGCTGATGTTTCCTGGGTTCGGTTGCTTGCCGTATCACGGGCTTGCTGTTGCGTGTATGGTGGCTCGCGTTCCCAGGAATCGATCATGGCAGGATACTCCGGCAGCACCCTACCCACCAAGCTTGGCATCAAGGACGGTGACTCCGTGCTGCTTTGCAGCGAGCCGCGGGGGTTGTCGGCGGCTTTGGGCGACATGCCCTCTGTGAAGTTCCCGCCTCGCAAAGGCAGCGGCAGCTACGACGTGATTCTTTACTTCACACGCGAACGCGCCGCCCTTGAGCGCGAACTTGCCGGCTTGCGCAAACAGATGGGCCCCGCCTGCGGGCTCTGGATCTGCTGGCCGAAAAAGGCCAGCAAAGTCGTCACCGACATGAATGAAGAGGCAGTGCGCGAAATCGCCCTGCCCACGGGCCTGGTGGACAACAAAGTCTGCGCAATCGACTCGACCTGGTCGGGCCTGCGCCTCGTCATCCGCAAAGAACTTCGAGAATGAGGGCGGGGGGCGCCCGGGCCCCCCGTCTTGCTGATCCTGTAAGCCGGGTTTTGTCGGCCTTGCGGCTGACGGTCATTCGTCTAGGGCCTGCGTTGCCACAAGCCTCCAGCAGCCTACCCGGACCTCCCGCGACACATTCGCATTGAGGCGAGCAGCCTCTTGGTCCCTATTTGGCCTTGCTCCGGAGGGGGTTTGGCCTGCCGGCACTGTCTCCAGCGCCGCGGTGCGCTTTTACCGCACCTTTTCACCCTTACCCGGGTCTTTTCAGACCCCGTCCAGCCGCGCGAGTTTCGGGCCCTCGTCGCAACCAGGCAGGCAAGCCGGGCGGTTTGTTTTCTGTGCCACTGTCCCTGGATGCGGGTTTGGCCCGCACCCGGTTGCCGTTAGCAACCCTCCTGCTCTATGGAGCCCGGACTTTCCTCCCAACTTCGCGCAAGGCTTCGTCGGGCGACCGTCTGGATCACCAAGGGCCATGATAGTCGCGTTGCGCGTGCAGAGCAACAGGGCGGATGTTGACAAGTCAATACCCTCAGATTTCGAAGTTGATGCCCTGCTTCACCATTCGCTTGTAGGCTGCTTCATTGAAGCGGTACAGGCGCGCCGCGCGGTGGGCCACGTCCTGCTGAACCTGGTCGGTCTCTTCCAGCACGCCCATGCCCAGCACTTTTTTGCGAAAGTTGCGCTTGTCGAGCGCGCGGTCCAGGATCTTTTCGTACATGCGCTGCATCTGCGTCAGCGTGAACAGCCGCGGCAGCAATTCAAAACCGATCGGCACATACCGCACCTTGCCGCGCAAGCGTTGCTGCGCCGTGTCCAGGATCGTGGCGTGGTCAAACGCCAGCGTGGGCAGATCATCCAGGCTGAACCATGCCGCTTCGCCGGCGTCTGTTGCGGCTTTCACCTTGTGGTCACGCAGATTGACCAGTGCGTACCACGCAACGCTGATGATGCGTTCGCGCGGGTCGCGCTTGAGTTCGCCGAAGGTATAGAGCTGCTCGAGAAACACGTTGCGCAGGCCGGTCTCTTCTTCCAGTTCGCGGCGGGCGGCTTCTTCAAGCGTTTCTTCGACGTGGACAAAGCCGCCGGGCAGCGCCCAGCTGCCCTTGAACGGCGCCACACTGCGCTGGATCAGTAACACTTTCAGGTCGGTGTCATCCAGGCCGAACACAACGCAATCGACGGTCAGGGCCGGGCGGGGATGTTCGTAGCTGTAGGGCATGCTGCCAGTTTAGTGTATACGAGACACTAAGGCAAGCGCCTGCGAAAACACAAACCCCCGCATTGACGCGGGGGTTTTGGGTACGGTTATGCAACCTATCGCGGATCGACGTACAGCCGGATCGCGTCTTCCTTGAGCGTGCTGAAGCGCAGGTCACTGCGCGCATCGCGATACCATTCGTCGCCGAACAGGTTGCTGCCCAGGATGACCAGGTCAACGCCCGGCTGCACCTTGTCGGCAACACGGCAGCCCATCTGCTTGAGCAACTCGGCCAGGCGCTCTTTGGTGTACGACTGGTTAGGCGGCTCGAACTCTCCATGCATGGCGACAGAGAGGAATCGGCCGGCATGCCAGAGGTGGCTGATCAGCTTGTCGCCCTTGCGGACAGGCTCTTTGGTGTCCACGAGGCTGAGCACGGTGCACAGGCTGTAGTGGGCCGAAAGCGCGCGCACGATTTCAACCACGCCGATCAGTTCGTCGCGGTCACGACCGTGGATTCTCCAGATTTCAAAGCGCTGGCCCGCTTTCACGCCGTCCGAGCTGCCGAGGTCAATGTGGCAGATGCCGCGGCCGTAATCGCTGTATGAAACTTCGCCATCCGGGTCGCCCTTCTCAAGCTTGATTGGCGTCTTGATGCGCGGCAGGTTGCGAACCATGTCGGCGAACTTCTGACCATCGCCTTCATGCAGCGTCTTTTCTGTTTCAAATTCGGCCTGCAACCCCTCAATGCGCGAAACCGCAGCTACCACCATGAAGTCCAGGCGTGTCTTGCGGCCCGTGGTTTCAGTAATTGCGGTTTCTGTCGAGTCGTGCACGTCGCGCAGGCGCTCAACGCTCAAGTCCTTGCGGCTGTTCACGTTTGACTTCAGGCCGTCAACCAGCGTGCGCACCCGTTTCTGGCGCTGTTCTTCGCCTTCAAAGCCCAGCCCGACCACAATCACCGAGCCGTCGGGCATCGTGACTTCCGTGAAACCGCTGACTTCAGCGTACAGCAGGTTGTACTGGTGCTGATTGGCGGCCATCAGATCGCGCAGCAACTGGTGCTGGCGGCGGAACACCAGCTCAAGCGTGATGCGCGTCGGCGGCTGCATCACCTTGTCGGCGGGCAGATAGTTGGGATCGCGCGAGCGTTCCCATGCCGACATGACGTTGGCGTCTTCAGGTTTGTAAATGCCCGATGCCGTATCGGTGGTGCCCGGACGCTTGAGGTCGCCGCCGGCGACGGCAAGTGTGGTTCCGCCGACGTCGATCGTCTGCACGGTATAATACTGCGTGGACTTGTAGGCGATGTACTGGCGCAGCTTCAACTCGTAATCCTGAATCCACTTCCGGGCCGCCGCGTACTCATACACCATACCTTCGCCACCACCGTCGCCGCCGCCGTAGAACATGGCTTCGGCATCCAGGTAGCGTTGCAGCACAATGCTTTGCTTGTCGCGCGGCTTGGTGCGTTCTTCGCCGCCGACGCTGCGGTCGGCCTTGGGTACCATGGTGTCGACTTTGGTCTTGTTGGCCATCGGGTCGCCGGCGTCGAAGCCGACGAAACCCGCGGTGTCGTTCATCTCGGCCACCAGGGGCTCAAGCTGCTTGTGGTTCTGCTCCACCTGCTTGAGGATGTTCTGGGCATCGGACTGGTAGGACTGGATTTGCTGCGTGTAGTACATCCACATCAGCGTCACGAGCAGCACGAACGGCGAAAGAATCGCCGTGATGTTCCAGTACCAGCTTGCCACACTCTGCCTTGCCATCGTTCTCTTCCTTCTTTTGCCGGACTTGCTGCTTCCGGGTTTCCCGGTTCACCTTGATCGCTTTGCTTCGCGTTCTGCGGTCATTTCCGGTCCGGGCCGCGCAGGCCCAGGAAATGAAGGACTTCTTCTTCAGGATACGTTTCAATGTTCAGGCGCAATTCCTTGGCCTGCATCCACTCGGCATCGGAGCGCCAATCGCCGCCGATGATCACGGCGTCCACCGTCGCGTCAATCTTGTCCACCACCTGAAAGCCAACGCGGCGCAGAATGTCGGTCAGTTCCTGGCGCGTGAACTGCGTGTAGCCACGGCCAAAGGTGCCCACCAGCGCCCACTTCTGGTACTGCCTCGACGAGAAGTTGGGGTTCTTGATCAGGTCGCCGGCCTTGGGGTACAGGCTTGGGTCATCCAACGCGTCCACACGGCAGCGAGCTATGTTGCCGCGCAGCAGCTCTTTCACCCGGATCTCGCCAACTTGAAGCTCACTGTTGCGGCTAGTGTCCGGGCGCAGCACCTGAAATGTCTGCTCAAGCTGTACGCCCGAGCGCTGTCCAACGTTGATCCAGACCCATCCCGAGGTCTCATCCACCAGAAACACGAAACCGTCAGGGTCGCGGCTGTCGTCGAGGCGGCGCTTGTCTGCCTGCACGCGGTATGCTTCTTGTGTGTCAACTGCAGCGTGGCGGGCCTTGGCCGCTTCACGCGACATCGCAAAGGCGCGCTCGCGGGTTTCGCGCACGGTTTCTGAGTCCAGACTCTTCAGCGCGTCGTTCTCTTCGACCAGCGCGCGGGCCAGCTCATTCTCGCGATCCACAAGCTCCTCATGCTTGCCCTTTACGACCTCGTCGGCGGCATCGGTGGCCTTGCCGGCTTGGCTGTACTGCTCGGCAGAGTCGGCGTTGCGTTCGGCCGACTTGGTGTCGCGCAGGTTGCGTTGGTGAACGCGTTGATCCCTGACCTTGGGGATGTAGCTGGTTACCAGTTGGTGGATCAGGTCGTCCTGCTTGCCGACCGTGCCCTGGATGCTGCGAGCCTCAGCTGCTTCATAAAGGCGCTTGCTGTTGCGCGTGGTGCCGCGCACCTGGTTTACGGGGACTTTGCGCTCTTTCCATGAGCCGTCTTCGGCGCGTTCCAGCACAGTGGCTTCGCCGCGTTCCGTGCCGGAAAGGTCGGGGCTGCCGTCGGCGCGCACCGGCACGTTGTAGTAGTCCGCGATCAGTCGCGAACCCTCTTTGAGCATGGCCTCAATCTGCTGCGGTGAGCTGTACGCCGCTTCGCCCTTGAAGCCGATATGCGTGCACAACTCGGCATAGCGGGCGCGGACGGCATCCAATTCGGACTGCTGGCGCGCGGGGATCTCGCGCAGGGCCGCCACATAGGTCCGCTCTTTCTGGGCCTTGTCGTAAGTGATGAATGCGAGCGTGCCCATGCCAAGCAGGAACACGATCATCACGATCATGACGATCAGGTCGACCATCCCGCGTCGTGACATTCTCATGGAATACTCCGCGAAACGTTTACGGCAAAACCGCAAGCGCGGCCGCCTGTTACGTTTCAAATCGGGGGGACGGGTGGCAAGGATACGGACCTGACCACGCCACGGCAATAATCCGGCTACGAAAACCTTGACACCGCTTTGTCATGGGCGATTGCACGGATTTGCCGGTGTGACCGTCCACACCCGCCGGATTTTGGATTTTAGATTTTGGATTTTGGGCAAGTTTACGCATGGTATGCCGGATTCTTGCCACCTTGGCCCAATCCAGAAGCGAACCTCGGGAATCGTGCCTAAGTCTCTCTACATCATTGACGGTCATTCCCAGATCTTCCGGGCTTACTACAGCCCGGCTGCGCGTTCGCGTACCGTGCGCGGCAAGCCGATTGGTGCCGTGTACCTGTTTACACGCATGCTCCAGACGCTGATCAAGCGCCATAAGCCCGACTTTCTGGTCTGCGTGATGGACCCTAAGGGCAAGACCTTCCGCAATGACATCTTCCCCGCCTACAAAGCCAACCGCGGCGAAATGCCTGAAGACCTGCGCGACCAGATGCCCATCATCATCGACATGGTCAAGGCCATGAACGTTCACCTGATGATCAAAGACGGGTTCGAAGCCGACGACGTGATCGGCACACTGGCCAAACAGGCTGCGCATCACGACATGGAAGTGCGCATCGTCAGCAAGGACAAAGACCTGAAGCAGTTGCTTGAGCCGCACATCAAGATGCTGAACGCCGATGATGGCACCGAGTACGGCCTGGAGCAGTTGCAGGAAGAGCTAGGGGTCAACCCGGACCAGTTTATCGACATCCAGGCATTGGCCGGCGACAGCGTCGACAACATTCCCGGCGCCAAGGGCATCGGCATCAAGACCGCAGCCGAACTCATCAAGCAGTACGGCACCCTGGAAGAAGTGCTGAAACACGCCGAAGAGATCAAGCAACCCAAGCGCCGCGAGAATCTGATCGCGTTCAAGCCCGAAGCAGAACTCAGCAAGAAGCTCGTGCACATTATGACCACCGTGCCGGGCGTTAAACTTGAGCCCGACAAGGCCAGCCTGAAAGAACCCGTGAAAGAAGTTCTGCTGCCGATGCTGCAGGATCTGAACTTCAAATCAGTCATGAAGGACTTCGGCTGGGACGAAATGGCCGGCACCGTCGCGGCCCGCGACTCTGAGGAAGAATCAGAAAGCCCTGCCCGGAAGGGCGGGTCTGTAAAGGACAAAGCGGGCAGATCCACAGGCGCCCAGTCCAGCCTGTTTGGCGACCCCGCACCCAAGCCCGAAGTGCCCAAGGCCCTGCTCCACGCTGACGTCGAGTACACCCTGGTCCAAGACAAGGCAGCACTCGAGAAGCTTCTGAAAGCAAAAGCCAAACGCTGGAGCATCCACTGCGCCGCCGAAACCTACGGCGAGCTTGCGGGTATTGCGGTGTGCACCCAGCCCGGCAAGGCCTGGTATGTGCCACTCAAAGGCAAGCTGGATGAGGGCCTGGCCGCAAAACTGCACGACGCCAAGCTGCCCAAGATCGGCCATGATCTCAAAGCCGACCTGCGCGCCCTGCTGCTGGTCGGCGCGGACCTGAAAGGCATCGAAAGCGACACCAAACTGCTGGCGTTTCTCGTCGACTCATCGCGCGAAGACGCCAAGCTGGCCAGCCTTAGCCGCGAATACCTGGGCATGGACACCGTGGACTGGGACAAGCTGTTCGGTGACAAAAAGGCCCGCAAGAAACTCACCGAGGCCGAGCCTGAACGGGTGATGCAGTACGCCTGCCAATTCGCCGACTACGCGTTGCGCGTGAACGACGTGCTGGCGCCGATGGTGAAATCGCTGGAACTCCAGAATCTGGCTGAGGAACTGGAATTTCCGCTGGTCGAGGTACTGGGCCGCATGGAACACCGCGGCATCAAGATTGACAAGCCGTACCTCAAGCAACTCAGCGCCGACTTCGACAAAGAGATCAGCGCGCTCGAGAAGACGTGCTTCAAGCTGGCGGGCCGGGAATTCACGCTGGGCTCGCCCAAACAGCTGGGCGAGGTGCTGTACGACGAGCTGAAACTGCCCGAGCAAGGCAAGACGGCCAAGGGCACCGGCCGCAGCACCGACCAAGGGGCTCTGGAAGCACTTGCGCCGATGCACGAGTTGCCGGCCAAGGTGCTTGAGTGGCGTCACCTGACCAAACTGAAGTCGACCTATGTCGATCAGCTGCCCGACCTTGCCGACGGGCACGACCGCGTGCACACCACTTACCGGCAGACTGTCGCCACGGGCCGCCTGAGCAGCAAAGACCCCAATCTCCAGAACATCCCGGTGCGCACCGACACAGGCAAGAAGATCCGTCGCGCATTTATCGCGGACAAGGGCAACGTTCTGGTCAGCGCTGACTACAGCCAGATTGAGCTGCGCATCCTCGCGCATATCGCCGACGAAAAGCCTATGATCGAGGCCTTCAAGGCCGGCATCGACATTCACAAAGCGACGGCGGCTGGCATTTTTGGCGTCAGCACCGACAAGGTTACCGGCGAGCAGCGCAATGTGGCCAAGACGGTGAACTACGCGGTGTTGTACGGGCAAAGCGCGTTTGGCCTGTCGCAGGGGTTGGGAATCAGTCGCGGCGAAGCCAAAGAGTTCATCGACAACTACTTTGCCGCCCACCCCAAGGTCGCCAAGCTGACCGACCAGGTGCTCGACCAGTGCCGCAAAGACGGTTATGTGACCACGCTGGCGGGCCGAAAGCGCTTTCTGCCGGACATCGGCAGCAAGAACGTAATGGTACGCAAGCAAGCCGAGAGGCAGGCGTTCAATACAGTGTTGCAGGGCACGGCGGCAGACTTGATCAAGCAGGCCATGCTGGACGCGCATACCGAGATCGAAAAGAATAGGCTGCCGTACAAAATGCTGCTGCAAGTTCACGACGAACTGGTGTTCGAAACGCCCGAGAAAGACGCGAAGGCCTGCGCCGAGTTCGCCAGGCGCATCATGGGCGCCGCGATGAAGCTGAAAGTCCCACTCGATGTAGATGCCGGGACCGGCACCAACTGGCTGGAGGCAAAATGATGCGGATTCAGGATTCAAGAGACGGGTTGGCACGTCACAGTTTGTCGGCGCGAAGCGCCGTCGCAGGCGCTCGGGGCTCCGGTCTTCTGTTGCTGGCCGCTCTGTTGGTGCTCGGTTGCGCCAAGCCTGCGCCCGTGACGATTGACGACGACGACTTCGAAATTCCACCCAGAGAAGCGCAGAGCGACCTGTTGGACATCGGAATACCCGTTGGGATTGAGTGGCTCAGTTTTGTACCTGGTGCCGAGCGCGACTACCCAGAACTGTTTGAGGGACTCCCCCGCGACCAGAAGCGCCGCTTGCGCCTGGCACCTCTGACGCCCGCCGACCAGCGCGTACTGCTGGAATTCAACCTGCCCACGGGCAGCAAAATCTGGCCTGTTGATTGGTACGGAACAGAGCTGGCGGCAATCGATCTGCCTGAATTACCTGGCATCAGCATTGCGCTTGCCAAGCCGCCGGCGTCGGAAACTTCAGCCACGCCAGCCGAGCAGATTGTCATGGGCCAGATCGCCGGTGCGCGTTACAACTCCATGTTGAAGTCTCGCGACGACGTGTCGATGGCACGTAATGAGGACTCGCAAACGATTCTGTTGGGCAAGACTGTCGAGTCGTTTGTCGCCCAATATCGCTATCTGGCACGGGCCATTGATACCAGAGCGGGCAAGTGGATCGTCGTTGCAGAGTGGCGTCGTCCGCCTGGGTCCAGCGTCAAGCCCACCGCAGAGCATTGGGCGCAACTCAGCGCCCTGCTGACCGGAATCAGCGTGCGGAGGGTTCTTGCACTCGAGGGCTCGCCCAAGCACAAGGTTTCCAGCCCCCTTAACGATCTGCAAGTCGGCCAGATCGCGTACCCGAAAGGCTCGATCAGTCTGCCGGTGAACTCCAGGCACCTGGTGCGCAAGATTGGCGGAGATTCCACTGTTCAGGTTGACGGTGAAGGCGGGGCGCCATGGTTGCTCTTGCGCCAGTTGGCGCCCACGAAAGCCGCCGGTGACATTCGCGTACAGGTGCGCAACGACCCCGTGTTCAATCGCCGCCTTAAGGACCCGCAGGGCCGATTCTCAACCGGCTATGACCCCGGTTGGAGCTTTCCGGCCGTGCTATGGGACTACGCCGGCAGCGGACTTGAGCAGTATGTGTTAGGCGTGCTGGTGGTAGGCGATGAACTGTTGACGCTGGAAGTCCTCAGCAACGGCCTGCGCGACGGCGAGGCCCGGCGCAAAGCCAAGCAGGCTGCGCTGGACCTGCTGGCAGCCGCCTACACCGCGCCCGAGGGTAATGGCGAGCGGATCGCGACATTGGTCGGATGGAACGTCGGCACAATGGGAAAGTGACCGAACATGAAGAAGGCCGGCCCCCACGTCATGGTTTGTTGCCCATCACTCAAGGACGACTGCAGTTCAGGGGGCAGCGCATGAAGCCCGTGATCGCCCTGATTGGCGGGGTTGCCGGCGGCAAGTCGGCTGTGGCTGCGGCCTTTGCCCGCCGTGGTGCGCTGGTGATCAACGCGGACGATGAGGGGCATGCCGTGCTGCGCGACCCGGCGGTACGAACCCAAATTGTTGCCGCCTTCGGAAAAGGCGTAATTTCGGACGACGGCGAGGTTGACCGGAAAAAACTTGGTGCCATAGTATTCGGCGAAGGCGAGAAGCTTGCTACACTGAACGCCATCACCCACCCGCATATCCGTCGGCGTACCAACGCAAAGATCGAGGCGGGACTCAGCGACCCAGGCATCAAGGCCATCATTCTGGACATCAGCCTGCTGCTTGAATCGGGCGCTTACGGGGGGAAGTACACTCTGCTGCTATTTGTCGATGCCACCGAGGCATCTCGCAAAAAGCGCGCTGCACAAAGAGGTTGGGCCCAGGGCGAGCTTGAACGCCGACAAGCCTGCCAGATGACACTTGAAGAGAAACGCAGGCAAGCCGACGTCGTCATCGACAACAACGGCAGCCTTGCTGACCTTGATCGCCAGGTACAGGAAATCTGGCACACTTACGTTGCAAGCAACGTGGACGGGCCGCCGGGGGCCCCCTAAACCATTCCCCGGTCCAAGCCCTGTGGTTCCAAGCCGCTCCCCGCGGCTGTCGCAGGCAGACGCCGCAGGGCAGCTCCCCGCTGCACCCGGCATGAGGCAAATATGAACCCTGAAGGCAAGTCAGCACCCAAGAGGCGCGGCCGCTCACGTGGCGGACATCGCAACAACAGCAACAACAACGTTCGGCGCGGGCCAAGGCGCAAAGATGGCACAGATGTCCTGAGCGAAGAAATGGCGCGCCAGCACGAAATGGCCCGCATGGAAGCCCGCCGCGAGCGCGAAGAAGAAGAGTACCAGCGCCGCAGCCCGGAACCCAATGACGACAGCGTGGGCAACAAGGCCGAGCCCGCACCCAGGCACGGCAACGGCCAGCCACCAAATGAAGACATTCCCGAGATGCCGGCCGACGAGACCGAAAGCGCCGTGGCACCCGCGACGGTCACCGAAACACCGACACCCGCAATGCAGGAACCGCGCGGCCCGCAAGTCACGATCAACCTCAACGAGCTCCAGAAAATGAAGATGGAGCAGTTGCAGAAAGACGTACGCGCGGTCGGCATCCAGGACACCAGCGGCCTCAAGAAACAAGACCTGATCTTCCAGTTGCTGAAAGATCGCGTGAAGCGCGGCGCCATGATTTACGGCGAGGGCGTCATGGAAGTGCTGAACGAGGGCTTCGGCTTTCTGCGCAGCCCCGACTACAACTACCTGCCCAGCCCCGACGACATCTACGTCTCTCCCAGCCAGATCCGGCGCTTCGGCCTTAAGTCGGGCCACATTGTTGCCGGGCAGATTCGTCCGCCCAAAGACAACGAACGCTACTTCGCGCTGCTGAAGGTTGAGCACGTCAACAATGAAGACCCGAACAAGCTGGCCGAAGTCGTGCCCTTTGACGAACTGACGCCGCTGTACCCCGACAAACGCATTTTCCTTGAGACCAAGAACGACCTGAACCTGCGCGTGATTGACCTGGTCACGCCGATCGGCATGGGACAGCGCTGCCTGATTGTCGCGCCGCCACGCACTGGCAAAACCGTCATTCTGCAGAAGATTGCCAACGCCATTCGCGCCAATCACCCGAACATCTACGTCATCGTCCTGCTGATCGACGAGCGCCCCGAAGAAGTCACCGACATGGAGCGCACCGTTGACGCCGAAGTCATTGCGTCAACCTTCGACGAGGCCACATCGCGCCACGTCCAGGTCACCGAGATGGTGCTGGGCAAAGCCAAGCGGCTTGTGGAGCACAAGGTCGACGTAGTCATCCTGCTGGACTCGATTACCCGCCTTGGGCGCGCCTACAACGCCGAACAACCGCACAGCGGCAAGATTCTGACCGGCGGCGTTGATGCCAGCGCGCTGCAACGCCCGAAACGGTTCTTCGGTGCCGCGCGAAACATTGAAGAGGGCGGGTCGCTGACCATCATCTCGACGGCGTTGATCGACACGGGCTCGCGCATGGACGAAGTGATTTTCGAAGAGTTCAAGGGCACCGGCAACGCCGAGTTGCACCTTGACCGGCGCCTGGCCGACCGGCGCGTGTACCCGGCGATCGACGTAACGCGCTCCGGCACACGCAAGGAAGAGCTGTTGCTTGACCCCGAAGAACAGAAACGCATGTGGGTCCTGCGCCGCATCCTGAACGACATGAACCCGATTGAAGCCATGGAATTGCTCAAGGAACGCCTGAAAAAGACGCAAAGCAACGCGGAATTCCTGATGACCATGAGCATCGGGGCGAATTAGCGATGTGTGCCAGCTTTCTTGCAGTTGGAATCCGGAACTTGCCGGGGGATACTGACGTTAGATAGGCAAGGAGACGAACATGCGCTGGCTCATGACTTTCCTGATCGCCCTGGCACTTGGCGCACCGGCGTTTGCACAAGAGGCACCGCCGCAGCCGCCCAAGGAAGACGAAAAGAAGGAAGAAAAGAAAGACGAAGAACCCAAGATGTCGGAAGAGGGACAGAAGCTCTTTGCCGACGTTAAGCTGGTGTACGCCAAGTACTACGAGATCATCCTCGCCAAGACCAAGGCCAATGAAGAGTACAAAGCCGAGGACGTGTGGGAGACCGCGGTCAAGGAAGCTAAGAACACGAAGTACAAGGACCGCACCGAGTTTCACGACGCAGTCTCCAAGATGAAGGCCAAGGACCGGCTGTTCAAGAGAGACGTCAACGAGCTGGTCACCAAGCACGCCCGAGACTATGCCGAAGCCGTAAAGAAGTGGTCCGGCGAAAAGGACGGCGGGTAATCCAACCTAAGCAGACGGCCGTTGCCCAGGCATTGGCAGACACGCAAACAGCCCGCTCATCGCGGGCTGTTTGCGTGGTGGGCGCTACAGGACTCGAACCTCAAAACAGTCCGGTGGACTGTTTTGACCGCACAGCAGGTCCGGCCAAAGCCCGCCCCAGGGCGGGCGGCGCCGGACGTAAGCGCAGCGGCCGCGCGAACATTTCCGCTCGCGCGACCGCTCTTGAAGAATGGTGGGCGCTACAGGACTCGAATCTCAAAACAGTCCAGTGGACTGTTTTGACCGCGCAGCAGGTCCGGCCAAAGCCCGCCCCAGGGCGGGCGGCGCCGGACGTAAGCGCAGCGGCCGCGCGAACATTTCCGCTCGCGCGACCGCTCTTGAAGAATGGTGGGCGCTACAGGACTCGAACCTGTGACCCCTGCCGTGTGAAGACAGTGCTCTAACCAACTGAGCTAAGCGCCCCGGGTCTGCTTGAACGCTCAAGAGTTGCTGCGGCGCAAGTCCTTGTGGCCCATGCGCTTGCTTGCCCCCCTGAGCGGGCCGCATATACTAGGCCGTGCGGTAAACCCGTCAAGCAAGGGAAGTTCCATGGAAACAATCCTCGTCGTAGAGGACGACCCGTCGATCCAGCGCGGCCTGGAACTCAACCTTCAAGTCGAAGGCTACTCGGTCATTACCGCCAGCGACGGCGACCAGGGCCTGAAACTGGCGCTTGAGCGCCGACCCGACATCATTCTGCTTGACGTCATGCTGCCCAAGCTCAGCGGCTTTGACATCTGCCGCCAGTTACGCAAGCAGGGCCTGACCATGCCGATCATCATGCTGACCGCCAAGACGCAGGAAATCGACAAGATCATGGGCCTTGAGCTCGGCGCTGACGACTACGTCACCAAGCCCTTTTCCGTGGCTGAGGTCGTCGCCCGCGTCAACGCCGCGATGCGCCGCAGCAAGCGCTTCGAAACCAGCGAAGCCGACTACACCTTCGGCGAGCATAACCTCGATACCAAGGGCCAGGTGCTGCGCCGCAACAACCAGCAGATTGAACTGAGCCAGAAAGAGTTCCTGATGCTGAAGCTGTTCCTCGAAAACGAGGGCAAGGTGCTCAGCCGCCAGGAGATTCTCGCCAAGGTTTGGGGCTTTGACTACTACGGCACCGATCGCACTGTGGACAACTTCATCAACAAGCTGCGGCAGAAGATCGAAAACGACATCAACAACCCCAACCACATCCTTACGATGCGCGGCAGCGGCTACAAGTTCCTGCGGTAGGCTGTCGAGCACGACCCTCATTTGTGGAAAACTGGCCGGACCGGTACACTGGCGGCGACTTTGCCCGCTCAAGGACACGTTCGTGAAAATCGCCATTCTGTCGCAGGGCCCGCGGCTGTTCAGCACGCGCCGGCTTCGCGAAGCCGCAGAAGCACGCGGCCACAAAGTACGCATACTTGACCCACTCAAGTTTTCGATCGACGTCGAGAGCCGCAATCCCCACCTGTATTACCGAGAGAAGAAGCTGCCCAAGTTCGACGCCGTGGTTCCACGCATCGGCGCAAGCATCACGTTTTTCGGCACAGCAGTCGTACGCCAGTTTGAGCAGATGGGCGTCTTTTGCCTCAATACCAGCAGCGCAATCGCCACCAGCCGCGACAAACTGCGCGCGTTCCAGATCCTGAGTCGGCACAACATCGGAATCCCCAAGACCGCATTCGTGCGCCAGCGCAGCAGCGTGATGCCGGCAATTGAACGTGTCGGCGGCGCGCCGGTGATTATCAAGCTGCTTGAGGGCACCCAGGGCATCGGCGTGATCCTGGCCGAAGACAACAAAATCGCGGAAGCCATTATTGAAACGCTGCAAAGCACGCGGCAGAACGTGCTGATCCAGAACTTCGTTGCCGAAAGCAAGGGCCGCGACGTGCGCGCCTTTGTTGTTGGTGGTCGCGTGGTCGCAGCCATGCGCCGCAGCGCTCAAGGCGAAGAGTTCCGCAGCAACGTTCACCGCGGCGCCAAGGCGGCCGCGATTGAACTGGCGCCCGAGTACGAGCGTACTGCGGTTCATGCGGCCACCATTATGGGTTTGCGCGTTGCGGGCGTGGACATGCTGGAAAGCAACGACGGGCCGCAGATTATGGAAGTGAACAGCAGCCCGGGCCTCGAGGGCATCGAGGGCGCGACCGGCGTAGATGTGGCCGACGCCATCATTCGGCAGATTGAAGACGAAGTACTGTTCCCTGATGTTGACCTGCGCGAGCGCCTGAGCCTTAGCCAGGGATACGGCATTGCGGAAATCCCGATCGGCCCGGGCAGCGAGCTTGTCGGCAAGATGATCAAGGACAGCGGCCTGCGCGAAAAAGACATCCTGGTCTTGAGCATGATTCGCGCCAGCCAGACCATCCCCAACCCGCGCAAAACCCGCCGCATCGTGACCGGCGACCGCCTGCTGTGCTATGGCAAGCTGCTGGCCATGAAGAACCTGCTTCCCGGCCCCAAATCCGCCAGCGCCAGGGCAAAGGCTGTGCGTTCCTGAAAGTCCGGACGGAACCTTATGACTTCGAAACTGCCCGTTCTGTTTGTCGGTCATGGCTCACCCATGAACGCAATCAACGACAACATCTGGTCGCGCGGCTTTCGCGCACTGGGCCAGTCTCTGCCCCGACCGACGTCGATCCTCTGCGTCTCGGCGCACTGGTATGTGCCGGCAACTCTTGTCGCGAACAATTCGAAACCTCGCACGATTCATGACTTCGGGGGATTCCCGGACGAACTGTACCAGGTCCAGTATCCCGCGCCGGGCAGCCCGGCCTTGGCCGTGCGGGTGGCTGAGCTTACAGGGGCGGAGCAGTCTGACGCTTGGGGGCTGGATCACGGAACTTGGTCCGTGCTTCGACACATGTACCCGAATGCGGACATCCCGGTCGTGCAACTCAGCATTGACTTGCGCATCAGGGGTGATGGGCACCTCAAGCTGGGGCGCGCCATGGCACCGCTGCGCGAAGAGGGCGTCCTGATCGTTGGCAGCGGCAACATCACGCACAACCTGCGGCACGCATTCGGGGCAATGCAGAGCGGCGAGACCAGAACGCCCGAGTGGGCCGCGCGTTTCGACGACGCAGTAGTCTCAGCGGTGACGCGACACGACCATGACTGGCTGACCCGCGCGCTCGCCACGGCAGACGGGCAAGTCAACCACCCGACACCAGACCACTATCTGCCGCTGCTGTACGTTGCCGGCGCAGCGCGTGAGACGGACAGGGTCACGTTTCCCGTCACCGGGTTTGACCTGGCATCGCTTTCCATGCGCTGTGTGCAGTGGGGTTGACGCACCACGTCGCGAACCCAACGGACAGTTCCGATGGCAGCCACTCCTGACACTGCCGAAACTATCGAATCGCAACGTCGCGGAACAGCAACGTCAGCTTGATCTTGGGCTCGGGTGGAAAGCCATCTGTAGCTGCCTCACCTTCCGCTGGTGCGGCGGGCGTAGCTGGGGCCGGCGGAGCCGGCTGGCCCGGCGCCGGCGCCGCTGGTGCCGCAGCCTGGTTGCTGCCGGTGCGGCGATACACCGCGCGAATACTGTGCGTAACCTTGCCGGCAGTGGCCGATGCTTCGACCGAATACACCGTGCTGCGAACGGTCAGCCACGGCTTGAAACGGTTGAAGATTTCTTCGGTGAAGTCCTTGATTTCGGGGGCCGCTGCGCCTTCTTCCGTTTGTTCGCCGCTGACGCGCTTCACAAACGCCGCATAGGCCGCGATGTCCTGTGCGCGGAACGACGCCTTGTCTTCTTCTTCCTCTTCTTCGCCTTCGGCGGGCGGCTCGTCCACCGGGATCTCGCCGGTTTCTTCGGCTTCGGCCACGTCCTGCCGGTCCTGTTCACGGGCCGTGAGAATCTGGTCTACCACGTCCCAAGTCAGGTCAGCATCCAGCGCCAACAGCAACTCGCGTGACGCAGTGTTGATATTGATGCGCCCGCTCGTGTACAGCGTCAGGTAGTGGATGATGCCCAGTTGGTTGGGGTCCCGCGAGCGCAAGTCGGCTGTTTCAACGGCTGCGCGCGTCTGCTCAAAGCGTTCTTCGTCGGTAAGTTCGTTCCACGGCTTGTACTCATCTGCCTCGTCGCTACTGCCTTTCTCAATCGGGGCGTCGGCCTTGCGCACCGGCCCGTAAAGCAGCTTTTCGGTCCAGCCTTCGACCTGCAGCAACTCGCCCAGAGTCAGCATTTCGTAGGGCGTCTGCTTTTTCATGCTGCGCACGTCGCCTTCTTTAACGGCAGCAAACTCCAGTTCGTCCGATTCCTCGGTCAGGCGCTCTTTCAAGTATTTCACCAGGTTGCTTACGAGTGTCGCGGTGTTGACGTCGCTGTCCTCGCCCAGGTTGCGCGTGTTGCGCGGCGTGCCCTCCAGAATCTTCTCGCCCAGTCGCTCGCTGGTGCCCTCAAGCCTCTCGTCGGTACGGCGACAGATGTCGATCAGCCGCTTCAACACTTCGGCTGCTTCCTTCTGCTGGTCCTCGGTGCCACGCACCAGCATGAGCAGGTTGAACTTGCGGTCTTCATCGCTGATCAGGACAAGCGGGTCTTTAGGGCGCTCGCCCTCACTGCTGCCGTCATCGCCCCAAGTCTCGCCTTCCCAGCTCAGGGGCTTGGACCACTCCTCGTTCAAGCTGTCGTAGTCTGAGGCCTTGTCCAGGCGCAGGATCACCTGCCCGCGAATCAGCGCCATCTGCGCCAGATAGGCCGCGCGCAGGTCGTCGCGCACGTTGCCCGACACCGCCGCCTCGCGCTGCACGTCGCTTTGCAGGCCGTACACCAGAACTGCAAGCATGATGACCAGGATCAGCACAACCATCAGCGCAAAACCGCGCCGGCGAGATCGTGCCGCTGTACGTAATGAACCCTTGGCCATGCCGTGTTTAACGCGTGAGAACCGTCCGGGATTGCGGATTTTGAGCCGTCGAAATCAGCACACCGACGCTCGAAACTACTTGGCGCGCAGCATGACCGTAACTTTGACAGACTTGCCGCCGCGACTCAGCGTAAGTTCAAGGGCATCGCCCGGCTTGTGGCGCGCCAGAATCGTACGCAGGTCGCCGGTGCCCGTGACGCTTTCGCCGTCAACATGCGTCACGATGTCGCCCTCTTTCAAACCCGCTTCCTGCGCCGGGCCGCCGCTGGACGTGCCGGTGACCACCACGCCGCCCTCGACGTTCAGTTTCTTGGCGTCGTCGGCATCGAGGTTCTTGAAGCTGGCACCGAGGGTGACCTTCACCTCTACGCGTTCAGGCGTACGGACCTCGGGCTTGGGCTGTACGGGTTTGGGTGGCTCGGGTGTTGGCTCAGTTTCGGGGTTGGCTTTGCCGCCGCGCAGCGTCTTGAGGCGCTCGTCGAGTTCTTCCTGCACACGGCGCCGCTCGGCATCAAGGTCGCGCAGGCGGTCACGCAGCTCTTTGACCTTGGCATCGTCTTTGAACTGCTGGTCTTTGTCGGCTTCGCTGCCCAACGTCACCAGCAGCGGTTCGTTGCGGCCGTTGCTGCGGCGCACGCCCAGGCTCAAAAAGTCGCCGGCGCGCTTGCCTGCCAGAGCCTGCTGCATTTCTTCGATCGTTGTCACCGTATTCTCGCCGGCAGACAGGATGATGTCCCCCACCTCAACGCCCGCCGTTGCCGCCGGGGATCCTTTGTCCACGCGTGTGACTTTCAACCCGCCGGGGATTCCCAGTTTGGTTGCGTCGGCTTGTTCCACCACTTCGGCCTTCAACCCCAGCCATGCCTTGTCCGACTGGGCGAACACTGGCGACGCCAGCAGCAACAGGATCATCGGAATCACAAGCTTCATGGTCAGGCTCCGAATCGAATTTGGGCTGTCTATTGTACGCATGGGGCGGCTGGTTTGGGAAAGAGTTTCGTGGCCATCGGCGGCTTGCCTTGGGCTCTCATCCTTTACTTGGCGCCCCTGATTGGCAGACTTGGCCACCGATGGTCCACATCGTGAAGATTCTCAAGTACGTGCCGCGCGGCGCCAAGGCCGGGCGCTTGACCCTTGAGCTTGACGGAACCAGCTACAACGCAAAATGTTACGCCGACCCGGCATTGGCCGACGGCCTGCTGGTTGTGGGTTCCAGTTACCCCGTTGCCCTGACCATCGAAACCGAGGGCAAGGTAGAGTACGCCGACCCGGGAAAGGCTGAGCTGACGGTGTTGCAGGCGTCCGAGTCCGGCGACAGGGTTCGCGCCCTCGGGCGCACATGGGACAGCATCGATCACCAGGTAATCAAGCTGGACGCCGAGCCCACCGTGGGCGTGCGTTTGAACCTGCCCCAGACAGCCAGCGATTACCGCGGCGGCAGCTGGCTTGCCGCTGTCGGGGTGTTGTGCGCAGACCTGCCTCCTGAAGAACACGACTAACCGGAACTCCGCCCTTGTTTCTGCTCACCGCCGTAGTTCCTGTCGAAGCCTTGACCGAAATTGCCCGCGAAGCCGGGTGGCTGGAAATCCTGTTCGCGACGCTGTTCAATCCGGCCTGGAACCAGGAACACGCAACTGTCATCTGGCCGCTGATTTTTGCCGTGCTGGTGCTGACCGGAATCGGCCTGCCGACGCCTGAGGACATCTGGCTGACACTGGCGGGATTCAGTGCATACAAGCAGGGCGGCGACCAGTTTATCTGGTGGTACTACGTGCTGGCATTCTTCGGGTGCACGATCTCGAACCTGATTGGCGATTCGTTCGCTTGGATAATGGGGCGGCGCTGGGGGTTTGGCATTCGCGACCGCTTCAAGTTCATGCGCCGCGTGCTGAACGAAAAGCGCATGCGGCGCGTGCAGGGCTGGTTTGACAACTACGGCAACTGGACCGTTTTTCTGGGCCGGCAGCTTGCCGGCGTGCGCTTCGTGACGTTCTTTTCGGCCGGCACGATGCGCATGCCGCTGCACAAATTCCTGCTGTACGACTTTCTGGGTTGCTTCGTCAGCATCCCGGTCTGGTTCGTGCTGGGGGGCCTGGCAGCGGTGTACGGCCAGGGCTGGCTTGACAGCGCCTCAAAGATTGCGGGCGGGGGCCTGTTCGGCGCGGCTGCCGTGGCGGTGGTGATCTTCCTGATCGTGGTCAAGGTCAGAAGTGCCCGGCGCGCCAGGCGTGATGCCGAGAAGATTGAAGCCGAGATCCGGCTCTCCGCTCGGCACGCGTCCCAGCCCGACCTGCCGGCACAACCTCACTAGCAGACTTCAGGTATTGTCGCAGAGGAATGTAGACTCTGCCGCGGGGGAAAGATGCCGGGCGGCATCGACAAGACCGAGCGCCAGCTCAACCTGATCAGCGCGCTGCTGAAAGCGCGCGAGGGCCTCGTTTGGGCCGACGTCACACGCATCAATGGCTATGACGATGCTGCGGCCGAGCGCTCACGACAGCGCCGCCTTGAGCGCGACTTACATGACATTGCCGGCATCGGACTGGTGGTTGAGCGCATCGTGGAAGACCGCCAACGCACGCGCTGGGCCATTCACCGCGCCAGTGCGCTTCTGCCAAGCCTGGCACTAAGCGGCGAGCAGCGCGTTCTGCTGTTTCGCATCGGCATGGCCTACGTGGACGAAGCCGGTTCGTTGGGGCGCCACCTGTCCACGGCGCTGATGAAACTGCAGGCGGGTGCCGGTCGCGGTGCCATGCCTGTGGACCTGCCACCGGCGACGATCAAGCGGTCATTGCTGCGCAAGCCGGGCGAGGGCGCGCCGTTGGAAGCAATTGTGAACGCCCTGCTGCACCGGCGGCGCATCTCATTTGAGTACCGCTCGCGCCAAGCTACGGGCCGGCGAGTAGTCGCGCCCTATGCGCTGGTATCGAGGCGTGGCGGCTGGTACTTGCTGGGGCTGGACGTTGACCGCGGCGCCGAGCGGACGTTTCGCGTGTCGCGCATTCGGGGCCGCGTGAGTCTGCATACACCCAGGGACAAGGCGCCCGAGTATGACATTCCGACGGGATTTGAGCCGGAACGCAGTTTCTCGTCGCAGGCGTTCGGCAGCGGCGAGGGCGCATTTCGCGACGTGAAGATCCGCTTCGATGCCGAGGTCGCCTTTGCCGTGCTGAATGAATTCGAGGGCAGCTATCAAATCACCGAAGGCAAGGACGGCTCGGTGGTACTGCACCTGCCCAATGCCTGGCCCGGCGAACTCATGAACTACCTGGGCGAGTTTCCCGGTCACTGGCAGGTACAGCAGCCCGCAGACCTGCGCGATCTCTTGGTCAGGCGCCTGAAGGCCTCACTGAAGGTGTTGCAAGGGGGTGCCCCATGAGCCGCCTTGCCGACATGGTCAACCTGGTCACGTTTCTGTCCGCCAATCCGGGCATTCCGTTACGCCAAGCCGCCGCTGCGACCAACCGCAGCACACGGCAACTTTTGAAAGACCTCGACCGCGTGCTGCTTGTCGGGCTGCCGCCCTATGACCCGGGCAGCTACATCAACGTGAGGCTGATCGGCCAGCAGCAGGAAGTGCACCTGCTGCTTAGCGAACACTTTTCGCGGCCGCTGACGTTTGCGGCACAGGAAGCCGTCGCGCTGAAGTACGCGCTGGAACACTTCGCGCCCGGTGCAGATGTTGAAAGCGCCGGCCAGGTGCGCGAGCTTGCACAGGCGCTGGGCGAGGCGCTGCACGGCCGCGCGCGCGAACTGCTGCGCGAGAAGGCGCCGGGGTTTGTGACGCCACCGCGCACCGACCGCATGCGGCGCATGCTTGGCGAGTTGACCCAGGCCTGCGAGGCGCGCCAAGTCGTTGAGATCGAGTACTACTCTTCGCACCGTGCCGCCCTGGGCCGCCGCCGTGTACATCCTTTCGAGCTTGTGGAAATCGGCGCGCATTTTTACCTGTTCGCGTTCTGCGAGTTGGCAAACGCGACACGCCACTTCCGGCTTGACCGCATTCGCTCGATTCGTGCGACCGGGGCCAAAAGCACGCGCAAACCGCCCCCGCGCCGCAAGACCGGCCGCATGGAGTCATTGTTCGAGGGCAAGCCCAAGGACAAACTGGTCATCCGCTTCAGCGAGCAAGCCGCGCAGGAAGTTGCGGATGAATGGAAGGGTTCGCCCGGCGCCAAGGTCAAGCCGCAGAAAGACGGCAGCGCCGTGCTGGAGACCCCGCTGTTCAACCACTTCTGGGCCATCGGCTACGTGATGGGGTTTGGCGAACACGCCGAGTTGCTTGAGCCCAGGTGGCTGCGCGCCGAGCTGGCGCAAACGATTCGCAAGTCGCTAGATGCCCACGCCTAGCGCCGCCGACGCCTGCCCCGAAACGGCGCGTTTAAGCCTCGGTTTGAACGCACCGATTGCAACATTGCGTGGAAACTACAAACATTTCCAGGATTTGCTTGCCCCCCCCCCCTGATAAACCATGTACCATGCCCTGACAACTCGGCACGAGGGGTGGCAAACATGCGGAACATTGCTCGAGTTTTCGGCGTATTGGCAATGCTTGGCTTCACCAGCCTGTTGCACGGCGCGGCAAACCCCAAAGTGCTGACGGTAGCCGACATTCGCGACTCCATCCCGACCAATCTGCACGACCTTGCGATTCCTCCGGCACCGATACCACTGGACTGGTCGCTTGACGTGGCCGCCGGCAACGTCGTTATGGACCGCGGACTTGAAGTCACCCACATCCGGTTTGACCACTCATTCGGCCAGTCGGACGATGCCATGGACATTCGGTGGTGCTAGGAAGAAGATCTCTTTCACAAAGACTACCAAAACGCTGGCGAGTACGTCCCGGACAACGAGTGGAATGATCCCGCAGGATATGTACACGGAATCACGCCGCGGGTGCAGGTGGTCATTCGTTCAAAGCAACCCGACCCCGCCAACCCGGGCCAGTTCATTGATGACCCCTTCATCGGTCGCAGTGTGATCTGGGCTACCGCTGAACCAACCGATCCGAACGTCGGTGTTGCGTTCCTGACTCTTAAACGAAAGCGCATCTTTTTTGTGAATGGCGAATCCCGCGATAGCGACCAGCCGGGGGCCTCAAATTACGTGACGTTCGAGGTTGATGGCGCGCTCCCGCGCGGGTTCAACGCGTACAAGTGGACGTTCACTTTCCATCTTGAGGGCGTGTGGGACGCGGCTGGCAACCTGATTGACGCCCAGGACGCGCAAGGCTCTCCCATCGAATCCAAGTTCGACAAGACGGCTGAACTGCACGCATACACGACAATCGGCCTGCCGTCATATCCATGGTTTGGGGTTGATGCGCCGCGCGACCGGCCTTGGGTGAACGCATTGGCATTCACCGGATACTCATGCGGCGCGCTTGGTTCAACCACAGCCGAAGAGGTTGCCGACAGAGTCATTCGCCATCTTCATTCAGGCACTCACTATCAGTACGACCATTATTTGGGCCGCACATTTCACGGCGTCCACTCGGCCGCGACGAATGCGTACCGTGTCCACTTCAACCTTACTCGCTACATGCTGGGCTTTGGCGCGGGTAACTTCACATGGGTCAACTGCCACGACCAATCAACAGCCGTAATGTGTCTGGTTAATGTTGCGGCACAGGACGGGGCGTTTGCACACCTGTTGTGGCGTTATGGCTACGTGAATCATCTCGATTTTGTCGGTGCGTTCAACGACTGCAACAACCCCTTCTTCCTGAAGCCACAGAATTGGGGGCACCCGGTCTCAGGAGACGACTGGACTTATGTGTTGACCGACTTCGGAAACGGATACCATGCGTATGCCCGCTCTTATTTCGGAAATCACTCGTTCGTGTTTGTCGGCGCTCAACGTGTAGTTGGTGATGCTTGCGCAGGTCCGATCGTCGCTTCAGACGGGCTGGACATCTCCGGCTATCTGCACCGGTCCCAGGACACTTCGACAGCGCCTGAGCGCGTAATACCATGGGGCCCGGGCACCGCGCCAGTCACGGACGGCACGTCGCGTGGCAGCACGCCGCTCAGGGCCATTGTACATTTACTTCCACGCCGCTAGGAGTTTGCCATGCGAGTCCTGCTGCTGTCGCTGATATGGCTGGTACTGACCGGGATGCTCGCGACGTCGTCCAGTTCGCCTTGTTTGGCTGCCGAGGAATCACCCGGCACATGGCTGGACCAGGTTCACTTGAAGTTTGCATACGCGAGATGGCCGAAGGACAAAACAGAAGTCTGTGGCTTTGAGTTCAAGCCGGGTGACTATCCGTCGTTGGCAGCATTCCGTGTTGTATCCGACAGTCACTCTGTGGAAATGACCACGGTTCCAGGCAACCCCATTCGTGCGCTATGGCATGGTCAAGATGCTCCATACAGAGCCAAGGTAACGCGAACGATACAGTTGGCCTCGGATGCTGAGGGGCGCCTGGAGATTTCCATCATTGTCGCGTCCAACGTCGCAGAAGCGCACAATCATGTGTTGGAGCCATGGCTTGGCTCTCAATCGTTACCCGATGTGGTCCCTGGTGCCGATCATGGCGTGGTGTTGGGGGATGTCAGCATACTGCGAGACGCCCCTGCCAGTCGGAACGGTTGGGATGGCACAAATTCATCGTCCTTCTTTTTCTTTCACCATAACGTGATGATCGACATTGCGGGAGCAAGCCAGCCGGCACTTCGCCTTGTAGCCTTGGCGCAAGAGATGGACAAAAAACTTGAAGAGCAGCGCCGCGCCGCCAACGGCACCCCGAAACGACCCCGGTTGACGTTTGAAGTTGATCCAGCAAAAGTCAGGGTGCGTGACTTCCGACCGGACTTCGGTCATGTAAGCACAAGCTACAAAGCTGAGTGGGAAGGCAGTCCGGACAATGTCAAGACCCGCGCCTTCTCAACGGTTGAGACCGCCAACGTTCGTGCGATCGATGACCCTGACAGCGCTTCCCAAACAGAGCCCGATCCCGACAATCCAAGAACCTATGTCGCGGGCAGCCTGCGTTTCGACAATACGGACAATCCCGGCAGAATTGAGCAGATTACAAATGGCAAGCACGGCAAGTATCACGTCGGGATCATCGGTTGGGGGCCCAACCTGTTGCCGGCGTTCGCTTATGTGAGCCTGGAAGTTGATGGAAACGACAGCTAGCACACGTCGGCATTTTCCCGTGAGGGCCGCACCTGCTTCCAACAGTCCTTTCTGTAAAACTCGAAGTCTTCGGCCGGGAGCGCTAGGAGCGCCGCCGACGCCTGCCCCGAAACGGCGCGCCTGCCGCATAGATCAATCCGCCCAGCAGCGCGGTGACCGCGACAATCGCGAACGGGTAATGCAGCGAAATCAGCAGGTTGGCGATAAAACGAAACACCGGGCCGTCGCCGCGGGCCTGGATCAGCCGGTCCACAATCAGGTGCCCGATCAGTGCGATGCCGCATAGAATCAGGATGCCGGCTGCGCCGTTTTTCAGGTCCTGGCGGCTTGGCGCCATAGTCAGCGTGAAGCACATGGCGAAGTAGAGAAAGACATACGTGCGCCAGTCGGTCCAGCTTGAGGCCTGCACGAAGAGCCCCAGATCGTCCCACACCAGTCCCAGCAGATCGAGCAGAAAGCGCATCTGGTCAGGTTGCACGGCGTTCGTGCGCACGGTGTAGAAGTTGATCGGCGCGCGCAACAGCCACCCCAGCAGCAGCAGGCACGCCGTGCCGCCGGCCAGCGGCGAAAGCGCGATCACCATGTCGCCGATGTACTTGACCTTGGGCGGCCCGTGGCGAACCTCGCCGCTGCCGTCGGCGCGAAACAGCACCATCGAGTGAACCTTGGCGCCCATCAACAGGCAGGCCAGCGCGTGGGAAAGCTCATGCACGGCCACGCCCGGCGCGATCAGGTACGCAAGCACTCTCGCCGGCACCGCGCGCACCCAAAGCGCGCGCAGGCCGTACGCCGCCAGGATGAACAGCGCGATGGCGACAACAAGGTTCAGGAAAGCAGCAAGCGTTGGCATCGCGCAAGCATGTGCGCAGGGGCGTTCCCACGCAACCGGAAACCGCGCGCGCTGATCCATGATTTCGCGCGAGTCACGTTGTAGATTTCGCGCACTCTGGCATGCGTCGGTGCATTACGCCTCGGGTTCGATTTCTTCGGCCAGGCGCACCTGGTTCTTGCCCTTGCGCTTGGCTACGTACAGCGCCTTGTCGGCATCCCTTAGCAACTGTTCTTCGTTCGTGGTGGACTTGCTGATGCACGCGGCACCGATCGAGACGGTGATGCGCATGACCTGGTCAGGTTTCTCGAGCAGCGGGATCTCGACTTCGTTAACCTTGCGCCGAATCTGGTCGGCTTTGCTCTTGGCTGCCTGCCCCACCGTTTCCGGCATGATTACGCAGATTTCTTCGCCGCCGTAGCGGCACACGGTGTCCAGGTCGCGAAAGCTGCCGGCCAGCATGTAGCCGATCATCTCAAGCACCTTGTCGCCCTGCTGGTGGCCCAGCGTATCGTTGACTTTCTTGAAGTCGTCGATGTCGAGAATCATCAGCGACAGGTCGCGGTCATAGCGCAGCGCGCGCCTGAACTCGACGCTGAGCTGCTCTTCAAACACGCGCCGGTTGTACAGGCCCGTCAGCTTGTCCAGCCGGCTTTGGCGCTTGATGTGCTCAAGATTCTCGTGGTTGCTGATCACAACGCCCAGAAAGTCGGCGATGGTCGACACAAGGTCCTTGATCGACTGCTGGATCGGCTTGTGGTTCTTGTAAAAGCGCTGCAAATTCTTGGGCAAGCCGACCTGCAACAGGCCGCGCACTTCGGTACCGGCGCGAATCGGCGCACCGTGGGTGCCGGCGTCGTCCACCGCCAGCTCCGACTCGCCGTTCAGCACGGCCCGGATCGCCGGTTGTTCATCCAGATTGACCTTGGCACTGGCACGAAATGGGTTGGCGTACTTGACCTCAAGGTCGCCGGCTTCGTTGCGCAACAGCACGCCGCAGCTCGAGAATTGGGCGTCGTTGACCATCGTAAGCGCGGTCTGCTTGAACACCTCGTTGATGTCGTCAATCTCAAGCAGGCGCTTGGTCAGCACCGGAATAGCCCGCAGTACCTCTGAAAGGGCGCCAACGCGCGTGTTGGCTTCAAGCACCTCGAGCGACTTGCGCTGTGTCTCTTTGGCGCTGCGTTGTGCGGCCAGCGTGAGTTCGCGGTTGAACTCGGACTCGTTGCGCAGCTTGCTTTCCAGCTTGACCTGCTCGCTTACATCCCGCGCACTCCCCACCTGCAAGAGTCGCCCCATGTAGCGCAACAAGGCGTACCGCACCTCAAGGTGGCGAACAGCGCCGTCGCTACGCACGACGCGAAAACGCATCACGCCGGAATCGCCCGGGTTTTCGACTGATTTGCGGTGGGAAATGACGAGTTCGCGGTCGCCCTCGTGCACCAGGCTGAGTGTGCTGACGGGCCGGCGCGCCTCGACCAGCTGCTCGCGCGTAAAGCCCAGCAGCTCGCACATCGCCGGGTTGACCTTGACGAACACGTCGCCTTCGGGGTCAAGCACGTACTGGCCGTCCACCGAGCTGTCAAAGTGGAGGTTCAGCAGGCTTGGCTGGATTGTAGCCGTATCTTCTTCCATCCGGCGCCGACAGGGCAGCGTCACCCGGGGCGACGCTCACTTGGCGCAACGGCGAGGTCGTACACGCGTACGCTCGGATCCCGCTGCACCACGGCGTCATTGTACACAACCGCAGACGTTGCCGCGTCAGTGCGTTCAGATTCCGTGGCCAGAGTTTGCTCGGTCTCCGGCGCAAGCTCTGACACGCCCACACAGCGCTCTGTGTCACTGACCGGCTCGTTGGGCGAAGATTCGGACGCCCTGGCCTCTGCGGCGGGATCGGGCTGCCATTCTTCGGGCGCTTCAGGTTCGTACTCGACCACCATGTCGCGCACAAGGTTTGTCGGCATGTCGGGCCCGGGCGAAAGTTCAAGCCGCTGGCTCAACGGCACAGGCTTGCCCACGAGGCCGCGGCCAGAGTCCTGGGTTTCGTCAGGCGTAAGGCGGACTTTCCGCATGCGCGCCGTGAGCAGGTCAAGCATGACCCAACCAAGCAGGCCGGCTGCCCCGGCAAAGGCGAGCCAGGGAACGTACTGCGCGATCATCAGCATGGCTTGTCTCCGTGTCGTTTTGGCCTAAGCTTCCGGGCATGACGAACGTTGTGGCCGTGATTCCTGCCCGGCTGGCCTCTACCCGCCTGCCCCGCAAGGTGCTGCTGGACAAGACCGGCAAGCCC
Source organism: Planctomycetota bacterium (assembly GCA_020849795.1). Lineage (GTDB taxonomy): Bacteria > Planctomycetota > UBA8742 > UBA2392 > UBA2392 > JADJRK01. The sequence continues at coordinate 67,919 of JADZFR010000001.1, read as the reverse complement.
CTCATCCAGCACGTCTGGGAGGGGGCGAGAGCCTGTCCTGTTATCGACCGGATTGTGATCGCAACTGATGCAGAAGAAGTGGCAAACGCCGTGCGGAAATTCGGGGGCGAAGCGGTGCTTACTTCCCCGCAATGCGCCAGTGGTACCGACCGCGTGGCAGAAGCCGCCCGCAACTTCCCGAACGCACAACTGATCGTGAACGTACAGGGCGACGAACCGGAGATGTCGCCCGAACCCCTGACAGCACTGGTGCAGGGTATGCTGGCCAGCCAGGCTGAAATGGGCACGATTGCCGTGCCTTGGCCCGATGGCGTGCCGGTCACTGACCCCGGCATGGTGAAGGTTGTGACCGACAAACAGGGCCATGCGCTGTACTTCAGTAGAAGCCCGATCCCGTTCGCGAGGCAAGGCGCGCCGCGATATCTCAAGCACGTGGGCCTGTATGCGTACCGGCCGGGGTTCTTGCAGCAGTATGCAAAGATGGCGCAAACGCCGCTGGAGCAAGCGGAATCGCTTGAGCAGCTAAGGGCGCTGGAGAACGGCCACGGCATCGCCGTCTTTGTCAGCCAGTACCAAGGCTACGAAGTCAACACGCCCGAGGATTACGACGCCTTCGTGAAGCGCCAGAAGGGCTAGGTCAACAAGCCTGCTTCACTTGTGGCCGGGCAGCCTTGTCAGGCGGCCGGTTTCGCGCATGACTGTGATTTCTTTGGCGGCTTCGGCGGCTTTGTGGCGTTGCGGCTCGAAAGCGCGGCGGCGGCCGTCTTCATCGTCCTCGAGCTTCAGGCGCTCGGCCGCTTCTTTCAACTGGTCGCTCATGGCTTTGCGCTCGGCGCGCGCGGTGGCGACATCGGCCTCCAAACCCTTCACCTTTGATTCAAGCTCCGGCACTCGGGGGTCCTGCGGCAGCTCCGGCGTGCCACTCAGTGTCATGAACAGGATGTAGACAATGCACACGAATAGCGCAAACCCGAGGGTGCCCATGCCCACGCCCGTCATGCTGCGCTGCGACGTTGCGACGGGCCGCGGCGCGAGCGCCGGGTCTTCCCATGCCTTGTAAGGCGCCGCAGTCTGGCCGTTTACGGGCTTGGGTGCCGGCAGGTCGTCTTCCAGCGACAGCGAATCTTCCATGCCGGGCAGCGTCGCCTCGCCGCCGGGCACGAGGTCCCACAACTTGTGCTTGTCGAGGCCCGGAATCGTCTTCTGCAGCGCTGCAACCTCTTTGCCCAGGTCGCGCGCCAGGGGCCGCTTTTTCGGGTCCTTTTCCAGCATGCGCCTAATCAGCTCGCTGACCGCGCCGGGCATGTCGCCGCCATCGAGCCCGCGCGGCTGCTCTTCGACGTGCATGCGCAGGATCTCGACGGGGTCGGGGTTATCGAACGGGATGCGCCCCAGCAGAGCGCGATACAGCGTAACGCCAAGCGCGTACACGTCGGCCTGTGTGTCGATTTCGGGGCTAACCGCGGACTCGGGCGCCATGTACGCCGGTGTGCCCTGCGCCACCATCGGCGAGGTCAGGTTGGTGGCGCCCGTCGGCCGTGCCAGTCCAAGGTCGCACAGCTTCACGCGCCCGCGCCGGTCAATCATGATGTTGTCGGGCTTGATGTCGCGGTGCACCAGCCCGACCTTGGCAATGTAAGCAATCGCATCGGCGGTGGCGCGGGCGACTTCAATTGCATCGGGAAGCTCCAGCTTGCCCTTGTTGCGCAGCACGGCGCCCAGGCTCACGCCCGAGACGTACTCCATCACCATGTAGGTGTGGCTGCCCTTTTTGTTGATGTCCATGGCGCGCACGACGTTGCGGTGCTGCACCTTGCTGGCGACGCGGGCTTCACGCAGGAAGCGCTGGATGTACTCGCGGTTGTCGGCCAGGGCGCGCGACAGGATTTTCACCGCGACGACACGTTTCAGGCTCGGTTGCCATGCCCGGTACACGCTGCCGCGGCCGCCCTTGCCGATCATCGCCAGCAGGATCAAGCCGGGAAGCTGCGGCTCAAGGCCCTCCAGCTGGTTGTTGCCGATGAGCGTTAGCAGGTCTTCCGAGACCTCGGCCGGGATCAGCTTTTCGCGCCCCAGGTACTGCAACAACGGGCCGTCTTTCTCGACGGTCCAGCGCGATGTCACAAGCTCGGCCTCAGCCGCCGAGAGGAAGCCCTTGGCGGTAAGGTAGCGCAGGATCTCGTCTGACTTCAGGACAGGCAAAGCAACCCCCGCGCTCAGTATAGCCGCGCGGGGGTTGGTGTAGAGAGGCTACTCTTCGCCGGCGGCGCCTGTCCCCGGTGCGGGTGGTGAATTCTTGCACTTGCGCCGCGTGGCGGCTGTCGCCTGGTTTGAAACGTGACGGTGCGCCGCGACTGCGGCGGTGTCGGCCCTGGCTTCCACGGCGTCCTCCTCAAGACCCCTGGAACTCGGGAGATGCAATGAAACGGGGCGGCTTGGCCGCCCCGTCTGATTTGCTACTTGGGCTTTTTGCCGCCCGGCATGTCTTTCTCTGCTGTGTTTGCTTCGATGGCCTTGCGGTACACCACCGCAAACTCGACCTGGTTGGTGCTGCTCTTTACGTCGCGGATATAGCTGTCGTACGTGGTCTTGACCGTACCCGGCGCGCCCTGGGCCTTGGCGAAGTAGCGGTCGAGCTTGAGCAGCGGCACCTGGTTGGCTTCTTCTTTCCAGTTGTTGACCACTGTGGCGGCGTCGTGCCCCATTTTCTGGGTGCGGATGTGATACTCCCACGAATAGGCCACCGAGATCACGGAGTCGCGGGCCGACTGGGCTTTGAGCAGCGCGTCGGGCCAAACCTGGTTCACGAAGCGCGTGGTGGTGGTGACTTCGTCGAAGATCTTGTTGGTCTGCTCCAGGAACTTTTCGATGAAGGCCATGCGGTACTCGCGCCACTTGCTTACCTCGAGCACGATTGCGCCGCCTTCTTTGGCGCAATACTTGTCGGGGTCAAACGTGTCTTTTTCTTCTTTGACGCGCAGATAGGCAAAGACGAGAGTCCTGACTTCTGTGGGGAAGAACTTCCATCCTTCAGTGCGCTTGGCCCACAGGGCGTCGTAGGCCGCCTTGTCCTTGCGAAATGCCTCCATCTTCTCAAGCCGCTCGTCCTTGTACTTGCGCATGTCACTGTCCACGACCGCCTGCCAGCAATTGGCACCGGGGGCGTTTACCGTGTGGTAGCCCGCGTACAGGTGCCCGTCGGTCAGCACCCAGTAGCGGTGGGTCAGGTACTCTTCGAACTGGCAGATCTGCTCCAGCAGCGCCTGCTGGGCGGCGAGCGCGTTGCGCACCATGTCGCTTTCGGGCTTGCTGACGCGGCCACCCCACGTCTCGATCAGGACCTTATTGTCGCGCTTGATGCGGGCCTTCTCGACCTCTGCCTCTTTCGTCCAGCGCTCTTTCATCTCGCTGGATGCGCCCTCCAGCGCAAGTTTGCGCTGCAGGTCTTCATCCACGATTTTGTCGGCGTTATCCAGCTGGTATGCCCACTCCTGAACGTCGAACGCCATCTCGTGGTGTGGCGTCCACATCATGTAATTCGCGGTCTTGCGGTCGCCCGCCGCCACAAGCTCGACGCGGCCGGCGTTGCTGATCTCGCCGATGTGGATCATGCAGTAGCTCTCGGCTTTGCGCACCGTGTACATGATCTCGTCGTAGTACTGGTCGTGCAGTTTCTTGTCGCCCATCACCGGCTTGAACAGGTCTTCGCCGGTGTCCGGGTCGCGGCCGGCATACTCGGCGCCGAACCAGTCACCACACCAGCGCAGCGCCTTCTGCACGCTGGGCGCCTGGCTGGCGAACGTCACGCGCGCGACCAGCACGTAAATGCCGGGCGCAAGCGGTTTGTCCATGGCCGGCATCACAAACGGGGCGTTGCCGAAATTGCCCAAGCGGCCGGTCACGCTGACTGACAGCGTCTGGCCGGGCACCAGCACGCCCGGGTTATCCTGCTTGGTCGGATTGATCTTGGGGTCAACGACCACGTTGTTGCGGCGCTTGAGTTGCGTGGCGTAGTGCACCAACTCAAGTTCAACGTTCACTTTCTGCTGGCCGCGCGTGAGCGACTGGTCGTCGCCAGGGATGCGGTCCGCGTCAAAGTCCGTGAACAGGTCGCCGCTGAGTTGCAGGCCTGTGGCCGTCGCCACAAGCTTGACCGTGCGCAGCACGACCCGATTTGTCACGTAATAGGGGTCCGGGAAATGCCCGTCGCCCTTGATCATCCGCACGCGCTGCTGCGGATATGCGTCGGCTGTAATGTCCTGCGAATACAACGCGCCCGACAACAGCAGCAGCGCCAGAGCCGGCGCCAGTTGAAATGCCCTCATGTCCTTCCTCCTCTAACCCCAGTCACTTCTACGCAATCATGCCTTGAAACATGCTACCGAAAGAGGGGGAGACTGCCTGCCGGAGGCGCGGAATGCCGTGCCCCCGGCAGTATGCTAGTACTCAATCAAGAACCACAGCTTGCGTGGTGGCGTCAGCACTGTCACGGTTACATCCAGCAGGTATGCCGTCGTGTTGTTGGCAGTCAGGTCGTCGCCGGGCTGGAAGTGTACGCGGTACATCAACATGCCGACCTGCGTGCCGGACGGGACGACTGCCCCGCGCAGGCTCATGCCGCCGCGGGCCCAGTAAGCCTCGGCGGTGATCGCGGCGTCGTTCATGTCGCCTGAGTCGCCGTTCTGCTTCTGCGCCTTCAGGTCGTTGTCGGCGCCCCCGGACTCGACGGTCTGGTAATCCTCGAACACTGCCCACTCCAGACGAACGCGGCTTGACTTGGGCAGGTCGATCCCGCGGGCGCGATACGGGTCAAAGTCGGGGCGCAGCTCGGTCCAGCTGATGGTGCCGACGCGCACCGGTGAACCCAGGACGTGTTCGCCGCCGTCGGCCATCGGGAAGAACCCCTGTTCAAAGAAGCAGTTCGACAGTTCCGGGTCGCTGCGCCCGAAATAGCGGCTGTTCGCCTCGGCCATCGCCGCAGGAACCTGCTGCACGCTTAGCGGGATGACTTCTTTGGAAATCCGGAAGTCGTCAATCGTCGCATTGGCCACAGCCACAAAGTTGCTGTCGAACTTGAATACCGGGCGCGGCGACTTGGTCACGTTGCCCGGGTCAGGGCCGTCGGCAAAGTACTGCGAGTACCACGACGTGCTCTTGATGTCAGGCTGGCGACGGAAGATGCACCCGACAGTCAGGCGGTCTTCCGGGTTGATTTCAAGCAGCTTGACCGTGGTGCGGTACACAAGGTACTGCTCGCCGCTGGCTGAGGTTGCAGGAATCTGCTGGTCGTATGCACCCGTCGGGCCCTTGTGGCGGCCGTCATTGCGGAAGCCCATGTCGCCGCTGGGGTCGTCATTGAACACCAGGCCGCTGACCTGGCGGCCATCCAGCCACAAGCGGTACGGCTGAGTCGTGTTACTGTTGTATGAAAGCGTGAAGCGGTGCCAGTCATGGGGCCGCAGCACAAGCTTGGCGGCGCTGGCGTTGACATACGTGGCGTTAGACAGGTCCACCCACGAGTCGGTGCGGCTGTACAGGAAGCCCTTGTCGTTGTCGCCGTTGCTGACGTCGTTGACGATGTCGTTGGTGAACGAGTACGGGCTGAATGGCACCGATGCCGGGAAAGGTCCGCCGTCGGCGGTGCCGACCGGGCCGACAATGCGGCGCAGTGCGTTGCCAAAGCGGGTAACGTTCTGCGTGCTGCTGCCGGTGGCGCCGGTGACCACGTTGGCGCCGAACGCTTCGCTGAAGTACATGCGTGTGAAGCGCAGCCAGCCGCCTGGTTCCTTGTAGACAAAGAACTGGACGCCCTCGAAGTCGGCGGTGTCGTCGCGCTCGGTACTGGTCGAAGATGAGGCAAACGGCTCGGAGTAGAACGGTGTCGTCACGTCTGCCGGGTTCAGCGGCGTACCGCCGATGCCGCCCTGTTCGGTATCGCGGAAGCGGCCGTACATCGTGGCGCCGAACAAGCCCGAGAAGTTGTGGCTGGCAGGGTCGATTTCGCCCATGGCCGCCACGATGTTGTTGCGCTCGCTGCCCTGGGCGGGCAGGTCCCACTTGATCCAGAAGTCCACCGTGCCTTCGTAGTACGGCATGTTGCTGCGGCGCTGGCGTATGCTCTCGACGGCGCGGTTGTGGTCGTCCAGGCCGCGCCAGGGCGGTGCCAGTCCCTCAAGGCGCATGCGCGTCATGGGTTCACTGACACTGCCGTCCCAAGCCGGGTTGGGCAGGTCGCTGTCCTTGACACCCTGTGGATAGCTGTTGTCCGTGGGCTGAATCGGCATGAAGGGATAGTTGGCATAGTGGCTGCCGCAGGGATAGCGCAGGATTTTCAGACGCGCGTAACGCGTCAAGCCGCGCGTGCCATAGGTTGCGGCAAGCGCGCTGCGGGCGCGGAAGCGCAAACTCTGGCCGCTCATGCGCACGCCGTCAGGCACCAGCGACGAATACTTGGTAGCTTCTTCACCCTCTGAACTGGTGGCGAATTCTGCCACGCCTGCCGGGTTGACCAGCGCCTGGCCGGTGTCGCGGGGCGACGCGCTTGAGATGAAGTCGTCGAACAGCGCGCCGGTTTCCAGCGGCAGGTGACCCCATGCCTGGTCGCGTCCTGCCTGGTCGCTGCACACGCCTTCAATGGTGAAGGTGCTGTCGACATCATTGATCAGCTCGGTGCGGGCACGCAGGCTTTCGTTGAAGCGAGCATGGAACGCCAGCGGGTATGTGCGGCCGTCGGTGTAGGTGAACGGCGTACGGTCCTGCGAGTTCATGGTGACGTAGCCGAAATCACGCGACGCCGACGTATACTCGTTGTGGCCCTTCCAGCGGTCGCGTCCATCCTGGATCACGTTGTTCTGGTCGCGCTTGTATCCAATGCCCTTGGAGTCATCGGCCTTGTTGAGCAGCGCGCTTTCTGTGGCGGAGTTGTTGTTCCAGATCTGGGCGCTCATCTCATCGATCGAGAACGGCCCACTGTTCGTGTTCGACTTGGTCAGGCGCGCGTACGGAACGATCGGCGGCGCGGTGGTGGAAGCGGTCTGGAACGGTTTGTTGAAGATGGCCGGGTCGGGGGCGGTCATGAAGTCGGCCTGGCTGCTGTGGCGCCACACGTCGTAAATCTTCACAACGCTGCGCACTTTGCGGCGCGCAACCGGCAGGCGGTCTACGGCGCCGCTGCTGGTTGCCTGCTGGGCACCCGGCGCGGGCGCCAGCAACTCGCCCATGCTCACCACTTCGTACACACCCATGCTGCTGAAGCACACAGGCGCGCTGGTGACCGTCAGGTCCATCCGGTCCACGTTGAGATGGTAGGGATAGTCCGCGTTGTAGCGGTTGCTGATGTTGCTCGGACACAGCGCCGCGCGCAGCATGTCGACGCAGCTCTTCCAGTACCATGCGCGGAAGTCGCCGCCCTTCATGGCTGCGTCGCCGGACTTGATCGGGTTTGCCGCGTGGTTGCAGTTGTCGGGGCGCGGCAGCAGGCTCTCGGGGTACATTCCCTTGACCGTGTTGCTGTCTTTGCCCTGCAGGTCGCCGCGGTTGACGCCGACCAGGTCAGGCACCTGGATGCCGGTGCGGCCCTCGGTGTACACGCGCAACAGCACTTCGCGCAGAAAGCGAGCGTCGAAATCTTGCCAGCTCCGGAACGGCTCGGCGCTGCGCATCAGGATAATCTGTTCTGCCAGCGCGCCGGCATTTTCAGCCGAGCCGGTGGCGGTGCTGCTGGTGGCACCCTTCTTGCCGTACATCGTTTCGATCGGCCCGATCGGCACCATCTGGAAAATGCCGCGGCTGTTGGCGCCGCTGGGGTACCAGTTGACTTCGAACTGTACGCCCGTACCGGCAATGTCCGCCGAGTTGTTCTGTCGGCCAAGGTCAGTCGTGCCGGTGGTCTGCTGCGGCACAGCCTGTGTAAAGTTGTCAAAGTACAGCTGGTCGTTGGCAGTGATCAAATCCTGCTTCTGATAGAACAGCAGGCGCGCCTTGGCCTCAATGCCGGCCAGCATCGCGACCAGCACCGGCTTTGAAGCCGTGTTGATGTTGATCGGCGACTTCATGAAGCCGCTGGCCGCCGGCTGCCAGTCCGGCCATCCGTCCATGCCCGCCGAGGCGGAATCCGCCCAGCCTGAGCGCCAGCGTTCTTGCTCGGTCAGCTTGCGGGGGTTGTTGAGCTCTTCGACCTTCGTGTTGTTGTCGCAATAGTCGCGGTAGCTTGGGTCCTGCCAGCTTGCGACGGTGATGAAGTTGTTGGCGAGGTCGAACAGGCGCTCGCCATCGGTGTAGCTGGCGTAAATCGGCCGCAGCTCTTCCTTACTCTCGATCACCCAGCCGTTGTCTTCCGACAAGCGGACGATGTCCTGCACAATCTCTGGATAGAAAGGGTTGTCCTTGCCCGTTGGCGTGCCGTTCAGCCAGGCGTCAATCGCATCACCCAGCACCAGCAGCACCTGCGAAAGCCGGTCGCCCTTGAAATTGTTCAGGTTCAGCAGGCTGGCGGCGTCGACAGTGCGCACGCGGAAGTAATCGCCGAACTGCTCATAGGTGCCGGAGGGCCCGTAGTTGGCTTCTTCGGAGGCTCGCGCAACATCTTTGTTGCGCACCTGGTTGATGCTGATGCCGTCGGCGTGGAATCCCGTGACGCTTGACGCCCAGCCCTCAGAGCCCAACGCAACCTGCGACGGAATCTTGTCAGTGCCGAAGCTGGTCTCGTTGCCGCCCTTTTCCCCGTTGCCGTCGAAGTCCGCCCAGTTGCCGTCTGCGCCGCCAGAATGGCTGGTCGAAGACGCGGCGCGACTCCAGCTTACCGACGGGTTGGCGGCGTCAAGCGGACGCAGTGAATACAGGCGAGCGTCGTAGTCTTTGCTCTTGTAGCCCGCGTGCGTAGGCTTGATGCCCTCGTAATGCTCGACGACAGCCTCGGCGCGCAATCTCGCCACCGAGTACTCAATGCCGTCCAGGGCCAGGTCAAGCGCCCGCTGTCGATCCAGGTAGTTCGCGGCTGCGCGACGCTCAGAAAGCGTCACGAAACTGAACGAAGTGCCGATGACGAACAGCGCCACCAGCAATCCGAGCACGACAACCAACAGTGTTCCCCGCCTATATGCGCGCGGGTTCCATAGCACTGTGCGCCTTGGTTGCATCACGTCAGACCTCCGGTCCACGTTGAAACAGGGTTTTGCAGTGCAGCCGTCGGGGGACGCGGCTTCACTTGAATTCTTCTTCTCTAGCGGACGCAGCGAACTGTGTCCGCCGGCGCGGGGTCAACCGTCGATGTAGGTACCACCACCGGCTTCCGCCAGGCGCCTGTAATATGCCTTCTCGTCGCGGCCAAGGCCGATGCCGATGATATCCAGCGTCGTCTTCTTGCCGGCTGTGCGTTTGTTCTTGACCTCGTCGATGATGTACTCGCCGACGCTTTCGAACTTCTTGAGCACTTCTTCGTCCACGCCCGCAGGCTTGGCGGGCATGCTGCCGACCAGCATTGCGGCGGTGTCGGGCTCTTGCTTGTAGCACTCAGCCAACAGGGCGTGCAGGTCGGGCGAGCCCTTGGACTCAAGTTTCTTCAGCCACTCCTTGGCCTTGAACGTGGTCTCGGCACTCGTCTGCACCAGGTCGCCGCCGTTGGCGAAGTCCTTGACACTGCCAAAGGTGACGATGTTGAAATCCAGGTTTCGCTTCTTGGCCAGGTTGTCCAGCGTACGCCCCATGACCTCGCGCATGTGCTCCATGCGCGTGGTCTCGCGGGTGCCGTCGATTGTGATGCTCGCTGCCATACTGTCGCTGATGTCCAACAGGAACACACGGGACTTGTTTTTTGCTGCGGCTGCTTCGCCTTCAACCCCCTCGGCGCCTTCCTTCTTCTTGCCGCCGAAACTGATCTTCGGGTAGGTCGTCGGCCTGTCATAGCCGTCGCGATCTTTCGGGGGCTTGTTTTCGCCGCCGCTCTCCTGCGCCAACGCACTTGCGGCGCCCAGCAGCAGACAAAGACATGCAACGAGGGTGCGCACCGGGAGAAAGCTTCGCGAGTGTTTTGTCGACTGTTTCATTGGCCTCGGCATCGGACCCGCATTCCAGCACAAGTCCCGCCTAATTCAATCCTTAGGGCACTGATGCCGCCCATTGCTTTGCCGTCGAACCGGGGGCAGAAAGCCCGACGACAACTCATGCTTGCCAATCCAGAGTGCAACATGGGTGCCATCTGCAATCCGGCGCGGACGCTGACGCCACGTTGAAGCCGTAACATTATACTAAATAGTTACTTATGACGAGTGCGTTCCGCCGCGGAAGTGGACCCGCCGGCACGCACCTGTGTCTGGTGCGTAACACGCGGTCACCTCTTTGGAATCGATAACACGCCGGGCCAAGCCCGAGCGGCCGTGGCGGCAAGGTAGAACCGGGCTGCAAGCGATGAAAATTGTCAACGGATTTGCATCTGTCGGCGTATATAGAGGATAGAACTTCTTTTTGGCTTCAGCGGGGACACGAAATGCGTCGCACTTCCTTGCCTATCGTTTGCGCGGCTTTGCTGTTGGGGTTGCTTGCGGGTTGCTCCGGCACCCGCAATTCCGGCGCTGACGAAAACGGCGAACGCGCATACATTGACGACGCGACACTGGAGTCCTTCGATGACTCCCTGCGCGAACTGGCGCTGGCTATCCAGCGTGCTGACAAAGACGGCGAGACGGCGATGCGCGCCAAGCTGTCCGAAAACGCCCGCATGTACCAGCGCGCCTTGCTGTCGGCCCTGCACGACGATGGCAGTACCCCGCGGCGCGCAGTAGCTGGCGTAATGCTCGGGTTCACCGGCGACGCCGCAGTGATACCGGTTCTTATGGAAAAAGTGCTCGACCCCGAAGAAGCCGCCAGCGTGCGCCTGAACAGCATGCTCGGGCTTTCCACGATGGGTGACAAGCTGCGCGATTACGCCGACCACAAGGCGCTGATGCAGGCGCTCAGCCACAACATGGAAGACCAGGAAGGCGGCTACGCGATGCGCCGCGCGGCGGTCTACACGTTTGCGGTGGCCTTCGACGGAGTACAGAAGGACTCGATCTTGCCCCTGCGCAGCCGCTTTCTGTCAGACCCTGACCCGCGCGTACAGGTCGCCGCCGTCAACGCAATGGGTGACATCGGCGACGTGGCGGCTGTCAACGACTTGAGTGTCGTCGGCCTGTCGCACCCGGACGCAGAGTTGCGCGGGGCTTCTGCCATCGCGCTGGGCAAGATTGCAGACCCGCAGCGCGTGATCCCCGCGCTGGAGCGGGCAGTCAGCGATGAGTACCCGTCTGTGCGCCGGCACGCGATCGACGCGCTGTCGCGGCACTACGGCAGCGACCCTGAGCGCGTGTACAATGCGGTGCTGACCGGTCTGTCGGACTTTGATGAACGTGTTCGCGAAAGCTCGGCCCTGGCACTGGCCCGCATCCGCGACGAACGTGCCATTGAGCCACTGCTGCAGGCAACCGGCGACCGCACCGCAGTAGTTCGCGAAGCCGCAGCCACCGCCTTGGGCCAGTTGATCACAGCTGAGCGCGAGAAAGAGGCTTACCCACTGGTGGAATTGTTGACCGACCAGAGCCCAGGCGTGCAGCTCAGCGCCATGGCAAGCCTGGTACGCATTTGCCGTACCGACAACGGCAGCGACCAGCCGCGGTGGCGCAAGTACTTCTATACCAAGTACCCCGACCTTGACCCGGCAAACCTGTATGTGGGCAAGCCCAAGCCGCGCTTCAGCTCAGGCATCAGCAACAGCGGCTCACGACCGCGCACCACCCCGAGCAGCTCACGCACCCAGCCTCGCACCCAGCCGCGCAACAACAACAACAACACCGGGCGCAACCAAGGCGGCAACAATGCGCGCACGCAGCCCCGAGGCCGCTAGCCGGCTGACCTGAACGCACCCGTCGTGAGCTTTCAAGCGCGCGACGGGTGTCATTTCCGGCACCGGGCGAGCGTGCTTGCGTGCCCATTCCCCCACTGCTAACGTGCCGCCCTCGACTCCAGCAGGGATCGGTTTCATGGAAGTTCTGTTCACTCTTAGCGCCCTGATTTCGCTGGCGGGCACGCTGATCTTGATCACGCAGAAGAACCCTGTGTATGCCCTGCTGGGTCTGCTGATTGCGTTTGGCGGCTCTGCCGGCGTGTTCAAGGCGCTGGATGCGCCGTTTATCGCTGTTTCCCAGATCATCATTTACGCGGGCGCACTGGCGGTGATGTTCCTGTTCGTCCTGATGTTCACCGACACCCGAACGCAAGATGACCGGCTGAAGCTGCCCGGCGCGGTCGGCTCGCGCGCAGTGTTCAACCCAAAAGACTCCGGCGGCCCTGCCAAGGCGAAGAAGAAGAAGAACGAGCTTCAGATGCCTCCGGCGGTGACTGCAGCACTGGACAGCATCCAGCTTCCGAAGCCGATGGCGATGGTGCTTTCGCTGTCATTCCTGGTGTGCTTCACTGCCGCGATTGCCAAACTGCCGGCCGATTTCAACGACTTCGGGCCCCTGCCGGCAAGCTACTCGGGCGCCCTGTTTGTGCCGTCATCTTCGGACGGGGCATTGTCGTTCGGCAGCACAGCCGCTGTCAGCAAGACGATCTTTGAGGGCTTTCCGCTCGCGTTTGAAGTGGTCAGCCTGCTGATTTTCGCGGCCCTGCTCGGCGCGGTACTGCTGGCGCGCCGCCACCTGGCGGGTATCCCCGGCACACAGGATGTGGGCAAGGAGCGCGACCATGCTTGAACCTAAGGTCGTGCTGTTTTTGGCAGCGGTACTGTTCAGCGCGGGGCTGTACGGCGTGCTTTCGCGCCGCCACCTGATCATGCTGCTGATGTCGCTGGAGTTGATGCTGAACGCGGTAAACATCGCGCTGGTCACCTTTTCGCGCTATTGGGCCGGGGAAGGTGCGGGCATGATCGGCGCACACTCGGGCCAGTTCTTCACGCTGATGGTCATGGCGGTAGCCGCCGCCGAAGTCGGAATCGGATTGGCGATTATCGTTGCGGTCTATCGCCGCAAGCACACCGCGGACTCGGACGCCGCCTCGGAACTCAAGGGCTGAGATGATCAACGTCTTCAACAACCCCGAGTTGCTGTTGTGGGCGGTGCCGCTGATGCCGCTGTTCGGATTCCTGATCAACGGACTGTTCGGCAAGCGCATGTCGGTCGCAAGTTCAGGCGGGATTGCCGCTGCTGCGGTCGTCATCTCGTTTCTGTGTGCACTTGGCCTGTTCGTGTACCACATGAACATGTTGGGCAAAGAGACCGTGCAGTCGTCGGCGTTTACCTGGATGCAGGTCGGCGGGTTCAAGATCAACTTCGGGTTATATCTCGACCGGTTGAGCAGCGTGTACATGCTGATCATCACCGGCATCGGTGCGCTGATTCACATCTACAGCATCGGCTACATGGGACACGATGAGGGTTTCGCGCGCTACTTCGCGTACCTGAACCTGTTCGTTTTCGCGATGCTGATGCTGGTCCTGGGCGACAGTCTGGTCACGCTGTTCCTGGGATGGGAAGGCGTGGGCCTGTGCAGCTATCTGCTGATCGGTTTCTGGTACAAGCACCTGCACAACACCACTGCGGGCATGAAGGCATTCATCGCCAACCGCGTGGGCGACTTCGGATTCATGATCGGCATGTTCCTGCTGTTCTGGCACTTCGGCAGCCTCAGCTATGCCGGCGATGCCAGCCTGCAAACGGGCATGCAAGCCGCGATCGCATCGGGCACCGTGGATACCACGCTGCTGAACTGGGCATGCATCTGCCTGTTTGTCGGCGCTTGCGGCAAGAGCGCGCAGATTCCGCTGTTTGTGTGGTTGCCGGATGCCATGGCCGGCCCCACGCCCGTAAGCGCGCTGATTCACGCCGCGACGATGGTGACAGCAGGCATCTACATGGTCGCGCGCATGAACTTCGTGTTCGTGCATGCCGAAACTGCCATGACCATCGTTGCCGTCACCGGCGGCGCCACAGCGCTGTTCGCGGGCAGCATCGGGCTGGTCCAGCGCGACATCAAGAAGGTGCTGGCCTACAGCACCGTCAGCCAGCTCGGCTTCATGTTCATGGCGGCTGGCCTGGGACAGTTTCACCTTGCGGTGTTTCATGTGTTCACGCACGCCTTTTTCAAGGCGCTGTTGTTCCTGGGTTCCGGCAGCGTGATTCATGCGCTTGAGCATTCACTGGGGCACGGCAACCCGGACAGCCAGGACATGTGGAAGATGGGCGGGTTGAAAGAGAAATTACCCATCACCTGCTACACCATGTTCATCGGCGCGCTGGCGTTGGCGGGCATACCCGGCTTGGCCGGCTTTTTCAGCAAGGACGCAATCCTGTATTCGGCCTTTCACCGCGGTGACACTTTGGGCTGGATCATCTACGGCCTGGGCGTAGCGGCGGCGATCTGCACCGCGTTCTATTCTGCGCGCCTCATCGGCTTGACTTTCTACGGCAAATGGCGCGGCGACGAGCACGCCTATGCCCACGCAGACGAAGCGCCGCGCAGCATGGCCATGCCATTGTTGATCCTGGCGCTGGGCGCAATCGGCGTCGGGTACCTGCTGCTGCCGCCGGCATTTGGCGTGCATCACCCGCCCTTCCAGACGTGGCTGGCCCCGATTTGGGCTGCGGGCCAAGCCGCGTTGCCCGAGGGCAGCAAGCTGCTGATTCCGGTCGAGCACGACAGCGCCGCCATCGCAGCCGAGTGGGTCAACATCGCGATCAGCAGCCTGATTGCCATTGGCGTCTTCCTGTTTGCCTTTGCGATCTACTCGCGCCCGGCCAATCTTGCCAAGGTGCGCGCGCTTGCCTTCCGTGGTGAGGGCGCCGACGCCGTGATGACGCCTTGGTACAGAGTGCTGCTGAACAAGTACTACATCGACGAGCTTTACGACCTCACCATCGTGCGTCCGACGAAGATTGCCAGCGACGTGCTGTTTGTCGTGGTGGACGTGATCGTGATTGACCTGTTGTTCGTCAACGGAGCAGCGATGGTTGTCAAGGCCAGCAGCGACCTCGTGCGCCGCTTGCAGACCGGCTTGGTGCGTCACTACCTGTATGCATTTGCGACCGGTGCCGTCATCCTCATCGCACTGTTTCTGCTGATCGCGCAGTAGTCAGTCTGCCGCTACGAAAAACTGAAACGTCAGCACCAGCGAGTTGTGCAGCGCGTGGATGATTACGCCCGGCCAGATGCTGCGCGTGTATGCATAACTCAGCGTAAGGATCACGCCCAGCGCAGTCAGTGGCAGAATCAGCACCGGAAATTGCCACGGATAATGCGCCAGCACAAACAACGACACCGAGGCGCTGCCGGCGACCCACAAGCCCGCGCTGCCCGCAGGCGAAAGCCAGCCCTTAAGCACGCCGAAAAACACCACCCGAAACGCAAACTCCTCACGCAGTGGCGCACCCACGCCAGCCAGCACATACCAGCCCAGGATCCACGGTACCGAGTCATCCGTGCGCAATCGCGTCAGGTGGTGCTGCTCGGTGATCGGCACGTCCAGCACTACAAGCAGTGCAGCGTTGGCGACGGCTGCACCAATCAGCACGGGGTAGCACAGCGCCCATGCAGGCAGAACGCGTGCCAGCCATATTGGTTCAAACCTGATCCAGGAGGGCGCGGGCGCAGGCTCATCCTGTCTGCGCAGGGGGTTGCGGGCGAACAGCACAATGCAGACCTGTGCAATCGCCACCTGCAGGGCGCCCAGAATCATCGGATCTGGCTCGGGGTTGCGGGTAACGACAAAACCCGCGATGTCGGGCAGCAATAGCGCCGTGAACCCCAGTGCCAGCGCCAGCAGCGTGTCCTGCACGGGCAAGCCGCCATCGGGCTTGCCGATCGGGCGCAGCACCCGCCAGACCGTGAGCAGCCCCAGCAGCGCTGCGGCCAACCCGATCACCATCGGCAACAACACCGCGTCCGGTGCCGGTGGAAACCGCGCAGGGTCCAGCAACTGCTGCCAAGTCGAGGGTCCGGCCATGGCGGCTATTGTGGATTGTGGCGCCCGACTTGAACACAGCGGCGTGCCGTGCCCGCATCAGTGCTTGAAGTGACGCATGCCGGTGAAGACCATCGAGACCCCGCGCTCGTTACAGGCCGCGATGACCTCTTCGTCCCGGACACTGCCGCCCGGTTGGATGATTGCCGCGATGCCGGCCTTGGCAGCTTTCTCGATGCTGTCGGGAAACGGAAAGAAAGCGTCGCTGGCAAGCACGGCACCCTTGGCCGCTGCACCAGCGCGGTGCAGCGCGTGATCGGTAGCATCAACGCGGTTAGTCTGACCCGCGCCGTAGCCCAGCAGCGCCCTGCCGGCTGTAATGACGATGGCATTGCTTTTGTAATGCCGGCAGAGTGACCACGCAAACAGCAGTTCCTGCAGCTCGGAGTTGTCGGGCATGCCTGAAGTGACCACCTTGATCGCATCACTATCCAGGCGATGAACATCGCTTGATTGGGCCAACATGCCACCGGCAAGGCTGCGGTACTCCAGCGGTGCGCGCAGCTTGGGCGGGGCGGCCTTGATCAGCCGGATGGACTTGCGCCATTTCTTCTTGCTCTTCTCGACCAGCGCATCGATGGCCTCGGGCGCGAAATCAGGCGCGACCACGGCTTCGATGAACTTCTCGCCGGCGATGAAGGCTTCGGCCGTCGCCATGTCAAACGGTTTGTTCAAGCCGACGATGCCGCCAAACGCGCTCAGCGGGTCGCAGTCATAGGCGCGCACGAATGCTTCGGCGATGCCCTTGCCGATCGCAGCCCCGCAAGGGTTGGTGTGCTTGATGACCACGGCGAAGGGCTCATCTTCAAAGTCTGCCGAGACGCGCAGCGCCGCATCAAGATCGAGCAGGTTGTTGTAGCTGAGTTCTTTGCCGCCCAACTGCAGCAGGGCACCAAGCCCCTGTGGCTTGCGACCCGTGGCATAGAACATCGCCTGCTGGTGCGGGTTTTCGCCGTAGCGCAACTCGGTGCCGCTCTTGAGCGCGACCAGCTTGTTCGGCGTCAGTTCGTCGCTGTCGTCTTCAAGGTGCTGCAGATGCTCGGCAATGGCGTGGTCGTACCACGAGGTTACGCGAAATGCTTTCAACGCCAAACGGCGTCGCGTCGAGATGCCGAGCTTGCCGCCCTTTGCCTCGAGCTCTTTTGCCAACTGAGCATAGTCGGCGGGATCCGTGACTACGGCAACCGCGTCGTGATTCTTCGCGGCGCTACGCAGCATGCTGGGACCGCCAATATCGATGTTCTCAATCGCGTCTTCCCGAGACACGCCGGGCTTGGCCACGGTCGCCTCGAACGGGTACAGGTTCACGATCACCATGTCGATCAAGCCGATGTCGTGCTCTTCGGCCACACGCAGGTGCTCATCCAGGTCGCGACGCGCCAGCAGGCCGCCATGCACCTTGGGGTGCAGCGTCTTTACGCGGCCATCCAGCATTTCCGGAAAGCCGGTGTGGTCTGAGATGTCTTTGACCCGCAGGCCCGCGTCGCGCAGCGCCTTTGCGGTCCCGCCGGTCGAGATGATTTCGACATTGCGGGCATCCAGCGCCTTGCAGAATTCCACGACGCCGGTCTTGTCTGAAACCGAAACGAGCGCGCGACGAATCTCAACCTGGTCCATGGCAGTCTCCACACCGGGCTATTTTCTAGCACGCCCGGGGGGTGACTACAGGGTGTGGATGAAAAAATCAGCCTGCATTGAACCAGTCGAGGAAAGACTGCTGCATTGCCGCGGCATCGCTCTGCCATGCCTGATTCAACGCGCCCTCCGAGTCTCCGTCTGACTTCAGGGCGGCGCAGAAATCCGGCAACCCGGCCGCTCTCTCGCGGCACAGGTACTGCACGAAAAAGTAGGCGACAATCACGCGGGGCTCTGTTGGGTCGCGATCGGCGATAACATTGCCAAGGTCAGGCTCTTCGCCCGAATCCAGCAGCATGCGCAGTTCACGCTTCCAGCGACCGGGCTCTTTCGGGCCGGTCGTATCGCCGCTGAATTCGACACAGCCGACGCGCCCCGTCAGACGCCGAGTCAAGTTGCCGGCAAAGCCGAGTTCAAACCACGGGTGACGCGCAACTCCACAACGCCGCCGCACCTGGGACAACGCGGCTGCATAAACCACGCGCTCGGCCGCCTCTTCGCTGGCTTCTGCCAGCAGGACGCCGATTTCGGTGCTCTCAACGACCATCCAACCTTCGGCCAGGCCCGGAGTGCCCGGGTGGCGCACCTCGCAGTACTTGATGAAGTCGGCCTTCGTAGCGCACACAACGACGCGCAGTTCACCTGCTTCACCGCCCAGCAGGCCCGCGACAAGTGCCAGGGTAGCGCAGGCGTGCTTCGCGTGATCGTTGTGGGCTGCGCCGGTACCAAGGACGGACACACCGCCGGCTTTGACGCCCCAGGCGCCCTGCGCGAAGACGCGGGCACACCAGTCGGGCAGCGCGTCGATTGCCTTGGCTTCGGGGGTTTCCAGGGCCTTGGCAGTCGCGGCGCGTTCGGCGGTCTCGTTGGGGCTTGTCCAGACTCCCTGCTCGTCCTTCTGCCACCCGGCGCCGCTGCGGGCATCGTCGTTCATGGCATCGTAGCGCAGCGCCACCTCGAACGATGCGCGCGAGTGCGGCGCCAGTCCAAGTCGCTGCGCAGTCTTTGCCAGCTTGATGAACTCCAGGGCTGCCGCTTTGCGCATCTTTTCGCGAGACTCGGCGTGACGTTTGCGCTGGGCCGCAGTCACGTTGTCGGCGTCGTGTGCGGGCAACGCTTTGCGTTCATCGAGTACCCACTTCTCTTCGCCATCGACCTTCTTGCGGCGATAGCCAAGCTCTGACATCGCGTCGTCGAACTCCGGCACGAGCTCCAGCGCCGCGTCCAGCTCGGCTCGCGCGGCAACGTTCATTCCGAGCTTGCGGGCGGATTTTGAAAGCGAGACATGGGCGGTTGCCACGGCGTGACGGGTCTTGTCGGCTTGTTGGGCGAATTCGGATTCTTCGTCTTCTGCGTGGATCATGGAAAGGCAAGCAAGCATGGCGGCAGCCACGGTCACTGCGGTAACCAATCTCAACGAGATGTGCGAGTGCTTGAACATGGGCAGTCATGCTGTCGGTATTGATCGCTTGCCCGTCGCTTGCGCTCTGGGCTCCTGTTCTCTGCCACGCAGCCTTACTTCACTTTGCCGCTGCGCTTGTTACGCGACGATGATGCCGATGACTTCTTAGGTGGTGGTGACACGGCCGTTGACTTCACTTGCGTAATCACGGGCTTGTTGAGCCTTTTGGTTTTGCGGGCTTCTTTCAGGCGCTTGCGCGTTTCCTGCGCCTGTGCTGAAACCTCGTGCGCACCCGAAATACAGTTGCGCCCCTTTTCTTTCGAGTAATACAGCGCCTCGTCGGCGATGCTGACCAGCCCAGCCGCGTCTTCCGCGTACTTGGGGAAGGTCGCGACACCGAAGCTCGCAGTCACGCCGATCTTTTCTCCCTTGGGCCCGCTGACCACGACCTTGCGCTCAACGCCGATACGAAGCCTCTCGGCAAGTTCCATGGCGTGCGCGTAGTCGGTCTGGGGAAGCAGCAGCGCGAACTCCTCGCCGCCGTATCGCGCCGGCAAGTCCGTGACGCGCACCAGTGCGGAAAGCAGCAACGCGGTCTGCTTGAGTACACGGTCGCCGGTCTGGTGACCCCACGTGTCGTTGAAGCGCTTGAAATGGTCAATGTCGAGCATGATCACGCTGAGCGGGTTGCCGTACCGACCGGCGCGGTCTATTTCGTTGCGCAGCGCCTCTTGAAAGTGCCCGTGGTTGTATAGCCGTGTCAGGCTGTCGCGCTGGGCGCGCTCAAGCACGTTCTGGAAAATCATGCCGTTGTTGATGGCCAGCGCCGCCTGCCCCGTAAACATTTCCAGCATCGTGAGTTGCTCAGGCGTGAATTCCCGCGGCCGTCGGCTTTCGACCAGCACGACGCCAATGGCCTCGTTCTCGGCCATCAGCGGCGCTGCGGCAAAAGACTGAAGCTCAAAGTGCTGCCTGATCGCCGGGTGTACCCGCAGTTCCGGTTCGTCATCCAAGGTGCGGTGCGTAACAGTGACCTGGTTGCGCAGCGCGTGCACCAGGACGCTCTTGGGGTCATTCAGCGGCACCTTCACCTGCTTGATCATCTCGGTCAGTTCACCCCAGCGACGGGCGAGCACCGGCTGCATCGTCTCGAGGGATTTTTGCAGCGGCGCGTCGTGGCTGGTGAGCCCGCGCCAGATTCCCCAGACTTCGGACAGTTTCAGGCTGTCCACGCAGCTGCGGCCGACCAGAAACTCGCGGTCCTGGTCGACGGTGAAAATCATCGCGTGGTCGTAACCGCCCTCGGCACTGGTCAGCGCACTGGCAGTGATGAAGAACGCCTTTTCCAGGTCCATTGTCTTACGCAGCCAGTCACTGACTTGTTGAAGCGCTTTGAGATCTTCGTTCTGTTCTGTCAGCTGGTGGCGCAGCTTGGCACGTTCCGTGACGTCCAGGCCGATCAGGCTGATGCCCGCGATTTGCGCGTCGTCGCCGAGGATCGGGTCAATCACGAAGTCAAAGTAAAACGTGACGCCGGACCGGGGCTCCTTGATTTCGACCTCTTTGACTTCGGCAGGCACGCCCAGCGCCAGCGTGCGCTGAAACACCTGGCTGCGATTGACATCGGCAAGCGTGGGCACGCTCTCGGCGTATGCCCGGTTCAACACGTTGGCGAAGGGCTTGCCGAACAACCGTTCAGCGGCCCGATTGTAGCGCACCACTCGCAGGCTGGGATCAAGTACGATGGCAACAATGCTGACCTGGTCGAAAATGCGTTTGGGCGGGGGTCCGCCAAGGTCGACGGTACGCGTGGCGCGCACCAGCCTTTCGGCCAGTGTGGTCCTGACTTTCGGCGAAACGTCGTCTGAGCCTGTTTCCATCACTCCCCGGCTGCGTACTTCTGCTTGGCGTCCTGCAGGAAGCTGGCGAACTGGCTTCCGGAGAGGCTCGAAATGTTCGTGGGCGGCACAAGCCGCGCCAGTTCAAGGCCCTTGCTATCCGTGACGATATACAACGGAACCGCGAAACTGCCTCCCCCGGTGTATTTGTGAAGGTTCTGGGCCGGGACGGGGTCGTCT
The DNA here is from genome assembly GCA_020849795.1 of Planctomycetota bacterium. Lineage (GTDB taxonomy): Bacteria > Planctomycetota > UBA8742 > UBA2392 > UBA2392 > JADJRK01. The sequence continues at coordinate 46,813 of JADZFR010000001.1, read as the reverse complement.
GGGTCGTCGGTATACTGTGCCACAAGCACAAAGTCGTCCTTGAATTGGTTGAAGACCTGATCGCGAGGAAAGATGTCTCGTTCCACGAGACGGCAGTTCTTTCAGTTATAGCCCGTAAAGTCGACAAACACCGGTTTGTTCACCTTGGCGGCAATCTCAAGGCCTTTTGCCAGGTTATGCTCCCAGGGCAACGACTTGGGGTCGTTGCGTGGCGCACCGCCCCCCAGCGAAAGCTGGATACCGCCGTTCTCGGGTGGAAGCGGCAAAATGCCCTCAAGGGTCGGGCCGAACTTGGCGCCAAACATGCCCGGCACCAGGTACAGCGCAAACGCGATGAAGGCCACCGCAAAGAGGGACCGGATCACTCCGATCTGTTTAGTTTCTTCGTGGTCGTGCGGCATGCGGAAGAACCCGAACAGGTACAAGCCGCTGGCCAGGCTGACCGTGATCCACACCGCGAGTACTACATAACGGTTGACCCACTCAGCCGCCGGCATGCTTGCGAACGCCTGTTCAGCCGCACTGAAGTACATGATGGCCAACCCGATCTCGACAAAGCCGAACACGACTTTCAGCGCGTTCATCCAGCCGCCCGACTTGGGCAACTTCTTCATCAGGCTTGGGAACTGGCCCATCACGAAGATGGGCAGTGCCATACCCGTACTGAAGGCGAGCATTGCCAGCGTCGGCAGCCAGAAATCGCCGCCTGCCGCACCTGCCAGAAATGCGCCGGCAATGGGGCCGGTGCAGGAAAAGCTGATCAAGGCGAATGCCGAGCCGCTGAAGAAGGCCTTGGCGTAGCCTTTGCCCTCTTTCTGTGCAGTCAACTGCTTCTTGGTGAACCATGCGGTCATGAACGCTGGCACGCGCAGTTCAAATAGCCCCAGGAAACTCAGCGCGAACGTCAGGAAGAGAATGGCCAAGAAACCGTTCACCCAGCCATTGGTCGAGATCTGCTGCGCGCCGGTTGCACCAACCAGGGCCGACGTGATCAAACCGAACAGCGTGAAACTCGCGACAATGCAGGTGCAGTAAATGAATGCCGTAACCAGCGGCGAGCGGCCCTTTTCGGACTGGCTGACGAAGAAACCCACGGTCAGCGGGAGTACCGGCAGAACACAAGGCGTCAGAAGCGTGATCATCCCGCCGAGCAGCGCAAAAAACAGGAACAGCCAGATGCCGCCCGCTTTCTCTACTTCGCCCTCTATGCCCGATCCGCCGCCGGTGCCAGTGGCCTCCGTAACGCCGCCCTCTGCGCCATCCAGCGACACTTCGACCATGGCGACCCAGCCGAACTCGCGGTTGGGAGAATCAGCTGTCTTGGCGTTAAAGAAAATGCAGCCGTTGCTGTCGCAGTACTGACCGTTGACGTGGCCGGTCACCGTATACTTGCCAGGCTTCAGGTCGGATGGCACCTCGAAATCCAGCACCAGCGTGAACTCGTGCGGAAGACGCCACTCTTCGCCGAATCCGTCATCCACTTTCTCGGCTGGGGCGGGGTACTTCCATTCGCCGGTCGGCTTCAAGCCACCATTGTCTTTCAGCGTTACGGTCAGCGGAATGTTGACCTCGGTCGCTTTGGTGCCGGGATGGTAGGCGTGGTAAATTTCGCCGGCGCCGTTGTCTTTCATGGTGAACTTGAGAACCACCGAATTCTTGCTGCCGGGCTTCACCTTGCCGCTTGCAAACGCCGCACTGAACTCCATGCCCTGCGCCTGTCCCTCGGTCGGGGGCCCGAACAAGCCTTTGGGCCAGCCTGGTGCGTCTGCGGCCGCGGGCCCGATTGCAGCGGGCGTTAGTTTTGACGGCGGATCGGCCACCGGGGCGGGCTCCATTGGAGCCTCGCCTTTGAGGAATGCCACGAACTCGTGGGCGCGCTTGTCGGCGGGCAACGTGCTGCCTATGCCGCGCACGACCTTCGCGTCGTGGTCCATGATGGCGTAGTAAGGCACGGGCGCGCCGGGGGTGGGCTGGTACTTGGCCCACAATTCATTGTACCGCACGTCGTTCACGTCGTTCTGCACGCTGGCAATCACGAACCCAGTGAACAGTTCCTTCACTTCGACCAGCGAGAAAACGGTCTTTTCCATCTTGCGGCAGGGAGCGCAATTCTCGCCGTTGAAGTCCACCAGCAGCGGTTTGCCCTCTTTACGCGCCTGCTCAAGGGCGTAATCGAAGTCGAGGTAGAACCCGTGGCTGTCCTTTCGGGCACGGTCTTGCGTCGGCTGGGGCGCGTCCGTTGCTGCGATTTCCAGCGTTGCCGAAAACGTGCCGTCGTTCAGGTAGCAACCGCCGTCGTCGCAGACCTGGATTCGGTAGCTGCCCGTAAGCGGCAACTTGGCATTCGCGGCACTCGGCACTTCAAACGTGTACTTGAGCGTGAGCTTGCCCTCGTACTCAAGCTCGTACCAGTCTTCGTCGTACTTCACCTTCTTGGCATCGGGCCAGCTTTCCGACTTCAGCGTCATGCCCGACGTCTGCGTGAACTGAACCTTGGGCGCCTCGCCATAGCCCTTCACGGTTGCGTTATCTTTGTGATAGGTATGGAAGTGCTCAGGCAGCTCAATCGTCAGCTCAAGCGTGGCTTCGCCGCCGGCCTTGGCTGTGCCATGAAACGCGGCGCTTACGGTTGCTGTCGGGATCTTCGGCTTGGAGCCCTCTGCGCCGGCCTGCACGGCAATTTCCGCGCTGAAGCCGCCCTCAGTAATCAAGCAGCCGTCATCGTTGCAGAATTGCGTCTGGTGCGTGCCGGCCAGTTTGATGGTGCCCGAGGCGCCGGCGGGCACCTTGAACACATAGGCGATGTCAAACGTGCCGCTGTACTCGGACTCCGTGGCCTCGAGTTCTTCGTAGTACCGGTCTTTGGCCTTGGGCCAGTCTTCACGCGCCAGCTCAAAGCCTGCAAGCTCGGTCCACTTCACAATAGGCGCCACGCCGTAGCCCTTGTTGTCTCGATGGTAGGCGTGATAACCCGCCGGCACCGTGAAGCGCAATTTCAGCGTGTACTCTTTGCCCGCCTGAGCCTTGCCCTCGGCAATCGGCGCGACTGTTAATGCCAGTACCGGCTCTGCGCTGATGACTTCGATGTCGGCGCTGAATTCCGCCTCGGACATGAAGCAACCGTTTTCGTCACAGAACTGCGTCTGGTGAGACCCGGCAATGCGCAGCCTGCCGCTCGCCCCAGCCGGCACGTCAAAAATGTAGCCGATGGTGAAGGTACCTGAGTACTCCCACTCTTCGCCGCTGTCATCTTTGTGCTTGGTGGGTTCGGGCCAGACTTCGCTTGCGAGCTTCAGCCCGGATGTCTGAGTGAACTTGACCTTGGGCGCCATGCCGATGCCCGGATTGTCCTTGTGGTACGCGTGATACCCGTCCGGAAGAGCAAACTGCAGCTTGAACGTCCACTGCTTGCCGGGCTCAACGCTGCCTTCGACGAGTGGTTGCACCTCGGCGGTAAGGCCCTCCTGCGCGTAAAGCATGCCACCGGCGAGCAACAATGCCGCCAGGGGCAGGAATAGCAGACGCATCCCAGTTCCTTCCAAAATGAAGCACAGCAATGGCGCAGCACCGATTCGCCGGCACCCCTGACTCTCCTATGCTACGCGCCCTTAGTGCAATTTGGGACCATTTTATTCGGGTGCCCGGCTTGTCACTCGACCATTGCGCCGCCCATTGCGGCTTATATCGTCCTCTTTCAACAGCCGCGCTTGCGGCTTTATTCGTGAATAGACCATGCGCTACCTGCTGGTGCTGATTGACGGCCTTGCCGACACACCCCTCAAGGAATTGGGGGGCAAGACACCACTGGAAGCGGCCACAGCCCCTGCCTTGGACAAGTTGGCGACGTCCGGGCGGTTGGGGACCATACGCACAATCCCGCGCGACGAGCCGCCGGAGACGCTAGCCGCCTTGTTCACGCTACTGGGCTATCCGCCCGGCCCGTACCTGACTGGGCGCGGTTACTATGAAGCACTTGCCATGGGCATGATGCTGAGTGACGAGGAGTGGTGCTTTCGGCTGCAGTTTGTGACCACAGTCGACGGCAAAATTGCCGATACCCGCGCCGGCGGGCTCAGCGAGCAAGAAGGCAAGGAGTTGCTCAAGGCGCTCGAATTTCATTTCAAGCAGACCAAAATCCGGTTCGTGCAGGGGCGCGGCCACAGCCACCTGATGATCGTGGACGGCGTGGACTTTAACGGCCTGACCACGGTCAGCCCGTTCAATGTGCTCGACCTGCCGTACAAGGAGCACCTGCCCGAGGGCGCCGGCGCCGAAACACTGCTGAAAGTGATCAACGAGGCGCCGGGTGTGCTGAGCAAGCACGAGGTCAACCGCGTGCGTGTTGACCTGAAGCAGAACCCGGCAAACGCCGTCTGGCTGTGGGGCGGCGGAACCAGTGTGGACGTGCCCGGCTTTCAAAAGACGTTCGGGCTGGATGCGGCGATGGTCAGCTACAGCGACCTGTTTCGTGGCGTGGCGGTCGCGACGGGCATACGCGTGATCAACCCCGGCGAATCACCGTTTGTGCGCGAGCCCAGCGGGCGCATGGCAGCCGTCAACCCGGACAAAGAGGCCAGCAAGGCCACGGAGACGGAAGAAATCACCAAGGTCCGCCAGAGTGTCGAGCAGGCCCTTGAGGGAACAGACTTCGTGATTGCCCACTTCAGCTACCCCGATGATTACAGCCACCAGGGCGACGTGCAGGGCAAGGTGCGCAGCATTGAGCTGCTGGACAAACACTTCTTCAAGCCGCTGCACAAGAAACTGGCCGAGATGGGTGAGGTGCGCCTGACGGTAGTACCGACGCTGATGTGCCGCATTGAGACCCGTCAGCACGATGAGCGACCGGTGCCCTTCCTGATGTGGGGACCGGGCGTCGAGAGCCGCTGGAACCTGACGCTGACCGAGACAAACGCCCACGACACAGGCATAAAGATTGACGACGGCACACGCTTGATTGACTACATGATCAACGGATTGTGATGACTGAGCTTTACCCTGTCGTTTTCAGCAGCGAGCAGATCCAGTCGCGGGTGAGCGAGCTGGCGGCCCGCATTTCGGCCGACTACGCGGGGCGGCGGCTGATGTGCCTGGTTGTGCTGCGCGGCGGTTTCTTCTTCGCCGCGGACTTGATTCGCCAGTTGAAGGGCGTGAGCGTGGAACTGGAGTTTATCAAACTTGAAAGCTACGTCGGCCAGACATCCAGCGGCCGGCTGCGGTTCCACGGGCAGTTGCCTCGCATCAGCGGTTACGAAGTGCTGGTGATCGAAGACCTGGTCGACACGGGCCTCACACTTGCCAACCTGCACGAGGCGGTAAAGGCGCAGGGACCGCGCAGCCTGCGCTACGCCATCGTGGTCGACAAGAAGGCACGTCGCAAAATTCCGTTCGAATGCGAGTACGTCTGCTTTGACGTAGAAGCCGACAAGTTTCTCGTTGGCTACGGTATGGACGACAACAACAAGGGCCGGACGCTTCCCTACATCGGTGAAGTCAAGTAACGCCACGCACCCCAGCCAATCACTTCAAAGCACCGCCTCGATGCCCATTGCCATTGTCGGGCGCATGCCACTTTTCCGGCACCCCTGTGCCAGAACTTTTGCGCGTAAATCCTTACTCCCACGTGGTTTAACAGGAACCAGAGCGGGACGACTGGCGTCCCTTAAACAGAAGGGCCACGCAGAAGAACCGGAGAAGAACCATGAAAGCCTTACTCACCGCATTCGCAGGAATACTGATGATCGGAGCAGTCGGCGCGTCCGGCTTGAACGCCCAAGGCGTCAGCGTCCGCATCAACAAGGGCAACAAGAGCGTCGAGGTCAACACAGGCCGCGGCGGCGGACGTATCGAACGCGATCAGCCAAAACACCAGCCGCAAGCCGGGCACTACATCACCGTCAAGAAGAAGGTGTGGCACCCCGGCCACTACGAGACGGTTTCGGAGCGTGTGTACGTTCCCGCCACAACCAAGACCGTGATTGAGCGCGTGTACGTTCCCGCCGAAACATACACCGTGCGGGAACGCCGGGTGGACTCCTGCGGACACGTCTTCTTTGTCAACGTCTGCAAGACCATTCCCGCGCATTACAAGAACGTCGAGAAGTGCGTGGTCGTCCCGGCTCACTATGACACCTGCGAGCGACAGGTGTGGGTGGAAGGGCACTACGACATTGTCGAGGAGCGTGGTTGGGTCAAAGGTGACCCCGACTGCGACGACGGCCACGGCAATGTCAGTCACAGAGGGCGATAGCCCGGCGGCTGATGACGCCCAACTCCCCCGGGCGTCCCGCCGGTAAGAGCGATCCCGCGGCAGCAGTCGCGGGATCGCTGCATTTGACCCGCTCTGTCTTCCTACTGTCGAACCACGTTGCACAATGTTGGGCATGTGGGACTACCGAAAGGTCGGCACGCGGATCTGCGTCTGTTTCGACGTCAGCAACACCGACGCCCTGCAGACATGGGAGCAAACACCCAGCGTCGGCGAACTGACGCGTCGCTTCTCTTGCGGCAACAACTGCGGTATGTGCATCCCGTACTTCGCCGAACTGCTGGCGGAATGGCAGCGGGGCACATGGCCGCCGACCGGAGCCTGATGAGATGAAACACTGGCTAGTGAAATCTGAGCCCGGGACTTACTCGATCGACGACCTTGCGCGCGACGGCCGCACGGCATGGGAAGGCATCCGGAACTACCAGGCGCGCAACAACCTGCGCGACATGAGCGTTGGCGACCTGGTGCTGTTCTACCATTCCAGCGCAAACCCCACGGGCGTGGCGGGCGTGGCATCTGTGGCCCGCGCGGCGTACGCTGACGAAGCCGCCTTCACCAAAGGCCATGAGTACTTCGACCCCAAGTCTGAGCGCGCGAACCCCACCTGGTTTCTTGTGGACCTGTCCTTTGTCGAAACACTTTCGCGCGTGGTTACCCTGGACGAGTTGAAGCAGACGCCGGGCCTGCAGGATATGGTGCTGATCAAGTCCGGGCGGCTTTCTGTACAACCGGTAACAGCGCACGAATTCACACTGGTACGCGAACTGGGCCGGGCGACAACGTCGCCGGTACTTGCCAAAGCAAAGAAGGCCCAGGCCCGGGCGCCCAGAAAGTCTTTCAAACGTTCGCCCAAACGGAGAACGTGAAGCCCATGCGGTACCTGAACCGGAAATGGGCAGACGGCGAGTACGACGAGTTCACGACGGGCTTGTACTACGGCGTGTACATGCGGCATCTGATCGATACCGCGCCCGAGCTGCCCCAAGGCGCGCGGGCGTTTGCGATGCTCAGCCGCGGGCAACTGCTCGCGTCAGGTGAGCTGGTCGCGACACGCCTTGACGAAGCGGCTCGGAGTTTCACCGTAATCTTGAAGTTCACGAGCGGGACCGAGGAAAACTTCCTGCAACTCGAGTACCTCGGCGTTTCCAAGGACACCAGCGAACTGGAGGCCTTTGAGCTGGCGGACGGTTGCCTGACCGAGGAATTTGACCTCGGGCCGGAAGGAACGTTTGAGCATCGCATCCTGCTTCAGCCAGAGGGCGAAGCCGTCATCCGTTTCTCCGACCTGAAACTTCACGCAAAGCGTGCGGGCGACGACGAATGATGCACATCGCCTAGGCAACCCGATGCGCGGGTTCTTGACCTGTCAATACGGCGATTACCGCGCGTGCGCACATGCGACCCATCTCATCGCGTACTTCGTGCGTGGCGCTGCCGATGTGCGGCAGCAGCACGACGTTGTCCAGATCCGCCAGCCCGGGCGCCAGCGCGGGCTCATTTTCGTACACGTCCAGCCCTGCGCCTGCGATGCGCCGATCACGCAGGGCGGCTACCAACGCGGATTCGTCCACCACCGGGCCGCGCGCCGTGTTGATCAGGAATGCAGTCTGTTTCATGCGGGCCAGTGCGGCGGAATCGATCAGATGCTTCGTGTGCGGCGTGAGCGGGCAGTGCAGGCTGACGAAGTCGCTGCGTGCCAGTAACTCGTCCAGCCCCGTTCGCTCAGCCTGCAACTCGTCTTCCCAGTCGGCATGGGCAGTGCGCGCATGGTAAAGAAGCGGGCACGCAAAACCCATGCGCATCGTCCGGGCGACGCGCTTGCCAATCCGGCCCGCACCGACAATCCCGACGGTCTTGCCACACACGCCGTGGCCACGCATGAACATCGGCGCCCATCCGCCGAACTCGCCTTGCCGCATCAACTTGTCTCCCTCCACCATCCGCCGGGCGCAGGCCAGGATCAACCCGACGGCGATTTCGGCTGTGGCGTCTGTCAGCACATCGGGCGTGTTGCAGACCGCAATGCCGAGCTCGCGCGCGGTGGGCAGGGCAATATTGTTCACACCGACGGCATAGGTCGCCACGACTTGCAGCCTTGGTGCCAGCGCCCGCAGCAGGGCATCATCGACGGGGTCAGCCAGCGTGCAGATCAGGGCATCGGCGCCTGCTGCCGCCTCGGCAAGCTCGCCGTGGGACAGATTCCGATCGTGCGGATTGATGGAAATCTTCGCGTCCGGCAATTCGCGCCGCAGCAGCTCAAACGCGGCATCGGGTACTGCGCGAGTGATGAATATGCTGGCCATCTGCCCGTCCGGGTTCTCGGAAGCCGGCTGCCTGCGATTGCCTGGAATCAACGACCTATGGCGCCCCGCCAAAGTCCAGTATTGCTTTGCGCACCAGCTCTGCCAGTGCAGCCGGTGTCGCCGGCACTTTCAGCGAGTGGAACTGCGGGTCGTTCAGCGGCAGCACGGGGGCTGCGCCGCGCGGATGCAGGAAAATCACCGGAATCGCAAGGGCAAAGTGCGACAGGAACTCGCGCACTTCTCCCACCGCCTGCGGGTCGCGCGCCGTGTCGCAGATCAACAAGTGAAAGCGCTCACGATCAATGCGCGACATGGCACGCGCAAGTTCGGTCTCGTAATCCAGTTCAAAGCCTGCCTGCTTCATGGCCGCGGTGACCATTCGGTGCCGCTCATCGGCGACCACGGCCAGCACCCGGGCAACATCCTGCACCACGGCAAGGCGGCCGCTGCTGGTACTTACCGTGCGGCGGTTCAGCACATTGTCGATGGCCGCCAGCAGCTCACGGGCGCGGAACGGCTTGGTCATGTAGGCGTCGGCACCGGCAAGATAGCCCTCGAACTCGTCTTCAATGCTCGCCATGGCCGTGAGCAGAATGATCGGGATGTCGGCAGTGGCAGGGTCATTGCGCACGCGCCGCGCCAACTCAATGCCGTCCAGGCCGGTGCCACGCACGTCGCTGACAATCACATCCACCTCGCGTTGCCCCAGCAGGTCATGCACTCTTTCGCCGGTGGTCAGCACCTCGACCTGATAGCCGTTGCGCGAAAGCAATGCAGTGATGATCTCCGCAACTGCGGGGTTCTCATCGATCAGCAGCACGGTCGGTTTGCCGGACAAGCCTGCCCCTCAAGAACGCACCCCGCACAAAGGCGGGGTGCGCGATCCTTTTTTTGCGAACTACTCTCCGGCACCCTTGGCTGTGCCACTGTCAATCGAAGCACCTTCCACGTTGCGGACAATCGGCATGCCCGGCCACACAACTTGCGTAGGCTTGGCACCGGCAGAGAATGGCTCTGGCCCCGGTACCGCATTGGGATCCTTGGGCGAGTACGTGCTCTGGGTGATCTCGGCAGCCTGGTTCGGACCCTTCATGTACAGCGAGTATGCAGTGCCGCCCCAGAAGTCGCCAAGCACGTCGCGGCCGCCCACCATGCCCATTGCAGGGGCAGTCACGCCCAGCAGCAGCACAAGGATGAACGTCACGCCCGTCAGAACTTTCCAGACGATGCCTTCGTTCGGCACGATTTCGACGTACTTCACCTGCTCTTGAATCTGTACCGGGCCCGGCATGCCCATCGGTGCCTGCGCGTATTGGTACCCGCCGCCAACGTCGGCTTCTTCGGGTCCGGCCGCTACTCCGACGTCGTCGAGCTCATCCAGCTCATCCAAGCCCTCGGAGTCGACGGGCTCTGTCTGCAGGCCGAGCTCGTCGTCGTTGGACAGGTCAAGCCCGCCCTCGATCTTTTGCGTAGCGTCTGCGTCTTCGTCGCCAAAGTCCAGCCCGCCAAGCTCGTCGGTTTCGTCGAAGACAAGCTCTTCGGTAAGTGTCGCGTCCTGGTCTTCGCCGATGTCGGACAACTCGACCGTTGGCACGCTGGTGGCGCCGGTGTCTTCGAAGTCCGCGTCGCTGTTCAGGTTGCCCAGGTCAAGCAGCGTCTCGTCGGTTTCCTCCTCGATGATCTCGAGGCCTTCACCGCCGAGCTGCGTCTCGCCAAGGTCGATGTCACCGGGGCCGCTGGGCACACGGTGGCGCGCCAACGACTGGACGTCTTCCGACCGAAACTTCATGCGGTCGTCGTCACGGAACGCACGGATTTGACCTTCGGATACGAGCCGCTTCAGCTCGTCCTCGTCCAGGTCAAGTTCACGCAACACGTCGTCGAAAGACTTGTAGTTCGGCATTGCTCACTCCGGAAAGAATCCGGCCTGTTGGGGGTTACGCACCACAGTTCCGCCTAAGCGGTTTACCTTCTGCGGCTATGGAAAGCACTATCGTAATGCAGAGGGCGTTTCCGGCGCAAGTACCGAAAACGCCCCATGATAAGGATATGACAGGGTGTTGAACCGCCCGCCAAACTGCTTCGGCCTACTTCTTCTCAAGGGCCTTCTTCATCTCGATCGGTTCATAGCCCTTCTTGTTCGTTTGCGTGTCGTTGATGTACGGGAACTTGCCGTCGTACTCAAGCAGGCGTGTCGCAACCAGATACATCTCAGCCTTGGCTGTGCCGGTCGCCTTCAGGTCATACACCGTCATGACCTTCGACTTCTTGCCCGCCTCGTACGTGTTGTCTTCTTCCGCGACAATCACCACGTACTGCGTGTTGCCGCCGACTGTGACGGGCGTAACCGTCCACGACGGGCCCTTGTCCGTGCCCGACGAACCAGTGGCCTGGGCGTAGGCCGGCTGTGCGCCGCCCGCAAAAGTATTGTAGCCGTACAAGCCGCCGATCACCGTCAGCATCAGCGCGATGCAGGCGAGCAGCGCCATCCCGACAGTGGGCAGCATTGCGTTCTTGTTCATGGTCTCCTCCAGCGGGACTCTGTCCCGATTCAGGGGTGTTCAGGCTGGCGGGGGTGCCGGTAGTGTAATACCGGTCCAGCCTTACACCAATAGTACTCCGCCGATCAGCTCTGCTTACATGCAAAAAAACCGGCAAAGTGCATGTTGCAGCCTACTTGAGATGCATGTCTGCGCCTTCGCGGATCAGCCTTTGTGCGAGAACGCGTCCGCACGCCTGCGGATCCGAAATGTCACCGGACACATTGCCGTGAACCCGCGCACTCCCGTCGCGACTCAGAACCACACCCTCAAGACGGATGCCTGAACCTTCGGGGCATACCGCCAGCGCCCCCACCGGGGCCTGGCAGCCGGCTCCCAGCTCGTTGAGAAACGCGCGCTCGGCGGCGGTTGCGGCGAAAGTGGCGGCGTCGTGCAGCGGGGCCAACAGTCGCGTGGTGGCGACGTCGCCCGTACGGCCCTCGATGCCCAGTGCGCCCTGGCCCGGCGCGGGAGGCCAGTCAAGCCAATGGGCTTTGAACTCTGCCACGCGCATCTCCACTTCATCAAGCAGCGCAAGCCGCTTGAGGCCCGCTGCGGCAAGAATGCAGGCGTCGGCTTTGCCGTCGCGGAGTTTGTTCAGGCGTGTATCGACGTTACCGCGGAATTCGATGGCATGCAGGTCAGGCCGCAGGTTGGCAAGCAGCGCGCGTCGGCGCAGGCTTGAGGTACCGACGATTGCCGCCTGGCCGACAAACGGAAGCGCTCCATGGAACGCCGAGTCGGTACGGCAAAGCAGCACGTCGCGGGTATCCTCACGGGCGGGCGTGCACAGAATGCGCAGGCCGTCAGGCAGCGTGGTCGGCAGGTCTTTCAGCGAATGGACTGCGATGTCGCATTGCCGGAGAAGCAGGGCGTCCTCGAGCTCTTTGGTGAAAGCGCCCTTGCCGCCAAGTTCAGACAGTGACGCACCCAGGTTGCGGTCGCCGGTGGTCTTGATTTCTACGATTTCGACCACCAGCCCGGGATGAAACTGGCGCAGCAACTCGGCCACCTGCCGCGATTGCGTCATCGCGAGTTTGCTGCCGCGCGAACCGATAGTGACTCTGTCGGCCATCAATAGCTCGCCAGCCCTTCCTCCAGGTCAGCAATCAGATCATCCACGTGCTCAATCCCGACACTCAGCCGGATCAACCCGTCTGTCAGCCCGGCCTTAAGCCGCAGCTCTTTGGGGATGCTGGCGTGGGTCATGCTGGCGGGGTGCTCAAGGAGGCTTTCGACGCCGCCGAGTGATTCGCCAAGTGTCCAGACCTGGCGGCCGCTCACGACTTTTTCGCCATCGGCGACGCTGCCGTCGATCTCGAAACTGATCATCGCGCCGTAGCGTTTCATCTGGCGCGACGCGACATCGTGGTTCACGTGCGTGGTCAGCGCCGGGTAGTGGATTTTCGTGACGCGCTTCTGCTCCAGCAGGTAACTCACGATCTGCTCGGCGTTATCGCACGAGCGCTCTACCCGCACGCCCAGCGTCTTGATACCGCGATGCACCAGGTAGCAGTCCAAGCCGCCGGGTACTGCGCCGCTTGCGTTCTGGTTGAAGGCGATCTGTTTGGCCAGTGCCTCGTCTTTCGTGGCGCACACGCCCAGCACCACGTCGCTGTGCCCGCCCAGGTACTTGGTCGCGCTGTGCATCACAATGTCGGCGCCCAGCGCCAACGGCTGCTGCAGGTAAGGCGTGGCGAAGGTGTTATCAACGACGCTGATCGCCTTCTTTTCGCGTGCCAGCTTTGAAAGAGCCTCGATGTCACTGACCTTGAGCAGCGGGTTACTGGGCGACTCAATGAACAGCATTCTTGTGTTTGGCTTGAAGGCGGCGCGTACGTTGGCGACGTCGGTGGTGTCCACGAAGCTGAACTCGATGCCCAGTCGCTTGAACGTCTTGTCGAAGATCCGAAACGTGCCGCCGTATACGTCGTCGGCGCAGATCACGTGGTCGCCCGCATTCAGCAGCTTGGTGATCGTGTCGGTGGCGCCCAAGCCGCTGCTGAACGCAAACCCGTATTCAGCGCCCTCAAGGGCCGCGAACACGCTCTCCAGTGCCTTGCGGGTCGGGTTGCCGCTGCGCGCATAGTCATAGCCCTGGTGCTTGCCGGGGCTGCTTTGGGCGAACGTGGAGGACAGGAACACCGGTGGGTTGACCGCGCCAAAATGATTGAAGGGATCATATCCGGCGTGGATGGCGAGCGTATCGAAGTGCATGGCAGCTCCGGTTCAGGTGCGGTGAGTATAGGGCAGCATGACAGACTTGCGAGATAAGGTTCGCGAGCGCCGTGTGTCAAATGCAGGACCCGGCGGCGTGGTCAGCACGCGCCGGGTGGTTGGGTTGGATGTTGGGGTGGGATGGGTGACTGGCGTCTGCTCCAGACGCCGGGGCTAACGCTCACGCGCTGACCCTGTGGGTGTTTGTTACGGGTGTGAGGGACTGACCTCCCAAACGTGAAACAGTCATGCAGGGGACCGCGACCGAGCAGCCCCGTGTGCTTTCGCAAGTCTCGCCGGGGGATCGCGGCCCGAATTCTTTGGCGGACTCATCCGCCTAATGGAACTGTCGGGTGCGCATTGACTTGCGCTTGAGGAAATCCGCCGCCTGCTTGACCACGCACCTTCCGCCGCTACACTTCTCGCCCCTTATGTGCCCGTCTGGTTAGACGGCTTGCATGGCACGGTGTCCATGCAACATCCCGGGCAGTGTTTGCCCGCAGATGGCCTGAACCGAGACCTGGAGATTCCATGGGTCGCTACACAGGGCCGAAGCACCGCGTATCGCGCCGCTTCGCCGAAAACCTGTACGGCAGCAAGAAGACACCGCTGGCCAGCAAGCCGTACAAGGCAGGCCAGCACGGCCGCGACGGGCGTCGCGGCAAGGCATCCACCTACAGCCGTGGACTCAACGAAAAGCAGAAGCTGAAGTTCTACTACCAGATTCGTGAACGCAGCATCCGCCGCATTTACGAACAGGCCAACGCCATGCCCGGCAACACCGGCGAAAACCTGATGCAACTGCTTGAGCGTCGGTTGGACAATATCGTTTACCGGATGGGCTTCGCGCCCACAACCCGCGCCGCGCGCCAGCTTGTTGCGCACGGCCATGTGGAAGTGAACGGCCGCAAGACCGACCGCGCCAGCTATGTCGTCGGCGTGGGCGACAAGGTCGCGGTCCGGCAGAAGAGCAAGGCCCACCTGCAGGTGCAGGAGGCGATTGCGCAGAAACCGGAACAGATCAGTTATGTCCGCGTAGACCTCGAAAAGGTCGAAGGCGAACTGATCCAGATTCCGCGGCGCAAAGACATCCCCGTCATTGCCAACGAGCGCCTCGTCATCGAAATCATGGGCCGCTAGCCGGTCCGGCAGTTGTCAAAAAGCCGCGGGACATCCCGCGGCTTTTTGCTTATGCGCTTCCGCAAAACCACCGAACGATCGAACTGCCGGTTCTGTTGCACGTTCGTAAACTACCCTCTACTCAAACCTTCGGCATGGGGGCCGGGGGAGACCCGAAATCTTGGAGCCTGTCCCGTTAAGCGACGAGGATCTGGTTCGCCGCGTTTTGCGCGGCGACACCGAGATCTTTGAGCACATCGTCAAGCGCTATGAGCGCTTGGTGTACGGCTTCATGCTTCGCAAGATTTCGGACACGGGCGTGGCACAGGACCTGGCGCAGGAGACATTCCTGATCGCCTACGAAAACCTTGACCGACTGAAAGACCACGCACGCCTGAAGTCATGGATCATGGGCATAGCCGGCAATTTGGTCCGCGACCACTACAAGCGCCGCAAAATGGCCGGCATGCCGGAGGGCCTCGAAGTCGAGTTGACGGGGCTTGACCCATTGCAGACCGTGGAGCAGCAGGAACGCCACGAGTACCTGTACAAGGCGCTGATGCAGCTGTCCGAGCGGTACCGCGCGGTCCTGATCAAACGGTATCTGGAGGGCCGGGAGTACGAAGAAATCGCCGAAGACCTGGGCCTTAGCGTCGGGGCAGTAGAAGTGTGTATGCACCGCGCCCGTAAGGCTTTAGCACTAGTGATGCGGGAGTATCTGCCGGATGTGGACCTTTAGCACTTTGCGGTCCCGCAAAACGGCGAAAACCGCTGTAAGCACACTCGCAAGTCTGCCACCTAAGCATTGCAGCGTAGAAGTGGGCCAAGCCAGATGACGCACGAAGAACTCCAGATTCTCATGCAGCGCGCCATAGACGGCGTTATCGCCGATACAGATCGCGACGTGCTGGCGCGAGCCCTGAAGGCTGACCCGGTGCTGCAAGGCGAGTTTGACGAATTGCAGACGGTGCATGCCGCCACCGAGCAGCTGTTTCGCCAGATCTCCCTGTCACGAGACTTCTCGGCCCGTGTGATGCGCCGCATCCAGGGCGTGAATGTCCCGGCGGATGAAAGCATTGAAAGTGTGCGTCTTCCGGAACAGCGTCCCCTTGGCGTGCGCAGCAAGCGTCATTCGCTTGTCCGCGTGCAGCGCCGCAGGTTGCGCATTTACGCGGGCATCGCGGCGGTCAGCGCGGCTGCGGCGTTCTTGCTGTCCGTCGGCGTGATTACCGGCGCGTTTGCGCGCCCCATTGATAAACCAATCACGGAATCTGCAGACAAGGATAGCCGGGGCGGGCCCGGCAAGGGAGGGGATCACCGCACCGACCCTTCCAGCCATGTCTCAGAGGAGAGGGAAGCTCCGGCTCCTGAGAAGGAGCCCGGAGCTTCCCGCGATACTACGCCAGAAAGCATACCCGGCGATTCGGCCGACGGCAACAAAGGGCCGCGTGACCTGCCTGAAAAGGGCGGCCCGGTTGCACCAGACGCCGGCGAGAAACGGGACGCTGCAGTCGACGGTGAATCCAAACAGCCGGGCAGAGAGCCCGCGCCGGAGTCAGGAACGCCGGACCCCAATGAGCACCCGGAACCAAAGGGTGAGGTCGAGACCGGTCCAGAGTCGAAGCCACAACCCACTGATCGACCAGCGACCGAAGCTGCGCCGCGGCTTCCGGTGGGCAGGCTGGTGATGCTGTCCGGCCGGGCTGACGCCTTGGGCAGCGATGGCAAGTGGTCGCGCATGGACGATGGTGCCCAGCTTTCTACGGGCATGCAGATGCGCACGAGTGCGAACGGCGTCGCGATGTTGATGACCGACAATGGCACGCTGGTGCTTGGAAAAGGCACCGAAGTGGCGTTCGACGAGAAGGGCAGGGCTGCGCTTATCAAGGGCGACGTGAGCCTCGATCGCACGGCGGGCAGCGGCGAAATCGAACTCTGGTGCGATGGTTACACAGTCAACGTGCGCCAGGGCTACACGATGGTCTCGCGGCGCAAGAACGGTATCGGCCTCAAGCACGTGGCCGGCTTTGCGTATGTGTCGCACGACGTTCAGGGCTCAATGCTGCTGGACCGAATCGGCGAAGCCGAAGTTGAGTATGGCAAGCCGTTCCCGACACGTGACCAGACCGCGGAAATTCGGCCGGCCAGGCTTCTGCTGCCGGACTGGAACGGGGATGCGCGTGCAAGCCTGATTCTGGCCGGCGTCAAGAGCGCGCTGGATGCCCGAGAAATGAAGCGCGACGAACGCAGCTATGTGGACAGCAACCTTTCCAAGACCCTCGCCCGGCTGCTCTGCCACTCGGTGGATGAAGACTATGTGCTTGAATTCGTTCAGGCCGCGATCGCGAACCCGAAGTTCCACGGCAAGCTGCTCGTGCAGATTGCCAACGAAGTTGAAAACGCCTTTTGCGACAGGGTCAACCTGGACCTTGAGCTGAACTTCATCGCAAGGTGCGCGGGCCGTGCGTCTCATGTGGGCGAGGATTTCAAGGTATGGAAACTTGCCTTTGAGCAACTGATGCACCCGCCCGTGCAGCGCCCCGCACAGCCTGCGCCTGCCGCTGGCGACCCGGACTGCCCGGCCGAAGCCGGCAAGGTCAAGCGCGTGGAAAAGCCGCCCGCGCCGAAGATCATCAAGAAGACGCCCGACCAGCCCGATGGCGACAACACTGAGAGCAAGCCTGATCCGGACGCGGCAAACAAGACGCCGGAAAAGAAAGAAGACGCGAAGGGCACTGCCCAAGAGTAGACCTGGCCTCGGGCTGCAAGCCCCCCCGCAGCCCAGCCCCTTGAGGAAGCGAGCCGGCAATTGCCGGCTCGCTGTTTTTTTTTGGGCTCCTGTCGGATTGCCGCTACTTGGCGGCTTTGTCGTTGGCCCGGTTCAGCCACACCTTGATGTGTTCCCGCACCTCTTCGTAGTGCGGGTCGCGATTCAGCGCCGTCTGAAAGTGCTTGGCAGCTTCGGCGTACTTGCCCTTGAGATACGAGAAACGTCCACCGAAGTAGGCCGTCTCGAATGCATCGGGATTCAGGTTGTGCAGCGTGCGCAGGTTAGCCTCAAGGGCCGGTAGATCCTCTGACTCGAGGTTCAGGCGCGTTACCTTGAGCTGCTTCGTGAACTCGCGCAGATCGTCAGCCTCGGCTGCTCGCGGGTCACGCGGAAGATAGTCCTGTCGCGCGATGTGCATCCGCAGAGAGCCCTGCGGCTGGGCCTCCAACATCTCGTAAACCGGAACGTACACGTAATGTCCGTACGTATGCGGGCCGCTGGACACCCACATCTGGCCCGTGGTGACATTCATGATCACGCTGTGCGCGCAGATGCCGCCGTCGATGGCGTTGCGGTTGCCGAAACCAAGCTCTTTGTCGCCGCGCCCCTTGCGGTCGCGCAGAATCTGCAGACACACGTCCTTGTTCACCTTGCCGTGGTGTTTCGCGGTCAGCTCTTCCAGCCGCTGCCAGCGATACAGTGTTGTGGCACGCTCGATCTGTTCTTTCTGCACGGGATCGGCTTTCCAGGGCTCGCCCAGGAAATGGTTGCTTTGAAGCAGCATGCCTGGCGTGCTTGCTTCGCGCAGGACACAATGCCCCGGCGACTTCTCAATCACCACGGCGCGCTTTTCATCGCGGCTGGCGACCATGTATGAGTCACTGACAAAGACCTGTGCCTCGCGCAGAATGCCGTGGGCATCGTCAATCGTGCGGGCCTGCTCCAGCACGCGCTTGACCAGCATGCTTACCGGCGTGCCGATGCGGCCAAAGCCGGTTTCGTCGGTGCGGGCGGCATTGATGTGGATGCTGATGCCCGCTTCGTTGATGCCCGTGACGGCCCCTGCCATCCCGGCCCATGCCACGTGGACATAGGCGAGGCCGCCCTCGGGCCACACGTACAGGATGCACTTTTCTTTGTCGAAGATCTCGCCCGCTTCCCAGTCAAAGTTGCGGGCGACCCACAGGTCGCCGCCGGCGGTGGCGTCGCCCCATGCGGCAAACGCTGTGCAGCCGACGATCTCTTTCTCGGCAACCAGCGGATTGTCGATCAGCACGTGGCTGATGTCGTGGGCTGCGTGATAGTTCAACACCCGGTGATACAGCGGCACACCTTCGTCGGGGTAATGGTCCGTGCTGCCCTCGACCAGACCCAGCACTTCCAGCTGCTCCTGCTCGGACACGTGGTCCGGCAGGTTTCGGTTGTTCACGGCGATCAGTTGCTTGACCAGCCAGAACGATGCGGCATTTGGCAGAAATTCGCGGGCCGTGCTCAGTAGGTGGCGTTCCTGCTGTTCCAGCAACTCGGGGGTGAGGCGCGCGTTGGCGTAACCGCGTTCCCAGGGAGTGCCGGAGAGCGCGATCTCGTTGACCCCGTCGCGGCGCCTGCGCCAGTTGTGGCCAAGCCGGGTGACGACTCGCTCATCCAGTGAGACTTCGCGAACGTCTTCTTTCGCCAGCGAGCGGTCGCCATCAAATGCCGGCGGCTCGGCTATACAGAAATTTTTCACGTAGATCGAAAGGCTGACCAGCACACCGATCACCAGCGCGACTCCGAACATGCCAAGCCGTGTGACCCACCCGTGGATGCGCGGCACTCCGGTCTTCCTGGCGCGCAGGCTGGCAATTTCGGCTGCCATCGACTCGTGAATGGCTGACTTGAGGCGTGCCGCGTCCATCTCGCCTTTCAGGCCGGTGGTCGGTACCGGCGGCAGCACTTTCATCACGACATCGGGGTGATGGACCGCTGGGCTGCCCTTGCGCACGCAGGCTCCGGTACCCTCAAGCACGACGGGCACGACGGGCACGCCCGCTTCAATCGCCAGCAAGAACGCGCCGTTCTTGAAGCGCTTGATGTTGCCGTCGGGGCTGCGTGAGCCCTCAGGAAAGAACAGGATGCTGATGCCGTCCTTCAAGTACTGCAAGGCGGTTTCGAAACCCTGGGGGCGCTCGGGGTCGCCGGCTTCGGTGTCGTCAACACGAATGTGTCCGGCGAGCTTGTTCAACTCGCCCATCAGCGGAATCTTCAGGGTCCAGGGTTTGATGAACCAGCGCGCGTTCACGGGCAGCAAGAGCGCCATCAGGATGTCGAGCATGCTCTGGTGGTTGCACACAATGACACACGGAACCGGAAACGCTTCTTTGCGCACGTTGATGCGGCGCTGCCCGCCAAACGGGTAAAGCCGGAAGAACCAGCGGGCCACCTGTTTCTGGGCACGGTAGAACGTGTCGCCACGATGTCGCGCCAGGAAGCGGTCAGCAATCCAGTACGGAATCTCGAGGATAAACAGCACAAACAGCAACTGGGCCGCCAGCAAGCCGTAGGCAGCGGGCGTACGCAGCGCGTTCATAACGGCGTTACTGGGCGGCGGGTAGGCGGTTGTGGTTTGCTCGTTCACGTTCAGGTGTCCACTTGCTTATGTGCCCCGCTTGCCTGAGAATACAAGTGTGGGTCGGCCCTTTTCCCCTTGGGGGCGGCAGTATAGGTATGGCAACGGATACTATCCGCAGTCAGGTACAGCAAATCGTCGCGCGCGAGTTTGAACTGGCACAGGGTGACATCACACCTGACAAAGACCTTTACGACGACCTTGGCCTCGACAGCCTTGATGCCATTGACCTGGTCGTCGCGCTCGAAAAGGCGTTCGGCTTCAAGGTAGAAGAAGGCGCCGCCCGTAAAATCCGCCGCGTCGAGCAGCTTTACCAATTTGTCGAAGAGCGCGCTGCCGCCTAGGCGACGCGCAGTGTCAGCTCCGCAACTTCTAGATCGCCGTCAAGCAACGTCGCCTTCACGCGCCGCCGGCCTTCTACTTTCTGGTCCATTGTCAGGTGCATCGCAAGCTCGCGGCCGGGGCCAGTCGGGTTCGTGAACTTTGCGCGCGTCACCTCTGCCAGCCGCAACTCAGTGCCCGCGAGCTTTGAGGCAAAACAGACCACGGTGGCAATCTGGACCACGGCCGGCAGTACAGCCCTGCCGGGAAAGTGCCCCTGAAAGAAGTCCTCGGCGCCCGAGAAGCGCAGCCGGGCTGTGCACGCGCCCTCACCGGGTTGAAAGTCCAGCGTCGCGGCGACGATCTCATCTGCAAGAGCCATGGCGGTTAGGGAAGCATTCCGCGGCAGACGGGCAAGCACAATCGGCTCGAATAACCGCGACGGAAGTTGCGGGGGGCACGCGCCTCTCAGTCCCCCAACTCAAACACGCTGGCGGGCCACGGCTCGTCGCGGACCATCAGCTCCGTGAGTTTGATGGTCAGCTTGTAGGGTGGGCCATTTGACTGCACGCCGCGCTCGCGCAGCACGATGGTGGTGGGCACGTACGCACCGCCCATGTCGTGCCACTCGTAGTGGTCCACGCGATAGAGGTCCCGGTCATCACGGCGAAAGGCGTACCGGTCCACCCGCGGCGGCTTGCCCACCATGTTCATGCGCAACTGCCCGCGCGGGCCCGAAATCTCCACGGTCGCTCCGCTGTCGCCCTGTGACAGCACGCGCGCGGGCATCGCCACCAGCACGTCACCGACATCACCCAGTGTCGTGCGGTAGCGCACGCCACTGCCCACATCCATCGATTCGAACAGGAACACGCGGCGAATGTCGCGCGTGATGCTCTCCAGCACGCGTGGGTCAAACTCCTCCGCTGCGTATACCACCCGGCTTTCGTCGCCGTCGCCCACGATGTCGAACAGCTTGATCCCCTGTTCGGTCATGCCCTGCAACCGAAACTTTTCGTGGCCCTGTACGATCAAGTAGCCGACCAGCGTGCGCGTCGTGACTCGAAAGTCGATTGTCACCGTCTGGACGGCTTTGAATTGCGTGGGCCAGCGCCTGTTGAATGCGCTGTGCGCGCTGGTTGCGGCGTCGCTTACCGCCGCAGGCTCAAGGCGTTTGTATGGGTCCGTTTCTGCGCAGGCGCTCAACAACACGCCAAGGATGAGCGCGATGGCTGACGCTTCGCCAATTCGCCTGGTTCTGGTTCTCGCACGGCGCAGCTTATGCTCAATCATGTTTGCTTTCCTTGCTGCGCCCGAACTCCAGCAGTGTCGGCACTACGAACAGCGTCAGCAGCAGCGCGGACGTTACGCCCAGCGCCGTCGTGATGCCAACACTGAACAAAGCCGGGTGGTTTGCCAGTGCCAGGCTGCCGAAGCCGAACAATGTTGTCAGCGCAGCCACCAGTACGCCTGCACCCGCGTGCTGCAGCCGCCGTGCCGCGTGCTCGGGGCTGGTGCTGCCGCGCCACGTTTGCACAAAGAAAATGCCGTAGTCGATGCCCAGCCCCGCGATGAACACTGTCACGAGCGTATTGATGATGTTGAAATCGATCCCGAACAGGCCCATCAGCCCCAGAGTCCAGACCATGCCGCCGGCAACGGGCACCAATGCAATACTCACCTCACGCGCGCTGCCGAAGGTAGAGACCAGCACCACGATCACCAGCAGCAGGGAAAGTCCGCCCATCAGCAGCAGATCGGACTGGATGAAGCCCACCATGCGCACCACGAAGCCCGCCTTGTTCAACACGATTGCAGACGGCGCGGCTGCGCGCAGTTCACCCGTGCTTGACGAGTCAAGGGTCGCCGTCGCGCCGACCGAGACTCCGTCCGCATGTTCGCTCAGGTAGCTGGCCAGCAGTGCCCACACCGGCTTGCCGCGCAGGTCCGACGGATCAAGCTGGGCGGGCGGCGTCGCCATGCGAATGCCGGCGAAAAGTTCGGCAAACCGGGCCTCGATCTGCTCTTCACTGAATCCCAACTCTGTGCCGGTGTCCGGCCGCACTGCGCGCGCCTGCGCCATCGCATGCTTTAGTGCGTCAATGCGCTGTTCGCTCCAGAACCGCTGCCAGTGCTCAAGGTGTTGCTGCTGCGTCACTCGCGCCGGCAGCACCCAGGCCAGCCCCTCAAACTTTGCCGACAGCCGGTGAAGTGATGCCGAATTCACGTCATTTTCGCGCAGCGCGGCCTGCATATCGCCGCCGCTGCTCACAACAAGCGTGCGACTGAGGGTGTCCTGACCGAACGCCCTTTGCACCTCGATTTCTGACTCACGCGTGGCGTCGCTCTTGCCATCCAGGTTCATCACGTCGCCGTCGAAACCCACAAGCGGCAGGCACGCGCCCAAGCCCAGCGTCGCCGACAGTGCCACAACCAGCAACGGCAACCGCAGCCGCCGCCGCGTTGCATTCAGCCGTCCCACCATGCTGGCCAGCCCCTGCGCTGAAACCGACTTCGGCCCTGCGACACGCAGAAGTTGCGGGCCGGCAAGCAGCGCAAAGACAAGGGCGCCGGCAATGCCCGCCATCGCCATCTCAGACAACTGGTGCAGGCCGTCAAAGCTTGAAAAGCGCAGCATCAGGATCGCTGCCACAGTAGTCAGCGCAGCCACGAAGGCGGGGCGCCCGACATGGACCAGTGCCGACCGCGCGCGTTCAGGTCGGTCGCCCGGCTCGTTGCCGTACGCCGAGACCAGGTGAATGCCGTAATCCACTGCAATGCCCAGCAGCACCGCGGAAAATCCGACCGTGATCGCGCTGAGCTCGCCGTGAATCCAGCCCTGCAACCCCAGCGCAACAATGAACCCGAAGCCCACGCCCAACAGCGGTAGAACGATCGGTGTCAGGCTGCGAAAGACAATCAGAAACAGCAGCACGATCGCAATCAGGCTGGTCGCAATCGTCAAGTGCATGTCGCTGCGCAACACCACGGCGTTGTCGACGCTGCTGCGGTGGGCGCCGATCACATGAGCCGTGACGCTTGTCGGCAGCGCGGCCTGCAATGCGTCCATGAATTCGCGCCCGCGGCCGGTGTCGCTGGACGGAAAGTCGGCCTCCACGAACAGTACGGCAAAGCGACCGTCACTGCTCAGAATGCGCCCCACACCGTCGGTCTTGCCACGAAACCCGCCGTTGAGGTGCTCGAAGCGCTTGAACACCAGTTCATCAAACCCGAACGGGTCGCGGCGAAACGTGCTGACCACGCTGATGCCCTCTTTGCCGGCTTGCTCGTCCAGAAAGTCCTGCAGGCGCGCGGCAAAGTATTCGCGCGTCAGGCGGGGTTCCAGCTCGGCGCGAAACGCCTCATCAAACAGCAGCGGCGCCTTGCCCGAGTACAGGTTGAAGATGTCCTCGCGCGCCGCCCGGTCAACCCGCGAAACCACGCCCTTCACTCCCACCAGTTTGCGCAGGTTGGCGTCGGCATCATCGACCGCCGTCGCAAGCACAGCCGGATCGTCGCTCTCCAGGGCAACTACGATGCGTTCAAGGCCGCGATAACGCTCAAGGGCAATGCGGGTTTCGGCGACGCGGGGTTCGTCCGCCGGCAGAAGCGCGAAGATGTCCTCGGCGAAACTCACCTGCACAGCGCCGCCCACCGAGAACGCGAGCACGACCAGCAACAACACAGGCAGCACGGCTTTGCGCCGTGCCAGAAAGTGAAAGCTGCGTTCGAACGGCCCCATCACCATGGTGTCGAAAGGACGACTGAATCTAATCGGAAGGGCGCGTTGCAGAAGTGCCAAATTTCAGGCAGGCGCGTCCGTCATCGAGCGCACCTCACGAATCAGGGCGTCAGTCCCCAGCATGGTGCCCGCCACGGCAAAGCCTGTGACGCACGCGCCCAGAATGCCGGGGGCCCCGGTGCCGGCACCAGTCACGTACAAACCGGCATAGCGCGTGCGGCGGCGCACGCCGTTGCGCCCCTGCGCCGACATCCCCGGTTGCAGGCCGTAGATGCCGCCACCGGGATAGCGAGCGTAGTCACGAATCGTCAACGGCGTGGCGGCGTCGACCACCTGCAGCCGCAGCCCCGGCATACGGTGCCGCACCGTGGCCATGATGTTGTCGGTCAATTGCTGCTTCAGCGCGCGATAGTCGGCGTCGCGGCGCGGTGTGCGTGTGCCATGCCAACGCTCGAACCATTCCATGCGCGCAGCACCCATCGCGCTGAACAACCGCGGGCTAGTGGGCGGCAGGTTGACCACGGCATCGGTTGGGCCATGCAGCGACGGGTCATAGAAGCAGTCCGGGTCGTCGTCGCGCAGAAGGTAATGGTTGCTGCCTGCGTACGCATCCAGGTCGCCCTCTGCCACGCCGTACACGCAGAACAGCCCGACACACTCGGGCGCAGCCGCAAGACGCTCGCGAAGGGTGCCGCGCCATGCGTCGGGCGGCATCAGCCCCAGCGCGGCACGGGGATGCATCGCAAGTATGACTTCGGGGGCATGCAGGACGCTGCCGTCCTGCAACTCTATGCCGGCGGCACGATCGCCCTCTACCAGTACTCGCACCACGGGAGAGCGGGTGCGCAACTCACCGCCGAGGTCACGCAGCCGCTCAAGCAGCGCATGGGTGATCGCCTCTCCACCCCCTACAACGTAATGCGGACCCTGAATTGCACTGCCCACCACCGGCGCATGGATCGCCAGCGGCGCGGCATGGCTTGGCGCGCCGTACAGCGACGACTGTGCCAGCAGCAGCGACCGCAGTCGCGGGCTGGCACCAACGCTGCGCAGGTAGTCGCCTATGCTGACTTCGTACAAGCTGCGGTCGTATGCGCCGTCGGCCTCGGGGGCCAGCGCGTGCCAGTTCAGCGATGCTTCGACCTCCTTCATGCGCGCAATGCAGGTGCCCACCGTGGCGCCTTCCGCGGGGCATTCACGCTTGAGCGCGCTGCCCACTGCATCCCAGCCCACGGGCACGCAGAAATCGCCCCCCGGCAGCGAGATTCGGTCAAAGCACTCGCGATTCATGGGCTGGGTCGGGACGTCCACACCAAGGTAGCGGAACAGACGCCACATCAATTGCCCGGCAGAAAGCGAACCCACATAGTGGACGCCGGTATCGAAGCGACACATCGTGCCGTCCGGCGCGCGCCGCTGAAACATTTGCATGCAGCCGCCGGGCACGTTGTGCGCTTCCAGGACCAGCGGCTTGCGTCCATGCCGGGCCAACACAATGGCCGCAGCCAGGCCGCTGATACCGGAACCGACGATGATCGTGGTGGGCGCTACGGCACGTTCGTTGCGGGGTGCGTGCGGGGTCGCTTCCAACGCTGCACTCCTGCCTATTCCAGCGACTTCAGCACGATGCCGGCGTTTGTCCCGCCGAAGCCGAAACTGTTGACCAGCGCGTTGCGCAACCGGCGCTCAAGCACGGTTGCCGAAATGCTGATACGCGGCGCGTCGGCTTCCTGTGCCTCGAAGTTGATGTTCGGCGCGATGAACCCGCCGCGCATCATCAGCGCGGTATACAGCACTTCTGAGGCGCCGCTCATCCAGCATTCGTGGCCGGTCATGCTCTTGGTGCTGCTGACCGGCGTGTGCTCGCCAAACACTTCGCGAATCGCCCCGGCTTCTTTGGCGTCGCCGATTGGCGTGCTGGTGGCATGCGCATTGATGTAGTCAATACTTGACGCGTCAAGTTTTGCATTGTGCAGCGCGCCCTGCATGGCACGCCGCGCGCCGTCGCCGCTGGGCAGCGTCAGGTGCTCGCCATCGCTTGAGAATGCGTAGCCGGTAACCTCACATAGCGGTTTGCCGCCGCGGGCTCTGAGGTGGCTCTCGCTCTCAAGAATCACCGTGGCCGCGCCGCCACTGGGCACAAGCCCGTCGCGAGACCTGTCAAACGGGCGACTTGCCCGGGTCGGTTCATCGACGCGCAAACTGAACGTTCCCAGCGCGTCGAAACTTGCCATGCTCTCCCACGTGATCTCCTGCATTCCGCCTGTGATCACGACATCCTGCATGCCGGCCTTGATCAGAAGATAGCCCTGGCCTACCGCATGGGCTCCGCTGGCACAGGCCGCTGCCAGGGTCCAGGCCGCGCCCTGGGTGCCGAGCAGTGTGTTCAGGTTCATCGTCGGGCTGCTGTTCATGGCCTGAAAAATGTACCCGCTGCCAAGCTGCTGCGTCGTGCGGTCGCGGCGCACCGCATCTGCAATTTCGACGTTCGGTGCGCTGGTGCTGTCGTTGCCGATGATCAGGCCGGTCCGCGGCGTTCGCAGATGTACCGGCTGCAAACCGGCGTGCTCAACCGCTTCGAGTACCGAAAACGCCTGCCACTGCCCGCTTTCGTGCATAGTCTTGCGCGCTTTGCGGTCCAGGCGCGCCTTGGGATCAAACCCCCTCACCGCGCCCGTCAGCGGCGACCGAAAGCCCAGCTCGCGCCGCCGTTCGTCGACGACTATGCCGCAACTTCCGGCGCGCAAGGATGCTTCAATCTCGGCCAAAGTGTTGCCCAGGCAGGAGATTGCGGCAAGGCCAGTAATGAAAACCCGTTCACTCATGTTCAGCGTTCGGCAAAATCAGCGTGAAAATGCTGCGAGCCTATATGTACATGCCTCCGTTTACACTCAGCACGTGGCCCGTGATGTAGCCGGCTTCATCAGAGGCCAGAAACGCCACCGCCGCTGCAATTTCTTCGGGTCGGCCAAAGCGTTTCAGCGGGATCATCTTTGCAAGCTCGTCTTGCGGAAGCTCCTTGACCATATCCGTAACCACAAACCCGGGCGCAACGACGTTCACGGTAATGTTGCGGCTGGCGATTTCCTTGGCCAGTGCCTTGCATGCCCCGATCAGCCCTGCCTTGCTGGCCGAATAGTTGACTTGGCCGGGATTGCCCGCTTCACCGCTGAGGCTTGAGATTGCGATAATGCGCCCAGCGCGTTTTCGCAACATGGGACGCAGACAGGCCTTTGAAACATGAAAGAATCCCCCGAGGTTGGTGTTCAAAACCTCGTTCCATTCTTTGGCCGACATCGTGGCCATCAAGCCGTCGCGGGTGATGCCGGCGTTGCTGACGACGACGTCGGGCCCGCCTTCGGCTTCGATCAGGGCCTCAATGGCACGGGTAGTGGCTTCGCCGTCGGCGACATTGAACTGCACCGGCAATGCGCTGCCGCCGGCCTGCGCAATCTGGGCGCAAACGCTTTCGGCTGCCTCTTTGCTGCCAGAGTAATTGACCCAGATGCGGTATCCGTCACGCGCCAGGCGCTCAGCAATCGCGCGGCCGATACCCCGTGACGCGCCAGTCACGAGTGCAATTTTGGACAAAGGCTGTCTCCGTTCCGGATGCTTTACAGTAAGCGTAAAGGGTGCGTATATTAGCGCCTTCACCGCGCGCCAACAGGCCGCGATGCATGGGGCCGAAGGGCAGGGTTTCGCCAGTGGATGCACTCGTAGACCAGATCAAGACACTGATCATCGATCACCTGAACCTTGAAGACGTGGATCCGGCGGGTGTGGACCCGCAAGCGCCGCTGTTTGGCGAGGGTCTGGGCCTGGACAGCGTGGACGCGCTTGAGCTGGTCATGCTCATGGAAACGACTTTCGGCGCCAAGATCGGCAGCAGCGAAGTCGGCAGGCAGGCCTTCGCCACGCTAAACTCGCTCGCGAACTTCGTTCACGAGCATCGCACCAAGTAGTCAAGCACACCCATGGCTGCACAGGCGGCGCCCGTTGCTATCACCGGCCTTGGCGTGATCGGCGCCACCGGCCGTGGCGTGGCGGCGATGGACGCCGCTTTGAAGCAGGGCCGCGAGGGCGTGGGACCGCTCAGTTTGTGGCAGAGCCCGCTGCACTTTCCGGTCGGCGAGTATCGCGGCCCCCGCCTGGAAGACCACCTGCCGGCGCTTGAGTTGCAGCCACGCATGTCGCGCTCGGACATGCTTGCACTAGTCGCAACTCATGAGGCACTTCAGCAGGCGCGCCTTGCGGCGCCTGCCTTGGCAAAGGCGCGCGCGGGCGCGTACATGGGCCAAAGTGTCTGCGGCACTCTGACCAGCGAAGCTGTGTACATCGGCGCCATAGAGAGTGCAGCCGCGGGCGATACCGGCAAGCGTTCCTACGCGGGCCTGCTCGTACACGAGGGCGCGAACACGCTGGACCTGATGGCGCGGATATTCGGCCTGCCCGGCCCGACGTTGAATTTCCTGACGGCGTGCAGCAGCGCAGCCAACGCAATCGGGCTTGCAGCCGAAGTCATACGCAGCGGCCGCAGCGATGTAATGCTGGCCGGCGGTGCCGACAGCCTGAGCAACATCGTGTTCAACGGGTTTTGCAGCCTGAAGGTCGTGAGCCCCGACGGGCCGCGCCCCTTTGATCGGCAGCGGCAGGGCATGATGGTTGGTGAAGGCGCGGGCGTGCTGGTACTCGAGAGCGTGGCCCACGCAAAGGCGCGCGGCGCAAACGTGCTGGCGCTGCTGACAGGCTATGGGCATTCCTGCGACGCGCACCACCTGACGGCACCGCACCCGCAGGGCCGCGGCGCCATCGAGGCCATGACCGCCGCGCTTGCCCAGGCCGGGTTGAGCGCGCCTGACATCGGCTACATCAATGCGCACGGGACGGCGACACGCGACAACGACGACGTCGAGTCCAGGGCCATTGCACAGGTGTTCGGCGACCGCACACCCGTCAGCAGCACCAAGCGCTTTTTTGGCCACACGCTGGCGGCCGCGGGCGGCGTGGAAGCCGTGGTCTCTGTGCGCGCAATGCAACTGGGTGAGCTGCCGCAGAACCTGGGCACGCACGACCCGGAGCCGGGAATCGACCTGGTGCTGCAGCCCAGGCAGGCGTCAGTGAAGCACGTGTTGTCGAACAGTTTTGGTTTTGGCGGCAACAACGCGGCCCTGATTTTCAGCAGGAGCGAATGATGGACTCCCGGCGCAAGGTTGAACTTGACCAGCTGTACGAAGCGGTGTTCATTGCCGCCGAACAGGTGTACGCCGCCCTGGGCCGCGGGCTTGAACCGGAGTTGTACCTGCAGTGCCTGAGCCATGAACTCACCCTGATGAAGGTAACGGTGCAGCGCAACATTGCCGTACCCGTGCTGTACCGGGATCTTCGAATTGACAAAGGAGCGCTGCTGCCGCTGGTGGTCAACGGACTGGCCGTAGTGAACGCACACAGTGAGCCAACCCTGACCGCCGCGCACGATATGGCGATCCAGGCGCAGTTGCGCGTCAGCGGTTTGCCGATGGGACTTCTACTGGGATTCGGCACGCCCTCCATCCGGGGCGGCATGCGGCGGGTCATGAACCCGGCGCCACGAGTGTAAGTATGGGCGTGATTGTCACAGGCATCGGCGTGGTCAGCTCGCTTGGCGCGAACACCGGGGCGTTTCGGCGCGCGCTGCTTGCCGCAGAGTGCCCGTGTCGGCCCCACCCGTTTCGCAGGCTTGACGCTAGCGTGGTCACCGCACCTGCGTACATCGCCCAGCCGGCCGATGCCGCTGGCCTGATTGAACCCAAGAAATTGCGCCGCATGTTCCGACTGGCACGGATGAGTGCCGTGGCATCGCGGCAGGCGCTGCAGCAAGCCGGGCTTGACCCGGCGGGCATGGACCCGGCGAAGCTCGGGGTGGTCTTCGGCACCAGCATGGGTGCCCTTGAGGTGACGCAGAAGTTTGTTGACTCGTGGCTTGAGCAAGGCGCGCAACACGCGTCGCCACTGCAATTCATGAACAGCGTGCATGGCATTCTTGCCAGCCAGGTCGCGCTGGACATCCATGCAACGGGCGTGAACCTGACCACTGCGCAGCGCGACATCTGCTTCGAAGCGGCACTCGACACCGCGTGCAGCCTGCTGGAACAGCGCCGCGCAGACGTGATCCTTGTCGGCGGCGCCGACGAGCTGACCGACCTGTTGCACGAATGCGGATCGCGGCTGCACCAGTTTACGCTCGACTTGTCGCAACAGGGGATAGACCCCGACGCAAGTCGCGGCACGGTCATTCCCGGTGATGGCGCTGCCGTGGCGGTGCTGGAACGCGATGACTCGCCGCGCGCGGCACTGGCGCGCATTGAGCGCACTGCCCTCGGGCGCCATGACGTCGGCAGTGACGATGTGGCATCGCTGGCCATGAAGTCTGCGGGCGCCGTTGACCTGGTGACCACCGCGCGGGACGGCACCAGCCGCTCGGCTATCGCATACAGGGGCGCCCGGTACGCTGTACCGTCTGTCAGCCACCTGGGCAGCTTTGGGCAATATGCCAGTGCCGGAGCGCAGCAGTTTGCAGCCAACGTGCTGATGCTGCACCACGGCGAAGGCTACGCGCCGCTGGCCAACGGCCGCCCGGTTTCCGATCGGGTCGCGCCAACGCGCATCCTGCACGATGCGCGCAGTATCAGTGGCAACCACGCGGCTTACGTTGTGTCGCGGGCATAGGCTGAACCGCCAACATGGGTCTGGCAAAGTCGCCGCGCGAGTAGTTGATTGTCACGCGCAAATGCAGAGCCCGATCAAACTGATCAAGACCTATGCGAGCTTCGTGAAGTTCGCCCACACCGTGTTCGCGCTGCCGTTCGCGATTGTCGGCATGGCCGCCGCGCATGCCGTGCCGACAGGCTTTCTGTACGTCCTGCCCGGCCCGGCAGGCGTGCCGCCCTACCCCGGCGGTTTTGACCGGCATGTGCCGTTCTTCTGGGCGCTGCTGCTGCTGATTCTGGCGTGCATGGTGGGCGCACGAAGTTTCGCCATGGCTGTCAACCGCATCCTTGACCGCCGCATCGACGCGTTGAACCCCCGCACTGCAGCACGCGAACTGCCCGCCGGCACCATGACGCTGCCGCAGGCTTGGGCATTTGCGATTGTGATGGCCGCCCTTTATTTCGGCGCTTGCTGGATTCACGGGCCGGTGGTGTTTGCCCTCAGCCCGATCCCGATTGTGTTGATGCTGCTGTATCCCCTCACCAAGCGCTTCACTTCCTTGTGCCACGTCGTGCTGGGGTTCTCTCTTGGTCTGGCGCCCGTTGGCGCGTGGGTGGCGATACGGGGGCTGGTCACGACAACCGGCGGCAAGTTGGCAGGCTCATTTCCCATTGCAGCCGAAATGATCGGCGAGGCGCCCTATGGCACGCTCTTCGATTGGGGCCAGGTTGCCTTGGGCTGGAACGCCGTGGCTGAACCGGCGCCGTGGCTGCTGGCCGGCGCCGTTGCTATGTGGGTGGCCGGCTTTGACGTCATCTACGCCTTGCAGGATGTCGAGTTCGACCGCGCCAACCGCCTGCACTCGATACCGGCCAAGCTTGGCCGCAGGGGCGCGCTGTGGGTCAGCCGGGGCATGCACGCGCTGGCTGCCGCGCTGTTCTTTGCCTTCGTTTACGCGCTGCTTAATCCACCGCCGTTCGGCGGCATGGATGTGTCTTCTTACACGCAGCTGGCGCCCTGGGTTTGGGCCGCGCCGGGCCTGATGCTGGCGGGCATGCTGTACCAGCACTCGCTGGTCAAGGCGGACGACCTGTCTCGCGTAGATCTCGCGTTCTTCACCGTGAACGGGGTGATCAGCGTCGGGTTCGGCACGATTTTCGTAGCCGCCTGGTTGCTTGGCTGACCGACGCTGGTCAATAGTTCGCAAGCACCCATTCGCGCCACTCGGCTTCAATCTCCTCGACCTTCTTGCCGAAGTGCGTTTCGACATTGGTGAGCCGCGCTTCTTTCTCCTCACCCGGGCTGGCGAGGTACTTGCGCGTTGCGTCGGGATAGTTGCTGAACCAGAATTCCATCAGGCTGAACGACTTGGCCGCGGCTTCCATGGTCATGTCATTCGTTTCGTAGTTCACGATGCGGCTGAGAGGCAGGTCGCGCTTGAACGTGACCTCGCGCAGGATGGCTTCGCGCAGGTGGTCGGGCGTGCCGGATTTCTTGTTCAACTCGGGCATCGTGGTGTGGCTGCTGGCGGTTGCGCCCTGCTTGATCAACGAGTAGCGCGTTGTGATGCAGGTACCGAGGGTCTGGGAAGTGATCAGGTAGCTGAATCCGGTTTCTACCCAAGGCTGCGTCAGGCGCCCGTTGCGGCGGTTGGTATTCATGACGTTGATGGCGATGGTGTTGGCAATCATGTCGTCTGCACCGGCGTCGGAGTTGCTGCGGCACAGAAAACCCCACGGCTTGCTTTGCCCGTGGCCCGCGAGCTTCTTGGCAAACGCAAGTTCGTCCCCGGTCAGTTTCAGTACCTTCTCAAGCATCGCGTCGTACTCGGCGACGCTTTGGAAATGCGTGATGGTGTAGCGATGCGCGCCGAATGGCGCTTCAACGCCCAGCAGTTCCATGGCCCGCGTAATGGCCGCTTCGCCGTTGCGGTGCATGAACTTGGCGCGCGTGTCGTCATAAGTTGTACGCGCCATCAGCCACTTGCTGGAGCGGCGTGTGAACTTGACGCTGATTTCTTTAGCCTGCTCATCTTCTTCAGTGACTTCTTCGCCGAACGTGCCTTTGGCGACATGGGCCATGCCGGCTTCGCGCCACTTTTTCGCAAAGCCGGGCATCCAGTCTTCGCCCAGCTTTTCGTGGCCGCGCAGCTTGCGCGCAGCTGCATCGTCGGGCGCATACGTCAGCACGTCACTGGCCAGAATCCGCGCCGCCCGGGGGTCGCCCGCTGACGTTGCCGCCTGCACCTGCTTGCGGGCGCGGTCGGCGCACTTCTCAAAGTTTTTAGCCTTCAGCTCGTCAGGCTTCTTGCGCGCTTCGACCTTCTCCGACGGCTTCAGCGGCGACTTCTCGGGCATTGGCTCGTCGTCGACCCACGCGTCGCCCTTCTTTTTCATGCCAAGTCCGCGGCGCGCCTTGCCATGGTCGGGCATCAGCTCAATCGCGCGCAGGTACTGTTGGAGCGCGTCTTCGAACAGCTGGACTTTCTTGTAGTCATCGCCGATCTCGGTGTGCTTGTCGGCGAAAAAGTCCCACAGCTTGGCGCGCTGCGCTTCCAGGTCGTAGGCCGGTTGCGCACATACGTGCGCGGTACCCGCGAGTCCCAGCACAAAGGCGGCTAAACTCAACAGCGCAGTTCTCATTGCCAATCCCTTTGAAACCCCCAAGCGTCTACTATCACAGTAGCCATGAAGATTCGACCCTTACACAAGAATGACGCACCCGCATGGAGAATCCTGCGGCTGCGCATGCTGGGCGAACACCCGGAAGCCTTTGGCGAGCACGTGGACGACTTTCGCAAGCGTGATGAATCCAACGTCGAGCACATGATGCTCGGCGGACACGTCCACGGCGCATTTCTGGAGGAAACACTGGTGGGGTCATCCGGCTGGCACGCGCAGCAGGGCGCCAAGCGCGCGCACATCGGCGTGATTTGGGGCATGTACGTCGCGCCCGAGGCGCGCTCGCGGGGGATCGGGGGCGCACTGCTTGACACCATGCTTGCAGAAATCCGCGCAGCCGGTTGCAGCATCGCGCAACTCGGCGTGTCTGAGTCGAACACGATTGCGCGGCAATTGTACGAATCCGCGGGATTTGCAGCCTGGGGACGCGAAGAAGCGGCGCTGTGCCTCGACGGACGCATGGTCGCCGAGGTGCACATGTGGCGAAGCCTTCATTGACTACTTGGCCACGCGCGCCAGAATTTCCTCAGCGGCGACCCTTCCGGTCTCGGCAGCGCCTTGCATGAAGCCCTGGAAGTCTTCGCTGCAATGCTCGCCGGCGAACAGCAGATTCCCCACGGGCTCAATCTCGTGGCCGGCAATCGTGGTCCACTGCCCGGGCCGATAACAGCCGTAGCTGCCTTTCGTGAACGCGTGGCTTGGCCAGTGCATGCGGAACACCTTGTGGTCCCATGCGTCGGTGCTGCCGGCGAACACTTTGTCGTATCCGGGCAGCAGCCGCTCGACCTGTTCGCGCGGTGTACCCTTGCCGACAGACACACCCGGCGCGCCGCCGCTATACATCGTGACGCCGCCCTGGCCTGTGCCCTGCATGCGCGAGTTATCCCACCCCAACTGAAATGGCAGATCGCTGAACACGTTGCCTGAGGCTTTGGCGGCACGCCACGGTCGCGACTTCACAC
Organism: Planctomycetota bacterium; assembly: GCA_020849795.1. Taxonomy (GTDB): domain Bacteria; phylum Planctomycetota; class UBA8742; order UBA2392; family UBA2392; genus JADJRK01. The sequence continues at coordinate 12,592 of JADZFR010000001.1, read as the reverse complement.
CGGCAATGACCTTGGCGTTGGTGCCGTAGCCAAGTTCGTTGATACACAGGCGCTTTGCATCCGGCATGTCGATCTTCAATTCGACATCGCGCAGCACGCTGAACGGAACGGTCATCACCACGAAGTCGGCTTTGACCTCAACGCTGGTGCCACCCTTGTCAAAGCTCAGCGCAAACGCGCTTCCCGCCTGCTTGAGTCGCGTCAGGCGATGCCCGGTGTGAATCTGGCTGTCGAGTCGTTTGGCCAGTTCGTCGACCACGCGCTGGTTGCCGCCCTTGACCTTGTATCGCTCGTCGCTCTCGCCAAAGCTTTCCCAGCGTGGCGCCGCCACATCCAGGCCGATGATGCACAACAGGTTGAACGCCGACTGTTGATCCGCATCCAGGCCGTACTCGGTCACAAACGCGACCTCAAGCAGATCTTTCAACCAGCCTGTGACGCCGATGCCTTCGAGGTACGCGCGAATGCTGGTCTGGTCCAGGTCGCGCACCACGCGATCGCTCTGTAGTGCCGACCAGTCTTTCTCAAGCCACGCTGCATCTTTGCTCATGCGCTCCACGTGCGGCTTGAGTGCCTCAAGCACTTCTCGGTCACTGTAGTGACGGCCCCCAAAGTAGTAGGCGCACTCGGTGTCCAGCGGGTCAGCCTGCATGTCCAAGAACTCAAGTTTAAACTCTTTCACCAGTGCAAACATGTCTTTGTGCGGCGTATCGATGAACTCACCGCCCAGTTCCACCGTCTGGTCCTCGTGAAGCAGGCCCTCCTTGCTGAACATGCGCCCGCCCGTGCGGTCGGCGGCTTCGTAGATCGTGGCGTCAATGCGCTGGCCGTGCAGCTTCCAGGCGCAGTTCAAGCCGGCCATGCCCGCGCCGACAATCACTACGCGAGCGTCTGTGCCCGCGCCGCTGCTGTCCTTGGCGGTCGAACGGCAACCCGCCAGCGCAAGTGCCGCCCCGCCCGCGCCTGCCTGCAGAAAGTGGCGGCGCGAGAGAGAGAATTCCAGCAGCTCAGCGGCTGGCACACCGGTGCGTTGTGAAACTTGGGCTGTGCGCATCAAGCGGCGCAACTGCGAAAACAGCGGCGTGCGTGCCATGGCAAACTCCCCCGGTTGGCAGCATCACACCGCGGGTTGCGACTTTGCGCAAGATTCTTGAATTTGTTGAATCGCACACTCTGGACCAAGGCAATCTAGTGCCAGACGGAACCGGTTTGGCCGCCGTGCGTTTGCGTTGTCGGGGAGGACATACGATGAGATTGCTTCTACTTAGCGTGGCTTGCGTTGTGTCGGCAACCGTCGCAGCCATCCTGGGCGCACCCACAGCCGCGCAGGACGCCATCCCGAGCATGTCAGACATTCTCGAAGATCGGGCCGCTGCCAAAGTCGTCCTGCCCGAACCGCGCAAGCACGAGTGGCTTGAAAATACGGAAATGGAAGACGCGCTAAAGCTCGCCGCGAAGGAGCAGCGGCCGCTGTTCGTCACGATCCGCTGCCTGCCCTGCAAACAGTGCTCGTGGTGGGACAACGCTTTGATGAAGCCATCGGCCGAAATGCAGGCCAAGCTGTCCAACTTCGTGTGCGTACGCATTGTGTCGATGCGCGACATGGACGCACGACTCTTCCGGTTTGAGGAGTACCAGGACCTCGATTGCTCGTGGTGGGGCTACTTCTTTGACCCAGAAGGCCGCATCTACAGCGTATACGGCGGCATCGACATCACCGGCGACAAGGCGCGACTGAGCGAAAAGGGACTCATGGCCGCGATGGACGGCGTGCTGGCGCACCACTACCACCCCAAGCGCGCAGAGTGGGCCGTCGATGGGCCAGCCCCGGAACTCAAGGGCAAAGCCGATACCCCGCTGAAGCACAAGGGCTGGAAGTCGTGGTCCAAACACGCCGAACGCGCCGAGAAAATCGCCAAGGACAAGACCGAGTGCCTGCACTGCCACGAATGCGCCGAGGTTGTGCGGCAGCCGCGCTTTGACAAAAAAGACTTCGACAAACAAAAAGACTTCTACGTCTGGCCATATCCCGAGAACATCGGCCTCGAGCTTGAGCTCGACAACTGTCTGCGCGTCAAGAGGGTCACCCCCGACAGCGCGGCCGCCAAGGCGGGCATCAAGCCCGGCGACATGCTGCAGGCAGCCGGCGACCGTCTGGTCTTCAGCGCCACCGACCTGCGCGGCGTGCTGCACCGCCTGCCATTTGGCGACACGAGACTGACGCTGTGGTACAGAAATGCTGACGGCATTCACTCGGCAGAGCTGGCGCTGACGGGCGAGTGGCGCAAGTACAACCCCGGTTGGCGCAAGAGCGTGGCCGAGGCTGACATCGGTGCGCACCACGGCTTTCCGTGGCCACTGGCCTGCAACGACAACGACCGCCAGAAGGCGGGCGTGGCGAAAGACGTGATGTGTGTGAAGCCGTACTTTCCGAAAGGCCCCGTCGGCAACGCCGGCAAGGCAGGCCTGAAAGCGGGCGACTACATCATTGCCGTGGACGGCGAAAGCCCAAACATCGCTGGCCGCGAGTTCTGCGCGTGGTTTCGCATGAAGTACGAACCCGGCGACAAGGTGAAGTACACAGTCGCAGACAGCAACGGCAAACAGCGCGAAATCGAGGTCAAAGTCGGCCGCCACTCCGACGACTGACTGCGATTCGCCCAGAGTGCCTCTGGTTCAGGTTCGCTTGCGCCGGAACAGAAGGGGCAGCGCTAGCAGCCACACGCCTGCACCACCAGCGGCTGAGCATCCGCCGCCGCCTGACTTGCCGCTGCCGCCACCCCCACCACCACCGCCGCCGCCCGTTGAAGCCGTGGCCGAAGCGGTGTTCGAGTAAGCGCTGTTGCCGGTCGTGTTGTATGCGCGCACGCGGTACGCATACAGCGTGCCCTCGGTCAGCCCGCTGTCGTTGAACGTCGTGACACCTGCCCCCAGTGCCTGGATCTGGTTGAAGCCACCGCCCGCATCGCTGCGCTCAAGATAAAATCCGTCCTCGTTGCTGCTGGTGTCAGTCCAGCTCACCAGAATCGCAAGCCCGGCCTGTGCGGTTGCCGTGCAGCCAGTCGGGGCCGACGGCGCAACGGGCGTGCTGCTGGCGACAATCGTGTCTTCGTTGCTGGCTGTGCTGTCGCCGCCGCCATTGAAGGCAAACACGCGGTAGGTGTAGCTGAGCCCGTTGGTCAATCCGCTGTCGCCGAACACGGTCACGTTGGCAGCCACTGTTCCGGCTGTGGCGTAGGACCCGGCACCCTGCCGGCGCTCGATGCGGAAGCCGGTCTCGGTGCTGCTGGTGTCGGTCCAGCTAAGGTCGGCGCCCAGGGTACCCGTCGCAGTTGCAACCAGTGTGGTCGGTGCGGTCGGAGGCACGGGAGCGCCCCCGCTGCCAAATTCGAATGCGCCGATGTCAAACGTGGCGTCGCTCGCGCGCGCCTGCTGCTGCTGGTGCGGCACGTACTCCAGCGACACATTGTGTGTCGGCAGCACGCCGGCGTGCAGCGACGTGCCGGTGTCGCGGCTTGCCGCGGTGCCGGTCAGCGTAAAGTCCTGGGCAGCAACGTTCGTCCAGCCGGGGTCAGTGCCCGTCACATTGCCGCCCTGGTTGTTCACCGTGCCGGCCATGCCGGCGCCGCTGTGGCTGGGTGTGGGCGTACCTTTGAAGAAGCAGTTGCGGTAATTGAGAACCCCAGTGTCGTCGATCAAGCCAAGGCTGCCTGCGCTCGCCGTCACAAAGATGATGTTGTTGCGGCAGTCGCAGGTTTCGTCGTTCGTGCTCAGGCGCACCAGCGTGGTGTTGCCGCTGCGCGTGGAATAGACTGTGTTGTTGTAAAGGTGCAGCGTGCCCTTGCGGTACGTGCTGGTGGTGCCGTTGTCGCCGCCGTAGTGAATGATCTGGCTGTTGCCCGACTGGTCTTCATACAGGATGTTGCCGTACACGTAGGTGGTGTTGTAGCCGGTCAGGGTTTCAATGCCGCTGCCGTCGGCTTCGGTCAAGTCGAGTTGGCGGTTGCCGCTGAAGATCCAGTTGTAGCGCACGACACAGTTGGCGCTGCGGTCTTTCAGGTTGTTGCCGCCGGCCCCGCTGCGCAGTGCGCCGTAACGGTTGAATTCGTAGGTGATGTGATTGGCTTCGCAGTAGGTGTTGTGCTCATAGATCCGGCCGACGTTGCCGTTACCATGGATGTAGTTGCCTGAAAGCGTGATGTACTCGCTCATGCTTGAGGGGTTGCTTGTGCCGCCGCCCGGTGCCACGAAAATGCCGTTGCCGCAATCCGTGACCGTGCAGCCGCGAATCGTGATGTGCTTGCCCTTTTCGATGTACACAGCGCTGGCGCTGAAGCTGTACGGCTGCCCCGATGCGCCGGCGGCGTTGGTGTAGGTGTAGCCTTCGTATGCCCCGCGCAACTCAAGGTTCTCAATCGTGATGTACTGCGGCGTGGTGTCGGCGGGCGTGCTCGCGCCGCCGATCTTGATCAGGCTGCGGTCCTGGTTCCAGTAACTGAGTTGTGTGCGGGTGGTGGCATTCTGCCCCGTGATCACGGGCAGCGCGCCCGTTGTGCCGTTAGGAATGCCACGCACGATGATGGGGTTGGCTTGCGTGCCCTGTTTGCAGATCACCCACTTCTCGGCGTAGGGCGTGGCGCGCCAGTGAATCTCGACAATGTCGCCGGCCCCGATGCTCTCCCAGGGCACGGCGCCGATGCTCGTGTATGTCTGGCCGGGGCCAACGCTGTAAGTCAGCGCCGACAGCGGTGAAGCCAACATCAGCAGCAGGATCAACCAGCGCATGCAACCCCCATTTCGGATAACGGTGCATGCCTTGGATGCGAGGGAAGACTCAATGGGGTCAATTTTTCGGTCAAAAGTCTCCGGCCGCGGCGAGGTCGCCGCGGCCGCTGAAGGCAGGGCTTCCGCGCAGGGCTAGCCCTCGTAACAGCCGGCATCGTGTGGGGCGACACGGTTGGTGCCTTCAATGTCCTTGGGCGTTGCGTGCGTTGTGCTTGCGGCACCCAGCAACGCTGAGCCTCCGCTCGGGATCGCGTTGCGATTGCTGGCATCATAGCTCATGTTCGTGAAGTCACTCAGCCCGTTGCCTGCGACAAACCCGGTGGTCGCGCCGGTCACGATGCCAAAGCAGACGTTGCCGGCAAACGTGATTCCGGTATTGCCCCCGACAACGTTCAGCGCGGTTGCACTGCTGTAGCAGGCGTTGTTGGCAAACACCATGTTGCTCGCCGCGTTCCATGAACTCAGGCGGGCAGCCGTGCCACTGTTCACGAAGGTATTGTGCACAACTTGCAGGTTGGTCGGGTTGCCCTGGTGAACCTGGCTTGCAAAAGCGCTGCCGGTGGCGCTGATCACCAGGTTGTTGCGCACAATGCACTCGCCCTGGATCTGCATGGCGTTGTCGCCCGAGCGATAGCACACGTTGCGCTCCACAATGTTCTGGGCGGCACCGGCGGTGCCATACACCAGAATGCACGGGTACTTCGTGTCGTGCACGTGGTTCTCGGCAATCAGGTTGCCGAAGCTGCCCTGCTTCAGCTCAATACCGTCGCCCTGGCTGACACTGGCGGCGTTCGTGTCATACACGTGGTTCAGGGCAACAATGCTGTTGCTCATTTTGACGGCGCCATTGTTTGCGCCCAGATACATGCCTTCGCCGGTGCCGTCGGTGTCATGGATCTCGTTGCGTGTGATGTACAGATAGCTGGTGTCCACGGTGTTCGTTGATATGCCCGCGTCGCCCGTGCCGTGAATTTCGCACTGGTCAAGCCACACTTGCGTGCAGTCGTAGAACCGCAGGCCGTGGCTTCCGCCGGTGAACTCAAGGCCGCGCATGCACAGGTAGCGAGTCTGACTGCCGCTGCCGATATTGAGGATGTTCTGGCCAGTCGTGTTCATGTGAATCACCACCGTGGCGCCGGGCGCGGGGCAAATCCAGATTGGGGCAGCCGCGGTGCCCTGAAGATTGAGCGTAAAGTTGCTGCTGTACTGGTATGTGCCCGCCGCGATCTCGAGCTTCTGGCCTGCAGTCAAAGCCAGCATCGCCGTCTTGAGCGCCGTGCCGTTCTGGGCCGCTGTCTGGCCACTGTTGTACGGGTGCTGGATCGTGCTGGTCGGCGCGACATTCGCCCACGACGGGTCATATGGCGAGCCCGCGGCTGCGGCTTGCGGCACGGCACTGACCTGTGTGGTGGGCGCGCTTTCGCCCTGGGCGTCAGTGTACGTGGCGACGGCATAGTAGCGCGTGCCGTTGCTCAGGCCCGGTAGCGCAAACGGGCTGGCCACCATCGGCACTGCTGTACCGCTGGCGGGCGTGACGCCTGAGCTTGTGCCGTAGTACAGCGTGTAGGCCGTGGCCCCGGTGATGGCATTGAACGTAAACGTGATCTGCGCGTCGCCCGCCTGCGCCGTCAGCGTCAGACCGGTCGGATTGGTGCCGGTGTTGGTGCCCGTGCTCGAGCCTCCCCCACCTCCCGCGCAGGCGGTAGTGACCAGCATGGCAATGGCAATCGCGGCGGCTGAGATGCGCATGTCGTTCTCCGGTTTCGGGGTTCTGGAAGGGGAACACCGGCTGTCCCGGGCAGGTCAGGAGACATTTTCAGAATTTGTTTCCAGGACCCGAGGCAAGTGCGGTTCAGCCTGCACAGCAAGCCAATTGCAGCTAGAATCGCGGCATGCCAACCCCGGCTGAATTGATCCGGCGCTTCCAAAGCCGCGTGCACGTGGTCGATGGCGCGCTGGCCACCGAGTTGCAGGCGCGCGGCGTGGTCATGGATGGCCCGCTGTGGTCGGGTCACGCGCTGCTGGACCAGCCCGACGCCATCGAGACACTTCACTACGATTATCTGCGCGCCGGCGCCGACATCGTCATCACCGCCAGCTACCAGGTCAGCGTGCCGGGCATGCTGGATGCCGGCTACACCGAACGCGAAGCCGAAGAAGCCCTGCGCCGCAGCGTGCACCTGGCCATCAACGCCCGGAAGCGCTTTCTCAAAGATGGGGGCAAAGGCCAGCCGCTGGTTGCGGCATCGATCGGGCCCTACGGCGCGTTTACCGCCGATGGCGGCGAGTATTCGGGCGATTACGGCATTGGCTTTGACGAACTGCTGGACTTCCATGAAAGGCGCTTCGAGATCCTGGCTGAAAGCGGCGCCGACCTGTTGGCGTGCGAGACGACGCCTTCACTCGAAGAGGCACACGTATATGCAAGGCTGCTGCGCCGCTGGGCCGACAAGCCCGGCTGGATCAGCTTTTCGTGCCGGGACGGGCAGCGGAACTGCCATGGCGAACGCATCGCCGACTGCGCGCGCGAATTGGGCACGACGGCAAACCTGGTCGCCCTGGGCGTGAACTGCACGGCACCGCAGCACATCACGTCGCTGATTCGAGAAGTCCGCAGCGCCAGCAATAGGCCGATCGTGGTGTATCCAAACAGCGGCGAAAGCTGGGATGCCGAGCATCACCGTTTCGTGGGCCAAGGCCACGCCCACGAGATCGCCGACCATGCCGCAGAGTGGATCGAGGCGGGTGCAAACCTGATCGGCGGCTGCTGCCGGATCGGCCCTGCGCAGATCGCCGCGTTGAGGCAGGCCACAGAAAACCCCGAGCCCTAGCCGGGGGCATGGTTCACATGAACACAGTCTTGCCGGTCGGTTGCCACGGGGCAATGCACCGCTAAAGTCGCGACCACAGGAGACGACCCATGCCCACACCGTTCGTGAACGAGCCGATCAACAGCGACTGGAGCAGCGAAGCCCGCCAGAAGTCCATGCGCGAAGGCTTTGCCAAGGTGCGCGCGCGCGCCAAAGAAACACGGCCACTGCGTGTCGGCAACGAGCTTGACAACGACGGGCCCAAGATTGAATCCGTCAACCCCTGCAACCACGCCGAAGTTCTTGGCAGTGTCGTCAAAGCGACCCGCGAAATCGCGTCCCGCGCGATTGAGCACGCCCACGACGTCTTCACGAACCGCTGGCGCAAAACCGACGTCGGCATGCGCGCACGCATCCTGATGCGCGCCGCCGGTCTTATGCGCCGCAAATACCGTGACGAGTTCAATGCCTACCTTGTGCTCGAAGCCGGCAAAAGCTGGACCGAAGCCGACGCCGACACCGCCGAAGCCATCGACTTCTGTGAATTCTACGCTCGCGAGGCCATGAAACTGCAAGGCGAGCCCCAGCCGCTCACGCCATTGCAGGGCGAAGACAACCACCAGTACTTCATCCCGCTGGGCGTGGTCAGCGTGATTCCGCCCTGGAACTTCCCGCTGGCGATTATGGCCGGCATGACCGTCGCCGCGCTGGTCACCGGCAACACTGTGGTCATGAAGCCCGCCAGTGTCACGCCCTTGGTGGCTGCGCGCTTTGTGGAATTGCTTGAAGAGGCAGGCCTGCCCCGCGGCGTGCTGCAATTCGTGCCGGGCAGCGGCAGCGAAGTCGGCAACGTGATTGTCGAGCACGCGCTGACGCGCATGGTCGCGTTCACGGGCAGCAAAGAAGTCGGGTTGGGCATTGCCGAAAAGTGCGGCAAAGTCGTCAGTGGCCAGATCTGGATCAAGCGCACGATTCTTGAGATGGGTGGGAAAGATGCCATCCTCGTTGATGAGGGCAGCAACTATGACGATGCGGCGGCCGGCATTGTTGCCGCGGCATTCGGCTTTCAAGGCCAGAAGTGCAGCGCATGCTCGCGTGCCATCCTCGTGGGCGACGCGTACAAGCAGGTCGTACCCAAGGTCATTGAGCTGGCGGGCCAGATCAAGATGGGCCCCACCGAAGACCCCACGAACTTCATGGGCGCTGTGATCGACAAGGGCGCGCAGGAGTCCATTCTCAAGTACATCGCGATCGGCACCCGCGAAGGCAAGCTGCTGCTCGGCGGCAAAGATGGCGACAAAGCCGGGTACTACGTCCAGCCGACGATCTTCGGCGAGGTCAACCCCGACGCGCGCATCCACTGCGAAGAGATCTTCGGCCCGGTACTGGCGCTGCTGCGCGCTTACACGTTTGAACAGGGCCTCGATATCGTCAACAGCACGGAGTACGGGCTGACCGGCGCCGTATACTCGAACAAGGCAGAACACCTTGAGCTGGCCCGCCGCGACTTCCACGTCGGCAACTTGTACTTGAACCGCAAGTGCACCGGCGCGCTCGTCGGCAGCCAGCCATTCGGCGGTTTCAACATGAGCGGCACCGACAGCAAAGCAGGCGGCAAAGAGTACCTGCTGCTGTTCACGCAGGCCAAGCTGGTCAGCGAAAAGACCAGCTGGTAGCGAGTCGGGGCGCGAATGGAACTTCCGAAGGCCGACATTGCCAAACATGCGATAGTGAAGTCGCTGGAAGAGTACCAGCGGCTTTATCGCGAGTCGCTGGAGCAGCCCGAAGCCTTCTGGCGCGAGCAGGCAAAGCGCGTCACCTGGTTCCATGAACCGGACACGATCTTCGACTACGACTTCGAAGCCGTGGACGTCTCCTGGTTCGCCGGCGGCAAGCTCAACGCCGCATTCAATTGTGTCGATCGCCACCTCGAAGCCCGCGGCGACAAAACCGCCATCATCTGGGCCAAAGACGAACCCGGCCAATACGAACACATCAGCTATCGCCAGCTCAAGCACGAAGTCTGCCGTGTCGCCAACGTGCTCAAGGCCCACGGCGTGCGCAAGGGCGACCGCGTCTGCATCTACTTGCCGATGATCCCGGAGCTTGCGTACACGATGCTCGCATGCGCGCGCATCGGCGCGGTGCACAGTATCGTCTTTGCCGGCTTTTCGGCCGAGAGTCTGCGCGACCGCATTCTGGATGCCGGCTGCAAAGTCGTCGTCACAGCCAACGAAGGCTTAAGAGGCGGCCGCAAGATTCCGCTCAAAGCCACCATCGACAAAGCCGTTGAGGGCGTCAGCCTTGTCCAGACCGTGCTGGTCGCCCGCCGCACCGACGCCGACGTGCCCATGAAGCAGGGCCGCGACCACTGGCTACACGTTGAGACAGCCCGCCAGCGCAGCACCTGCCCCGCCGAGTGGATGGACGCCGAAGATCCGCTGTTCGTGCTGTACACCAGCGGCAGCACCGGCAAACCCAAGGGCGTGCTGCATACCACGGGCGGCTATCTGGTGTACGCCAGCATGACGCACGAGTACGTTTTTGATCTGCGGCCGGACGACATCTACTTCTGCGCAGCCGACATCGGCTGGGTGACCGGCCACAGCTACATCGTTTATGGCCCGCTTGCCAACGGCGCCACCACCGTGATGTTTGAAAGCACACCGCTGTACCCCGACGCCGGCCGCTACTGGCAGATCGTCGACGACCTGGGCGTAAACATCTTCTACACAGCCCCCACCGCGATTCGCAGCCTGATTGCCCAAGGTGACGCATGGGTCGGCAAGCACTCACGCAAAAGCCTGCGCGTGCTGGGCAGCGTCGGCGAGCCGATCAACCCCGAAGTCTGGCGCTGGTACCACGACAAGGTCGGCGACAAACGCTGCGCCGTCGTCGACACCTGGTGGCAAACCGAAACCGGCGGGATACTCATCACGCCCTTGCCCGGCGCCACGCCCTGCAAGCCCGGCAGCGCGACGTTGCCGTTTTTCGGCATTGAGCCCGCACTGGTCGATGAAGCCGGCAACGAGATTCACGGCAACGGTGTCAGCGGCAACCTGGTGCTCAAGCGTTCATGGCCCGGCCAGGCTCGCACTGTCTATGGCGACCATGCGCGTTTTCGCGAAACCTATTTTGCGCTGTACCCCGGCTATTACTTCACTGGCGACGGCTGCCGTCGCGACGAAGACGGCTATTTCTGGATTACCGGCCGCGTTGACGACGTGCTGAACGTAAGCGGCCACAGGCTGGGTACAGCCGAAATCGAAAGTGCGCTGGTCGCCCACGAAGCCGTGGCGGAGGCTGCCGTGGTGGGCTTCCCCCATGACATCAAGGGCGTGGGGATTTACGCGTATTGCATCATCAATCCCGGTTACGCCAGGTTGGACCCCAAGACGCTGATCGGGCAGTTGAAAGAAAAGGTGCGAGAAGTAATCGGCCCAATCGCCACGCCCGACAGAATCCAGATCGTGCCCGGCTTGCCGAAAACCAGAAGCGGTAAAATCATGCGCCGCATACTGCGCAAGATCGCCGAAGGCGAGTACCAGCAACTAGGCGACATCACCACACTAGCCGACCCCGCAGTAGTTGAGCAAATCGTCCAGGGCCACAAAGCCGGCGGATAGTCGCGTCGGTAACAGGCGCTCTGTGGCAAAGGACCACAGGGACCGCTAACAGCATCTCTGGCAACCCGAAAAAGGCGGACCTGGTGGTAAGGTGTTGCCCCGATCACGCAACGCGGTGTGCCAGCAATGGCCGCCACGAAAGATTTCTGTAACTTATTCGCGAACTCCTTTTTTTTTTTTTGTTTGCCGTAGGGTATCTTCACCCTTCCTGACCTTGGAAGGGTATCCCATGCCGCTTGCCAATGTTTCGCGCTTGCTGCAACTGTTGCGGCAGGCGTGGTTGATCGAGAACTTCCCCCACAAATTGCAGATTCCCCGCGCATGGGTCTGGAAAGCCATCGAAGGCACTCAGGTGGCGTTTGCCCGCACCAATCGCATGGACCCGGCTGAATTGGCCGAGATCAGCGACGGCGGCTGCACGACTGAAGTTCCTGAGCGCACGGACCAGCCCGATAGCGAAGCCATCTTCGAGCTGGTCACCATCATGACCCGCTTCCAGATCTGCATGGCTGACATCGACCGCATCCGCGACCCCGAGCTCCTGAAACAGGTGCTTGGCGTGCTGGCCGACATGCGCCTGATGTACCGCTACTTTCAGCGGCTTGATGAGGTTACCGGCGGGATCAGCCAGTTTCCCGGCCTGCAAGACATGGTGGGCGCGGGCAAGACGATCAACATGGGTGGCGCGGCTTTGACGTTCGCGGCCTTGGATCAGGCCTACCACCTGATCGATAGCAACCAAGGGCGCGCCAACGCCATCATGTCGAACAGCCGCGCGCTGCGCACCTTCCGTAACCTGTATTTCGGCGATGGCGGCGGCGAACCCAAAGATGTGCTTGATACGTGGATGGACCCGGTGCTGGGCGAAGTGACCGCGCCGATCACGGCGTTTAACGGCACGCCGTGGTACATCAACGATTTGATTGACGACGAAGCGGGCGAAACGGGTATCATCTACTTCATGGTTCTGGGCGACGACGGCGGGCCGGGGCATTCTCGCGGCATCACCGGCCTGGTGCCGCAGGGCATGCGGGACCGCTGGTTTGTCAGGCGCGACGCCAACGGGTTGGTAGGAACGGGCGAGGCCACGGTTGGCCTGGACATTCCCAGCGTGCCTTTCATCGGCTCGGTACTGGCGCCAGTGACTATACCGACACTGCCGACGGTGGACACCTGGGTAAGCTGGCCGACGGGTGTGGCGATGGGTTCACAGGGTTCATTGAGCATACTGCGAGGGTTCCCGTTGGTCGCCGACCTGCCCACCACCTGATCGCGGTTTGCCGCGCCCGACAAGCCGGAACAAGTTATGGAAAACACAAAGAATGGCGAAGCGGACTGCCCTGCCTGTGGCGAAAGCGCGGGCGGTCAGCG